>DATHMK010000035.1:0-36472 GCA_035487155.1 Steroidobacteraceae bacterium
AAATCGGCAGCAAGCGGGCCCTGCCGCGCCTGTTGGACATGCTCAAGACCGGCAGCGCCAAGGCGCTGCCGGTGGTAGTGCGCGCGCTGGGCAAGCTCGGCGAGGCCCAGCAGATCGATGCCATTCTGCCGCTGCTGTCGCGGCCGGAACGGGAGATCCGTATCGAGGCCATCCAGGCGCTGGCGAAGCTCGCCGATGACCGGCAGGCCGAGCAGGTGCGCGCCGGCCTTCAGACCCAGGTCAGCTCGGATGATCAGACCGTAGCGCGCCTGGCCACCGCGGCCCTGGCGGAGATGGATGTCCGCACCGGCAACAGCCCCGTGACGGCGCCTGGAACCCTGACCTCGGTGGCGGCCCAGGTGGCGCGCGCCGCGGCCAGCTCCCCGCCGCGACCGCCCGCCTCATCCGGCCCTTCCGGTCCCTCCGGTACCACGGTACTGCCCGAAGCGGCGCTGGAGAAGGTGCGCAAGCAGGGCGAGCCGGCGCGGCTGGATATCACGACGCTCAAGACCGGCGACATCATTGAAGGGCGCTATAAATACATCGATCGCATCGGCAAGGGCGCCTTCGGCACCGTGCTGCTGATGGAGGACACCGTCGTCGATGAGCGGCTCATTCTGAAATTCCTGAACCCCAACGTCGCCGAAGACGAAGAGGTCATGAAGCGATTCGTGCACGAGCTGCGTTACTCGCGCAAGATCACGCACAAGAACGTCATCCGCATCTACGATTTCCTGTACATCCAGGGCCTGTATGCGATCTCCATGGAATATTTCCCCTCCCACACCCTGGGCGGGGAGATCGTCAACGAAAAGCCCATGGAACTGCGCCGCGCCCTGCAGTTCGGCTGCGACATCGCCACCGGCATGACGGTCGCCCACCAGGTGGGCATCGTGCATCGGGATCTGAAGCCCGCCAACGTCCTGATCAACCAGGATGGCCTGCTGAAGATCGTGGACTTCGGCGTGGCGGCCGCGCATCGCGAAGGGGACACCCAGCTGACCAAGACCGGCTATGTCATCGGCTCGCCCAAGTACATGGCCCCGGAGCAGATCCTGGGCAAGAAGGTCGATGAGCGCGCCGACATCTATGCCGAGGGCGTCATCCTGTACGAGATGCTGACCGGCGTGCCGCCCTATGCGCGCGGTGACCACATGTCGGTAATGTATCAGCACGTCCAGGGCCGGGCCCGCCCGCCGGCGGACATCAACAGCGCCCTGCCCCAGGGCCTGAGTGATGCGGTCATGAAAGCCATGGCCGTGGACAAGAACAAGCGCTTCCAGTCCATGGACGAGCTGCGCGGCGCCCTGGAATCCTTCATGTAGGATTGGCTCCCGAAAAGGGGCCTATCCGGCGCTTTCCCCGCCTTCTTTCGTGCGTTAGGTCAAATTTCCTGGCGCAAGCCATTGATTATGTGACTGAGACTTGGCAAAACCGTAGGGGGCCGGTTCGGCCTTTGGTTGGTCGCGAGGGGTAGGCTGTGGCGCGCATCGACGCGTTCCTGAAACTCGGTATGCAGCAGGGCTGTTCGGACGTGCACCTGGCGGTGGGCGTCCCGCCGATGCTGCGCATGCACGGGGATCTTCTGCCCATCAAGTTCCGCGACCTGCGGGCGGTGGAACTGGAAGGCTATGTGACGGAGATCCTGACGCGTACCCAGGCGGAACACTTCGCCACCGGCAGCGACCTGGATTTCTCCTACGTGTCCGCCGACGGCGGACGCTTTCGCGTCAATATCTATCGCAAGGACACCGGGGTCGGCGCCACCTTCCGCGCCATCCCCACCGAAGTGCCGTCGCTTGAGAAGCTGGCGCTGCCGCCCATCGTGACCAAGCTCTGCGACTATCACCAGGGCATGATCCTGGTGACCGGCTCCACCGGCACCGGCAAGTCAACGACGCTCGCGGCGATGATCGATCACCTCAACCACACCCGCAAATTGAACATCATCAGCCTCGAGGACCCCATCGAGTTCGTACATCGCAGCAAGAACAGCCAGGTCATCCAGCGCGAACTGCACACGCACATTCCGACCTTCGCCGAGGGCGTGCGCGCCGCAATGCGCGAGGACCCCGATGTGATCCTGGTGGGTGAAATGCGTGACGCGGAAACCATCCGCATGGCCATGACGGCCGCGGAGACCGGGCACCTGGTGCTGGGAACCCTGCACACCACCGGCGCGGTGAAGACCATCGATCGGGTGATCGACGCGCTGCCGGTCGAGGAGCGCGAGCAGACCAAGAGCTTCCTGTCACAGAGCCTGCTGGCGGTGGTGACGCAGATTCTGTGCAAGACCACCGACGGTCGGGGCCGCCGGGCCATCTGCGAAATCATGGTCATGACCAAGGCCATCGCCAAGCTGATCCAGACCGACCAGAGCCATCAGATCCTCACCCAGCTGCAGATGGGACGCGACTCGGGCATGCAGGTGCTGGATCAGGCGCTGCTGGCCGCCATCGGTGCGCGCGAGATCGACCCGGATGACGCCTATGCCTACGCCTCCAACAAGAGCCTGTTCCAGAAGTTCGTGACCGACACCAGTGTGCTGCCGAAAGCCGAGTTCACCGGCACCGCGACCCTGCCTTCGGAATAAATGCCATGCCCGCCATCGACAGCTACCTGAACGAAATCCTGGAAAAACGCGGCTCCGATCTGCACTTCATCGCCGGTGATCCGCCGCGTATCCGTCAGTACGGCGATCTGATGCCGCTGCGCGCCGAGAAGCTCGACCCGACCGTGGTGCGTGATGCGCTGTACGAGATCATGCCCAAGATCGCGGTCGACCGCTTCGAGACCAAGGAAGGCGCCGACTTCGCCTATACCATGGGGGAGCAGGGACGCTTCCGCGTCAATGTGCTGCGGCATCTGAACGGCATGGGCGCAGTGTTCCGCGCCATTCCCTCCAAGGCCTTGACCATGGATGAGCTGAAACTGCCGGAGGCCGTGCGGCAGATGTGCCGCCAGTCCCAGGGCCTGATCCTGGTGACGGGCAAGACCGGCTCGGGCAAGTCGACCACGCTTGCGGCATTGATCGATGACATCAATACGCGCGTCCAGGGCCATATCCTGACCATCGAGGATCCGATCGAGTTCGTCCATCAGCGCAAGAGCTGCCTGATCAGCCAGCGCGAAGTGGGCCATCATGCGCCGACCTTCTCCGCCGCCCTGCACTCGGCCCTGCGCGAGGATCCTGATGTGATCCTGGTGGGTGAGCTGCGCGACCTTGAGACCATGAGCATCGCGGTGACCGCCGCGGAAATGGGCATCCTGGTGATGGGCACGCTGCACACCAACGGGGCCGCGCAGACCGTGGATCGCATGGTGAACGTGTTCCCCTCCGACAAGCAGTCGCATGTGCGCACCATGCTCTCGACATCACTGCGCGGGGTGGTCTCCCAGCAGCTGCTGCAGCGGGCCGACAAGCAGGGGCGCGTGGCGGCGCTGGAGATCCTGGTCAACACCCCGGCCACGTCCAACCTCATCCGCCAGGGCAAGCTCGATCAGTTGGAGAACAGCATGCAGTCCGGAGGGCAGTTCGGCATGCGCACCATGGACAGTGCCATCCAGCAGCTGCTGGATCAGCGCGCGATCAGCGGCAAGGAAGCCTTCAAGAAAGGCATCAACAAGGCGAAGTTCGAGCCGGTCAGGGACCAGGGCTGAGCGGTCGGCGTGCCGGATCCAGGTTGCGCACGAACCGGCACAGCGTCTCGAAGCCGATCTGCGCATCCTCCACCGTGAGGCTTTCGGCCGGGTTGTGGCTGATGCCACCGCCACAGCGCACGAAGATCATCCCGGTATCGGTTACTTCCGCCATGGCCATGGCATCGTGACCGGCGCCGCTGGGCAGGCGCTGCGGCGCGATGCCCTGGGCTGCGATGGCCGCATCGATCTGCTGCATCAGCCATGGCGCGCAGGGCGCCGCGACCGAGTCGTGCAGCAGCTCGATGCCGGTGTGCATGCCGCGACGCACGCTGACCTCCGCCACCGCCGCGCGCAGGTCCTCGACCGCCAGGCGGCGCCTTGAATCCTCCGGGGCGCGCACATCGATGGTGAATCGGCACTCACCGGGGATGACGTTCACCGCGCCCGGACTGGCCTCGATACGTCCCACGGTGCCCACCAGGTGTTCCTCGCGTGCGCAGCGTTGTTCCACCGCCAGGATCACCTCCGCTGCGGCCGCCAGCGCGTCCTGGCGCGCCGCCATCGGCACGGTGCCGGCATGGCCCGCCACGCCCTGCATGCGCACCAGCAGGCGGGTGGCGCCATTGATCGAGGTCACGCAGCCCACGGGCAGTCCGGCCAGCTCCAGCACCGGCCCCTGCTCGATGTGCAGTTCCACGTAGGCCAGCAGCTCCTCGCGGCGTCGGGCCGCCGTGGCGACGCGCTGCGGATCCAGACCGAAATTACGCAGCGCGGCCGCGATGCTGATGCCGTCCTGATCCGTTGCCTGCAGGACTTTCGGATCCAGGGTGCCGGCGATGGCGCGGCTGCCCAGCAGCGTCGAACCGAAGCGCACGCCTTCCTCATCGCCAAAGCCCACCACCTCCAGCGCGAAGGGCAGCAGGCCCGCGCCGATATGGTGCGCACACTCGATGGCGGTCACCACGCCCAGCATGCCGTCATAGCGGCCGGCGTCCCGCACGGTGTCCAGGTGCGAGCCCAGCATCAGGGCCGGCAGGCCGCGCGCCTTGCCCTCCACGCGGCCGACAATATTGCCCATGGCGTCCACGCGGGCGCGCAGGCCGGCCTCGCTCATCCACCCGGCCACCAGTTCATTGGCGCGCCGGTGTTCCTCGGACAGGAACACCCGCGTGAGGCGCGGCGGATCGCAGCTCAGCGCCGCCAGCGCCTCCAGGCGCTGCATGATGCGGGCGGCGGCCTGTGGCGGGTTCATGGCGGGGAGTGGTGCTCGATCCAATGGCGTGCGATGTCGATGCGGCGGCAGAACCACACATCGCGTTGGGCTCTCATGTGCGCGAACAGCTTGCGCAGGGCGAGGATGCGTCCGGGCCGGCCGATCAGACGGGTGTGCAGGCCGATCGACATCATCTTCGGCGCCGTGGCGCCTTCCGCGTACAGCGCATCGAAGGCATCGCGCGCATAAATGAAGAAATCCTCCCCCTGGTTGAACCCCTGGGCCGTGCCGAACTTCATGTCGTTCACGTCCAGGGTATAGGGCACCACCAGGTGCTGGCGTCCGGATTGGCTGACCCAATACGGCAGGTCGTCATTGTAGGCATCGGCGTCGTAGAGGAAGCCGCCCTCCTCGACCACCAGCCTGCGGGTGTTGGGGCTCAGGCGCCCGGTATACCAGCCCAGGGGACGCGATCCGGTGACCCGCGTCAGCACTTCGATGGCGCGGCGCATGTCGGCGCGCTCCTCGTCCTCGGGCACGTTCTGATAGTCGATCCAGCGCCAGCCGTGACAGGCGATCTCATGCCCCAGGCCCACCAGTTCGCGCGCCAGCGCCGGGTGCCGTTCCAGGGCCATGGCCACGGCGAAAATGGTCAGGGGGATGCCGAATTCCTGCGCCAGGCGCAGCACCCGCCACACCCCGGCGCGGCTGCCATACTCGTACACGGACTCCACCTGCAGATTGCGCGCCTGCGCCAGGGGCGCCGTGCCCACCACTTCATGCAGATAGCTCTCCGCGTGGTCATCGCCGTGCAGGATGCTGGCCTCGCCACCTTCCTCGTAGTTGAGGACGAACTGCACCGCGATGCGCGCGCTTTGCGGCCAGCGCGGACTGGGGGGCTGCGCACCGTACCCGATCAGATCGCGGGGATAATTACTTGCGGCCATGAGCCAGTGTAGCTTGTGGGCAGGACGCGGGGGAACGACAATCCGGACCACCATGATTGCCAAACCCGCTTTGATCCCACTCATCGACGCTGCGTTCCCCGAGCAGGTGAAATTCCTGGCCGAACTGGTGCGAGTGCCCTCGGACAATCCTCCGGGGGACTGCGCCGCGCATGCGCAACGGACCGCGCAGCTGCTCGAGGCGCTGGGCTTCACGGTGCAGCGCCACCCCGTGCCCGCGGCGCAGGTGCAGGCCCATGGCATGCTCAGCGCCACCAACCTGGTGGTGCGCCGGCGCTTCGGTGACGGCCCCACCATTGCGCTCAATGCCCACGGGGATGTGGTGCAGCCCGGCGCCGGTTGGACCACCGATCCGTACGGCGCGGAGATCCGTGAGGGCGTCATGTATGGACGCGGCGTCGCGGTCTCCAAGTCGGACATCGCCACCTACGCCTTTGCGCTGCGGGCACTGCAGTTGAGCGGCGCCGCGTTGCGTGGCACGGTGGAACTGCATATCACCTACGACGAGGAAGCCGGCGGCCTGATCGGACCCGCATGGCTGCTCGCGCAGGGCCTTTCCAAACCCGATTACGCAATCAGCGCGGGCTTCAGCTACAGCGTCGTGGTGGCGCACAATGGCTGCCTGCACCTGGAAGTGCGCATCGAGGGCCGATCGGCCCATGCCGCACGACCCGACACCGGAGTGGATGCGCTGGAGGCCGCAACCCGGGTTCTGAGCGGCTTGTACGAGCTGCGCAAAACCTACGCCGGGACGCACTCGGGCATTCCCGGCATTGATCACCCGACGCTGGTCGTGGGCCTGATCAAGGGCGGCATCAATACCAACGTGGTACCCGATGTGGTGACGCTGCGGATCGACCGTCGCATCATCCCGGAGGAGTCCCCGGAAAAGGTCGAGCACGACCTGACCCAGTGGTTGCAGCAGCAGGGCGATGCCCTGCCCGGCATCAGGCTGAGCGTGCGCCGCATACTCCTGGCGCGCCCCTTCGTTCCGGTTGCCGGGCAGGAAAAACTGGTGGCCGCGCTGCAGCGGCATGCGCGACAGATCCTGGGCGAGGACATACCGACCAATGGCGTGCCCATCTACACCGACGCGCGTCTGTACACCGAGCAGGGCATTCCGACGGTGCTGTATGGCGCAGGCCCGCGCACCCTGCTGGAGGCCAACGGCCATCGTGCCGATGAGAAACTGGTGCTCGAGGACCTGCGCAAGGCCACGCAGGTCATCGCCCTGGCCTTGGCCGATTTGCTGTCGGGCTAGGACAGGTAGACGAAGCGCACCACGCACAGTGCGGCCAGCAGGAATACCAGCCAGTCGGACAGTCGTGCCTGGCCGCGAATCAGTTTCAGGAGCGCGTAGCTGGTGATGCCAAAGGCCAGCCCGTTGGTGATCGAGTAGCTCAGCGGCGTGATGACCACGGTGAGAAAGGCCGGGATGGCCTGGCCCGGGTCCGACCATTCGATTTCCGCCAGCGCCCCCATCATCAGCGCCCCCACCAGGACCAGCGCCGGCGCCGTGGCCGCCGCCGGAATGGCCTGCACCACCGGCGCAATGATCAGGGTTGCCAGAAACAGAATGCCGACCACCACGCTGGTGAGGCCGGTACGACCTCCGGCCGCCACGCCTGCCGCACTCTCGATGTAGCTGGTCACCGGGCTGGTGCCCGCCAGCGCACCGACAAACATCGAGGCCGAATCGGCCGCGAGGATGCGGTTCAGGCGTGGAATGGTGCCATCGGGTGCCACCAGGCCCGCGCGCCGCGTCACCGCCACCAGCGTTCCGACATTGTCGAACATGTCCACGAACAGGAACACGAAGATGATTTCGATCACCGACAGGCCGACCCCGCCCTTGAGATTCAAGGCCGCGGGAATGTTGAGTTTGAAGGCCGTCCCGGCCAGGTCGTGCAGGTTGAAATGCCCGGGCGTGAAGTGCGCCAGCCCCACCAGCCACGCCACCGCCGCCGTGACCAGGATGCCGATCAGCATGTAACCGCGTACCCCGAGCGTCTGCAGCGCGGCGATCACCAGCAGCCCCAGCAGCGACACCGCCGCGGTCGGGGTCGTCAGGTGCCCCAGCGCGACGGTGGTACCCGGATCGGCGACGATGATGCCGGCATCCTTCAGCCCGATGAAGGCGATGAAGAGGCCAATGCCGCCGCCGACGGCGGCAAACAGCGAGCGCGGCAGGGAACTGATGATGACCTTGCGGACCCCGGCCGCGGTCAGCAGCGCAAAGGCGCAACCGGACAGAAACACGCACCCCAGCGCCGTCTGCCACGGAATACCCATGCCCTTGACCACCGTATAGGTGAAATAGGCGTTCAGCCCCATGCCCGGCGCCAGTGCCAGCGGGTAGTTGGACAGCAGGCCCATCAGGATGCAGCCAAAGCCCGCCGCCACGCAGGTGGCCACGGCGACCCCGGCGATGGGCATGCCCGCATCACCCAGGATCAGGGGATTGACCACGACGATGTACGCCATGGTGATGAACGTGGTGAAGCCGGCGAGGATCTCGGTTCGCACCGAGGTTCCACGCTCCGTAAGTCCAAACAGACGCTGCAGCATTGAGCGTTGATTCCTTAGAACGGCTGTCCTGAATCTACCAAATCATTCAGCCTGAATCCGGCGATGCGATAGATTTGTTGCAACGCCATGGCATGCTCGGCGGCCGGGTCGTGGTCCAGCCGCTGGCGCAGCGAGGCAAGAATCGACTCCGGGGTGTGACCGCGAACGGCCAGTATGAAGGGCATGGCGAAGCGCGCCATATACAGCTCGTTCAGACGCAGCAACTCGGCAAATTCCGCATCGCTGCAGGCATCCAGGCCGGCGCGGCTCTGCTCCTGCGCCGAGGCCTGCGTGAGCTGCGCGCGCTGGCGCCCGCGGGCGCCGAGTTTCGGATGCGCCAGGATCAGAGCGTGCTGCTCCGCCCTGCTGGCCTGCGCCACCTGCTGGCACATGGCCTGATGCAGCGCCTGAGGATCGCCGAACGGGCGCAGCGGCGCCACGCGCTGCGCCACCCAGGGGGAATGCTCGAAAATCGCCCCCAGCGCGCCGGTGAACTCCGGCACCGACATGGCATTGAGTGTCTCAATGGTGAGCATGGCTAGCTCCTGCCACCCTGCACCAGCCACTGCAGCAGTCGCGCCCGCTCCACATCGGTCATGCCCGTCACATTGCCCAGCGGCATGGTGCGCAGGGTGAGCTGCTTGGCAACCTCGTCGCGATGCGCGCGCACCTGCTGCGGCGAATTGAGCACGATGCCATTGGGCGGCGCACTGAAACCGGGCTGCGTGGGGCTGCGCGAATGACAGGGCACGCAGCGCCGCTGCAGGATGCTCTGGGCCTGCGCAGCGCTGACGGGCCCGGCAAGGCTGCTGGCCGGGGCATCCGGATACAGTCCGATGATGACGATGATCAGGGCCAGAAGGCCCATGAACAGCGGCAGCAGCGAAGCGAAGCCGCGTCGCCCCTCGGGCTTGTGCCGCGCGACGAACCAGGCGCGGATGCACACCCCGGCGAAGCTCAGTGCAATGAGCACCAGCCAGTTGAAATGCGCGCCGTAGGTCATCGCGAAGTGGTTGCTGATCATCACGAACAGCACCGGCAGGGTGAAATAGGTGTTGTGCACCGAGCGCTGCTTGCCGCGCAGCCCCGGCGCGGGATCCACCTCACGGCCCTGCTGGCGCGCCAGCACCAGCTCGCGCTGACCCGGGATGATCACGAAAAATACATTCGCCACCATGATGGTGCCGAGCGCGGCGCCGAACATGATGAAGGCGCCGCGACCACTGAACAGCGCGCACAGGCCCCAGGCCAGCAGACACGCCAGCAGCGCGACGGCGACGGTCAGCTTGCGGTTGCTGCGCCCGAGTTTTGACCGGCACAGGGTGTCGTAGATGAGCCAGCTGCCCACCAGCACACCCAGGGCAATGCCGACCGCCGCGCCCTGGGACAGCACCCGTACCGCAGGATCGATCAGGTAGGCATCGGCCTGCAGGAAATACAGCAGCCCCAGCAGCGCCATGCCCGACATCCAGGTGCTGTAGGCCTCCCAGTAGAACCAGTGCAGGGTGCGTGGCAGGACTGCGGGCGCCACCTGATACTTGCGTGCCCGGTAGAAGCCTCCGCCATGCACGGCCCACAGTTCGCCCGCGACCCCGGTATCACCATCGGGACGCTCGGGTGGCTGAAGATGATTGTCCAGCCATACAAAATAAAACGAGGAGCCGATCCATGCGATGCCGGTGACGATGTGTATCCAACGGATCAGCAGGTTCCCCCAGTCCAGCAAGTATCCGCTCACGTCTGGGTCACCACGGTTCCTTGCGTCAGAGGTTCGTGCCGGCCGCACTGCGCGCACTCGCCGGCCGTGCAGGGTGCGATCGGCCCCGAACCGGCCACGGCGTCGGCCGCCTCAGCGGCCGGTTGCGAGAGGATCTGCATGAGCTGCGCGGCGATCGCCACGGCGATCGCCGCCGGCCACTTGCTCTTGATGCCCGTCACGCCGATCGGACAGGTCAGCTGTTCGATGATCGGGGCGCCAAATCCGTCGCGCCGCAGGCGCGATCGGAACCGGGCAGCCTTGCTCTGCGAACCGATCAGTCCCAGCCACGCGGCATCCGCGCGCATCAGCACCGCGCGGCACAGCTCATAGTCGAGCGCATGATCGTGGGTCATCACCAGAAAGTGCGTGCCCGGCGCCGCCTCGGCCACGGCTCTGACCAGCGCCGCGGCGGGCAGCATCCTGGAATACTCGGCCGCCGCGGCCGGGAGCTGTCCCGGGCGCGAATCCTGCCACAGCAGCCGCAGCGGCAGCTGCAGCAGCATGCCGGCCAGCGCCTGACCCACATGTCCGGCGCCAAACAACCACACCGCCGGGTACTCCTCATCCAGGCGCTCCACGAAGGTGATCTCCCCTTCTGCCGTGCGCCGCACCTGCGGTGCGGCGCGCGCACGCGGCAGATCCAACAAAGCCGCCGCAGTGGCATCGGCAGCGCTGCCACGGCTGATGGTGTGCTGCACGCCCTTGGCCGATGCCGCCGTGGCCAGCACCACCGGGCCCTCTGCCAGGCACGGTTCCAGGGCCCGCAGCTGCGCCAGGCAATCCTGGGGAAAGCACTCCAGCCACACGGCAATGACACCGCCGCAACATTGCCCCAGATCGATGCCCAGCACCCGGTTCATGAGACGCGCGCCGCGCGTGCCCTGCTGCAGCATTTCCCGGGCCGCCTCCAGCGCCTCCCATTCCAGGCGACCCCCGCCGATGGTTCCGGTTGATCCGGCCGCATCCACCAGCATGTAGGCACCGGGCTCGCGCGGCGTGGAGCCTTGTACCTGGGCCACCACCACCCGCACCACCGCCGGCACCCGTGACAGGCGCTGGATCACGGTCGGAACCCAGGTTTGCGGACCGGCGCTCATGTACGGATGGCGGCAATGGCGCGCAGCACCGCCTCGGGCGTTGCCGGCGCCGTCAGTTCCACCCTGGCGCGCTCGGGCCCGCAGCTGGCCACGGCGTTGCGGATCGCCAGCAGCGTCGAAATCGCCAGCATCAGGGGCGGTTCACCGACGGCCTTGGACTGGTAGATGGTCTCCTCGTGATTGGGGTGACCCTCGAACAGGCGGACATTGGCAACCGTCGGCCAGTCGCTGACGGCGGGAATCTTGTAGGTGGAGGGCGCGTGGGTGCGCAAACGTCCCTCGCCATCCCACCACAGCTCCTCGCTGGTCAGCCAACCCACGCCCTGCAGGAACCCCCCCTCGATCTGCCCCATGTCGATGGCGGGATTCAGTGACTTGCCCACATCGTGGAGTATGTCCACGCGCAGCAGGCGGGTCTCGCCGGTGAGGGTATCGATGGCGACCTCGCTGATGGCCGCCCCGAAGGCGAAATAGAAAAACGGCTGCCCGGTCATGGTGGAGTTGTCCCAGCGGATGCGCGGCGTGCGGTAGTAGCCCGTGGATGACAGCGACACGCGGGCGCGCTGAGCCTGCTGCACCAGCTGGGCGAAGCTCAGCCGCTGCTCACCGATCTGCACCTGTCCCTCGGCGAAGTGGATGTCCGCGGGCGCAACCTTGAAGTGCTCGCAGGCAAACTGCACCAGGCGCTGGCGAATGCTCTGGGCGGCCGCCTGCGCCGCCTTGCCGTTCAGGTCCGCACCCGAGGAGGCCGCGGTGGCGGAGGTGTTGGGCACCTTGGAGGTATCGGTGGTGGAAACCCGGATCGCCGACAGGGGCACTGCCAACTCATGGGCCACCACCTGTGCCACCTTGGTGAACAGTCCCTGCCCCATCTCCGTGCCCCCATGGTTGAGCAGCACGGAGCCGTCGGTATACACATGAACCAGGGCGCCGGCCTGGTTGAAATGCGTGGCGGTGAATGAGATGCCGAACTTCACCGGGCTCAGTGCCAGTCCGCGCCGGATGTGCGGCTGGCTGGCATTCCATTGCGCAATCTGCGCTCGGCGCTCGTGATAGTCGGCGCTGCGCACCAGCTCATCGACGATGGGCAGGGTGCGATTGCCCAGCACGATCTGCCCGTAGGGGGTGACATTGCGGCTTTCCTCGTCATAGAAATTCCGCCGCCGTACCTGCAGGGGATCGATGTGCAGGTAGCTCGCCATCAGATCCAGGATCTGCTCGATCATCAGCATGCCCTGCGGACCGCCGAAGCCGCGAAATGCCGTGTTGGATACGGTGTTGGTCTTGCAGCGATGGCAGAGGATCTCCACATTCTCCAGGTAGTAGGCGTTATCCACATGCAGCACGGCCCGGTCATTGACCGGACCGGACAGATCCGCCGAATACCCGCAGCGCGAGGCAAGCGTCAGGGACAGCCCCAGTATCCGCCCCGATTCATCGAACCCCACGCTGTAGTCGGCCACGAAGTCGTGCCGCTTGCCGGTCATCTGCATGTCGACGTCGCGGTCCAAGCGCAGCTTGACCGCTCGTGCCGTGGCGCGCGCCATGACCGCGGCAGCCGCCGCAATCAGCGCCGGCTGGGTTTCCTTGCCGCCAAAGCCACCCCCCATGCGCCGGCACTGCACGGTGACCCGGTGGGCGGGCACCTTCAGCGCGTGCGCGATGATCTGCTGCACTTCGGTGGGATGCTGGGTGGAGCTGTGCACCAGCATGCCGCCGTCCTCCTGCGGGATGGCGGCCGCCACCTGGCCTTCCAGGTAGAAATGATCTTGTCCGCCCACCGCGAAGGAACCGCTGAGGCGGTGCGGGGAGCGCGCCAGGGCCTCCTGCGGCCGGCCCCGCGTCAGGGCGGTGCTGGGCAGCACGAAACTCTTCGCCGCCACGGCTGCGCGTATCTCCAGGATCGCAGGCAGCGCCTGGTATTCGACCACGGCACGGCGCGCGGCCCGCCGCGCCAGCTGATAGCTGCCGGCCGCAACCGCGAACAGCGGCTGGCCGACGTGCTGCACCAGGCCCGGTGCAAAGATCGGATCATCATGGACGGCGGCGCCGTAGTTGTTCTCGCCCGGGACATCCTGCGCGGCGAAAACCGCCACCACTCCGGGGGCGGCCAGCACCGGCGCCAGGTCCATGCGGGTCACCCGCCCATGGGCGATGCTGCTCATGCCAAAGGCGCCGTGCAGCGTGTTGGCCGGCAACGCGATATCGTCCGTGTAGGGCGCGCCGCCACTGACATGCAGGTGTGCGCTGTCGTGAGGTGGCGCGGATTCGGCGCTCATACCCGCACCTCGGCCAGGCGCGTGAGCGCATCAGGCTCGTAGGAAAGGAAAAAACGCCGCAGCAGGTTGGCCGCGCCGGTCATGCGATAGTCACTGCTGGCACGCATGTCCGACAGCGGCTTGAAGTCCTGCGCCAGGCTCAGCGCCGCGGCCTCGAAGCTGGCGCGCGACCAGGGCGCGCCGCTGAGGATGCGCTCGGCAGCCGGTGCCCGCGCCGCCACCGCCGCCATGCCACCCAGAGCCACGCGCGCGGTCGTGATGCGGCCCGCCTCGACGCTGATGGCGCAGGCCAGGCACACCGAGGAGATATCCTGGTCGATGCGCTTGGCAAGCTTGAAGACCCGCACCCGTGCCTCGGGCAGCGGGCGTGGCACCCTCACCGCCACCACGAACTCACCGGGCGTGAGGTCCTTTTTCTGGTAGCCGAGATAGAACTTCTCCAGCGCCAGCCGCCGCGTACGCTGGCCGTGGCGCAGTTCGATTTCAGCACCCAGCGCGATCAGCGTCGGCAAGCCATCGCCGATGGGTGAACCGTTGGCGAGATTGCCGCACAGAGTGCCGCTGTTGCGCACCGGAGGGGAGCCAAAGCGGTCGGCGACTTCCTGCAATGAAGGCCAATGCGTCACCAGGGCCTGCCAGGCATCGGTCAATGACACGGCGGCGCCGATCCGCAGGCCCTGTGCGTCCGTGTCGATGCGCTGCAGTGACTGTACCGCACCGAGGTAGACGATTGGCGGCAGATCCCGAAGCTGCTTGGTGACCCAAAGACCCACATCGGTGCCACCGGCCAGGATCAGCGACTGGGGCTGCTGCAGAAGTTCCTGGGCCAGCTGTTGTTCGGTTCGCGGTGCATAGAATCCCGGCAGGCGCAGGGGCTCATGGCGCGCGAGGGCGCGGAGCGCCGCCCGGCCGGTGGCGCTGCGCGCCGCGGCACTGGACCACTGCATGGGCGGGGGGTACTCATGCATGGTAGTGCCCGCATCGATGATGGGGCGATAGCCGGTGCAACGGCACAGATTCCCGGACAGCGCGTGGATCACCCGCTCACGGGTCGCCGCCTGACCTTCCAGATACAGCGCGAACAGCGACATCACGAAGCCCGGAGTGCAGAAGCCGCACTGCGAGCCATGCTGATCGACCATGGCCTGCTGCACCGGATGCAGGCTGCCATCCGGGCCGCGCAGACCCTCCACGGTCACCAGTTCATGGCCGTCCACGCTGGGCATGAAACGAATGCAGGAATTGATGGCGCGGTAGCGGATATGACTGCCGTCGGCTGCGAGCACGCCCTCCACTACCGTACAGGCACCGCAGTCACCCTCCGCGCAGCCTTCCTTGGTACCCGTCTGCCCGCGCACCTCGCGCAGATATTCCAGCACCGTCATGGTGCACGGCACGGCCGGCTCGCACACCAATTGACCGTTCAGAACAAAACGGACTTCGCTGGCGGGCGCTGCGGCACCGGTGTTCATGGCTGCTATCCGCCCCGATACACGGAGTAGCTCCAGGGTGTGATCAGCAGGGGGACATGGTAGTGCTGGTCCGGTGAGGCAAGCCCGATCTGGATCGCGGCGTACTCGATGAATGCCGGTTGCGACAGCGATACACCCCGTGCCCGGAAGTACTCGGCGGTATGGAATGTCAGCAGATAACTGCCGGGTTTGAAATGGGCCCCGGACAGCAGTGGCGCCCCCAGGCGGCCATCGGCTCCGGTGGCGCCCTTGGTCAGCAGCCGCAGACCCTCCGGCGCACGCTCATGCAGTTCGATGCGCAGGCCCGCGGCGGGCAGTCCCACGCTTATGTCCAGAACATGTGTTGTCAGTTCGCCCATGGTTGATGCTAACGACAATGCCGATGCGTATGCAATCATGGGACCATGGCTCTCTCCACGGCCGACTTCATCAGGGCATTGCCCAAGGCAGAACTGCATGTGCACATAGAGGGCACGCTGGAGCCTGAACTGGTCTTCGCGTTGGCCGCGAAACACGGCATCCGACTGCCTTACCGCAGCGTTGCCGAACTGCGGGCCGCGTACCGCTTCGCTGACCTGCAGTCCTTCCTCGACATCTATTATTCGGGCACCAACGTGCTGCGGGAGCCGGCCGACTTCCACGCCATGACCCGCGCCTACCTGCAGCGGGCGCATGCGGATGGCATCGTTCATACCGAGATCTTCTTTGATCCCCAGGCCCATACCTCCCGCGGGGTGCCCCTCGGGGTGGTGATGGCGGGCATGACCCAGGCCCTGCAGGAAGCGCAGGCGCACAGCGGAATCACCCATCGGCTGATCCTGTGCTTCCTGCGTCACCTGTCCGCCGAGGATGCGATGCAGACCCTGGACCAGGCCCTGCCCTGGCGCGACAGTCTGGCGGCGGTGGGGCTGGATTCCTCCGAGGCGGGCCACCCGCCGTCAAAATTCGCCGCGGTGTTTGCGCGCGCCCGCAGTCTCGGGCTGCTGGCCGTTGCCCATGCCGGTGAGGAGGGACCGCCGGCCTATATCGAGCAGGCGCTCGATCTGTTGCACGTACAGCGCATCGACCATGGGGTGCGCTGCGTGGAGGATCCGGCGCTGGTCGCGCGCCTGGCGCGGGAGCGCGTGCCATTGACGGTGTGTCCGCTGTCCAATGTGCGGCTGCGGGTCTTCGACAAACTCTCCGACCACAACCTCAAGACCCTTCTTGAGCAGGGCCTGTGCGTCACGGTGAATTCGGATGACCCGGCCTATTTTGGCGGCTATCTGCAGGAGAATTTCCTGGCGGTGGCCGAGGCCCTGTCACTGTCGCATGCGCAGCTGGCGCAGCTGGCCCGCAATTCCATCCAGGCCTCGTTCCTCGAGCCTGCCAGCAAGCAGCACTGGGTCGGAAAAATCGACGCCCTGGCTCAACGTCCCCGAACTTCGTAACGTAGCCCCACCATGCCACTCTGGTAGGCCTTGACCTCGGTCAGATGCAGAGGGATGTCGCGCTGGAGATTCTCGAAGAACGGGATACCCTCGCCGATCAGGATGGGCAGGATCGAATAGCGCAGTTCATCGGCCAGCCCCAGCTGCAGGCAGGCGCCTGACACCACCCCGCCGCCTACGATCCAGATACTGTGGAAGCGGGGCCGCAGCTGCGCGTTCACGAGCAGGGCCAGATCCCCTGAGTAGAACTGTACCGTCTGGCGCGTGCGCGGCAGTTCGCGATGGGTGAGGACGAAAGTGGGTTTGTCGCCGTAGGCCCAGCCGAGGCCCTTGGCTTCAAAACCCAGTGCGGTCTCGTAGGTTCGCGACCCCATCACGTAACAGTCGATGGTCTTGAGAAAGGCCTCGATGTATGCCGGATCCAGGCTGTCCCCGCCTGCGAATTCGTCGGCGGTCTCGAGCCACTCGACGCGCCCATCCTTCCGGGCGATGAAGCCATCAAGACTCGCCGCCATGTGCACGGTTACGCAAGATTGGCTCATACGACCCGCCTGTTTGCCACCCAAACCTGGCTGATATTGGCGCGGGCGGCGCCATAGATCAGCTTCTGCAACACGGTTTCGGGCGGCTCATCTGCGCCAATCCGAAGATTGCCCTGTGGTGCACTCACGTCCAGCACACAGGCATCGAACTGGTAGCCCGGCGCAAACACCCCTACAGGCAGATCCAGGGCGATGCCGCCACCCGCCGTCGCCAGCCAGAATGCCGTCAGCGCATCAATGCGCGAGCCAGGCTGGCGCCGCTGCTGACGCTGAAGGCGCGCATCCACGCCGGATTCCAGCAGCCGCGAACTGGTGATGGCCTGCCTGGCATTCTCCAGCAGCGACGGGCTGGCGCCCCCGGCGATATCCGTCCCCAGTCCCACATGCACGCCCGCGTCCAATATGCGTCGCAGCGGAAACACCGCGTCCGAAAAATACACATTGGACAAGGGGCAGTGCGCGATGCCCGCGCCGCGCTCGCGGATGAGCGCAGCGTCGGCATCGTCCACGAAATTGCCGTGCGCCAGCACCGTGCGCCGGCCCAGCAGCCCAAAGGAATCCAGCGCCGCCGTGTCCGTGCGCCCACAACGCTCCAGCACGTAGCGGTGCTGCCAGTCGCTCTCCGAACAATGCGTCTGCACATGGCAGCCGGTTTCCCGCGCCAGTGTCCCCAGGCCGCCCAGCAGCTCGTCGGTGCAGGAGGGAATGAACCGCGGCGTGATCACCGGCAAAATCAGGCCCTCGCTGCCGGGGAGCGCCTGCACATAGCGGATGAACTCGCGAGTCTCGCGGGTGGCGACCCCGGCCGAGGCATCGCGATAGAACTCAGGACACTGATCCGGGTTGTCCATCGCCACCCGCCCGATGAGGGCGCGCTGCGAGCGGCGCAGACAGATGTCGGCGAGCGCCTTGGTCGCCTGCAGATGAAGGGTCGCAAAGTACAGGGCGGTGGTGGTGCCATTGGCCAGCAGGTTGGCGACCAGCGACTCATACACCGCTACCGCGAAGGCCGGATCCGCGTAGCGTGATTCCAACGGGAAAGTGAACTTCTGCAGCCAATCCTCAAGCGGCAGGTCCAGCGCCGCCCCCACCTGCGGCCATTGCGGCGCATGAACATGCAGATCCACCATGCCCGGCAGAACAAAGTGCTGCGGCCCCAGCGCCACCAGCCGGCCGCCTTGGGCCAGCCTCGCAGCCGCGGCGCGGCCATCAGCCGATTCGGCAGGGCCGATGGCGCTGATCGCGCCATCGGCCGCGACGACTATGAGAGTGTCCTTCAGACATTGCAGTTGGCCACGCTGCGGCGCGTGCAGGAAGGTCCCGCGGAAGCCGCGCTCACTCGTGAGGTCGCCCATGCGCTGAATGCTAGCGACATTGGCGACGCGAACGCAAACTACAGTTTGGCAGTGAATGTCAGGTCGTAACTGCGCGGCGGAATCACGGTCAGGAAATCATTGCCGTAGAACGAATAGTCATTCTGCAGATTGCGCTCGTTGGTGAGGTTGTAGATCTCGAACTTCACCGTGTAGTGCTGCAGGAAGTTGTAGAACACTCCGGCGTTGATGCTGTACTGCCAGGGAATCGTCGGCGGCCGGTAGTAGCCGGTGGCCGCAATGGAGGGGGGCAGGGCAGCCAGCGCGGTCGCGGCGGAATATCCGATGAAGGAGCCGGGGCCGAAATTATTGAGCAGGTTTTGCTCGGTTGCGGCGACATCCACCGCGCCCGCCTGCGTCGTCTGGATGGGACCGGTCACCTGCACGTTCGCCTGGAAGCCCAGGCCATTGTCCAATTTATAGTTCACCAGCGCGTTGAAGAGGTGCTCGGGCACGCCCGGATCCTGGAAAGTCTGACCCGGCTCATACGCGATTGAGCCACCGGCGCCATCAATGTTGATGCCGGGTTGGGCCGGGAAGTTCCAGAAACCTGCCGGCGTGTCCAGCGTGGTGTGCAGATACGAGTAGCTGGCCGTGGCGAAAAAGCGTGAGTTGGGCTGGAAGTTCAATTCGACCTCGCCGCCGGTGATGTGCGCCTTGGACTGCACCATGCCGCCCTGGCCGGTCGGAACGGTGCGCTCCTGCTTGAATCCCGCCATCGACAAGAACAGCGCCTTGCCCAGCAGATCCAGCTTCAGGCCGCCTTCCTCCAGCAGTGTTTTTTGCCGCAGTTGAGTGGTCGGATCCAGCCCCAGGGTCGCGATCGAGCCGTCGTTGTCATTGGCGTCCACGTACTGGGCCTTGTTGTACGTGAGGTAGCTGGAAATCCACGAGGTAGGCGCATAGACCACACTGACGTTGCCGTTGTAGAGGCCATACCAGGCAGTGTGTTGCGTCGGGGGATCACCATTCATGAAGCCGCTCGCAATCGGGTCGGCGAGAACCTGATAGTAGAGCGGGTCCGAGTCGTTCAGCTGCACGGCATCAGCGCGCAGACCGTAGAGCATGCTCCACTGCGACGAGAACTGCAGCCGATGCTCGAGAAACACCGCGGCGTCCTGCAGGTTCGAATCCACCGAAGTGTTCGGCGTGATGAAATTGCTGGCCGCGACACCGTACTGTTGATGGCCGAAGGCTGCGTTGTAGAGGATGGCGCCGCCGGAGGGATCCTGATTGGCCGCGGGGAATATCCAGGTGCTCGGATCCTGGGACAGGTCGAACACGCTCACCGGCTCGTTCACATAGTTCTGGATGTCCAGAACATGCGCGTAGCGGTAGGTGAAGCCGGTGTCGACCTGATTGGCCACCGCTCCGAGGTTGAAATTGAACTTGAAGTCGGTCTTGTTTTCCACCGTGTAGCTGCCGATGGCGGTATCGGCGTAATAATCCTCGGTCTGGTTGTAGCGGTTCATGTAGTCGTAGAACGTATTGTTCACGATCGAGAAATTGTCGTTGACCCGATAGGTCTGGATCGCCTGCAGCATGGCATGCTGGGAATGCGCGCCCGTGCCGTCCGGTTCATCGATGATGGTTCGTTCATTGAGCCGGGTGCTTCCGGTCAGATCCACCAGGGTTCCATAACCTTCGACCTCATCCAGCGGCGGAGCACCGGTGAGATAGGTGCCATTGTTGATGAGCCCCTGGTTGAGGCGGTTGATACCATCGTTCTCCCGGTACTGGGTGTCGACGAAGCTGCCGTTGACCGAGATCGTATAGTTTGAAGTGATCTGGTCCACCAGCACCGCATAGACCTGTTGCTGGTGAAAGAACATGTCGTAGTAGTAGCTGCCGCTGTCGTTGCTGATGAAGCTCACGCGCCCGGCGACATTCGAGGACAGCGGGCCGCCCACGTCGAAGCCCACGATGCGTTTCTGCTGGGTGTCGAACTCGGTATCGAACATGGCCGAAAAATTGGTGCTCGAGGGCACCTTGGTGGTGATGTCGATCGAGCCACCCACGCCGGCCCCGGCCCCGCCCTGCACGCTCGCCGGCCCCTTGACGATGTCGATGGAGTCCACCATCACGAAGCTCATCGGCGCGCCGTAGCCATTGAGCGTGAAGCTGTCGCGCATGCCGTTGAAGAACACGTCCGCAAGCTGGCCGCGGATGCGCGGCACATTCGGCTGGCCGAAGGAGGCGTCCGAATAGGCGCTGGAGGTCAGGGCGGAAAATCCGCCCGGGTTCTGCACGTTGAGGGCATCGATCTGCACTTTGGACAGCACCGTGTTGTTGCGCGGCGTGTCCATCACTCCAAGATCCAGGCCGTAGGCCGAGTCCGAGGTGACCGTGGTCGGCATGATGAGATCGCCGCGCTTGATGCCGTTGACCACGACCTCTTCCATGTCACCGCTGGTGGTCGCGGCGGAGATGGACTTGGTGGCAACGGGGGCCGAGGACGTGGCTCCCGCGACGCTGCTTTGTTGTGCCTGAGCAACGCCAAGGGCAGTGCACAGCCAGAGGGACGCAATGATCAGCAAACGATTGCGCAAAGTCACAGGACACCCCCGGTCAAGTATTAGTTGATCGATGCTAGCAAGCAGCGAGCGCTGCGTGTCAAGCCGGGGCCCCGTTGTGGTGCGCCATCGACTCTGGCGCACTTTTTCAAAGCATCACTCCCGCATCCGTCATTTCGCCGCCGGTGTCTGCTGCGCATACTTGGGCCAATTGCCCACGATCTCGTTCACTACCGGACTTCCCACCCGATAGGCGGCCTCAAGTGCGGGCACGTAGGCCGACAGGGCGGCATCCTCGGCCGCCTCACTGGCCAGTAACCGCGTGACCGTTTCCCCGGCAGCCGGCACCGTGTAATCCGAACCGGTGCGCAGCACCAGCACCCGGTCCAGTCGCACGCGGTGGTCGCGCGCCAGTGAGCTAAGAGAGGTCAGGATGCCGCAATCCTCCATGGCCGTCGTGACGGCACGACCCTTACCGCCGCTCCAGTAAGCCATCCACTGCTCGGCGAGGGTATTCATGCGCTCTCCCAGCCACCAATCCGAGGCCGAAACCTCATCGCCCTTGAGCACGAAGGGTGGCTTCAGGGCCTGCGGGTAGCGTGCATAGCCGGCACGAATGCCCTGCAAGGCGGCGGTGTCATCCAGATGCACCGTGCGCGTGAGCTGATAGGCCCACTCGACCAATCCGGGGTTCAAGTGATAACCGTTGACGGCATTGGGCCGATCCAGCTCAGGGGTCGGCGGCTGAAAGGGCTTGCTGCGGCCCAGCGGCACGTGACCGGTTGACCAGTCCGCGGGGATCTCGCGCGCGTCGATCTCGAAGTTCAGGTCCCTATCGATGATCCACTCTGCCCATGCTGCCGAACCCACCGATGCATAACTGGGATCAATGCCCGCGATGGCCGGCACCAGCCAGTAGGCCTTTGACAGATCGAAGCGCTCATCCAGGCCGAGCGCCATGATCGAGGCCGCGGCGCGCAGCGAGCCCTCGCCGGTGACGATTCCCAGCACCTGCTTCTGCGCGTTGTAGCGCAGCGCATGATTGCCCAAGGGAAACGGCAGCGTCTGCGGCAGCGGCAGACGCTCCACCCAGGCCTGAAATTCCCCCGGTGTGTCGCCCGTGTCGTTACCCAACTCGAAGGTCGTGACCACCACCACCCGCACGGGCAGCCTGGCCGGTTCGGCGGCGCTCACCCGCACCACTGCCAGCGACAGCAGCACCACGCCGGACAGGAACCAGCGGCCGATTATCCGGGTACACATCAGGGCTGTTCCTTCTGAGGTTCGGCTCCGGCCAGCTGCCGCAGGTAATCGCCCCATTTTGGCTGGTATCCCGGGATGCGATTGCGCAATTGGGCCCCGTCATTCCACCAATGCGCCAGGTCACGTCCCATCTGGGCGCCGCGGCGGGTGTGCAGGTCGAGCATGTAGTCTTCCACCACCGGCTTGCGCTCGCCCCTTTCCACCACCGCCCGTGTCCAAGCCGCCAGCTCCATCGACATGGGGTCCTTGGGAGCGGTGGCCAGCAAGCGCACGGCATGCGCACAGTAGATCCAGCGATCGGCGCGATCCAGCATGCGCGTGGCCTGTGCGTACAGCGCCTCAATGAGCGCCGGCGCGTTGCGCAGCCCCAGGCCCACATCCTCGGTGGCGATGATTTCGAGCCTGCGCCACAGCAGCTCTTCGCTCTCCAGCCCATTGGCATAAAGCTCATAGGCTGCCAGGGCCGCCTCCTCCACCAGCCCGCGCCGGATGGATTTTTGCAGCACGGAACGCAACTCATCCACCGCAAATCCGTTCACCGTCGTCGCGCGGCTCCATGCGTCGCCGCTTTGATAGTTCCTGGTCACGCTCCGCTCCTTCTGACATGCATGTACCATATGCAGCATGCACTGCCACGTGTTGTCGTTCAGCATAATCCGATCCTGTTGCGGGTGAAAATGCGCCGTCGCAAATTCCTTCAGCTTGGCGCAACGCTGGCGGGCACTGCGCTGCTGGCGGGGTGCCGGCGGCAACGCTCCGGCGAACTCACCATGTCGCTGGGTTGGGTTCCGGATGTCGAATACGCTGACCTGTGGGTTGCCCTGGACCGGCGCTACATTGCCGATTCCGGAGTGCATTTCAACTACCTGCCGGGCGGCCCCAATGCACCCTCACCGGTGCTGGAGATCTCCGCCGGCGAGGCGGATTTCGGCGACGCCGACTGGCTGTCCTTCTGCGACGCCATCACCCAGGGAAATGATTTCGTGATCATTGCCTCGCTGTTTCCGGTCGGTCCGGTGGGCCTGATTTCATTGCCCGCTCATCCGGTGCGCACACCCGCGGACCTGGTGGGCAAGCGGTTCTTGGTGCAAGGGCCCACCGAGCGCGCGGTACTGCAGGCGCTGTTTCGCATCAACGGGCTGGCCGAGAACTACAGCATGGTTCCGGTCGGATTTTCCGCCGAACCGCTGCTGCAGGGCGCGGGCGACGCCTATTTCTGCTTTGTGACCAATCAGCCGCAGAGCCTCGCGCGCCGCGGACTGCGCGAGGGCACCGACTTCATCGTCACTCGGCTGTACGATCTGGGTTATCGCGTCTGCACTTCGCTGCTCACGACCGAACGCGCGACACTGCAACGACGCCGCACTGAGTTGGTGCGTTTTCTGGGCGGTCTGCTGCGCGGTCACGCGGCCAATGCGGCCGACCCGTCCTATGGCGCACGGCTGGCGGTGGAGCGTTATGGCGCGGATTTGGGGCTCGACCTGCAGCAGCAGACGACCCTCAATCGGATACAAATCGCACTGGAGAAAGAACCGGGCGCGCAGATACCGTTCTGGTTCAGTGAGCAGGCCTTCGCCGGGCCCATGTATTCGATTGCGCAGGTGTCGGGCCGGCCGCCTCTTCCGCCACCGGCTCGCCTGCGCGATATGAGCGTATTGGAAGAGGCGTACCACTCGCTGCCGGGGTCCGCCCGATGAGCCTGGACGGTGACCCAATCGCGCTCGACCTGCTCCTCACCGGATGCCAGGTGGTGTGCTTCGATCAGGGCAATACCATCATCGAGAATGGCGCGCTCGGCATTCTCGGCAACAGCATAGCCTGGCTGGGCAAGGCCTCCGATCGGCTGCCCGTGGCGCGCCAGATCCTGGCCGCTCCCGACACCATCGCCATGCCGGGCCTCATCGATTGCCACGTGCACACCGCGCAACAGTTTCTGCATGGCAAGCTGCAGGCGATCCAGCGCCGTGGCGAATTGCGCCAGCCCATGTGGCAGCGCTATCTCATTCCCTTCGAGAGCGGTCTGACTCCCGAGGACGTTTACGCCAGCGCTCTGGCCGCCTATGCCGCCATGATCCGCTCGGGAACAACCTGCTTTCTGGAGGCCGGCGGCCCCTTTGCCGACCAGATGGGTCGGGCGGCCGATGAGATCGGCATTCGCGGCCGAATCGCCCTCTCCACCATGGATGCGCAGGAGGATTTGCCGGCCAACATGCGCTGCAGTACCGCCGAAGCCTTGCGCCGATCCGAGCAACTGGTATTGCGCTGGCAGCATCATCCGCGCGTCAACGCCTGGCTTTCCTTGCGTCAGATCATGGTCAACAGTGATGAGCTGCGCATGGGCATGCGCGAGCTGTCGCACGCGTTGGCCACACCGATCCACACGCATCTGGCAGAGGGCACCCACGAGGTGGAGTATTCCATCGCCCGTTGGGGAGTCCGACCGGTCGAATATCTGGAGCAGTCCCAATGCCTGGACCACTACATTCATGCGGCGCACTCCGTGCTGCTCAGTCCGCAGGAAGTGGATCTGTATGCGCAACGCGATGTCTCGGCCTGCCACTGTGCCCTGAACAACTACCGCATCGGGGTGCCGCGCGTGGTGGAGATGATGCGCCGCGGCATCCGCCTTGGTTTTGGCACCGACGGCGCCGCGACCCGCGCCAGCCTGGACATGTTCCAGGTATTGCACGGCACCGTGCTCGGGCAACAGGCGGTCGCGGGCACCCCGTATCATTTTGATCTGCCGGTATCTCATGAACAGATACTCACGCAAGCGCTGCGTGGCGGCGCCGCCTGCGCCCGTCTTGGCGACTGCCTGGGTTCGCTGGAGATCGGCAAGCGCGCGGACATTGTGCTGGTCGGCACCGGGGATCCGGATCAGTTTCCGGTGGTCGATCCGCTGATCACGCTGGCTGAAAGTACCGTCGGACGCGACGTGCAGACCGTGATCATCGACGGGCGCATCGTACTGCGTGACGGGCAGCTGACAACCGTGGATCTGGCGCCGATGCAGGCGCACCTGCGCAGCCAGTATCAGCGCCTCATGCAACGCTACGACGAGGCGATTCGCTGAGAATGGCGACACTTGCCCTAGCCGCGGTCACGCGTTCCTATCTGCGCAGCGCCGGTGGCGGGCGCAAGGAAACCTTTGCCGCGCTCGGCCCCCTGGACCTGCAGATAGGCGATGGTGAGTTTGTAGCCCTGATCGGCGCCTCCGGATGCGGCAAGAGCACGGTGCTGCGTCTGCTGGCGGGCCTGGATGAACCCACCACCGGGACGGTTCAGATCAATGGCCAGCCACCACGCGAATTGCAGGCCCAGCATGCCCTGGGTATCGCCTTCCAGGAGCACGCGTTGCTACCGTGGCGCTCGGTGGCAGGCAATCTGCGCCTGCCGTTCGAGGTGGCCGGCCGCACGCCATCGCAGGAGCGCATCAGTGAGCTGATTGCTCTGGCCGCACTCAAGGGATTTGAACATTCCCGCCCGGCGGAACTATCCGGGGGTATGCGTCAACGCGTCGCCATAGCGCGCGCGCTGGCGCTGCGACCCAAGCTGCTGCTGCTGGATGAACCCTTTGGTGCCCTGGATGCGGTGACCCGGCGCCGCATGAATTTCGAGCTGGAGCGCATCTGGCTGGAGAGCCGGCCCACCACCTTGTTGGTGACCCACAGCGTGGAGGAGGCCGTGCTGCTGGCCGATCGGGTACTGGTGCTCACGCAGCGACCGGGTCGACTGCGCAGCGACACCCGCGTCACCTTTGCCCGTCCGCGCCCCACCGAGCTGATGCGCGGCGCCGAATTCCATCGCCTGGTCGATGAACTCACCGCCAGCCTGGAGGACGCATGAGGCTGCGAGGTCTCATCTATCCAGCGGTAGGCTGTGTGTTGCTGCTGTGCGCCTGGGAAGTGCTGGGCCGCACTGAAATGCTGGGCAGCACCTTCCCAGCCCTGAGCCAGGTATTGCGCGTCTACGGGGATGCGCCGCGCCGGGCCCTGTTATTGCGTTCGACGGCGGCAACCCTGGAATCGGCAGCCACAGGCTATGCGGTGGGTGTTTGCCTGGGTGCCGCGGTCGGGCTGCTCGCCCACCTGGTGCCGCTGCTGCGCGGCGGCCTGGACCGCCTGTCGGTGCTGGTGAACGCATTGCCGGTGATCGCCCTGGCCCCGGTGCTGATCATCACGGCAGGCCGGCAGGACACTCCGGCAGCACTTGCGGCCATTCCGGTCTTCTTCCTGCTGTATACCTCGACCGGGGTGGGTCTGGGCGGCGCGAGTCAGCGCCTGGAGGCGCTGTTCACTACCCTGGGCGCCAGTCGTTGGCAGCGGCTGGCCAAATTCGAAGCCGTGGCCAGCGTGCCGTCGGTTCTCAGTGGCATGAAGATCGCCGCCTCCGGGGCGATGATCGGCACCATCGTCGGGGAATGGTTTGGTGCGCCCTCCGGATTGGGCGTGGTGGTGCTCAACAGCATGCAGAACTTCCAGATTCCGCTGCTGTGGGCCACCGTCCTGGTCATTGCGGTGATCACTCTGAGCGGCTACGGTCTGCTGAACCTTGCAGAGCGCGCGGCGCGCACCAGGATCGGTGAATGCGACGCCTGATCCTTGAGCTGTGGCCGGTATTCTTGCTGTTGATCCTGTGGCAGGTGTGGGTCGCTGCCGCCGGCTACAACAGCATCGTGCTGGTGCCACCCAGCGCGGTGGTGGCTGACCTGGTGCGCCACCCTGCGGTCTACCTGCTGCCTGCCCTGCATACTCTGGCCTTCGCCCTGGGAGGCCTGCTTCTGGGCATGGCAGCCGGCATGCTGCTGGCCCTCGCCGCCTGGTTCTCGCAGCTGCTGGCGGGCATTGCCACCCCCTTTGCCCTGTTGCTCAGCTGCACCCCGGTCGTGTGCCTGATTCCCATCATTGCCCGACTCTTTGGCTACGACGGCCGCAGCGAACTGACCGCAATCGGGGTCATGACCCTGTTCCCGACTTTTGTTTATTGCGGCACGGGCCTGCGGCAATGGCCCGTCATGTCGCGCGACGTGTTGCGCGTGTTGCATGCATCGCGTTGGCAGTACCTGCGCCTGCTGGCGCTGCCCGCCGCACTTCCGACGCTGGCCACCGCGCTGCGCGTCGGCGCGACGTTGAGTGTGCTGGTGGCACTTCTTGCCGAATATCTGATGCAGACGGGCGGTCTTGGCACGCTCTTCGCAGTCACCATGCAGCAATTTCATCTCGCCAGGGCGCTGGGCGCCAGTGCCGTGGCGATGATCCTCTCGGTGCTGCTGTTCGAAGCCACGCGCGCGCTCGAGCAGCGGGTGTCCACATTCTATCGGGCCGGCAACTAAGGAACGATCATGGCGAAATTCCCCCTGAAGAGACTGTTCGGAAGCTCACTGCTGCTGCTGCTCGGCTGGGGCGCGACTTACCCGGGCATCGCCGAGGAGAAAATCCCGGTCAAGGTCATGATCATCAGCATGTTCAGTCTGGAGGGTCAGCCCTGGATCGCGGCCCTCAAGCCGGAGCGCGAGGTGCGGGTACCGGGATTGTCGAGCGACTATCCGGTGGTGCATTGCACGACCACCGGGGTGTGCCAGATGACCACCGGCATGGGCCATGCCAATGCCGCCGCATCGCTGATGGCGCTCATCTACAGCGGCCGGTTCGATCTGCGCCGTACCTATTTCCTGATTGCCGGCATCGCCGGTATCGATCCCGGCCATGGCACCATTGGCGCCGCCACCTGGGCGCGCTACCTCGTGGACGTGGACATCGCCCATGAGATCGATGCCCGCGAGATACCCAAAGGCTGGGCGGACGGCTATTTCGGAACCCTCACCAACGGCCCGGCAGAAAAGCCACGCTTCGACTACCGCACCGAACTGTTCCAGGTGGACGAGGGCCTGCTGCAGAAGGCGCTGCAGCTGTCACGGCACGCGATGCTGGAGGACAGCCCCGACGTGGCGGCCTACCGCAAGTCCTATCCGGATGCGCCGGCCAACCTGCCACCCCAGGTCATCCAGTGCGATACGGCCTCAGGTGATGTGTGGTGGGCCGGGCCGCGCCTGGGACAGCGCGCGACGCGCTGGACCAAGTTGCTGACCGAGGGTCACGGGGACTATTGCACCTCGCAGCAGGAGGACAACGCGACGCTCGTGGCCTTGAGCCGCGGGGCCCACTCGGGTCTCACGGACATCCATCGGGTTGCGGTGCTGCGCACCGGCTCGGACTTCGATCGTCCCTATCCGGGTCAGAGCACCTTCGACTCGCTGGTGGCGCAGCGCTCGCTGTCCGGCGCCATCCACACCTCCACCGCCAATCTGGTGCATGCGGGCATGCCGCTGGTCGATGACATCGTGGCCCACTGGGCGCAGTGGGAAAACGGCGTCCCGAAGTAACTTCACCGCCCCTGCCGGATGCGCGACAGATGGTCCACGTAGGCGCCCTGGACCAATTGCTGCGCGCCAATCCCCAGCTCGGCCATGATTGCATGGGCCTGCGCAACCCCTGCTTCAGCCGTCTCACCATCCTTGAGCACGACTTCCAGTTCCAGAAACTCCCCCAGCCCCTCCACCGTGTCCAGATGGATCCGGGTCCGACCCACCAGAAACAGCACCCGGCGCTTCCTGACCCGACCGGTCTGACCATGGGCCTGCTCGAGCAACGCGCGCATTGCCGCAGGTTCGGCAACCGGCACGCGCAGGTAATAGGATTCCTTGGGGCCTGACAGGTCCGCCCGCTGGTAGAAAATCAGTTCCGCGCCCGCGGCAAACTGATCGCGCAGCTTCAGTCTGCCGTTGGCGCAGGCAAAAAACGTATCGTCCTGCTCGATGAGGGTGGGTGCGCCGTCGGCCAGGCGTGCGGCCAGCGGCATGAGCGCGGCTACGCTGTCAATCCTGGCCTTGATTTCCACGTTGCGCGCCACCCGGGCATCTTGGCGGTAAACTGGCCGCATGTCGCGAAAACTCTTCATCACCGTCGCCCTGCCCTACGCCAACGGCCCCCTGCACATCGGCCACATCATGGAGTACATCCAGGTCGACATCTGGGCGCGCTTCCAGCGCCTGGTGGGCTCCAGAGTGCACCTCATCTGCGCGGATGACGCCCATGGCGCGCCCATCATGCTCAAGGCCCAGGCGGAGGGGATCACGCCGCAGGAACTGGTGCGCGGCGTGGCGGCCGGGCGGCGCCAGTACCTGGACGGGTTTTGCTTAAGCTTCGATCACTGGTACAGCACGGACTCCCCGGAAAATACGGCCCTGGCGCAGGATGTCTATGCCCGGCTGCAGCAGGCCGGCCTGATCGACATCCGCCCCGTCGAGCAGTTCTACGATCCGGTGAAGGGCATGTTCCTGGCGGACCGGTACATCAAGGGGGAGTGTCCCCACTGCCACGCCAAGGACCAGTACGCCGATGCCTGCGAGGTGTGCAGCACCGTCAATGCGCCCACGGAGCTGATCCATCCCTATTCGACGCTGTCGGGGTCGGTGCCGGAGCTGCGCACCTCGGATCACCTTTTCTTCAGGCTCTCGGATCCGCGCTGCCGTGCGTTTCTTGAGTCCTGGATCAGCGCCCCCGGCCATCTGCAGCCGCAGGTGGCCAACAAGGCGCGCGAATGGCTCGACGGCACGGGGGCGGATGCACTCGGGGACTGGGACATCTCCCGCGATGCGCCCTACTTCGGCATTCCGATTCCGGATCAGCCGGGAAAATATTTCTATGTCTGGCTGGATGCGCCGCTGGGGTATCTGGCCTCGCTGCAGCACTACTTCACCACCGGCGCCGCGGCCCGCAACGGCGAGCCGGAGAGCTTCGGGGAGTTCCTGGCCGATCCCGCCACCGAACAGATCCACTTCATCGGCAAGGACATCATCTACTTTCACACCCTGTTCTGGCCCGCCATGCTCAAATTCGCCGGCGCCCCCTACAAGGTGCCGGACAATATCCATGTGCACGGCTTCCTCACCATGATGGGCGCCAAGATGTCCAAGTCCCGCGGCACCGGCATCGACCCGCTGCGCTACCTTGAGATCGGCATGGATCCGGACTGGTTTCGCTATTACATCGGCGCCAAGCTCAATGCCAATGTCGAGGACGTGGACTTCAACCCGGAGGATTTCCTGGCCCGCGTCAACAGCGACCTGGTGGGCAAGTACGTCAACATCGCCAGCCGCTGCGCGAATTTCATCACGCAGCGCTTCGCCGGACAGCTGTGCGCCGCGGATGGCAGCGCCAGGGCCCTGCTGGATGACTTCCGTGAGGAAATTACCGCCATCCGTGACGCCTACGAGCAGCGTGACTTCGGCCTGGCGCTGCGGCTGACCATGCGCCTGGCCGATCTCGCCAACCGCTACGTCGCCGACCAGGCGCCGTGGGAAATCGCCCGCGACGGCGCACGCAGCGCCGAGCTGCACAGCGTATGCACGGTCGCGCTCAATCAGTTCCGGCTGCTGACGCTGCTGTTAAAGCCGGTGGTGCCGCAGCTGGCCGCCCGCGCCGAGAAATTCCTGGGAATCGCTCCCCTGCAATGGTCGGACAGCGCTACGCTGCTGCCGGGCGGACACCGTATCAATCCCTACGAACATCTGCTGACACGCGTGGATAGCAAGACTCTGGACAAACTCATGGACATGAAGGAATCGCCCAAAGTGACCGCGCCGGCCGCAGCCGCGGGGGCCGCCGCGAGCGCCACCATCGGCATCGAGGATTTCGCGAAAGTCGAACTGCGCGTGGCGCGGATTGTGGCCGCCGAACTGGTCGAGGGTTCCGACAAGCTCCTCAAACTCACCCTGGATCTAGGCGAACCGGAGGCCCGTATCGTGTTCTCCGGCATTCGTGCCGCCTACGACCCCGCGACCCTGGTGGGACGCCTCACGGTGGTCGTCGCCAACCTCGCGCCGCGCAAGATGCGCTTCGGGGTCTCCCAGGGCATGGTGCTGTGCGCCAGCGGCACCGGCGCGGGCCTTTATCTGCTCGCGCCGGACTCGGGCGCCACCGCGGGCATGCGCATCACCTGAAAGCCTGCCGACCGTGGACGTCAAAGCCATCGATGCCCTGCTGCCCCAGACCCAGTGCACCCGCTGCGGCTACCCGGGGTGCCTGCCGTACGCGGCGGCAATCGCCGCAGGCACGCCCATCAATCAGTGTCCCCCGGGGGGTGCCGCCACCATCGCCGCACTCGCCACGCTGCTGGGCCGCGAAGTACTGCCGCTGAATCCGCAAAACGGTGTGGAAGCCCCGCCGCGCGTCGCCGTGATCGACGAGGAGCGTTGCATCGGGTGCGCAAAATGCCTGCCGCCCTGTCCTGTGGATGCGATCATCGGCGCGCCGCGTTTCCTGCACACCGTCGTCGCCGCACTGTGCACCGGCTGCGAGCTGTGTATTGCGCCTTGCCCGGTGGACTGCATCATCATGGTGGATGTGAGCGCCGATTCGGTACCCGAGGGCGCCCCGTGCGCGCCGGCAAATCGCGATCGTTATGAGGCCCACCAGGCACGGCTGCAGCGCCGCGCGGCCGAGCGCGACGCCCTGCTCGTGGCCCGCAAGAAACTGGCGCGCACCCCGGATCCACACACGCCATGACCAGGACGGCGGCGCGCAAGCGCGTGCGCAAATCCCGGAGCAAACCCCAGCGCAAACGCTTCAGTGCCGCGCGGCGAGTGGAGTTGTTTGAACGCCTGCAGGCTGCCAATCCGCAACCCATCTCGGAACTTCAGTACACCACGCCCTTTGAACTGCTGGTCGCGGTGATGCTCTCGGCCCATACCACCGACAAGAGCGTCAACGGCGCCACCGCGAAGCTGTTTCCCATCGCCAACACGCCCGGTACGCTGCTGGCCCTGGGGGTGGATGGCGTGAAGCCTTACCTCAAGACAGTCGGCCTGTACAACGCCAAGGCCGCCAATCTGATCGGGCTGTGTCAGCAGCTGGTGGACCTGCACCATGGCCAGGTGCCGGCGGATCGGGAGTCCCTCGAAGCGCTGCCCGGGGTGGGCCGCAAGACGGCCAATGTCGTGCTCAATATCGCCTTTGGCGAGCACACGATCGCCGTGGATACCCATATCTTCCGCGTGGCGAACCGCACCGGCCTGGCGCCCGGTCGCACCCCGCTGCTGGTTGAAACCGAACTCGTCGCCACCACGCCGCCGCAGTTTGCGCGCGAAGCGCATCACTGGCTGCTGCTGCATGGCCGCTACACCTGCACCGCGCGCAAGCCCAAATGTCCCACCTGCCTGATCCAGGACCTGTGCGAGTATCCGGACAAGACCCCGCTACGCTGAACCGATCCAATGCCCATCTTCGCCGACCAGAGCCGAGAGCAGCTGCGCCAGATGTATCTGGCCTCGTGGCGCAAGTTTTGCGCGCACGAACCGCTGCAACCGCTGGAAAGGCAGGTCGCCGCCGTGATTGCCGAACATCCGGAATACATCCAATGGCTGGAGAGTGGCCGCGACGTCCTGCGTGCCGAATTCACCCCGGAAGGCGGCCGCGAGAACCCCTTCCTGCACATGGGGATGCACCTGGCCATCCGCGAGCAGCTGGGCACCGATCGGCCGGCGGGCTTTGCGGCCCTGCATCGCGCGCTGTGCGCGCACTATGGCGACGCGCATGAGGCTGAACATGCCTTGCTGACGCCGCTGGCCGAAACGCTGTGGGAAGCCCAGCGCGCCGGGCGCGCGCCGGATGACCTGGACTACCTGCGCAGGGTCGAGGCGCTGGTGGCGCGCACGCTCACGCGCCGCTGAGGCGCTACTTCTTCTTGGGGATGTACAGATCGGTGAGTGTGCCGTCGAAGGCTTCGGCGGCAAACGCCACGGTCTCGGACAGCGTCGGGTGCGGATGCACCGTCAGGCTGATGTCCGTCGCATCCGCGCCCATCTCGATGGCCACGGCCACTTCGCTGATGAGGTCGCCGGCATTGGGACCGACGATACCGCCGCCCACCACGCGGTGGGTCAGCGGGTCGAACAGCAGCTTGGTGAAGCCGTCATCGCGCCCCAGGGACAGGGAGCGGCCACTCGCGGCCCAGGGAAACAGGCCCTTTTCGATGGCAATGCCCTTGGCCTTGGCCTCGGTTTCAGTCAGCCCCACCCAGGCCACTTCCGGATCGGTGTAGGCGACGGAGGGAATCACGCGTGCGTCGAAGGCGGCCTTGTGGCCGGCGATGACTTCGGCGGCCACCTTGGCTTCGTGCGTGGCCTTGTGGGCCAGCATCGGCTGGCCGACGATATCCCCGATGGCGAAGATATGCGGCACATTGGTGCGCATCTGCTTGTCCACCGGGATGAAGCCGCGGTCACTGACCTTGACCCCCGCCTCCTCCGCGCCGATCAGCTTGCCGTTGGGTGAGCGGCCGACGGCGACCAGCACCAGGTCGTACAGCTGCGGCTCCGGTGCCTTCTCGCCGGCGAAGGTGACGCGAATGCCGGCCTGGGTGGCCTCCACGCCGGTCACCTTGATGCCCAGCAGAATCTGTTTGTAACGCGCCCGCAGGCGCTTCTCCAGCGGCTTGACCAGGTCCGGATCACAGCCGGGCATCAGCGTCGGGGTGAGTTCCACCACGCTCACCTTGGTGCCCAGGGCGTCGTAGACGCAGGCCATTTCCAGTCCGATGATGCCGCCCCCGACCACCAGCATGCGGCCGCCCGCGGCCGGCAGCTCCAGCGCGCCGGTGGAATCGATGATGCGTGGATCACTCGGCCAGCCCGGAAGTTTCACCGCTTCGGAGCCGGCCGCGATGATGCAGTAATCGAAGCGGATGCGCTCCGTGCCCTTCGGACCGGTGACCGCGATCACCTGCGGGCTGAGGAATTTGCCGGTGCCGGTGACCAGCTCGACCTTGCGCTGCTTGGCCAGCATCGACAGGCCACTGGTCAGCTTCTTCACCACGCCGCTCTTGAAGCCGCGCAGCTTGGCCAAATCCAGTGCGGGCTTGCCGAAGGTGATGCCGTGCGCGGCCATGGCATCGGCTTCCTCGATCACCTTGGCGGCGTGCAGCAGGGTCTTGGACGGAATGCAGCCGACGTTGAGGCACACGCCGCCCAAGGTCTCCCAGCGCTCGATGAGCGTGACCTTAAGGCCCAGATCCGCGGCTCGAAACGCCGCGGTGTAACCGCCGGGACCCGAGCCCAGCACCACCACCTGGGTGCTGCGATCGGCCTGCGCTTCCACGCGCTTGAGGGCCGACACATCCGGAGCCGGCATGCGCACCGTGTCGCCCGCGGCATCCGGTGCGGCCACCTTGGCAGGCGCAGGAGCGGGGGCCGCTGCGGGTGTACTCGGCTCCGCGGCCGCCGCGGCGGGTGCCGTGGCCGCAGCACCGGCGGTGCTCGCGCGGGCGATGATCGCGCCCTTGCCCACCTTGTCGCCGCGCTTCACCAGAATCTCGGTGATGGTGCCGGCCGCTGCCGAGGGCACATCCATGGTGGCCTTGTCGGTCTCCAGGGTGATCAGCGGGGTTTCCACTTCCACGCTGTCGCCAACCTTGACCAGCACGTCCACGATCGGCACGGCATCGAAGTTGCCGATGTCCGGCACGACCAGATCGATGGTGCTCATTTAAGGGACCGCCTCGAGCAGGCCGCGTGGCTCGGCCAGCACCTGCGTCAGATAGGTGGTGAATCTCGCGGCCAGGGCGCCATCGATGACCCGATGATCGTAGGACAGCGACAGTGGCAGCATCAGTCGCGGCACGAAGGCCCCGTCCTTGAACACCGGCTTCATCGTTGAGCGCGAAACGCCCAGGATCGCCACTTCCGGTGCATTGATGATGGGGGTGAAGTAGGTGCCGCCGATGCCGCCCAGGCTCGAGATCGTGAATGAGCCGCCCTGCATCTGCGCGACGTTGAGCGTGCCGGTTCGCGCCTTCTCCGACAGTTCGCCCAGAGAGCGGGCGACCTCGTAAATGTCCTTGCGATCCGCATCGTGGACGACGGGGACCATCAGCCCATTGGGCGTATCCGCGGCGAAGCCCATATGAATGTACTTCTTCAGAATCAGATGCTCGCCGTTCGCGTCCAGCGAGGAATTGACGGTCGGGAAGTGATGCAGCGCGCGCACGCAGGCGCGGATGATGAAGGCCAGCGGCGTGAGCTTGATGCCCTGCTCGGTGGCCTTCACTTTGAGCTTGTTGCGCAGATCCTCCAGGTCCGTGATATCCGCCTCATCAAATTGCGTGACATGCGGCAGGTTCACCCAGCTGGCATGCAGGCGCGCGCCGGAGATTTTCTGGATGCGCGTCAGCGGCCTGGTTTCCACCTTGCCGAAGGCCGCGAAGTCCACCACCGGCACGCCGGGCAGGCCGCGGCCACCGGCCACGCCGGCCTTGCCGGCCTGGGCCCCGCCGCTGAGCGCCTTCTTCACGAAGCCTTTGACGTCCTCCTCGGTGATCCGGGATTTGAAGCCGGTGCCGCTCACCCGTGCCAGGTCCACACCCAGTTCGCGTGCGAAGCGCCGTACCGAGGGACTGGCATGGGCCGAGGAGAAGCCGCTTTCATTGATGGCGGCCAGGGTTGCGCCGGGCGGCGCCGGGGCCGCGGCAGCGGGCGCGGCGGCCGCTGCCGGCGCGGCAGCAGCCTTGGGCGCTGCAGGGGCAGCGGGCGCCGGGGTGGGTGCGGCGGCGGGCGTGGCGCCGGGTGCCGCGGCCGGCGCGGCGCCTGCCGCGTCGGCGACCTGCACCGTTGCCACCACGTCCCCGGGCGAGACCGTCCCGCCCTTGGTGGCGATGACCTTCTCGATGGTGCCGGCCACGGTGGAGGGCACATCCATGGTGGCCTTCTCGGTCTCCAGCGTAACCAGCGGGCCGTCGACTTCGATGGCATCGCCGGGCTTGACGAGGACGTCGATGACGGCCACGTCCTTGAAATTGCCCATGTCGGGCACCCTCACCGGGGTAATTCCGGGTCCGTATCCCGTATCTTCCTGATTTTTAGCCATTTTCTACCCATGAAAGTGCCTGTTGACGGGGTATGTACCCCGTGCCATCATGCGCGCGTCCTTTCCACGGGGTACACGCATGAAGCTCACAGACGCAATTATCGCATCCGCCACTATCGAGCCGGGGAAAACCAGTCGCGCCCTGCAAGACGGTGGCCGGCTGTTCCTTCGCATCACAGTTGAGGCGAAGCAATGGCGACTCAAGTACCAAGTCGCGCCCGGCCCCAAGGGCGAGCGTATGAAGGTGCTTGGCGAATACCCCGCCGTGTCGATCGACAAAGCGCGCGAGCTTGCGGCCGATGTGCGCGCCGCGGCTGCCAAGCAATCCGCGGTCCGTGAGGTAGTCGCCGCCTCTGTGCCGGTTGCCATCGCGGCACTCCCCACGGCAAGCCCCGACGGCCCGACATTCGGTGAGGTGGCCGCGCACTGGCTCACGT
>DATHMK010000036.1:0-33527 GCA_035487155.1 Steroidobacteraceae bacterium
CGATCGTTCTCATCGAAGCCACCCTCTCCGCCCGCTGCGGAGGCGGTGTTCACGCCGGGCAGGCGCTGCACGGCATCGGCTACGTTCTTGTCCGGCAGCTTGCCGATGTCGCTCGACTCGATGACCTCCACGTCGTCCACGGCGTTGCGCTTGGCTTCGAGCGCCTTGGTCAAGGAGTAGCGCAGGCCGGTGACCACCACCTCCTGCAGCGGCGTATCCGATGCAGCTGATGCAGAATCGGCGGTTTGAGCGCGCGCGGCGGTGAGCGGCGCCAGGAACGCCAGGGCGAACACACACGCCTGGGCCAGTCCTTGGTTTCGTGAACCGTTCTTGTTCATGCCATTACCCCTGTATCCCTATGGTTATAGTGCCCGGTCCAGCGCCGGATCAGGACCACTTAGATGCCAATGTAATACCAAATTAGGAAAATCTCCATACTGGTCCGATGGAATTAGCCCTAAAAATATTCATTCATTGAATATCAAAGGCTTATTTACAGATATGTAAACCGACGGTGTTTAACTGGTATTCTTCTGGTACTATTCGATTACGCCATCCGCTCTCGCACCAGGACTGCCATGACTGATTTCGCAGCGCTCGTTGGTCCGCTCGACACCCAAAGTGCGCAGCCGCTGTACCAGCAGCTGCAGCGGGCGTTGCGCGAGGCCATCGAAAAGCGGCTGCTGGGACCGGATGTGGCCCTGCCGCCCGAGCGCGACCTGGCCGAGATGTACGAGATCTCCCGAATCACGGTGCGCAAGGCCATCGACGGCCTGGTCGAGCAGGGCCTGCTGGTGCGGCGCCAGGGCTCGGGCAACTTCGTGAGCTCCCGGGTCGAGAAGAACTTCGCCAAGCTCACCTCGTTTTCCGAGGACATGCGCGCACGGGGCCGCACCCCGCGCAGCGTCTGGCTGAAGCGTGCCGCCGGCACGGTGACGCCGGAGGAAGCACTGACCATGGGGCTGAGCCCCGGCACGCCGGTGTATCGGTTCAACCGCATCCGCTTTGCCGATGACGCGCCGATGGCGCTGGAGTACTGCACCATTCTTGCCGCGGTACTGCCCTCGCTGGATGCCGTGGATACCTCCTTGTATGCGGCGCTCGAGGCCAGTGGCCACCGCCCCACGCGTGCCCTGCAGCGACTGCGCGCCATCTTGCTGTCAAGCGAGCAGGCGCAGCTGCTGAATGCCGCGGTCGGTGCCGCGGGTCTGCTGGTGGAGCGGCTCGGCAGCCTCCCGGATGGACGGGCCGTGGAGTTCTCGCAGTCCTTCTATCGCGGCGACACCTACGATTTCGTGGCCGAACTCAGCGCCGCCACATGATGTCGCTGCATGGCACTGCGATGTTCAACGAAGCCGCGGCCTCCGGCGCCGCGCTGCGCGCGCAGGCGCAGGCCAATCGCTCGGCACTGGCTGACATCGGTCGCGCGCTGCGCGCCCGGCCGCCTCGGGCCGTGATCACCTGTGCGCGCGGCAGCTCCGATCACGCGGCAACCTTTGCCAAGTACCTCATTGAGACCCGCGCCGGGGTGGTGACGGCCTCGGCGGCGCCATCGATCACCTCGGTGTACGACGCCAGCCCGGATCTGCGCGGCTGCCTGTTCCTGGCCATCTCGCAATCCGGTCGCAGCCCGGACCTGGTCGCCGCGGCGCGAGCGGCCGCGGCGCAGGGCGCCATGACCTTAGGCATGGTCAACGCCGATGACAGTCCATTGGCGGCCGCCTGCCACTATCGTCTGCCGCTGCGCGCCGGCGCGGAGCACAGCATCGCGGCCACCAAATCCTACATCGCAGCCCTGGGCGCAGTGGTGGCGCTGGTTGCCGAGTGGACCGACGACAGGGCGCTGCGAGCGGCGCTCGAGGCCGCACCGGCGCAGCTCGAAGCGGCGTGGGCGCTGGACTGGAGCGCCGCGCTGCCACAGCTGAACGCTGCCAGCAATGTCTACGTGATCGGCCGAGGCCTGGGATTGGCCATCGCGCAGGAGCTGGCGCTGAAGTGCAAGGAGACGGCCGGACTGCACGCCGAAGCCTTCAGCGCCGCCGAGGTGCGTCATGGTCCGCAGGCACTTTTGGATGAGGGTTTTGGCGCGCTGCTGCTGGCGCAAGACGATGCCACCTTGCCCGGCGTGCGCGCCCTGGGCGCGGATCTGGCCGCGCGCGGCGTGCGCGTGCTGGCCGCCGGTGTCGCGGTGCCCGGCACCATCACGCTGCCCACCATCACGACCGATCCGGTCATTGAACCGCTGCTGCTGGCACAAAGCGGCTACCGCCTGATCGCCGCCGTGGCCTTGGCTCGCGGACACGATCCGGATCGGCCGGCGTACCTGGCCAAGGTCACCGAGACGCATTGATGATGCAGGCGCTGGTGAATGGCCGGATCTTCGGCGCGCAGGGCGTCCTGACCAACCATGCGCTGCTGTTCGCTGATGGTCGGATCATCGACATCGTGCGCGAGGATGATGCGCGCGTGCGCGCCGCCGCGGCGCAGCGCCAGCTGCATGATCTGCAGGCGGCCTTGCTGCTCCCCGGTTTCATCGATCTGCAGGTCAACGGCGGCGGCGGGGTGCTGTTCAACGATGAGCCCACCGTGGCCGGGATCCGCGCCATCGGCGAGGCGCATCGCCGTCACGGCACCACCGGATTTCTGCCGACCCTGATCAGCGATGATCTGAGCGTGGTCGCCCAGGCAATCGCCGCGGTGCGCGAGGCGATCGCCGCCGGCGTGCCCGGCGTGATGGGCATTCATATCGAAGGCCCTTATCTGAGCCAGCTGCGCAAGGGCGTGCACAACCCGGCCCTGATACGCAGGCCCGATGCGGACATCGTGGCGCTGCTCTCGGGTCTGGACAACGGCACGACCCTGGTGACGCTGGCGCCGGAAATCACCACACCCGAGGCGCTGCGGCAGCTGCGTGCACGCGGGGTCGTGCTCTCGGCCGGTCACAGCAATGCAACCTACGCGGACATCTCGACCGCCCTGAAGAACGGCCTGACCGGCTTCACGCACCTCTTCAACGCCATGTCGCAGCTGACCGGGCGCGAGCCGGGCGTGGTGGGTGCGGCGCTGCATGATGCCGACAGCTACTGCGGCATCATCGTGGACGGTCATCACGTGGATCCGGTGGTGCTGAAAATCGCATTGAGCGCGAAGCGGCATGAGCGCTTCATGCTGGTGACCGACGCCATGCCCTGCGCCGGCACCCAGCTTACGAGCTTCATGCTGCAGGGGCGGCGCATCAGCGTGCAGGATGACTACTGCGTTGATGATGCGGGCACCTTGGCCGGCACGGCGCTGACCATGGACCGCGCGGTGCGCAACGCCGTCGCGCTGCTGGGCCTGCCCCAGGCCACGGCCATTCGCATGGCGAGCGAATACCCGGCTCAATTCCTGGGCCGGGGCGCAGAACTGGGCCGCATTGCGCCGGGATGTCGCGCCAACCTGGTCGCCGTGGATGCCGCACTCAAGGTGCAAGGCACCTGGATCGACGGGCAGCTGCTGCCCTAGGCGCCGCTCAGCTGCAGCAGATGATCCGCGCCCGCCTGCAGCTTCAGGTTCCGGTCCCCGCCCGGCGACTCGGACAAAAGAGTCCGCCGGCGCCAGAGCCCTAGTTCAAGCTTTGCGGATGAGCCCGTGACGTTTCTTGCCCACCGCGAGCCGTGCCGTCCCATCAGCACCCAGATCCGCATCCGTAACGCTCGCGGTAATCGCACGGACCGGCTGGTCGTTGAGCCGAACGCCGCCCTGCTCAACCAGCCGCCGGGCCTCCCCCTTGGAGCCGGCCATGCCGAGCGCGACGGCGATGTCGATTACCAGCGCCGGCTCGCCAGCCTTGAGGTCAAAGGTGGGCAGGCCCTCCGAGGCCGCGCCCGCGAAGGCGCTCGCAGCGGTCGCGGCTGAGGTCTGCGCCGCCTCGTTGCCGTGACACAGCCGAGTCGCCTCGGTGGCGAGCACCTGCTTGGCCTGGTTGATCTCGGCACCCTCGAGCTGCTCGAGCCGGGCAATCTCCGCCAGCGGCAGATCGGTGAACAGGCGCAGGAACCTGCCGACGTCCTGATCTTCGGTGTTGCGCCAGAACTGCCAGTAGTCATAGGGCGAGAGGCGTTTGGCGTTCAACCACACCGCACCGCTTGCGGTCTTGCCCATCTTGGCACCCGAGGCCGTCGTCATGAGCGGTGTGGTGAGGCCGAAAAGCTGCGCTTCACGTACCCGGCGCCCGAGATCCACGCCCATGACGATGTTGCCCCATTGGTCCGAGCCGCCCATCTGCAGCGTGCAGCTATAGCGCTTATGCAGTTCCGCAAAGTCGTAGCTTTGCATGAGCATGTAGTTGAACTCGAGGAAGGTCAGCGGCTGCTCTCGCTCCAAGCGCAGTTTCACGCTGTCCATGGTGAGCATGCGGTTGATAGTAAAATGCGTACCGATGTCCCGCAGGAACGGGATGTAGCGCAGCTCGCCAAGCCAATCATCGTTGTTGACCAGTAGCGCGCCGGACGGGCTGTCGTCGAACTTCAAAAAGCGGTCGAAGATCTCGCGGATACTCGCGATGTTTTCGTTGATCTGCTTCTCAGACAGCAGCTGCCGTGACTCATCGCGTCCGGTCGGGTCACCCACCTTGGTCGTTCCGCCGCCCATCAGTACGATCGGGCGATGGCCGCACTGCTGCAGCCGGCGCAGCAGCATGATCTGGACCAGGCTTCCGATGTGAAGGCTGTCCGCCGTGGCGTCAAAGCCGATATAGGCAGAAATCGGCTGTGATTCCAGATGCGCATCGAGCCCCGATGCGTCCGTGATCTGGTGAATGTAGCCACGCTCGCTCAGGCTGCGCAGAAATCCTGAATTGAATTGACTCATATGAAGAGGCTAACCTAGCCCCGCAACGAAATGAAGCAATCCGCTCCCAAATCACGGCTGCCGCGCGTACTGCTTGCGTTTGCATCGGTGCTGGTCGTGCTGCTGGCCGTAGGGCTGCTGATGACCCCGGGCATTGCACCGCCGCGCGCGCCGGTGGCTGCAAGAGGCGCAGCAGTTTCCGGGCCGGGGGTCGTCCCCGCGCCAGTGGCGGCGTCCGCGCCCGCCTCCTCGCCGGCCAGTTCACTGTCCACCACCCGCGTCGTCGTCAGCCGCAACGACACGCTGGATCGCATCTTCCGGCGATTGTCGCTGAGTCTCGCGGACCTGGCCTCGCTGCGCAGCCTGCCCGGCATACGCGCCCAGCTGGACCGGTTGCGGCCGGGCGAGGCGCTGACGCTGACGTCGAAATCCGGGACGCTGATGGGTCTGGAACGGCGTCTGAACATCGACCAGACGCTGCAGGTCGACCGCTCGCAGCAGGGCTTCACGGCCAATGTGCTGCAAAATCCGCTGGCCACGCGCACCCGCACCATCAGCGGCACCATCGACTCCTCGCTGTTCGAGTCGGTGACCGGCGCCGGCGGCCATGACCAGACCGCGCTCAGTCTCGCCGACATCTTCGGCTATGACATCGACTTCGTGCTCGACATACAGCCGGGCGACAGCTTCGTGGTGACGTACATCGAGGTCCTGCAGGACGGCAAATATCTGCAGGATGGTCCGGTGCTGGCCGCGCGCTTCGTCAACCAGGGCAAGGAATACCTCGCCGTGCGCTATGTCGGCCCCTCGGGCAACGCCGACTATTACTCGCCACAGGGCCGCAGCCTGCACAAGGCCTTCCTGCGTGCGCCGCTGGAGTTCACCCGCGTGAGCTCCCCGTTCAGCCTGCATCGGCTGCACCCCATCCTCAACACCATCCGCGCCCACCAGGGCGTCGACTATGCCGCTCCCATCGGCACGCCGGTGCGCGCCGCAGGCGACGGGCGGGTACTGTTCGCGGGACGCCGCGGCGGTTACGGCAATCTGGTGGAGCTGGACCATTCCCGCGGCATCACCACGGTGTACGGGCATCTGTCGCGCTTCACCCAGGGGCTGCACGCCGGCCAGCACGTCGCCCAGGGACAGGTCATCGCCTTTGTCGGCATGACGGGTCTGGCCACCGGACCGCATCTGCACTACGAGTACCGGGTCAATGGGGTGTTCAAGAATCCCCAGACCGTGAAACTGCCCGAGGCGCTGCCCATCGATGGGCCCCAGCGCGCGGACTTTCTCGCCAAATCCACGCCCCTGCTGGCATCCCTGAACCCGCCGCCGGGGCCGAGCCTGGTGTCCCGCTAGCCACTGCCCGCATTGCGGCCTGATCGCCGTGCGGCGTTGCAGCATGTCCTTCATTCCGGCGGCGGCATTGTGTATGGTGGCGCCGTGGACGCCCCCGATCTCAAGGCGCCAAGCTGCTACATCAACCGTGAACTGTCCTTTCTGGAGTTCAACCACCGGGTGCTGGCGCTGGCCTTCGACGACACTCTGCCGCTGCTCGAGCGGCTGAAGTTCCTGTGCATTTCCTCGGGCAACCTCGATGAGTTCTTCGAGATCCGGGTCGCCGGCCTGAAGCACCTGCAGGAACTGGGCAAGACCCAGCAGTCCCCCGATGCCATGTCGATCCCGGAGCAGCTGGATGGCATCCACACCCGTGCGCAGAACCTGTGCTCGGAGCAGTACCGCTGCCTCAACGAAGTACTGCTGCCCAAGCTCTCCCAGGCCGGAGTGAGCCTGCAGGGGCGTTCGGCCTGGAGCCAGAAAACGCGGCGCTGGCTTGAGAAGTATTTCGCCAATGAGATCGAACCGGTATTGAGCCCGCTGGGCCTGGATCCGGCCCGACCCTTTCCGCGCATCCAGAACAAGAGCCTGAACTTCATCGTGCACCTGACGGGCAAGGATGCCTTCGGCCGCGACAGCGAACTGGCCATCGTGCAGGCGCCCCGCTCGCTGCCGCGCGTGGTGTCGCTGCCGGATGAGGCGCCCGGGCAGCCACGCGGCTTCGTGCTGCTCACCAGCATCGTGCAGGCCTTCGTGCCCCGGCTGTTTCCGGGCATCGAGGTGAAGGGCTGCTATCAGTTCCGTGTCACCCGCAACAGCGACCTGTTCGTCGATGAGGAAGAAATCGACGACCTGCGCCGCGCGTTGGAGGGCGAGCTCGCCCACCGCCGCTACGGCGCTGCGGTGCGCCTGGAAACGGCGCGCGACTGCCCCAAGGACATGATCAATTTCCTGCTCGAGCAGTTCGCGCTGGATGAAGTGGACCTGTACCGGATGCCGGGGCCGGTGAACCTGAACCGCCTCTCGGCGCTGTATGACCTGGTGCAGCGCCCGGACCTCAAATACCCGCCGTTCACGCCCGGACTGCCGCGGCGCCTGGCCAGCACCACCGACCTGTACGCGGTGATACGCCACAAGGACCTGCTGCTGCATCATCCCTTCCAGAGCTTCACGCCGGTCATGGACTTCGTGCGCCAGGCGGCGCAGGACCCGCAGGTGCTCGCCATCAAGCAGACCCTGTATCGCACCGGCCATGACTCCCCGGTGGTGGATGCGCTGGTGGCGGCGGCGCAGGCCGGCAAGGATGTCACGGTGATCGTGGAGCTGCGCGCCCGCTTCGATGAGGAAGCGAACATTGAACTGTCGAACCGGCTGCAGGAGGCCGGGGCGCATGTCATGTACGGCGTGGTGGGCTTCAAGACGCATGCCAAGCTGACGATGATCGTGCGCCGCGAGCCCGACGGCATCCGCCGCTACTGTCACCTGGGCACCGGCAACTACCACCCGCGAACCGCCCGCGGCTACACCGACTATGGCCTGTTCACCTGCGACCGCGACATCGGCCAGGACGTGCACGAGATCTTCCTGCAGCTGACCAGTCTCACCCAGACCCCGAAGCTCAGCCGCCTGCTGCAATCTCCCTTCACCCTGCACACCGGCATGATCGAGCGCCTGGAGCGCGAGACCGAGCATGCGCGCGCCGGTCGGCCGGGGCGCGTCATCTGCAAGATGAACGCACTGGTGGATCCGCAGACCATCGAAGCGCTGTACCGCGCCTCGGGGGCCGGGGTGAAGGTTGACCTCATCGTGCGCGGCATCTGCGCGCTGCGCCCCGGCCTGCCGGGCGTCTCCGAGAACATCACCGTACGCTCGGTGATCGGCCGCTTCCTGGAACACTCGCGGGTGTTCTACTTCGAGAACGGCGGCGAACCGGAGCTGTTCTGCGCCAGTGCCGACTGGATGGAACGCAATTTCTTCAGGCGCGTGGAGGGTGCCTTCCCGGTGCTGCGCGACTCGCAGCGCGAACGCATTCTGCGCGACCTGCACCTGTACCTGGCCGACAACACCCAGGCCTGGCTGCTGCGTCCGGATGGCAGTTATACCCGCGCGCAGATCGGATCAGAGGCACCGGTGTGCGCGCAGAAGCAGTTGCTGGAACTGTACGCGGCCGGGCCCGGCAGCATCGCCTGATGCTAAGCGCGCGAGGTGCTGAACACCCGTAGCCGGAAACCGTGCGGCTTGAGGTGATCGATCTCCTGCTGCAGGTCCGCGGTGGTCAGCGGATGTTCGCGCAGCCAGCGCGCGGGAAACTTCAATTCCAGGCTGCGCGGCTTGGCGGTGAGCTGGATGTCCGGCAGCGCCGCGGGGCTGCGGCCCCGGTGCAGCAGCACCGCCAGTCGCAGCAGCACGATCAGGAACAGCGCGCTGCGATCCCAGGGAGGAACCAGCTCCTCAAGTCCTTCCAGGGTGAGCTTGCGGCGATGCCCGCCGATGAGACGTGCCAGCAGCCGCTGCTCCTCGCGCGAGAAGCCCGGCATGTCCGCGTTTTCGGTCAGATAGGCGCCATGGCGGTGATAGCCGTTGTGCGACACGTCCAGGCCCATCTCGTGCAGCCTTGAGGCCCATTTCAGCCCCAGGTCAGCCAGTGGATCGGTGAGCTTCCAGGCCTCGCGCGTGGCCTCCAGGAACTCGATGGCCGTGGCTTCCACGCGATCGGCCTGCGCGAAATCCACGTGGTAGCGGCGCTGCATGGCGCGCACGGTGCGTTCGCGGGCGTCCTCGTCCGTGAGTCGCCCGACCATGTCGTACAGCAGGCCCTCGCGCATCGCGCCATCGGCGATGCGCAGCTCCTTGATCTCAAGCACGCTCAGGACTTCCATGAGTATGGCGAGGCCGCCCGGAAACACCGGACGGCGGTCCTCGGTCAGGGTCGAAAGCTTAAGTTCACGCACATGCCCGGCCTCGCCGATATGCCGCAGCACCTTCTCCAGCCCCGGCACGGTGATGCCCTTGGCGGTGGGATCCAGTTCGCGCACCACATCGCCTATGGCTCGGACGGTGCCGGAGCTGCCGTAGGAGGTCTGCCAGCCGCGGCGCCGGTAGGCCGCCTGGATGGGCTCGAGTTCAAGCCGCGCGGCCACGCGCGCGCTGTTCAGCCGTTTCGGTGACAGCTTGCCATCGCTGAAGAAGCGCTCGCTCAAGGACACGCAGCCCATCTGCAGGCTCTCCAGCTCCAAAGGCTCGGTGCCCTCGCCGATGATCAGTTCGGTGCTGCCCCCGCCGATGTCGCACACCAGGCGCCGCCCGGGTTCGGTCGGCACGGTGTGCGCCACGCCGGAATAAATGAGGCGCGCCTCCTCCATGCCGGAGATGATCTCGATGGGGTGACCGAGCGCCTCGCGGGCGCGCTCCAGGAAGGCCTGCTTGCGCCGCGCCCGGCGCAGGGCGTTGGTGCCGACGACCCGCACGCTGTCGGCATGCATGTCGCGCAGCCGTTGCCCGAAGCGCTCCAGGCACCCCAGGGCGCGCGCGGCCACGTCCTTGTCGATCCGGCCGTTCTCCTCCACGCCCGCTCCCAGGCGCACCATTTCCCGCAGCCGGTCCATGATGACGATCTGGCCGTGGATATAGCGGGCCACGACCATATGGAAGCTGTTCGATCCCAGGTCGACGGCCGCAAGGATGTCGGGAACCGGAAGAGCGGCCATGCGCGTTTGCGGCAGAGAAGAGAAGGTTGAGGTGACCGCAGCCTGTGCTAGTTGCGGTCGCGGCGCCATCAGGCCGTGAACGAGGACCCACACCCGCAGGTGGTGGTGGCGTTGGGATTGCGGATCACGAACTGCGCCCCATCCAACCCTTCGCGGTAATCGATTTCGGCACCCATCAGGTACTGCACGCTCATCGGATCAACCAGCAGCCGCACGCCCTGGTTCTCCACACAGATGTCGCCATCCTGGAGCGTCTCGTCGAACTCGAACCCGTACTGCAGGCCGGAGCAGCCGCCGCCCTGCACGTACACGCGCAGCATCAGCTTCGGATTTGCCTCGGCGCGGATCAGGTCGCCCACCTTGCGGGCCGCCGCGTCCGTAAATACGAGCTCAGTCATCGGAATTAAGTCCTGATCGCTGCCAGTGTGGGCAGTTATGGGTACGGGCACAGTGTAAGCCAAGGGGAGCCGGGGACAAAATCTGTCATATGACAGCGCGGCCTCAGGGCTTGGCGGCCGGTTTCACCTGCAGCAGCGTCCCGGTGATTTCAGCGCCGGCGGCCGATTCGATGATGCCGTACTGGACATTGCCGACCACCTTGGCCCGCGGGCCAAGCGCCACCTTGCCGGTGGCGTACACATCGCCGCGCACCACACCGTTGACGACCACATGCGTGGCCACCACCCCGCCTTCGATGACGCCGCTGGCGCTGACCGAAACCGTCGACTCTCCGGCGCCGTAGGCGCTGACGCCGCCGAATACGTGGCCATCGATGTGCAGGCCGCCCGAGAAATCCACATCGCCGTGAACCCGGGCGCTGGGACCAATCAGGATATCGACGCGTGTCTGTGGCCGCGGCTCACGGTTGAACATCGAGTCTCCAGGGAAAGTTCTGGGTGGCCGCGGTGCCGTTGCCGCGCCCATCGCGCAAGGTGACGTCCACGCCCGTGGGTGCAAACCCAGCCGGCAGAACGATCTGGAATTCCTCCGCCTGGTAGTAGCGGAAGCTGACCGTGCCCTTGGGCGGGCCGCCCAGACCATCGACGAACGACTCGGCGCCATTGAACGTTCCGCTCACGCGCAGGCTCACATCCCCGGTCACGGTGGCATCGGGCTTGCCGGCCTGCATCAGGGTCAGGTGGGCGACGAAGTGGTTGGGGGCATCGCCGGTCGTGATGCGCAGCTGCTGGACCTGCAGCGCAGTGCCGCTGGAGGCCGGTGCGATGACGCCGCGATACACGGCCAGATCCTGGCGGTCGCGGTCGATCTGCGCCTGCAGTTCGGCGATCTCCTGGCCGACCTCCTCGTGTTCACGCGAGGTCCCGGCCTGCAGCGTCTGCAGCTGCGCCACCTGCGCATGCAACGCCTGGATCTGCGCCTTGAGACCGGCATTCACCTGCAGCAGTTCGTTGCGCTGCTGGCTGGCGCTGGCGCGATCGAAGCCCGCGCTGTAGCGACCGAACTCAAACAGCACGTACAGGGCGAACAGGCCGATCAGCAGCGCCGCGGTTCGCAGCAGCAGCGTGCGCATCGGCGTATGGCGCCGGATCACGAACTTGTCGGTGACTTCGGCCATGGGTGCGGGCCCGCGCCTATTCCTCCCACCAGGCCGGCAGCGGCGGCGCGCCGTGCGGAAACGCCAGGGTCGCGAGTTCCTTGAGCATCTGCACGTACACCGGACGCTTGAAGAAGATCACCTCGCGCACCGGTTCCCACCACCCCGACCAGCGCCACTGGTCGAACTCCGGCTCGCTGGTGGCGGTGAAGGCGAACTTTGCCGCGTCGTCCCGCAACCGCAGCAGGAACCAGCGCTGTTTCTGGCCGATGCACAGCGGCAGCTGATCGCGGCGCACGTAGCGGGACGGCAGGCGGTAACGCACCCAGTCGTGGGTCGCCCCGAGCAGATCGACATCCTCGCAGGTCAGGCCGATCTCCTCGTGCAGTTCGCGGAACAGTGACTGTTCGGGCGCCTCCCCGGTCTGCATGCCGCCCTGTGGAAACTGCCAGCCCCCGCCCCGGGCCCTGCGGCCCAGGAACACCGATCCATCGCCGCGCATCAGGACGATGCCGACGTTCGCGCGAAAGCCCTCAGTGTCGATGACGTCACTCATGCCGTTTAACGGTGAAGTCTGCCACAATGACACGTCACAGAGGTCCTCTAATGGCCGGGTCTGCACACAGCCGGCTGCGTGCGTCAGTCCTGGCTCTCGCCGCGGTCGTGGTCATCTCGCTGTCGCTGATTTGCGGCAGCACCTCGTCAACCCCTGCGCAGGTCGCGCATGCACTGGCCGGTGGTGGCGATGCGCAGACCCGCGCGGTCATCCTGGAGCTGCGGCTGCCGCGACTGCTCAATGCCCTGGGCGTGGGGAGCCTGCTGGCGCTGACCGGCGTCGCCCTGCAGGCGCTGTTCCGCAATCCCCTGGCCGATCCCTACATCCTGGGGGTCTCCGGCGGCGCCGCCTTCGGCGCCATCTGTGCCATGGCAGCGGGCCTTGCCGCCCTGGCCGTTCAGGGGGCCGCCGCCGCCGGTGCCCTGCTCACCCTGGTGCTGGTATGGCTCCTGTCGCGCCAGGCCGGCGCCACGCGCGTGCTGCTCACGGGGGTCGCGGTGGCGAGCATCTGCGGCGCCCTGGTCACCCTGGTGCTGACCAGTGCCGATGAGAGTCGGGTGCGCAGCATGGTGTTCTGGCTGGCAGGTGATCTGTCCTGGGACAGCCATCCGGCGCTCACCTTGGGGATGGCGGCGATCGCGCTGGCCGCGGCGGTGCTGCTGGCACGGCCGCTGAACGTGCTGGCCGCCGGTGACCTGCGCGCCCGCAGCGTCGGCCTGGATGTCCCGGTGTGGCGCGCTCTGGTATACGGCATTGCCGCGGTGCTGACCGCGATCGCGGTGGTGAGCGCGGGCACCATAGGCTTCGTCGGACTGATCACCCCGCACTTCGCGCGGCTGCTGTTCCGCACGCACAATCACCGCGTGATCGCCCCCGCGGCCGCGCTGCTGGGTGGCACGCTGCTGGCATTGGCGGACCTGGTCGCGCGCACCGTGGCCGCGCCACGTCAGCTGCCGGTCGGCGCCATCATGGCCGTCGCCGGCACGCCGCTGTTCCTGTTGTTGCTGCGGCAGGCGCGCACCCGCTAGGCAACCACCGTGTCCGAGACCGTGACGCAGTTGCGTCCCGCGGCCTTGGACCTGTAGAGCGCCGCGTCGGCCTCGGAGATCAGGCGCTCGGCGAGCGGATTGAGGTCGCGGGTGCCGCCAACCGGAGCGGCCACCGCGACGCCGATCGACAGGGTGATGGTGGCCATGATGGCCGGCTTCACCAGTATCGGCCTGCTGTTCACGGTGTGCAGCACACGGCGCGCCAGCGCTTCGGCGTCGCGCACCTGCCCCCCGGGCAACACTACGGCGAATTCATCGCCGCCGAAGCGCGCGCCGGTGTCGCTCATGCGGATGACCGAGTCGATGCGCTGTGCGACCTCGCGCAGCACCGTATCGCCGGCCAGATGACCGTGAGCGTCGTTGATGCGCTTGAAATGATCGACGTCGATCATCAGGCACGCCACGGTGCGCTGGTCACGCTGCGCCCGGGCCAGCTCCTCGCGCAGACGGGCATTCATGTAGCGGCGGTTGTGGAACCCGGTCAGGAAGTCCGTCAGCCCACTGCGCACCAGGCGCGCGCGGTTGACCGCGTTCTCCAGGCAGATCGCCGCAATCAGCCCCAGATGCGCCATGTAGTCGCTGGCCAGTTCCGGCGTGAAACGGGTCGGATCGCGCGAACCGAACACCAGCACCCCATCCAGGTGCTCGCCACGGCGCAGCGGCACCAGGGCCATGCTGGCGACGGCTCGCGACTGCGGCAGCAGCGGCGCATGGTCGGCCTCGCTGAATGCGCCGAACCAGGGCCGCTCCAGGTTCGCAAACTGTGGCGCAAGCGACAGCAGCGAGTCCACGAACTGCACCCCACGGGCGCCCGAGGATGCCGGCTCGCCGCTGAGCAGGTGACGCATCTCATGGTGCGGGTCATGCAGCACCAGTGAGACCGCATCCAGATGAAAGGACTTGCGCAGCCCGGCCTGCAGCAGTTCGATGAGCTGCGCCAGCGAGTTCGCCCGCAGCAGCGTCAGCTCACGCTCCTGGGTCTTGCGCCGCACGTCGTCGTTGCGGGCGGCGGCGGCCGTGATCTCCACCAGGCGCGCCGTCAGTTCGCGGTTTTCACGCTCCAGAAGACCTAAGCGTTCGAGGGTCTGACCGGCAGCGGAATTGTCGGTTCGGGCCTTGGCCATGAACGCGGCTCCCGTCAGGCCCGCCGCTCGGTAACGCTGCGCCGATCTTCCAGGTACTCGCGACCGCGATTCATCAACGCCACGAAGGCATCGTGGTCCTGGGACAGAACAGCGGTGCGGATGCTCTCCACAGCCTTCGCCAGGGCCTCCAGCGGTTCAGCGCCGAAATCATTGAGACTCTGGATTTCATAATAGAGCTCCGGACTCTCCTGCGCCACGCGCGAGGCCACATCCAGCTGCGCATCGAAGGTCGTGCTCGACATCTCCGCCAGGCGCGGCGCGGCCTCGCCGCTGTTGGCGAGCACGGTGAAGAACGCGATATTCAAAGCGTGCGAGAGGCCCAGGATATAGGCCGTGAGCCGGTCGTGCTCATCCAGGCTGGTCACCACCTGCTCCACCATGGTCGGAGCGAACAGTTGCCGCACCTTCTGCAGCGCCAGCGGACAGCCAAGATCCACGAACACCACGTGCCGTCCGGAGAGCAGCTCGGTGTCCGGACCGAACATGGGATGAATGGAGGTCACCTGGCAGCCATGGGACTTCAGCGCCTGCAGGCCGGCACGCAAGGGCGACTTGAGCGAGCCCACGTCGAACACCACGCCCGGCGGCCGCCGCAGCGCCAGCTCCCGCAGGATCGCCCCGGTCGCGCCCAGCGGCGTGGCGACGACGATGTAGTCGTAGTCGGCCAGGTTCGCCTGGTGCCAGTCGGCGATGGCGCTGTAACCGGGCGGGGCGCCGGCCGGGTCGAACACATCCACCGTGAACCCCTGCGAGGCCATGAAATCCACGAACCAGCGGCCCATCTTGCCGCTGCCGCCGATGACCAGCGCGCGATGTCCGGAACCGGTCCCCTTGGTCGCCACGCTGATCTGCTCCTGGGTGGCCAGCGAGGAGCGGATCAGCATGCGCATCAGGTTCTCGGCCAGGTCGGCCGAGACGCCGAACTCAGCGGCCGCCTTGCGCGCCCCCACGATGACCTCGCGCTCGCGCTGGTAGTCGCGGGTCGGATAACCGGTCTCGCGTTTGACACGGGCCACTTCGCGGCTGACGCGCTGGCGTTCGGCAATCAGGGTCAGCAGCTGACGATCCAGGTCGTTCAGGCCGCGGCGCAGTTCATCAAGGGTCACATCTGGTCTGGTCATGGTCGCGCTTTGGGTTACCGGACCCCTGTTTTACGGGTGCAGCGCAGGCGCTGCAAGCGCCCTTGGGAGCGCTTACCATGGCCCCATGAGCGAACCGTCCACCGAATTCCTGGGCAATCCCCTGCCGGCCCAACCCCTGATGGTGGCCAGCGAATGGCTGGCGGAGGCCTGGCGCCGGCGCCTGCAGCCCAATCCCAATGCCATGACCCTGGCCACAGCCACTCTGGAAGGCTGGCCGGCGGCCCGCATTGTGCTGTGCAAGGACGTGGTGGGGGTACCCGGTTATGTCGTGTTCTACACCAACTTCCACTCCCGCAAGGGCCTGGAACTGGCCGAAAATCCGCGCGCGGCGGCGGTCATGCACTGGGATCACATGCACCGCCAGGTGCGCATCGAGGGCCTGGTGGAGCCGGCGCCGGCCGCCGACAGCGACGCCTACTTCGCCTCCCGCGCCCGCGACAGCCGCATCGGCGCCTGGGCCAGCGCCCAGAGCAAGCCGGTGGCCTCCCGCGAGGCCCTGATTGCACAGGTGCGCGAGGCCACCCAGCGATTTGCCAGTACCGAGGTGCCCCGACCCAGCTTCTGGGGCGGTTACCGGCTGTGGGCCGAGGCAGTGGAGCTGTGGGTGGAGGGCGATGCCCGCATCCACGACCGGGCGCGCTGGACCCGTGCCCTGAAGCGCTCGGAGGATGGCAGCATGCAACCGGGCCCATGGTCGGTCACACGACTGCAGCCTTGAACCGGTCGGACGCCTGCCTGAGGGCCCGGGATCTGGGGGTCAGCGCCGGGGATCGGCGCCTGGTGGCCGGTCTGACCATGGATTTCGCGCCGGGCGAGTTCGTGGCCATTCTTGGGCGCAACGGCTGCGGCAAGACCCTGACCCTGCATACCCTGGCGGGTCTTCGGCCGCCCCTGACCGGTACGGTCGAGCTTGCGGGTCAGCTGCTGACGCGGCTGTCACGCCGTCACATCGCACAACGCATGGGCCTGCTGACCCAGGATCTCGAGGACGGCTTCGTCAGCACCGTGATGGAATCGCTGCTGATCGGTCGCCATCCGCACCTGTCGCTGCTGGAACAGGAGGGCCCCGAGGACCGGCGCCTGGCGCTGACCGCCCTGACCAAGGTGGGCCTGCTGGGGTTTGAGGATCGCAACTTCCAGACCCTGTCGGGCGGGGAGCAGCGGCGCTGTTCCATGGCCGCGCTGCTGACCCAGGATCCCCAGATCTTCTTGCTCGATGAGCCCTCGAATCACCTGGACCCGCAGCAGCAGCTGGCGGTACTGGGGCTGTTCAAGGAGGAGACCCAGCGCGGTCGCACGGTCATCGCCATCCTGCACGACCCGACCCTGGCCGCGCGTTTTGCGGACTCTGCCCTGCTGCTGTATGGCGATGGCACCTGGCTGGCAGGCCCCGCCGGGGAGGTACTCAATGCGCCGGCCTTGAGTCAGCTGTACCAGACGCCGCTCACGGAAATTGCGGCAGGCACCCGGCGGGTATTCACCAGCCTGTAGTGAGTTCTAGGCCAGCGCCGCGCGGATGCGCGCATGCAGCTGCCCATTGGTGGCCAGGACGCTGGTGGTGGCCAGCCCTATGTCCCGGCCATTCAGATCGGTGAAGGTGCCGCCGGCTTCGCGCACGATCACCGTCAGCGCCGCAATGTCCAGGATGTTCACATCAGACTCGATGACGACGTCCAGCGCCCCGCGCGCCAGCAGATGGTAGTGGACGAAATCGCCGTAGCCGCGGATGCGGCTGATGCCGCCGATCAACTCGCCCAGCGCGCGCCAGCCCGCCGGCGAGCGCGTCAGGGACTTGAGGTTGCCGGTGGAGACAATGGTCTGCGCAAGCTCGGTGGTGGCGCTGACGCGGATGATCTTGCCGTTCAGATAGGCGCCCTGGCCGCGTTCGGCCCAGGCGAACTCCTCATAGGCCGGCGCGCTGGACACGCCCAGCACCAGCTCACCGGCGCGCAGCAGCGCGATCTGGGTGGAGAAAAACGGGCATTCGCGCACGAAGGACTTGGTGCCATCGATGGGATCCACCAGCCACACGCTCTCCGCGCCGAGGTTGTGCTGACCGGTCTCCTCGCCATAGAAGCCATAGTCCGGGAAGCGCGCCCGCAGAACCTCGTGAATGGCCTCCTCCGCGCGCACATCCGCTTCCGTGACCGGTGACTGGTCCGCCTTGGTGGTGATGGCCAGGTTGCGCTGGTAGAGGCTGCGGATGATGGCGGCGGCCGCCTGTGCGGCATCGATGGCGGCCTGCAGTTCGGCTGACGGGCTCGGCATGGTTTTTTTTGGCCTCCAGCAGCTATGCTGGCACATGGGCAATCGCTTGAGCAAAATCTACACCCGCACCGGCGATGACGGCACCACGGGCTTGGGCGATGGCAGTCGCACGGCCAAGGAATCCGCGCGTATCGAGGCCATCGGCGCGGTGGATGAACTCAACAGCGCCGTTGGCCTGGTGCTGGCCGCGCCGGATCTGCCCCTGCCGGTCACCGCAGTGCTGCTGGAAGTGCAGCATGATCTGTTCGATCTGGGCGGTGAGCTGTCCATACCGGGCCACAGCATCCTGGGGGCCGCGCACATCACGCGCCTGGAGCAGGCGCTGGATGGCTTCAACGACAAGCTGCCGCCGCTTCGGGAATTCATTCTGCCCAGCGGCGGAGCGGCGACCGCCGCGTGCCATCTGGCGCGCGCCATCGCGCGCCGGGCCGAACGGCGGGTGTGGACACTGACCCGGACCCAGACCGTGGCCGAGGTGCTGCCGCAGTACCTGAACCGGCTGTCCGACCTGCTGTTCGTGCTGGCGCGCGTGCTGGTCCGCCACGAACGCGGCAGCGAAGTGCTATGGCGGCACGATCGCGGTGCCGGCTGACTGCGCCAGCAGTTTTCGCAACCGCGGCCAGTCGAATTTCACGCCCGGATCCAGCTTGCGTCCCGGCGCGATGTCGCTGTGGCCGACGATGCGCGCCGCATCGAGCGTCGAGTAGCAGGCCAGCAGCGCCCCAATCACCGCGGTGAGCACCCGGTACTGCGCATCCTCGTAGGCCGTCTCGTCGGTGCCCTCAAGCTCGATGCCGATGGAAAAATCGTTGCAGCCCGCGCGACCCTGGTATTCCGACAGCCCCGCATGCCAGGCCCGTGCGCCGAAGGGTACGAACTGCACGGGCGTGCCATCGCGCCGTATGAGCACATGCGCCGAGACCCGGCCGGCGGGAATGGTCGCGAAGTAGGGATGGGCGTGGCGCGGCAGGGTGCCGGTGAACAGCATCTCGATCCATGACCCGCCATAAACGCCCGGCGGCAGGCTGATGCCGTGGATGACGATCAGGTCCGGCTCGCAGCCGGCCGGACGGGCATCGAAATGCGTCGACAATACCTGGCGCGTCCGGGTCAGAAGACCGGTGGAGGGTTCGACGTGCATCGGGAACGGGTGCGTCGTGTCCATACGGCCGGATCATGCCAAACTCCCCCTCCAAATGTCGCAACCCAAGTCACCTTCCGGCATCGCCACGGGCGGCAACGACCCCGACGCGCCGGCGAACCGGTCGTGGAAGGCGCGTGATCTGGCGCATGTATGGCATCCCTGCACGCAGATGAAGGATCACGACGCGCTGCTGCCGATGATCCCCATCCGCAGCGGCAGCGGGGTATGGCTCACCGACTTTGCGGGCCAGCGCTACCTGGATGGCATCAGCTCCTGGTGGGTGAACCTGTTCGGTCATGCCAACCCGCGCATCAACGCGGCCGTGCGTGCGCAGCTGGACAGCCTGGAGCACGTCATTCTGGCCGGCTTCACCCATGAACCGGTGATCCGCCTGAGCGAGGCACTGACCGCGATGGCGCCGGCAGGCCTGACCCGCTGCTTCTATGCCGACAACGGCTCCTCGGCGGTGGAAGTGGCCGTGAAAATGAGCTTCCACTACTGGCGCAACATGGGTCGCAGCGCCAAGCGGCGCTTCGTCACCCTTTCAGGCAGCTATCACGGGGAGACCCTGGGGGCGCTGGCCGTGGGAAATGTCGAGCTGTACAAGGAGGTGTACCGGCCGCTGCTGATGGATGTGATCACGGTGCCCTCGCCGGACGCCTTCGATCGCGAGCCGGGGGTCAGCGAGGCAGATTGGGCGCAGCGTCAGTTCGAGCACCTGGAACGGGTGCTGGCCGGGCAACATCATGAGATCGCCGCGGTGATCGTCGAACCGCTGGTGCAGTGCGCGGCCGGCATGCGTATGTACGACCCGGTGTACCTCAAGCTGCTGCGCGCGGCCTGCGACCGTCATCAGGTACACCTCATTGCCGATGAAATCGCGGTGGGATTCGGTCGCACCGGCACGCTGTTCGCCTGCGAGCAGGCCGGCATAAGGCCCGATCTGATGTGCCTGTCGAAGGGACTGACCGGCGGCTACCTGCCCCTGTCAGTGGTCCTGACCACCCCGGACATTTACGCCGCCTTCTACGATGAGTATGAGAAGCTCAATGCCTTCCTGCACTCGCACAGCTACACCGGCAACGCCCTGGCCTGTGCCGCGGCGCTGGCGACCCTGGACATTTTCCGCGAAGAACCGGTGCTGGCGCGCAATCGCACGCTCGCCGAGCGGTTCGCGCAAGCCACCGCGCCGCTTGCCGAGCATCCGCATGTGGCGCAGCTGCGCCAGCGAGGCATGATCACGGCCTTCGACATGGTGCGCGACAAACAGCGCCGCGATCCCTACCCCTGGCAGGAACGCCGCGGCCTCACCGTGTACCGTCATGCCCTGTCGCGCGGCGTACTGCTGCGGCCGATCGGCAATGTCGTGTATTTCATGCCACCGTACGTGATCGAGCCTGAACACATCGACCTGATGGTGCAGGTGGCGCATGAGGGGCTGGAGCTCGCCACATGCGATTGAACCGGGTGCATGTCGAAGTGCCCGTGGGCGGACTGGTGCAGCTGGATCTGCAGGGCACCGCGGCCAATCACGTGGCCCGGGTGCTGCGGCTGCGCGCCGGGGATCCGCTGATCCTGTTCGATGACAGCGGCGGTGAATACACCGCCACCGTGGTCGCGGTGTCGCGCCACACGGTGCGTGTCAGCGTCGGTGAGTACCTCTCGACCAACCGCGAATCCCCGCTGCAGGTAACGCTGGCGCAGGGCATATCGCGCGGCGAACGCATGGACGTGGTGGTGCAGAAGGCGACGGAGCTGGGTGTGAGGCGCATCGTCCCGGTCCTGGCCGCGCGCACCGTGGTGCGCCTGAATGAGGCCCAGGCCGCCAGTCGGGTGCGCCACTGGCGCGCCATCGCCGTGGCCGCCTGCGAACAGTGCGGCCGCAATCGCCTGCCCGAAGTGACCGCACCGATGACGCTGCAGCAGTTCCTGGTCTCGCAGCTGCCCGAGGGATTGCGCCTGCTGCTGCGACCCGATGGCGCACTGACGGTGCGTGACCTGCCCGAGAGCCACGCCGTGACCGTGCTGATCGGGCCGGAGGGGGGATTGTCGGATGCCGAGCAGAGCGCGGCGCTGGCGGCGCAGTTTCGCGGCTTGTCGCTGGGCCCGCGTATCCTGCGCACCGAGACCGCGGCATTGGCCGCGCTCGCCGTCATTCAGCAGCGCCTCGGCGACCTGTAGTTCGGGCGGTCTTTGGAGCAAATCGATGTGCACGATATTTCGCCGACTCATGCCTGCCCTGGCGCTGGCGGCGGCTGCGGCGGCGCTGGCCGACCAGCCCTACGATTTTGATCGGACCCCGGGACGTTTGCCCAAGGACGTCGTTCCCACCGACTACGACATCGAGCTGACACCGGATCTGGACACACTGAAGCTCGCGGGCCGCGAATCCGTGCGCCTGAGCTTGCGCGCCGCCACGGCGCGCATCGTTCTGGATTCGGCGGATGAGACCTTGCACGACGTGCGCTTCGATGGCCGACCCGCCAAGGAGGTGGTCACTGACAATGCCAGGCAGCTCACCACCGTCAATCTGGCAGCCGCCGCAGCCCCCGGAGCCCACACGCTGTCGTTTTCCTACAGCGGCATCATCCGCAACGACGTACGCGGCCTGTTCCTCCAGTCCTACACTCGGCCCGACGGGAAGGACGGTCAGCTGCTGTCCAGCGCCTTCGAACCCACCGATGCACGCCTGATGTTCCCCGGCTGGGATGAGCCCTCCTTCCGTGCCCGCTTCCGCCTCAGCATCACGATCCCCCGCAGCTGGGCAGCGGTCAGCAACATGCCTCAGGTGAGCCGCGTCGAGCACGCCAGCAGCGCCACCGTCCGCTTCCAGCGCTCGCCGCGCATACCGACCTATCTGGTGCACATCACGGCCGGTGAGCTGGGCCGGATCACCGCGCACAGCCAGGGCACCGAGCTTGGCGTGTGGGCCATTCGCGGCCAGGAGCGGCAGGGAGCGACCGCGCTGGCCAATGCCCGCGACATTCTCGCCGACTATGACGAATACTTCGGCGTCAAATTCCCGCTGCCCAAACTCGACTCGATCGCAATACCCGGTGGCTTCAGCGGCGGCATGGAGAACTGGGGCGCCATCACCTACACCAGCCAGGCGCTGCTGTTGCGCCCGACCAGCTCGCTTGGCGATCGCCAGTTGGTCTACAGAGTTCAGGCACACGAGATGGCGCATCAGTGGAATGGGGATCTGGTCACGATGGCCTGGTGGGACAACCTGTGGCTGAACGAGAGCTTCGCCTCGTTCATGTCCGCGCGCGAGACTGCTTCGCGCAATCCAGGCTGGAACTGGTGGGAAGTGCAGGATGGCGACAAGGAGACCGCCATGGAGGCCGATGCCAGCCTGCTCTCGCATCCGATCTACCAGCCCGTGCCGGATGAGGCCCACGCCAACGTCGCGAGCGACAGTGAGATCACCTACAGCAAGGGCCAAGCGGTGCTGCGGATGTTTGAGAGCTACCTCGGCCCCATATCCTTTCGCGACGGCGTGCGCCGCCTGATGCAGGCACGCGCCTTCTCCAATGCCACCAGCGCCGACCTGTGGCAGGCGATGGGAACGGTAGGCGGCCGTGAGGTGAGTTCGCTGGTGGCGGGGTGGACCGATCAGGCCGGGTTCCCGCTGGTCAGCGTCACCGCCGAATGCGCACCGGACCAGCAGCGCACCGCGCGCCTGACCCAGGAGCGCTATCTGGTCAAGGGCAGTGACCCGAATCATCCGCTGTGGAGTATTCCGCTGCAGATCCGCTCGGGCAGCGCTGCCGCGCCGCACAGCGAGCTGTTCACCACGGCGCAGCAGAGCGTCCGCGCAGGCCGCTGCGGGGAACCGCTGAGCCTCAATGCAGGCGGGGTGGGCTTCTATCGGGTGCGCTATGACGCGGCCACGCATGCTGCGAATGTGCGGGCCTTTGCCCGGCTGCCGATGGCCGATCGCATTGTGCAGCTCGATGACCAATGGTCACTGGCCAAGAGCGGGCGTGAGACCCTCGGCAGCTATCTGGAGCTGGCCAGCGCCATGGGCACCAGCCTCGATGCGCGCGCCTGGGGACAGATCGCCCAAGCGCTCGGGACGCTCGAGACTTACGAGCGCGGGACGCCGGGCCACGCGGCCTTCAGCGCCTACGCCCGCTCACTGCTCAAGCCCATCGCCGATCAGCTGGGCTGGAACCCGCGCCCGCAGGAGACTCCGGCAATCCAGGGGCTACGCCGCGACGTGCTCCTGAACCTGGGCAGCTGGGGCGAACCCGGCACCATCGCCGAGGCCAGGCGGCGCTTCACCGCATTCCTGGCAGACCCCAGGACGATTGCCGCAGATGATCGGAATCTGATTTTCGGCATCGTCGCCGCAAATGCCGATCCGGCAACCTTCGAGCAGCTGCACGCGATTGCCAGATCCGCCAAGGACCCCGCGCAGATGCGCAGCGCCTACTACGCCTTGACTCTGGTGGGCGACCCGCAGCTGGCGAACCAGGTTGCGCAGTTGGCGCTGTCGAAGGAGATCCCGCCGCAGGAGCCGACCATGCCGATGCAGATGCTCTTCAGCCTGGCCGGGCGCAACCCGCAGATCGCCTGGCACGCCTATCGCGACAGCAAGCAGGACCTGTTCAGGGCGTTCGGGCCGGAGGGTCCGGTGGTGCTGGTCCAATACACACCGCGTGTGTACTGGGCAGCCGCACCGCCCGGCGAGATCGAAGCCTGGATGCGGGCCCGGGCACCTAAGGAACTGGGCGCGCAGGTGGATCATGGCATGGAGCGTGCCCGCCAGCAGATCGCCGAGCGCGATGCGCTGCTACCGGCCGCGGACCGTTACGTCCGGCAGTCCAGATAGGCGCCGCGCAATGACAGGTGCATGACCCGCCGGCGCACGCGCTCTGTCTTGAGTTGAAGTGTCCCCAGCGGGATAAACCCGGCCTTCTCGAAGGCCCGACAGGATCGAACGTTGCGCTCTTCGACATCGGTCACAATGGCGGTGATGTCCGCTTCGGTGGCGGCCAGCCAGAGGGCAAACTGCCGAATGACGCGTGATCCGAGTCCTTTGCCGATTGCCGAAACCTCCCCTATGGCCAGATCCAAACCGACCGCCCCCGCCTCGGCTTTGAGTTGTGCCGCATGTTCGGGATAGTCCGACCACCGATACCATTGAATCCACCCAATGGGCTGGCTCGCATGCTCGATGATGAAAACGTGGACCGGCTCGCTCCCCTCGATACGCGGCCGGTATTTCTGCGCCACCCCGGACAGGTCCAGCGGTTGATGCCACCACGCATCAACGTGCGGCGCAGACAGCCACTTCTGAAGTAGCGGGAAGTCGCAACTGCCGAGTGCGCGCCATGCCACCTGGCTCATCGGGCTGGCAACGGACATGATAAAATGAGCACCATCGGTTTGGGGGTGTCGGTGAATCACAGATCCCATCTGCCGTACTGCGTCGCAGCAGCCATTCTACTCCTGACAGCGACGGCGCCGCTTCGCGCCCACCACTCCGGCGCGATGTACGAAGCGCAGAAGACCGACACCCTGCAGGGTACGGTGCGGATGTTTCAATGGGCCAATCCACATTGCTGGATCCAGCTGCTGGTGCCGCGCAACGGTGTCACCCAGGAGTGGAGCGTGGAGATGGGCTCAACCGCCGAGCTGTATCGCAGCGGCTGGAGGCCGGCCACCGTCAAGCCTGGTGACAAGCTGACCATCGTTGTGCGTCTCATGCGCGATGGCTCGCCGGGTGCGCACTTCCTGTCCGCCGTGGGCCCGGATGGCGCACCTCTTGGCAAACCGCAGACGGAGACTGCCCCATGAGGCGCACCACCTGTTTTGGCATCGTGGTGCTGCTTGCGAGCCTGCTCGCACACGCTGCAACCAATTCGCCGGGGCGGGTGCGGGCCTTTGCGCGGCTGCCGGACTGGACCGGTCTGTGGGAGACCACGGCCTCGAAGGCCTGCACCACCGCCTCGGGCGTATGCAATACCGCATTTGGCCTCGGCCTGAAATTGACGGCGCATCCCCCTTACAATCCGGAATGGGAGCAGAAGTACCAGACGGCGCTGGCGGCGGCAAAGGCAGCGGGAACCGATGTCGTTCCCAAGGGCTGTGGGCAAGGCGCGCCTGATTACGTCAGGAGCTTTCCCAACATCATGGAAGGCGTGATGATCTTCCAGGTGGTCGTCACCCCCGAGGAAACGCTGTTCGTGATGGATCACGGGGAAGTCCGCCACATCTATACCGATCGACGCGCGCATCCGGACCAGGACGACCTGTGGCCGACGCCTCTGGGTGACTCGATCGGGCACTGGGAGGGCCAGACCTTGGTGATCGACACGGTGGCGCGCAGCCCGGGGCCGATCTCGATGTTCGCCCCGGTTGCCGAGCTCAGTGAACAGGCACACTTCACCGAGCGTGTTCGCCAGATCGACAAGAACCTGCTGGAGGATCAGCTGACCATTGAGGATCCGGTGCGTTTCGTGGGCCCTTGGACCGTGACGCTGCCCTATACCCGGGTACGCGATCTGACACGCTTCCTGCCCTACGAGTGCGAGGCCGACCGCAATCCCGTGGAGAACGGCAAGTTCACGATAGCACCGCCCAAAGACTGACTGGTGTTGCGGTGCCTGCCGCGAGCGGCTGCCGCGCGGTAAAGAAAAACTATCTGTGAAACAGATCCCGCAGCCTGCTGAAGAATGTCGGTGAGCGCATCTGTCTTAGGGTCGCGCTCCACTTGTCTTCGGCAAGCAGTTTTCGTTGCAGGTCCCCTTCCTCTCTTGTCATCAGTTCCAGGACCCGCGTGTCCTCGTCATGATCGAGCCAGTAGCCATGTTGGCTTGGGCAGAACTCCATCTCCAGATCGTAAAATCGGTACTTGAACCGCTGCAGCAGCGCGGTGCACTCCGGGCACTGGTGCGCGGTCGCCGCTGAGCTGAAAACCAAGGTTCCCTTCCAGCGATCGCCGAAGTCGAAGACTTCATCCTCCAGCTGTTCGAGTTCATCATGCTCGAGCCACATTCCGTGACCTGACTGACAGAGGTTGACCGAGATCTTGTGGCGTATCGTGGGCTGCAGTTGCGCGCTGCATACAGGGCATTTCACTTGAGCCTCCGAGGGAGTCGAGCCTTCCTGGACGAACTTATATGACATCCTGCGAATGCTCCGGCCAGCAGCTGATCGGCAAGAACCTTGCGGACGGTGGCGGCGTCGGTCAGTTCGCGGGTCCGGTTTCCCAGTAAGGCACCTGGACACTGCTGCTCAACAAAAATCGCGGCTGCTTTCCCAGGTGTGCCGCCGGCACGGCATGCAGCAGCAGCGAATGCATCAGGATGACATCGCCCGCGGTGGCGGTATTTTCCACGACCTGCAGGGGTATGCCGTTGATCTCCTCGACCCGTTCATGGAACCGGGCGATGCGTTCGGCTCGATCACCCGCCTTGCACAGGTCGCGCAAATAAGGATGGCGCTGCAGGGATTTTCGCAGCTGCGCACTGCGGCTACCCGGCACCGGTGGATTTTCACGGAACCAGCGGTGCACGAGGCGGTGTGAGCCACCGAGTATGTTGGTGCCACCGCAATGCGGGCCGACATCATTCAGCATGGCATGAATCAGCACACCGCAGGGCGGTGTGAGCTCGCCGGTGTAGTCACCGTCCATGTGCCAGCCGTTGCTGGGTACGTCCCACTCACCGCCGGTGGGAAAGTGCAGGAAGAAGGCGCCCCAGTTCTTCGGCATCGGCAGCACCTGGCCTTGCAGCACCTGTTGGATGGCGCCGATGGTGCGCTCGGTCCCCACCGCATCAAAGACCGGATCGCTCTTCAGATGCTGCAGGTGTTCAGGCCGCGTCTTGGTCCAGGTCGATGGCTCCCCGCGCAGGATTCCGACCTGGCCCAGCGCAGCCCAGATGACGTCGCACATGGCAGCCGCTGCCGCTGCGCTGAAGGCGGCAGGAACCCGCAGCCAGCCAAACTGCCGGAAATGTTCCAATTCGGAGGGCTGTAGCACGGGCATCTGGGCGAGGCGGCACTGGATGTCGTGCCCTGGCTCGTGAGACTATTTTTTCGCCTCGAAGGCACCGGCGATGCGCAGCCTGACCTCATCACCGACCGCCGGCAGGTATGCGCTGATGCCGAAGTCTCCCCGCTTGATGGTACCGGTGACCTCGAAGCCCAGGGAATAGGCCTTGCTGAGTGGATTGACGCTGGCGCCGATCAGCTGCGCGTTCAACACCACCGGCTTGGTAACCCCGTGCAGCGTGAGGTTGCCGGCGATCTTGGCGGAATTCTTGCCCGTGGGCACGACGGAGGTCGAAACGAAGGTGGCGACGGGAAAGTCCGCTACATCAAACCAATCATGGCCCTTCAGTTCCTCGGTGAGCACGGGAACCGTCGTGCTGATCGATGACACGGCCACCGAAACCTCCAGTTTGGAGGCGCCAAGGTTCCCCGGGTCGAGCTGCAAGGTACCCGAGGCGCCCGCGAACATGCCGCTGTAGTTGCTGATGCCGAAATGCAGCAGCGAGAACACCACCTGCGAGTGGCCCGGCTCGACCCGGTAGGTGCCCGGCATTACGTCCGCGAAGTTGATCGATTGCGCCTGCGCACCCGCCGCGTGGGCGCCGGATGCGATCAGTGCCATGCAAATTATGGATTTGAGCGGCGAATTCATAGCTGACTCACTGGTCTCAGGCCGCGCGGGTCTCTTCGGCGATCATCTCTTCGAGGCGTTCGATGTCCGGGACCAGCGGCGCCTCATTGAGCATGCGCACCTGGCAGATCACCGGGGTGCGCTCTGGAAATACCTTGGAATTATCCGGTCGCACCACATCGGAGCTCACCCGAACCAGCTGCGGGAAGCCCTGCGACACCACGCCGAAATAGCCGCCTTCGAGCTTGTCCCCGATGCAGTGGAAGACCACTACGCGGCTGCGACCGGCAGCGGCCGGAATGTTCTGGCCGCAGGCGCCTTCGAAGGACACCAGCGGCACCTGCCGTCCGTTCCACGGGATGGTGCCGATGTACCAGGGCGGCGCGCCGGTCATCTCGGCGGGCACCTGGAAGCCTACGACCTCCGCGATGCAGGCGCGCGGCACGATGAGCCGCGAGTCCACCAGCGGAATCAGCAGGCTGTAGATTTCGTTGACGCGCTCAGCCATCGGCGGATGCCCTGCGGTTGCGCTGGGTCTCGCGGTGGCGCTCCACCAGCGGCACGATGGCATCCAGCAACTGTGCCTCCTGATAGGGCTTGCCCAGGTAATCGTCCACGCCCAGCTCGATGGCGCGGGCGCGGTGCTTTTCGCCCACGCGCGAGGTGATCATGATGATGGGCACGTCACGCAGACGCGGATCGTTGCGCACATGTGCGGCGACTTCATAGCCGTCCATGCGCGGCATTTCAATGTCCAGCAGGATGATGTCCGGTACATGGTCCTGCAGCAGCGTCACGGCATCCATGCCGTCGCGTGCGGTGATCACGCGCATGCCGTTGCGCTCCAGCAGGCGCTGGGTCACGCGCCGCACCGTGATCGAATCATCGACCACCATGGCGAAGGTGCGCCGGTCGCCCTTCTCGCGCAGCGGCTGCGAGGCAAAGCGCGAGCGCCACTCCCCGCGCACCAGCGCGCCGATATCCAGGATGATGACGATACGGCCGTCGCCCAGGATGGTGGCCCCGGAAATGCCGCGGATGCTCGAGATCTGCGGTCCCACTGACTTCACCACGATCTCGCGGCTGCCGATGAGTTCATCGGCGACCAGGCCGGTGGAGTGTTCGCCCGCGCGCACCAGCACCACCGGCACCGTCACATCGCCTTCGGGCAGCGGCGAGGGTTCAAGCCCCACGAATGCGGCGAGATGCTGGAAGCGGTATTTCTGGCCGGCCTGCTCGAAGGTCGCGGTCTCGCGGCCCAGGTGGGTCATGACATCGCTCTTGGAGAGCCGCAGCACGCCCTCGACGGTGGGCAGCGGCAGCGCGTAAAACTCATCGCCCGTGCGCACCACCAGCGCATGGCTGATCGCCAGGGTGAAGGGCAGGCGGACCGTGAAGGTCGTTCCCTTGCCCGCAGCGGTTTCCATGTTCAACGAGCCGCCCAGGCGCTTGATCTCGGTGGCCACGACATCCATGCCCACACCACGCCCGGCCTGCTGCGTCACCGAGCCGGCCGTGGAGAACCCAGGCTCCAGGATCAGCTGCATCGCATCCTCATCGGACAGCGACTGGCCGGGCTGGATCAGGCCCAGCGCCAGGCCCTTGTCGCGTATGGCGTTGAGCTTCATGCCCGCGCCATCGTCGCTGACCTTCACCATGACCTCCGCGCCCTCGCGCTGCAGGTCCAGATGAATCGTGCCGGTATCGCTCTTGCCGCGCGCGACGCGCTCCTCGGGCGTCTCGATGCCGTGAACGACGGCGTTGCGCAGCATGTGCTCGAAGGGTGGCAGCATCCGCTCCAGCACCTGGCGGTCAAGCTCACCCGAGGCGCCGCTGACGATGAGCTCGGCGCGCTTGCCGCTGTCGGCGGCGGCCTGGCGCACGATGCGCGACAGGCGCTGCACATGGCGCTGGAAGGGCACCATGCGCGTGCGCATCAGGCCATTCTGCAGCTCGGTGACGGTGCGTGCCTGCTGCTGCAGCAGGTTCTGCGTCTCCTGCGCCAGGCTCTCCAGCAGCTGCTGGATGCTGGCCACGTCGCTGGCGGTCTCCGCCAGGCCGCGCGAGAACTGCTGGATGGCCGAATAACGGTCCAGTTCCAGCGGATCAAATTCGGCGCGATGCCCGGTTTCCTCCTCGTGTCCGTGCAGGATCTGCTTTTCGGTCTCGATTTCCAGCTTGCGCTGCTGTTCCTTCAAACGCGTAACGGTGCGCGAGAGCTCCGCCAGGTTGAATTCGATCGAGCCCATCTGCTGTTCCAGGCGGGCTCGGGAAATGCTCACTTCGCCCGACACATTCAGCAGCTGGTCGAGCAGGTCGGCGTCGACGCGCGCCATTTCCGGCCGGTCACCCGGGGCCACCGGCTCGCGGCCTGGCGGCACCAGTTGCGGTGCGGCCGGCGCCAGATCCGACACCGGCGGCGCGGCCTGCGCCGAGGGCTGCTGCACCACCGGCGGTGCGGGCGGCTCGATCTCGATCTGAAACTCAAGCGGCGTGTGCGTGCTCGCGGGTTCGAAGGTCGCCTCGGTCAGCATTTCGGCCGGCGCGGCCGGCTCGATCGGCGCGCTCGGCGCGATGACTTGCTGCGGACGCACCGGCTCGACCGGTTCGAGCATCGCCGGGGCAGCGGCCGCGCCCGGATTGAGCAAGGCGCGGATGCGTGCGATGCACTCGCGCGCCGGAGCGACACCGCGGCCCGCCGCGACGCTGTCACGCATGCGCGCCAGCTCATCCACGCTCGCCTGCAGCACATCGAAACTGTCCGGCGTCGGCGCCATGCCGCCTGACTCAATGAAATTCACCAGCGACTCGAGCTCATGGCTCAGGTCGCCCATGGCGCTGATGCCGGCCATGCGCGCGCCACCCTTCAGGGTGTGCAAGGGGCGCTTCAACGCCGCCGGACGTTCGGCATTGGCCGGGTCGGCGCGCCATTCCGCCAGCTGCGACTCGCACACCTCGAGCAGCTCGGTGGCCTCTTCGGTGAAAATGCTGGCCACGTCCGGATCGAAATCAGCGAGCGGCTCCTCCTCCGGCGGCGGCAGGTCCACCTGACCGTCGGTGGCGGGCCCTTCGGCCGGGGCGCGCGCCGGCGGCGCCGCGAACTCCGGCGCCCGGACCAGCTGCGTCTCATCATGCGGCCCGGCCTCTTCGCCGGAAATGTTGTCCTGGGCCGAAGCCTGGTGTTCGGCCTCCAGCTGCGGTTCGGCCGCAAACACTTCCTCGGGGGTCACGAAGGCCGGGGCGACCATGGTCTCGGCATTGGGGTCGTGGGAGCTTGTGGCAGGGGGCGCCCGCCAGGCAGCCCCGACCGGCTGCGAGAGCGCATTGCGCTGCTCGGCCTCGATGCTCTCGGCGATGCGCCGGTCGAGGTCCTTCTCGGCCTCCGACAGCCGCTCGAGCAGGCGACCATGGGTGACGAAGTAGCCGGTGGATTCATCCAGGTGCGAGGCCACGGTCTCCATGGCGCTCATGCAGTCGGCGAGCACTTCAAGATCCGGTGTCGTCAGGCCGACGCCGCTTTCGAAGGATTTGCGCAGCCAGTGATCCAGCGGCTGCGCCAGGCGGATGCCGTGGCGGGCCTCGGCCATGGTGGAGCTGCCCGAAAGGGTGTGGCAGGCGCGATAGACCGCCTCGGTCAGTACATGCGGGTGCGGCCGCTGCGTTTCGCGCCGCAGGTAGTCGCGCACGATGGCCACATGGGCATTGGTCTCGCGTGCATAGATGTCGCGCAGCACGTCATCTTTTGCCTCTACGGCAGGCGCGGCGGCATCCAGGGCGTTGACCTCGGGTACTGCCAGGAACTCCGGTCCGGTGACATCCTCGGCCGGCGCCGGCGCGGGGACTGGCGCCGCGGCCTGCGGGGCCGGCGTTGGGGCGGCATCCAGGTAGGGCCTGGCACCTTGCAATATCTGGGTCGCCGCGGCCGGCGGCTGCATCGTGATCGTGGCTTCACCGCCCTCGCGCGCCGCGGCCAGGGCATGCGCCCGCGCCATCAGTGCCTTGGCATTGAAGGTCACCGCTGTGCCCTTCTCGAGTGCATCCACCAGCTGCGGCAGGCCCGCGACCATGTCGTGAAGCGTGGTGGCAATGGCCGGCGAACGGGTCAGGGTATTGTCCAGCAGGCGGTTCAGCAGGTTCTCGCCGGCCCAGGCGAACTCGCCAAGATCCCGCGCGCCCACCATGCGCCCGCTGCCCTTGAGGGTGTGCATGGAGCGACGCACGCTCTGCAGGGCGGTGATTTCCAGCGGATTCTGTTCCCAGATTGGAAAATCGTTGGCGATCTTGGTGATCTCTTCGCGCGCTTCCTCGATGAAGAGGTTCAGAAGTTCAGGATCTGCGACGCCGGCTGCCGCGGGCGTGTCCCCGGCCAGGACCGGCGGCACGGCGGCCTGGCCCTTGGCGGCCGCCTCGAGCTGCGCGCGCACCGCGGCGGCACCGCCGCCGATCTGGACGGTCTGGGCAAAGGCGCTCTGCTCCAGCGGTGCAACGGTGGGCACCGCCGGGGCCGGCTGCGCTTCCAGTGCATCCAGGCAGGCCTGAGCATTGTCGAGCATGTACCACGGGTCGCTGCGTCCGGCCTGCAGCGTCTCCATGTAGTACTCGAGGCTGACGATGGCATCGGCAAGATGATCCAGGCGGCCGCCGCTGAGCGCGGCCGCACCGCCGGGCTGCATCAGGGGCGCAAGGCGCGCCCGGATGTTCTCCACCAGTTCGACGGCACGCGACTTACCGAGCATCAGCAGCCCGGCCTTCAGGCCGCGCATCAACTCAGGCCAGGCATCAAGGCCCGCCGTATCGAGCGTGCCGCCGACGCTTTGCGCGATCGATTCCTTTAGGCGCGCCAGGTTCAGGATGCACTCGCGCAGCACCGCGGACTGCACCAGCTGGAAGTCCGTATCGTTGGACTCCGCGGATTCGGGCGTGCGCGCCCGCGGCAGGATCATGCCGATCAGGCGTCCATCGAGCCGGTCTTCGACGCCGATCAGCGCCGCGGCGATGTCCACCAGCAGTGAATGCTCCGGCTGCAGCGTGCCGGCCACGATTTTCTCCAGGCGTTCGGTCTCGCCCTGCACGGCCGCGCGCAATTCTCCCAGGCCGAGCACGCCGAGCGTGTCGCCGATCTTGTGCAGCATCTCCACCTGCGGCGCCAGACTCTGCGGCTGACCGGAGCCGCGGCGCACGAAGATATCCAGCACGTCCTTGACCTTGCCGAGGTCCTCGCGGATGGCAGCGGCCACGGTCTGCATCAGCTTGACGCTCGGCGCCGAGAGGCTTTCGCGCTCCTGGTCGACGGCATCGTCCACGGGCAGCAGTTCGTTCAGCCGGAACGAGGCACGCACGGCGGTGACTCGCGGACCGGCCGACTCGGAACGGCCGACGTAGTAAAGGAGGTTGTTGAGCAGATCGACCGCGGGGTTCTGCGCATAGCGCACCTCGGTCATCTCATAGAGCCGCTTGATCTCGCGGTCCGCCAGCCCCAGCAGGCGCTTGATGGACACGCCCCCCGAGAGGCCATGCTCCTGCAGCGCCTCGATGACGGCCCCCGTCACCCACCACAGCTGGAACACCGGCTGGCGCGTGGCCACCCGCTCGAGCTTGTAGGCGACGCCGGCCAGGATCTCGAGGTTGTGCTCGATGCGCTCGCCGCGAATCCAGCCGATGAGCCCGAGCTGGTAGCGGGCGCGCAGGCGCCGCGCCCACTGCTCGACAGTGAGCGGCGGCTCGCCGGCGGTGACGGCAATCGGCTGCGCCTGCTTGTCGGACTTCAGGTTCAGCAGCAACAGCGTGCCTTCCGACAACAGCGAGTTGCCGCGCACCGCGCGCAGGTCGTTCAGCAGCGGCAGCAGCACCAGCGCCAGGTCGCGACCGCCGGCGAGCACGCGCTCCAGATACGAGGGCAGCTGCACCATCGCGCGCATCAGCGCATCGAGGCTCTCCGCCTGGCTCTTGCGCTCGGTATGGGTCGCCAGCAGGTACTGCGCGACGTGCTCCATCTCCTCGGCGAGCAGCGCCGCGCCATAGATCTCCATCACCCGCAGCACGCCCTGCACCTGGTGCAGGTCCTGCGCACAGCGCTCGAGCAGTGCCGCGTTGTCGGGCTGCTCGAGGTAGCTCTCGAGGGCGCCGCGCGCTCCGGCGAGCGTGGTGTTGATCTCGCG
>DATHMK010000037.1:0-126977 GCA_035487155.1 Steroidobacteraceae bacterium
TGACGCATCTCCGGGAAATGCTGCATGACGAGAACTGAGCGCGGCGTCGCTGGTCTCCACTGGGTGCGATGCCTAGACTCCACTATTCAGCCACCGCCGACGGATCATGGGTAATTCGCGCCTCAACGACTTCGACGTAACTGGCACCGTGCAGGTGAGCTCCACCGCCGCGGTCCGCGAGGCTGTCGAGGAGATCTGCCAGACCACCTGGCAGGATTTCCCGATTGAACCCGTTACCAGCGCGTTCGATCAGTTTGAGCGCATGTTCGCCGGTGAAGTGCCCGATTACTATGGCGTCGACACGGTCTATCACGACCGTCAGCACACCCTGGACGTGACCCTCGCGCTGGCGCGGCTGATGGCCGGCCACGACCGCGGCACCACGGCGCTGGAGCGGCTGGGCGCCGAACGCGCCGCGGCCGGCCTGATCATCGGCCTGTTCCACGATGTCGGTTACCTGCGCCGCAAGGACGACGGCGCGTACCAGCACGGCGCGGAACTCACCCGTATCCACGTGTCGCGGGGCGCGGAGTTCCTGGCGGACTACCTGCCGCGCATCCAGCTGTCCGGCTGGGCGCCGGTGGCGCGCGAGATCATCCATTTCACCGGCTACGAGGTGCCGTTCGAGCGCATCGTCGTGGCCGATCCCAAGGACAAGACCCTGGGGCATCTGATCGGCACGGCCGACATGATCGGGCAGATGGCGGATCGCTGTTATCTGGAAAAATGCCGGGACCGGCTCTATCCGGAGTTCGTCCTGGGCGGCATGGCGCTGCCCATCAGCTCCAATGGCGGGCGCCAGGTGCGCTATGCCTCAGGCCTGGACGTACTGCGCCAGACGCCCGAGTTCGTGGCCGAAACGCGCTCCAAACGCCTGGATGGGGCCTTCGGCGGCGCCTACCGCCATGTCGAGGCCCTGTTTGGCGGCCACAATCCCTACATGGAGATGATCGAGCGCAACGTCGGCTATCTCAACCGCGTCCTGCGCAGCGAGAACTGGCGGCTGCTGCGCCGCAACCCGCCGGTGTTTTCGGCGCTCGCGGACCCCATGGCGACGGTGCGCGGCCTGATGGTCGGCTATCTGCGCAACGCCTGGTCGCAACGCCGCTGAAACGCCCAATCGCCGGCCGGCCTGTCCGTCCGGCGCCGCGTCGCCCCCTTCCTGTCCGGCCCGAATCCCTGTCGGTGTAACACGACGGTTTTACCCTTCTTCTGGCCTGCCTCAGCAGGCGCAGGTAAGATCCTCAAAAGTCTTTTTGATTGATGGAATAAAAGGGGATTGGCCGCGGTCGCGAAGGGACGCACCGGCGGCGCTGCGATTGTGAATGCTGTCAGCCTGAAGCTCAAATATGCCAGTACTGCCTTTGTGGCAGTGCTGCTGGCGGCCGTCGCCTTCGTCGGCCTCTTTGCCTGGCAGCTGCACCTGCATTCGCAGCATGTGGAGAGCCTGGCCCAGGCCGCGGTGCACGCCACCGCCGCCCCCGGGGTGGCGCCCACGACCACCACGGCGGCCCGCACCGCCACCTCCATGGAACTGCTCAAGCGTCTGCGGCTGCTGAGCCAGACCGATCTGCTGGACGGACTGGCGCTGGCCGCCATCCTGGCCGGCGCGGCGGGGCTGGTGGCGGCATGGCTGGCGTGGCGCGCGGCGTTCCGTCTGGAACAGCCGATCACCGCCATGATCCGCAGCGCCGAGCGTTTCGGACAGGGTGACTACACGCGCCCCGTGGATGTGGTGCGGCGCGACGAGCTCGGCGACCTGCAGAAGGCGCTCGAGCACATGCGTTACAAGCTGCGCCAGACCACCATCACCAAGAACTATCTCAACAGCGTGCTCAACGGCATGACCGATGCCGTGTTCGTCAGCTCCCCCGATGGGGTGATCCGGGTCGCCAACCAGGCCGCCTGCAAACTTCTTGGCTATGCCGAGGGCGAGATCCAGGGCAAGAACATCGCCTTCATCCTCGAGGAGCGCGAGCGGCCGGGATTTGATCTGGCACGCGCCGCCCACGAGTCACGCGAGACTCTGGTGCAGACGCGCCAGGCCACCAGCATTCCGGTGTCGCTGACCGGATCGCTGCTGGGCAGCGATGACCCGCAGTTCCAGGGCTACATCTTCGTCGCCCGCAACATCACCGAGCAGAAGCGCACCGAGCGCCGCATCCGCTACCTCGCGCGCTACGACACCCTGACCCGCGTCCCCAACCGCATGCAGTTCCAGCACCTGCTGCAGCAGACCATTGCCCGCGGCGTTCGCAACAACCAGGGCGTGGCGCTGCTGTACCTGGATCTGGACCGCTTCAAGGAGCTGAACGATACCTTCGGCCACGGCGCCGGGGATCGCGCCCTGGAAGTGCTCGCCGAACGCCTGACGCGCTCGCTGCCGAAGGATGCGGTGCTGGGACGCCTCGCCGGGGATGAGTTCGCGGTCTTCATGGAAGGTCTGCCGCTGGACACCGACAACCGCGGCCCCATCGCGCACCTGGCGCGCGCGGTGCTCACCGAAATCAACCGCCCCTTCCAGCTCAACCAGCACGAGCTGTTCCTCTCCGCCAGCATCGGCATCGCCTTCTGCCCGCGCGATGCGGAGAACGTGATCGACCTGATCCGCAACGCCGATGCGGCCATGTATTACTCCAAGCAGAACGGCGGCAACACCTTCGCGTTCTATTCCCCGGAAATGAACGCCGCGGCGGTGGAGCGGCTGATGCTCAAGAGCAAGCTGCGCCGCGCGCTGGAGCGCGACGAGCTGGTGATCCACTACCAGCCCAAGGTGGATCTGTCCGACGGCCGGGTCATCGGCGCCGAGGCACTGCTGCGCTGGCGGCTGCCTGGACATGGCGACATCTCCCCGGCGCAGTTCATTCCGCTGGCCGAGGAGACCGGGTTGATCCTGGAGATCGGTGAGTGGGTGCTGAACCGTGTGTGCACCGACTACCGGCGCCTGCAGGCGGAGGTTCCGGACCCGGGTCGCATCTCCTTGAACCTGTCGCTGAAGCAGTTGCGTGAAGCGAGCTTCATCCTGCGCTGCCGTTCGGTGTTCCGCCGCCACAATGTGTCACCGGCGCATTTCGAACTGGAGATCACCGAGTCCACGCTCATGGCCGACACGCAGCGCACCGTGCGTCTGCTGGGTGAGCTGCATGAGATGGGACTGCATCTTTCGATCGATGATTTCGGGACCGGCTACTCCTCGCTCTCGGCACTGCAGCAGTTCCCGATCGGCACGCTGAAGATCGACCAGTCCTTTGTGCGCGATGTCTCCGAGGATGCCGGCGATGCGACCATCGTCCGCACCATCATCGACATGGGACGCAGCCTTGGACTGGATGTCGTCGCGGAGGGCATCGAATCGCAGCGCCACCTCGACTTCCTGCGCGAACACCGCTGCCAGTACGGCCAGGGCAAGCTCTTCAGCGAGCCCAACACGGTCGAGGCGCTGCTGGCGCTGCTGGCGCGTCAGGCGAGCGGCGGAGCGCCGTTCGCCAACCTCATCCATCGCACGGGACTGGCGAGCCGCCGGGCATGATGTCACGCGGTTGAGGCGGGCATGAAGGCACGCTGGGCCCGCTGGTCATGTGCCGCCATCGCAGCGGCCTGGGGCGCGGCCGCGGTGCATTACGCCACCCGCCAACTGCCTGCCGGCATGCGCCTGGCCAGCCCTTCGCAAATCATTGCCGCGGGCAATGTGAGCTTCCTGGACGACATCACCGGCGCCGACGCCTACGGCCACGGCTTCAGTTCACACGCCATCTTCGACACCATGCTGCGCACCATCGGCGCGGCGCGCAGCTTGGTGGTGCTGGACTGTCACCTTTGCATCGACCTGTATCGCAACACCCCTGATACCGTCGCCACCCTCACCCCCATGGGCGCGCAGCTGACCGCGGCGCTGCTGGCGCGCAAGGCCGCCGTGCCCGCGCTGCAGGTGCTGGTGATCGCCGATCCGGTCAATGAGCTGTACGGGACGCAGCCCCCGGTGCAGTTCGTGCAGCTGGGCGCGGCCGGCATTCCGGTGGTGACGGCCGATCTGAGGCGCCTTCGCGACCGCAATTTCCTGTATTCGAGTTTCTGGCGGCTGGCATTCACATGGTGGCGCCCGGCTGCCGGCGGCGGTGGCTGGCTGCCCAATCCCTACTCCGACAATGGACCGGCGCTGACCGCGCGCGCCTGGGCGCAACTGGCCAACCTCAAATCATCCAACCGGCGCGTGCTGATCGCCGATGACGGTCACGGCGCTTTGCTGGGACTGGTCGGCAGCGCCGAGCCGGCGCTGGCCAGCAGCATCGATACGGTCAGCGCCCTTGAGGTCAGCGGGCCGGCGGTGGCACCGCTTTTGAGCAGCGAACTGCAACTCGCCCGCGGCTTTGGCTGGAACGGCTCCCTTACCCTGCCGGCCGCGGTCGCGGCCGCCCCCGGCAGTGCGGAGGTCCTGCAATTCCAGTGGCTGGGCGCAGGGGCGATCCGCGATGCGCTGCTGTCACACATCGCCGCGACCGCCGGCGGGGACACGATCGACATTGCCAGCGAGAGCCTTTCGGAGCGCGCCACCATCACGGCGCTGCTGGCGGCCAGCCGCCGCAATGTCACCGTGCGCCTGATCCTCGATCCGCACAAATCATCCTCGCTGTGGCGCAGTGCCAATCAATCCGTCGCCAGTGAACTGATTGCGGCCAGCGATGGCAGGATCCATGTGGCCTGGTACCGCACCCACAGCGAACGCTTCGCCGCCGCCCTGGTGCTGATCCACGGCGGCGGGCCCACCTGGATGCTGACCGGCTCGGCGAGCCTGACGCGGCGCGACCTGGGTGACTACGACCTGGTGCTGGATGCGGCATTGGCTGGGTCGGCGGGGGCCGCGCCATTGCTGGCCGCCCAGCAGTTCTTCGACACGCTGTGGAATGACCGTGGGCCGCCGGGCATCGAGTACACGGCCGATGCGGACACCTGGACGGATCCTTCGCAGCTGCGCTACTGGGCCTACCGGCTCATGGAGCTGCTGGGGATATCACGGACCTGAGCAGCTGGTCGGCGCGGCCCTGCGCCGCAAGGATGGCCTGCTGCGCCGCCTGCGAAAATGCCGCCACCACGCTGCCCATCCGGTTTTCCTGGGCCGGCGCGCTTTCGGCGAGGGCAAAGCTGCCGACCAGGCTGCCATCGCTGCGGCGGATCAGCAGGCAATGCAGATCGACATGGACCAGCGGCGGCCCGCTCTCGGACGCGTACTCGGCCGTGAAGCGATCAATCGAGGTCTGCAGCAGGTAGTCGGTGTTGAAGCCGCTGCGGTCATCGGCCACCGCGCTCCAGGTCGGGTCGGAACGAAACACCGCAAGCTCAAGGTCCGACACCAGGTCTGAGAGCGGGCCGCTCCAGCGACCGCCGGCGTAGTAGTCGAGGCGATTCCCGGGACGCAGCAGCGCGATGCGATCGGTGTTCAGGCCGGCGGCGGGCAGTGGTCGGCTGATACGCAGGCTGGGAGCGATGGCGCGCGGCGCGCTCTCGGCCGCCGGCCGGCTGGCGTCCACGGGCGGGGCCGGCATTGGCGGGGGCTGCAGCACATAAAGCTGCAGGGGCGGCGCTGTGCTGTGCAGCAGACCCGAGCAGCCCGCCAGGCCGAACAGCAGCGCAATGACCGGCGAGCGCGAAGGTCTCATGGTGGAATCGTGACTCCCTGGTCCTGCTTTTCAAACAACAGCTGCGAGGGATTCTCGCGCAGGCTGTGCATCAGATCACGCACCTCGGTGACCGCGGCGCGGCTGTCCTGCAGCAGGATCTGCACCTGCGGCAGGCTCTCGCGGGTGAAGCCGCGGATGTCGCCGCGATTTTCACGGATCAGCTGATCCAGACTGTCGGTGGCATCGCTCAGGTGCGCCGTGACCGCGGCGATGTGATCCATCGCGGCACTGAGCTGCGGACCCGCCTTGTCGGTCACACCACGGACGCTGGCGGCGGTGGCGCGAAACTCATCGGAAGTCTCACGCAGATCGGCGACCAGGCTGCGTATGTCCTTGATGGTGTCGGGAAGCGCGCGGGTGGTGGCGTCCAGGTTGCTGAAGGCGTGGGTGATGGATCTGATGTTGTCGTCATCCAGCAGCAGCTCGATGCGGCCGAGCGCATCGGTGGCGCGGCCGACCATTTCCGGCAGGCTGGCCAGCAGCAGGTCGAAGTTGGATTTGGAAGAGCGTATGACCGGGTAGCGCTCGCTTGGCACGGGCGGCAGCAAACGCTTGTTGCCCGCCTCGCGCAGCAGGTCGATGAACAGCACCCCGGTCACGCCCTGCTGCGACAGCTCAGCCACCGACTGATCCGACACCGGGGTGGAGGAGTCGATATCGACGATGACCTGCACGCGGCTGGCATTGCGCGGATCGATGTACATGTTCACCACGCGGCCCACATTCACTCCCAGGTAGCGCACCGGGGCGCCCTGGGTCAGGCCGCTGACGCTGCCGTCGAAATAGACTTCATAGCGGGTGAAGTCGCGGTGCTCGCGCGCATCGCTGTACCAGTAGACGAACAGGCCGGCCATGGCGATGACCAGCAGCACGAAGGCGCCCACCGCCGCATAGTTTGCTTCACGTTCCATCTGGCTCTCCGGCCCGGGCGCTGTGGCCGCGTGCCCGCACCCCATGGAAGTACGCCTGTATCCAGGGATGTGGATTGTCCATGATGCCGGTCAGGGTGTCGCTCACCATGCGCCGGTCCACAATCACCCCCACACGATTGCAGGTACGGAAGATCGTGTCCAGATCGTGGGTGATCATGACCACGGTCAGGTCCAGGTGCTGGTGCAGGTACAGCAGCAGCTCATCAAAGGCCGCGGCACTGATCGGATCCAGGCCCGCCGTCGGTTCATCCAGGAACAGCAGCTGTGGGTCCAGGGCCAGTGCCCGCGCCAGGGCCGCGCGTTTGATCATGCCGCCGGAGAGCTGCGCGGGGTACTTGCGGGCACTGTCCGCGGGCAATCCGACCATGCGCACCTTGAGCATGGCCAGTTCATCCAGATCCGAGTCCGCAAGGCGCAGGTATTCCAGCATCGGCAGCTGCACGTTCTGCAGCACTGTCAGCGCGCTGAACAGCGCACCTTCCTGAAAGGTGACCCCGTAGTCGGCCTTGACCGCGCGCATCTCCTGCGCCGTCATGCGCGTGACATCTTCACCGTTCAGGCACACGGTGCCGGCAAGCGGCCGCTGCAGACCGAGTATGCTTCGCAGCAGCACCGACTTGCCCGCCCCGGAGCCGCCGACGACGCCGAAGATCTCCTTCGCCTCCACCGTCATGTCCAGGCCGTCGTGCACCAGCTGCGCCCCGAAGCGGTTGACCAGCCCGCGCACCTGCACCCGTGGCGCCATCAGATATCCAGTTGCATGAACAGCATGGCGAACAGCGCGTCGGCCAGCAGCACCACAAAGATGGCCTGCACCACGGCCACGGTGGTCAGCCGGCCCAGTTCGCGCGAGGAGCCGCGCACCTGCATGCCGCGGTAGGTGCCCGCAAGGCCGATGAGCAGGCCGAACACCGGCGCCTTGATCACCCCCACCCAGAAGGTGGTCGAGGCGATGGATTCGTTCATGCGAATCAGGTACTGCGGCAGCGGGATATCCAGCAGGTACCTGCACAGCAGCGCACCGCCCAGCAGGCCCACGGCATCGGCGATGACGGCCAGCAGCGGCAGGGCGATGATCAGGCCGATGATTCGCGGCAGCACCAGCGCCTCAAAGGGATCCACGCCGATGGCGCGCAGCGCATCCACCTCCTCGTTCAACTGCATGGAGCCGATCTCCGCGGCGAAAGCGCTGCCTGAGCGGCCGGCCACGATGATGGCGGTCAGCAGCACCCCCAGCTCGCGCAGCACCCCGATGGTCACCAGGTCCACCACGAAGAGCTCGGCACCGAAGCGCGCCAGCTGCTGCGCGCTCATGTAGGCAATGATGACGCTGATCAGGAACGCGATCAGCGTGACGATCGGAATGGCGGTGATGCCTGTTTCATAGACATGGCGCGCGATTGAAATCGGTCGCAGCCGCCTGGGTGCGCGCAGCGCACCCAAGGCGGTCACGGCGATGCGGCCGACGAAGGCGAGCCCGCTCAGCACATCATCCCAGCCGCCCACGACCCGACGCCCCAGCGCTTCCACCGGCTCCTCGATGTGGTGCGGCCCGGGAACCTCGGGATGCTCCGGCGGTGGCTCGCTGGTGGCCGTGGCGATCAGGCGCAGCTGATCCGGTGGTGGTCCGGAGAATTCGACGCTGGCCCCGGCCGCCGTGGCGCGTGTCACGAAGTCGCGCAGCTTGACGCTCGCCGACAGGTCCAGCGCCGTCACGGCGGTGGTGTCGATGCGAACGTGCGTGGCGCCGCCGAGCTCCACGCCGGCAAGCTCGCGGGCGAGGGCGTCCAGCTGCGTGATGCGCCAGGGGCCGGTCAGTTGAAGTTCGACGCCCTGCGCCGTGCGGCGGCTTTGCAAATACACGTCGTTGTCGCCAGCATCAGGTATCGTCCCGATACTGCCTGATGCGGATGGTCGCGACAATCAACAGCGCTGCCACCAGGACCCCCAGCCACAGGTCGACGTTGGCGAACACCGGCAGCGGATTGATGTTCGCAATCAGCATGTTCAGGGTCAGGGGCTGACTGGCGCCATCAGGGGCCCCGGGCGGGGTCATCCCGGCGTGCAGGAACACGGCGCCCATCCGGTACATCAGGATGCTCCACACATGATGGGTGCCCAGCGCGATCCGCTCCATCATGGCGATGACCAGCGGCGGCAGGATCACCCACAGCCACACGCTGCGCCGCGCCCACGCCGACACCAGCAGCAGGTAGGCGGTGATGGGCGCATACCACAGCACCCCGGCGATCACCGCGAGCAGTGAAATTCCCTGGATGCGCAGCCAGGTGCCCGCTTCCCAGAACACGCCACCCACATGATCCGCGGCGCGCACGTAGTAGATACCCGTCATCAGCAGCGTGGTCGCCGCCGACACCAGGTAGACCCCCAACGGCACCAGCACCAGCGCCAGCAGCAGTTTCGACAGCACCGTGAGGGTGTCTGACACCGGCATCGACTTCCAGAACAGTATGCTGCGGTCCTTGCGCTCGGTGTACAGGCAGTCCGCGGCATACATGGAGACGATCAGCCCCAGGGTGAAGAACTGCGGCAGCGCCGCCAGCGCCACCACCAGGCCGAACACGGCACTGCGCTGTTCCGGCAACGCGGCCATATTGGAATCGAAACTCTGCTTGCCGATGATGGCGCCCACCAGCAGCAGCGCGGCCACCGACAGCGGAGCGATCCACAGCGCGCGGTGTTCCCACAGCTCGCGCCGGATCAGGGTGCGCAGCACCGGCGGGTGTCCGTAGACCGTCGGAGCCGGCGTCGAGTCCGCGCCAGTTGCCTCGAGGGTGGGCTCTGGAGTGCTCATGCCGCCTGCATCTTTGCCACGAACAGGTCGGCGATTGACGGAGTGCGGACATCGCCCAGCGGCTCCAGGCTCTCGGGCGATTGACCTTCGAAGAACATCGCCACGCGACCGAAGATCTCGCGTTCGTAGAACGGGTGCAGCTGCCTGGCGCGGGCCACCTGGTCCGGACCCACGGTCACCTGCACATACTGCTGCGCCAGGGTCTCCACGGGTGCGTCCAGGGTCACGCGGCCCTGGCGCAGGAACAGCACATCGGTGAGCAGGTGCTCGATCTCCTCCACCTGGTGGGTGGTCAGGAGGATGGTGCGGTCCTTGTCGAAATAGTCATTCAGCAAGGTGTCGTAGAACTGGCGCCGGTACAGCAGGTCCAGGCCCAGTGTGGGCTCATCCAGCACCAGCAGCCGCGCGTCGATGGCCAGGATCAGTGCCAGATGCAGCTGGGTCACCATGCCCTTGGACAGCTCCCGTACCCGGCTGTTCATCTTCAGATCGGTCTTGCGCAGGAACTGTTCGGCATGTTCGCGGTTGAAGCGCGGATGTACGCCGGCCACATAATCGAGCGCCTGGCTGACTTTCAGCCAGCGTGACAGCACCGCGACGTCGGCGATGAAACAGACATCGCGCATCAGCTCATCGCGCTGGGTGCGCGGATTGCGCCCCAGTACCGTCAGATCCCCCTGGTAGCTGGTCAGCCCCAGGATGGCCTTCAGGGCGGTGGTCTTGCCGGCACCATTGGCGCCGATCATGCCCACGATGCGCCCCGGGGCGACACTGAAGGTCACATCGTCCAGGGCGCGATTGGACCCGTAATACTTGCGCAGCCCCCGGGCCTCAATTACTGCCGTCATGCTTCTCATCCGGTGGCGGTGGGGAGTTCTTTTTTTCGGCGGCTTGCTCCGCGCGCAGCAGATCCGCGGCGGACAGCCCGAGCCGGACGATGGCCGCATGAACCTTGGGCCACTCATCGTCCAGGAAGCGCTGGCGTTCATCCTTGAGCAGCGCGGCGCCCGCGCCGGTGCTGACGAACATGCCCCGACCCCGGCGTTTTTCGACCAGATGCTCATCGACCAGCTGCTGGTAGCCCTTCAGGACCGTCAGCGGGTTGAGCCGGAACTCCGAGGCGACGCTGCGCACCGAGGGCAACGCGTCACCCTCCTTGAGAATCCCGTCCAGAATCATCGCGACCACACGGTCCCGCAGTTGCCTGTAGATGGGCACACTGTCTTCCCACTGCGGGTCCATGAACGCTCCGAGACGCCCGTATCGGGCAAGTAGCGTTCTAATCTACCAGAACAGCAGAAGGCGTTGACGAGTCCACGCTTCGCTCCGAGGTAGGCGAAGTCTGACCGGTGAGCTGCGCCTGCGCAGTGCTCACGTTGAACTCATGGATCAGAATCGCATTCGGGGCCATTGCCAGCATGGCGCAGACCAGGACCTTCAGGTTCACATTGTTGGTGCTCATTTCCATCTCCTCTTCCCGACCCGGAGGGGCGACCGCCTCCCCCTGTTGTCATGGTGTTATATATAACTACAACACTACCCATGTGTCAAGCCCCAACACATGAGACATAGTTCACAGATCGGCCAGGTCGGTAGAATCGCCGGTCACCTTCCCTGGAGTCCCTCATGAAGCAAGCTTTGAACGTCGCAATCACCGGGGCTGCCGGTCAGATCGGCTATGCCCTGGCTTTCAGGGTGGCTTCCGGCCAGCTGTTTGGCGCGGACCAGCCCGTGAATCTGCACCTGCTGGAGATACCCCAGGCGCTGCCGGGCCTTCAGGGCGTGGTCATGGAGCTGGATGATTGCGCCTTTGCCACCCTTAACAAGGTCATCGCCACGGACGATGCCAAGGTGGCCTTCAAGGACTGCCACGCCGCGCTGCTGGTGGGTGCCCGTCCGCGCGGACCCGGCATGGAACGCAAGGATCTGCTGCTGGCCAATGCGCAGATTTTCTCCGCCCAGGGCCAGGCGCTGAACGCAGTCGCGGATCGCAAGGTCAAAGTGCTGGTGGTGGGCAATCCGGCCAATACCAATGCGCTGATCGCACGCGCCAATGCCCAGGATCTGGAGGCGCGCAACTTCACCGCCATGACCCGTCTGGATCACAACCGCGCGCTGGCGCAGCTGGCGCACAAGACCGGCACGCATGTCACCCAGATCAGGAAGATGATCATCTGGGGCAACCACTCGGCCACTCAGTATCCGGATGTCAGCCACGCCACGGTGGATGGCAAGCCGGCGAAGAGCCTGGTGGATCAGAAATGGCTGGATGAGACTTTCATTCCCGTGGTCCAGCAGCGCGGCGCGGCGGTGATCAAGGCGCGCGGCTCCTCCTCGGCGGCCTCGGCCGCCTCGGCGGCGCTTGACCACGTGCGCACCTGGGCGCTGGGCACCGCGGAGGGTGACTGGGTGAGCATGGGCGTGCCGTCCGATGGCAGCTATGGCATTCCCGCGGGCGTCATCTATTCGTATCCGGTGACCTGCCGCAACGGTGACTACCAGATCGTGCAGGGCCTGGCCATCGATGAGGGCAGCCGCAAGCGCATGACTGTCACCGAGAACGAACTGAAAGAAGAGCGCGAGGGCGTCAAAGACCTGCTGGGCTGAGGTTCAGCCCTAAGCGGTACACGGGGGTGTCATGTACGGCGCGATCATCACGGTGCTCTTCCTGGCCGCCGTCGTCGTACTCACGTACCGGCGGCTGGGACTGCTGAGCTTCTGCATCACGCTCACGGTGCTGCTGGGCCTGTACTGCTACCTGGCGCCACCGGCGCCAGTGTGGAAGAGCCTGTTGTGGGTGCTGACCGGCCTGCTGTGGCTGCTCAACCTCAAACCGCTGCGCCGGGTGCTCATCAGCGGCCCCTTCCTTGGCTCCTATCGGCGCATGCTGCCCTCGATGTCGCAGACCGAGAAGGAGGCGCTCGAAGCCGGCACGGTGTGGTGGGACGGGGAGCTGTTCACCGGCGCGCCACGCTGGGAGAAACTGCACAGTGCCAAGGCGCCGCAGCTGACCGCTGAAGAACAGGCGTTCCTGGATGGGCCTTGTGAAGAACTGTGCGCGATGCTCGATGACTGGGACATCACGCACGTGCGCGCCGACCTGCCTCCGGAGGTGTGGTCGTACCTCACGGCGAAGGGCTTCTTCGCCATGATCATTCCGAAACGCTATGGGGGCCTTGAGTTCTCAGCCTACGCGCACTCCTGCGTGCTCGCGAAGGTCGCCAGCCGCAGCACCACCTGTTCCTCCATTGTGGCCGTCCCCAATTCGCTCGGGCCGGCCGAACTGCTCAATCACTATGGCACGCAGGAGCAGAAGGACTACTACCTGCCACGGCTCGCGCGCGGTGATGAGATTCCCTGCTTCGCCCTCACCGGCCCGCGCGCGGGTTCCGACGCCGCCTCGCTGCCGGATACCGGGATCGTCGGCCGCGGTACCTGGCAGGGGCGCGAGGTGCTCGGGCTCACGCTGAATTTCTCCAAGCGCTACATCACCCTGGCACCGGTGGCGACGGTCATCGGTCTTGCCTTCAGGATGTTTGATCCGCAAAAACTCCTCGGCGAGCGCACCGATCTGGGCATCACCGTGGCGCTGATCCCGCGCGAGACGCCCGGCATCAGCATCGGCCGCCGGCACTTCCCGCTGAACATTCCCTTCCAGAACGGACCCATCCAGGGACAGGACGTGTTCGTGCCGCTGGATTGCCTGGTCGGTGGAGCGGCGATGGCCGGCCAGGGATGGCGCATGCTGGTGGAGCAACTGTCGGTGGGCCGCTGCATCTCCCTGCCCTCCAACACCACCGGCAGCGCCAAGGCCGCGGTGTGGGCCACCGGTGCCTATGCCCGCGTGCGCCGGCAGTTCAACCTGCCCATCGCGCGCTTCGAGGGCATCGAGGCGGTGATCGCGCGCATGACCGGGCTCACCTACACCATGGATGCGGCGCGGTCCGTGACCGCCGGCGCCATCGATGGCGGGGAGAAGCCCTCGGTGCCCTCGGCGATGCTCAAATACCACGTCACGGAAATGGGCCGCATCGTGGCCAACGATGCCATGGATGTTCATGGCGGCAAGGGTATCTGTCTGGGGCCCAGCAATTACCTGGCACGCGGCTATCAGACCGTGCCGGTGGCCATCACCGTGGAAGGCGCCAACATCCTGACGCGCAATCTCATCATCTTCGGTCAGGGGGCGATCCGCTGCCATCCCTTCGTGCTCAAGGAGATGGAGGCGGCCCGCAATCCGGAGCGTCGCGCCGGCGTGGCGCAGTTCGACAAGGCGCTGTTCGGACACATGGGATTCACCATTTCAAATGCGGTGCGCTCCTGCGTCATGGCGCTGACCCTGGCGCGGGTGCGCGGCGTGCCGGATCACGGCCCGACCCGGCGCTACTACCAGCACATCGAGCGTTTCAGCGCCTCCTTCGCCTTCGCGGTGGATGTGGCGATGCTGACCCTGGGCGGCTACCTGAAGAAAAAGGAGTCCCTGAGCGCAAGGCTGGGCGATGTGCTCTCGGCCATGTACCTGGCCTCGATGGTGCTCAAGCACTACGACAATGAGGGCCAGCCGGAGGCGGATCTGCCGGTGGTGGAATGGGCCTGCCGCAACTTGCTGTATTCGGCTCAGGAACAGCTGCACGGGTTCCTGCGCAACTTCCCCAACCGTTTCCTGGCCGGCCTGATGCGGCTGTGCATTTTTCCGCGCGGCCTGACCTATTTCGCACCCTCCGATCGGCTCTCGCGGCAGGTGGCCGACCTGGTCACGGCGCCCACGGCGACCCGTCAGCGGCTGGGCACCTTCGCCTATACCACGCTCAATGAGCGCAGCCCGCTCGGTGCCCTCCAGGAAGTGCTGCTGCTGGCCGAAGGCGCCGAAGTTCTCGAGAAGCGCATCCGCGACCAGGGTGTGAAGACCGGTCGGGTGACGGCGCTGGACCTGCCCGGCAGGATCGTCCAGGCGGTGGCGGCCGGATTGCTGAGCGTCGCCGAAGGCGAGCAGCTGGCGGAGTTTGATCGCAAGGTCATGCAGATCCTTCGCGTCGATGATTTTGCACCGCACGAACTGATTCCCGGAACCCGGTTGTCTTCCGCTGACCGACCTGTCTAAGCTGATCGCCCTTCATATCAAGGAGCTGCCATGCGTACTCTCGCTCTCGCCGCTTTGCTGTTCACCGTTTCCACCGGCGCCGTGCTCGCCGCGGATGCCGCGCCCGACAACTACTGGCCCAAGGACGCCAGGATCTACATCATCAGCCCGAAGTCGGGCGCCAAAGTCACCAGCCCGGTCACGATCAAATTCGGGCACAAAGGCCTGGACATCGCGCCCGCCGGCGATAAGACCCCGAACACCGGACACTTCCACCTGCTGATCGACCAGGGCCTGCCCAGCGACCTGAGCGTGCCGCTTCCGGCCAATGACAACATCCTGCACTACGGCAAGGCGCAGACCGAAGCGACTCTGGATGCGACCAAGCTGCCTCCCGGCAAGCACACGCTGCAGCTGGTGATGGGTGATGGCAGCCATATCCCGCACAGCCCGGCGCTGGTGTCGAAGAAGATCACCATCACGGTCGAGTAGGACCTGGGTGGGCGTCGCGCGGGCCGTTCTGCATGTCGACATGGATGCGTTCTACGCGTCCGTGGAGCAGCATGATGATCCGCGACTTCAGGGTCTGCCGGTCATCGTCGGCGGCACCGGCCCACGCGGGGTCGTGGCCGCCGCGAGCTACGAAGTGCGCAAGTTCGGCGTACGCTCGGCCATGCCGATGCGCCAGGCGCTGGAGCGCTGCCCGCAGGCGCTGTGCGTGCGGCCGCGCATGGCCCGCTACCAGGAAGTGTCGCGGCAGGTCTTTGCGATCTTCAACGAGTTCACGCCCCTGGTGCAGGGCCTGTCACTGGACGAAGCCTTCCTGGATGTGTCGGCCAGCCGCGAGCCGGCGGCACAGATTGCCCGGGCCATCAAGCAGCGCATTCGCGCGGTCACCGGCCTGACGGCCTCGGTGGGCGCCGCCACCAACAAGCTGGTCGCCAAGATCGCCTCGGATCTGAACAAGCCTGATGGGTTGACCGTGGTCACGGCACTGAACCTGCGCGCGGTGCTGGATCCGCTGCCGGTGCGGCGTCTTCCGGGGCTTGGCGGCAAGACCGGCCGCCGACTGGAGGCCGCCGGGGTGCACACCCTGGGCGAGCTGCGGGTGGCGACCGATGAGTGCCTGCGGCCGATCTTCGGCCGGCATTGCCAGGAACTGCGCGACCGTGCCGCCGGTATCGATGAGCGGCCGGTGATGGTCGAACGGCAGGAACTGTCGATCAGCGCCGAGGACACCTTCGATCAGGACATCCATGAGCGGCGCAGGCTGCACCAGGCGGTGGCGGAACTGGCCGATCTGGCCTGCAGTCGAACCCGTGACCGCGAACTGGCGGCCGGTTGCATCAGCGTCAAGATCCGCGAGCATGACTTCACGACCGTCACCCGCCAGCGTGCGGTTCAGCCGCCGACCCAGGATCGCCGGATGATTGCCACCGTGGCCACGCAGCTGCTGGACCTTTGGCTGGATGAACATCCCGGGGCCCGGCTGCGGCTGCTGGGGGTGGCGTTGCGCCAGCTGACGCCTGCGACCCAGCTGGATCTGTTCGGCGCCGAACCAGGCGTCGTCGATGAAACCATGGATGCCGTGCGGCAGCGCTTCGGCAAACTGGCGCTGCGTCGCGCCAGCAGTCTCGAGTAGCCCCATGTACCGGGCCTTTTTCGGACTGAATGAAAAACCCTTCGCGATCACTCCGGATCCGCGCTATCTGTTCCTGAGCGAGCGTCACGCGGAGGCGCTGGCACATCTTCTGTACGGCATCACCGAGGCCGGTGGCTTCATCCAGCTCACCGGCGAGGTCGGGACCGGCAAGACCACGGTGGTGCGCTCGCTGCTGGCGCAGACGCCACAGCATGCCGAGATCGCCCTGATCCTCAATCCGCGCATGACCGCGGCGGAGTTCCTGCTCACCATCTGTGAGGAGCTCGGGATCGGCGTCCAGGATGCTGCGACCGGCAGCCTCAAGGACCTGGTGGACATTCTCAGTCAGTACCTGCTTCGCGCCCACGGTACCGGCAAGCGCGTGGTGCTGGTGGTCGATGAGGCGCAGAACCTGGCGCCCGAGGTCCTCGAACAGGTGCGCCTGCTCACCAATCTTGAGACCAATACCCAAAAGCTGCTGCAGATCATCCTCATCGGCCAGCCTGAGCTGCGCGAGCTGCTGGATCGAAATGAATTGCGCCAGCTCGCCCAGCGCATCACCGGCCGCTACCACCTGTGCCCGCTCACGGTGGATGAAACCATCGCCTATGTGCGCCACCGCCTGCGCGTGGCTGGCGCCACTGCCGACATTTTCACCCCCGCCGCGCTGCGCGAGGTGCATCGCCTGTCGCACGGCGTACCGCGGCTGATCAATGTGCTGTGCGATCGCGCGCTGCTCGGCGCCTATACCCAGGACCGCCACCAGATCGGCCCGTCGTTTGTCCGACGCGGCGCGATCGAAGTGTTCGGCAAACATTTCTGGCCCTGGTGGCTGCCGTGGAGCGTGGCGGCCGCCACGGTTCTGGTCGTGGCCTGCGGCGCCTGGGCCGCTTGGCGCTACGGTCCCTGGAGCCAGAGCCCAGCGCCGCTTCAGGCCCACGCCGCCGCGCCTCCGGGCGCCATCGGTTCGCCCCCGGCCGCGGCCCACGCCTCGGCACCGCCGGCGCGATCCTCCAGTGCCCCGACTGCCTCCCGGCTCGGCGCGCTGCTGGCCGACCAGGCCGCGCAGACCACGCCCGCTGCGGCGTTCGGCCAGTTGTTCAGCATCTGGGGCGCGCGCTATACGGCCGGCGGCGCGGATCCCTGCGCGCAGGCCACCGCACAGGGTCTGGAGTGCTATGTGCAGAAAGGCTCACTGGCGCAGCTGCGGCTGTACAACCGGCCTGCCATCCTGTTGCTCACCGACGATCAGGACACCGCTCATCAGATTGTGCTGACGGGGCTGGATGATGAATACGCCCACGTCGATATCGGCACTCAGCCGCAGCTGGTCACCATCGGCGACCTGTCGCGCTATTGGTTCGGGGACTTCATTCTGCTGTGGCGCCCCGCAACCCACGATCCGCGGCCCCTGTCACCGGGCATGCAGGGGGCTGAGATCCGCCAGCTGCGCACGGACCTGTGGCGCCTGACCGGCAAAACCGCCCCGGCTGATGCCAGCGATGTCTACGATGGAGAGCTGGCGCAACTCGTGCGAGACTTCCAGCGCGCTCACCGGCTGACGGCCGACGGCGTGGCCGGGGTACAGACCCTGATGGTGCTCAACAGCACGCTGGCGAAGCCGGACTCGCCGCAACTTGCGTCGCTACCCGAACACGGAAGTTGACCATGTCCTTCATCCTCGACGCATTGAAGAAATCTGAAACCGAGCGGCAACGCGCCGACGCGCCGGCGCTGTACGAGATGAAGATGGCGCCGCCACGGCGGGGTGTGGCGGTCTGGCTCATCGTGCTGGCGGCCCTTCTGGTCATCAATGTCATCGTGCTGTCGGTGGTGCTGCTGCGTGGCACGCATGGGAGTTCGCAGATTGATGCCGGAGCGGTCGCGACACCCCCCAGCGCACCCGCCGCCGCCACGGCCTATCCGACCGCGCCGACCGCCCCCCCACCGGCACTGGCCGCCCCCGCGAATCCCACGCCGACCCCTGCCACGGCGTCCGACCCTGCCAGTGCGGCCAATACCGCCAGCTCCGAGGCCGCCGATGATGCACCGGCCGTGGAGCCGCCCCATGGCAATGGCAGCGCCAATGCCGGCGCCGGCACGGGGGTGGGCGGCACCGGCGAGGTGCCAACCTATGCCCAGGCGGCCAGTGTCCCCGGCGCGAATCTTCCTGAGCTTAAGCTTGACCTACACGCCTATGCCACGAACCCGGCGGACCGTTTCGTGTTCCTGAACATGACCAGGCTGAAGGAAGGCCAGAGCACCCCGTCGGGCGTTCGGGTGGAGAGCATCACGCCCGAGGGTGCCGTCCTGTCCTGGCAAGGCTCAAGGTTCTTCCTGCAGCGCGAATAGACCCCCGCCCCGGGCCCTGCGGCCGGCCGCCAGCTGCCTTCCGGGAGACCGGTTTCACAGAAATTGACGCTGCCGCGCGACATTCCGCGGTCCTTCCGTCAAGGTTGTCCTGGGTCCATGCCTGCCCCCTTTGCAGGGGGGTGCACCCATTCTGGGACAACCATTTACAGTGTCGGAACCAGCGCAGAATCAGCCCGCCCAGGAGGCGCCTGCCGGCCTTGTGCCGTCCGCGGGAGCGGCCCGCATGGCCGAGAACCTCCTGCTGTTGACCCATGATGAGTCACTGATCGAAGCGCTGACCGGCGTGGTGGCCCCCGGCACCCTGATCAGCGTCCGGGATGAGGCCGCGCTCGCCGGCCAGCTCATGAGCGTGGCGGCGGGGGTGGTGTTCATCGATGCCGGAGAAGGCGCCGCCCAGGCAGCCCTGACGGCACAACTGACGCAACGCCTGCACGGTCAGTTGCCCGACGTCGTCCTGGTGGTGGCCGGGGACGGCGCGGCGCAAAGCGAACTGGCATCCCTCATCGCTGACGGCACCATCTACCGCTTCGTCCACAAGCCGGTGTCGGCGCAGCGGGTCAAGCTGTTCGTCGATGCCGCCTGGCGCAAACGCGACGGCACCAGCAGCGGTTCCAGTGGCCTGTACCAGTCCCTTTCGATGTCGCAGACCTTGCCCATCCTGCCCATGCCGCGGCCAGTGCCCTGGCTGGGAATCACCGCGGCGGCGGCCGTCGTCGGCGTGGCGCTGCTGTGGCATGCCGTGAATTCACCGCGCAGCGCCGCACCTCCGGACAGCGAGCCGGCGCCGGCGCTGTCCTCGGCGCCTGCCGTGGCGGCTGCGCTGCCGAGCGTTGCCGCACCGGCGCCGCCGGCCGCGGAGAGCCCGGCGCACGCCACCGAGCAGGTGCGCGTCATTGCGCGGCGTCGCACCGAGGTGGCGATCGGGACCGCGTCGCTGCGTGAGGTCCCGCCGGCGGCGTCCATCCCGGTGACCGTCTCGGTACCCGCATCGGTGCCGGACCCCGTGCCGGTGTCGGCGCCGGCCGCGAAGCTGTTGCCGGTGGTCGCGGCCAGCGCAGCGACGCTGACCGATGCCAGTAACGTGAGCACCGCTGGTGGCCAGCCGACCTCGACGCCACCGGTCAGTGAGGCCAAAGACCCGCTCTCGGTAGCCGCCGTCATCCTGCAGCGTGTGTACTGGGTGGATCCTGAATTTCCGGAGATTGCGCGCGAACAGGACCTCACGGGCTTCGTGGACCTGGAGTTCATGGTGCACGCGGATGGCAGCGTCACCGATGTCACGGTGCTCAAAGCCCAGCCGGCCGGGGTCTTCGAAAAGGCTTCCGTGGCCGCGGTGCGGCAATGGCGCTACCGTCCCGTCGAACGCGACGGCATACCGGTCGACGAGCACGCGCGACTGCGACTGAACTTCGGCTACAAGTAGGCGCGTAGTCATGAACGCCCGCCTTCTGATCGTCGATCGCGATGCCCACTACCGGGAATGGCTGCGCAATCACCTGGGGGTGCTGTTTCCGGACGGCATGGTGACGGCGATGGACGAGCGCGAATTCGAAACTCGCCTCGAGTCCTTCACGCGCCAGGAATTCCACCTGATCATGTTCGTCGCGCATTTCGGCTATAGCCCCGAGGACCCGCATTCGGAAGGCCTGGAGCGGCTGCGCCTGCTGCGGGATCGGCCTGATTTTCCGGCCGTGATGGCCGTCGCCGAGGACGGCAACGAGCTGACCGCGGTGCGCGCCCTGCAGCTGGGTGCCATTGACTATCTGCCCAAGCGACTGGTCAATCCGGACCGGCTGCGAACGGCCGTGAAGCTCGCGCTGCGGCGCGTGGAGCTGGATACCCCGCAGCCTGCGGAACCGGCCGAGGAAGCCAGTGATGCCGCGGATGCCGCGCGTTCGCTGCGCGATCCCATCCCCGGCTACAGCATCCGCAAGACCATCGGTGAGTCCGAGAAAGCCATGGTGTATCTGGCCGGCAGCGAGAAGCGCGCCGAGGATGTGGCGCTGAAGGTCACCAAGAGCGAGGTCGAGGAAGCCGATAATCAGCAGGCGCTGGCGCGCGAATACGCCGCCCTCAGCGCGCTCAATAATCCTTCGATCGTCAGCATCTACGACTACGGCACCAATGCCGGGCGTGAATTCCTGGCGATGGAATACTTCCCGCGCGGCGATCTGAAGGGCCGGCTGCTGCGCGGCATACTCGAGGCGGATGCGCTGCGCTACCTGGAACAGATCGCGCGCGGCCTGCAGGTGGTGCACGAGGCCGGTATCCTGCATCGGGATCTGAAGCCCCCGAACCTGATGCTGCGCGAGAACGATACCCTGGTGTTGATCGACTTCGGGCTGGCGCGCAGCGTGGAAGGTGCACCCAACAGCACCCGCACCGGCGTGCTGCGCGGCTCCCCGTACTACATGAGTCCGGAGCAGGCCCTGGGCGAGGACCTCGACGGCCGCACCGACCTGTACAGCCTTGGCATCCTGTTCTACGAAATGGTCACCGGCCGCAAGCCCTACACGGGCCTGTCGGCCATCGATGTGCTGCAGCAGCATGTGACGGCGCCGGTGCCGCAGTTGCCGCACTCCCACGTGCATCTTCAGGCGCTGCTCGAGGGCCTGATCGCCAAGTCCCGCGACGACCGCTTTGCCAATGCCGCCCAGGCGATCGAAGCCATCGCCGGCATGCGCGCCCTGCGACGCACCGGTTCGCGCCGCTAAGCTCCCGCCAAGCCCGGGGAAAATCCCTACAGGCGGCCGTGCCTTTGGCTGACTTGGGATGGGCGCCGTCACGAATTTCCAGCGCCACGGCTTGCGCCCAGTATGGGCAACCTCAACAGGAGAGTGCCCATGAGCAGCAAGAAGATGGCGGTGTTCGGGATCTACCCGCATGCGTCACAGGCCGAGCGCGCGGTGGATGCCTTGATTGCGGCGGGATTCTCCAGCTCGGATATCTCAGTGCTGCTGCCCGACACGGACAGCACCCAGGCCTTCGCGCATCACAAGGACACCAAGGCACCCGAAGGCACGGCCGTCGGCGTGACCGCTGGCGGGGCGATCGGCGGCGTGCTGGGCGTACTGGCCGGAGTCGGCGCACTGGCCATCCCCGGTGTCGGTCCCCTGATCGCCGCCGGCCCGATCATGGCCGGGCTCGCGGGCCTGGGTGTCGGGGGTGCGTTGGGTGGCCTGGTCGGGGCGCTCATGGGCATGGGCATCCCCGAATATGAGGCGCAGCGCTACGAAGGGCGCGTCAAGGGTGGCGGCACGCTGCTGTCCGTGCACTGCGATACCTCCGATCAGATATCGCGCGCCAAGAACATATTGAAGGGCACGAGTGCCGAGGACATCGCCGCCACCAGCGAGGCGAGTTCACCGCGCAACGCCACCGCCGCCTGAGCATCGGAGATTCGCCATGATGAAGCGTCCGAGCTATCACTTCACGTTGCTGGCGGCGGCCGCCATGGCGCAGGCGGGCCTCGCCTTCGCCCAGGCACCGGATAACAGCAAGTCCAACGGCGCCGCCGAGAACTCCTCGAATGCCTCGAGCATCGCGGACGGGCAATCGAACCGCGCGGAGGATATTGCGCTGACGCGCAGGATCCGGCGCAGCGTCATGGCTGACAAGGGACTGTCGGTCGATGCCCAGAATGTGAAGATCGTGACGCTCAATGGCCACGTGACCCTCAATGGCGTGGTGCGCAGTGAAGCGGAAAAGGCTTCCCTGGAAGCCAAGGCCAGCATGGCAGCGGGGCCGGATAACGTGGTGAATGACCTGAAGGTCGTGCCGCAGAGCTGAAGGGACTCACAGCACCAGCGGCAGCAGCGCCCAGGTCGTGCGCCGGTACGCCGCATAGCGCTCGGCGAACTCGCGCAGCATCCAGCGCTCCTCCGCGCGGGACTTGAGCCATAGGGCGAGGAGCGCGATGAGGAAGGCGACCAGGCCGCGGGCCTGCCCGGCGGCGAGCCCTGAGCCCAGAAGTGCCATCAATGCTCCGGTATAGATGGGATGGCGCACCCACCGGTAGGGTCCGTCCATGACCAGTTCGTGATCAACCTTCACCGCCACCACGCCGCTCCAGTTCGCTCCCAGAACCATCCGTGCCCAGATGCTGAATCCCAGCCCGACGATCACCAGGGATACGGCAAACCAGTAGCGGGCCCAGCCGCCCGGGATCAGCGGCTGCATCAGCCATTGCGGCCAGCGATGCCCGCCAATCAGCACCGCCACGAGCAGCATGGCGGCAAGAAAGACCAGCCGGCCAAGCAGCGGCTCGCGCGCTTCGACACGCTTCGCGGCGCGCGCCGCGATCACCCAATAGGCGATCCAGATCAGCCACAGCGCCGCGATCAGCAGGGCCGGCCAGTCGCGCATGCTCAGTGTCCGACGGTCACCGGCACGGCATTGACGCCCTCGGCGCTGCGGGCGCTCTCATAGCGTCTGCCCAGCACCCAGGCAATCGGGAACCAGAACAGCGACACGATCACGCCCAGCACCGCCAGGCCGATGTCACCATAGCCGTTCAGCACCGCGACGCTGGCGAAGGAGGCGACGAGATCCCCGCCGCGATAGACCACGGTATCGATCACGTTCTTGGCCTTGTACTTGCTTTCCTGGTCCACGACCGTGAACAGCATCTCGCGCGTGGGCTTGGCGACCGCGTACTCGGCGACGCGTCGCACGACCTGCAGGCTGCCCAGGATCATCAGCACCGGGGAGAAGGCGATGGCCAGGAAGGCAAAGACCATGATGATGGGATTGAGCATCAGGCCCAGCGTGACGCCGAAGCGTTTGATGATGCGTCCGGTCCCGATGAGCTGGATGACCACCGCCAGACTGTTCACCACCAGTTCGATGAGCGCGTACACCTGGGTGCGGGCGTTGCGATCGGTAAATGCCTTGGTCATCAGATCGCCCAGCTGCGTGTAGACGACCGTGGAGATGAAGGTCATCAGCAGCAGGAATCCGGCGATCAGCAGCAGGTAGGGGGACTTCAGCAGCAGCAGGAAGCCATCCAGCGGATTGCCGCCGAGCCGGTGATTGATGTTGGTGCTCTGGCCTTCGCTGCCCGAGGCCGCAACCAGTTTGTCACGTTCGTTGGCCAGCAGCTTCACCAGGAAGGCCGTGGCGATGAAGCCGCCGGCGGAGATCAGCATCAGGCCATCGTTGCCGACTTTCTTGGCCAGCAGCGTCGCGATGGCCGGACCTGCGATGCCACCCACGGTTCCACCCGCGGCGATGAAGCCGAACAGCCGCTTCGCCTGGGTGCGCGAGAAGATGTCGGCCATGAAGCTCCAGAACACCGAGATGATGAGCATGTTGAACACGCTCACCCAGATGTAGAAGCCCGCCGCCACGTAGCGATCGGATACCTTGCCGCCCGAGAACAGGGCGTAGAAGCCCAGGATGCTCAGCGCGATGAAGCCGTACACCCAGGGCAGAAAGTTCGAGAGTTTCAGGCGCGAGGCCATGCCGGCGTACAGCGGCGCCAGAATCAGCGTGCCGATGAAAGTACCCGTGAAAAGCTCATTCAGATGCTTGATGCCATACACCGTGCCCATCGCATCGCGCACCGGTTTGACCACCGAGTAGCTGCCGAACAGAAAGAAAAAATACAGCATGCTCAGCAGCACGGCCGACAGTTCGTGCGGCTCCACCCCCGCCAGCCACTTGAAGAATCGCTGGATCACTGTCGGGTTGTTATTCTGTGGCATGGCGCATCCTGGATGACTTTCGGCGGCGACTATAGCCCAACAATGATGGGGGTTTGAAGCGCGGCAACGCCCACCCGCCGGTACTACACCTGTGCCGTACGCACGGGGCCGGAAGCGGCCTGCTGCAGGGCCCGTCGCTCTTCAAAGCGTCGGCCCAGCACCAGCGCACCCATGCCCCACAGGACGGATATGCCAAAGCCGGCCGCCGCCGAGCCCATGATGCGAAATCCCGCGAGGCGCAGCCCGGCCTGCATCCATGCGGCACTCAGATCGCCGAACCGGTATACCACCGTATCGATGACATTCTTGGTCTTGTAGCGATCGGCCTGCGGCACCACGGTAAAGCAGATTTCACGGCTGGGGCGGGCGATGGCGTACTGGGAGACCTGCCGGATCACCTGCAGGGCCTGGATCATCAGCAGGGTGGGCGAGAGCGCGAGCCCGATGAAGGCCACGGCCATGATGATGGGATTGAGAATGAGCCCGGCGGTCACGCCGAAGCGATGGACATAACGCCCGAGGCCGAACAGGGAAATGATGGCGGCCAGCACGTTAACCACCAGCGAAATGTCGGCAACGGCAACGGCGCGGCTGGCCTGGGCGGAAAAAACCCTGGCAATCACGTCGGTCTGCAGAAAATAGGCCACCGTGTTGACCCAGGTCATCAACAGTATGAATGCCGCCTGGTGGCGCGAATAGGCCGAGCGCAGCAGTTCGAAAAACCCATCCAGCGGCAGACCCTTCAGATCATGATCCAGCGTCGTGGGCTGACCGGCGCTACCGCTCGCCTGCAGCCTTGCCTTCTCTTGCATCAGCAGGTGCACCAGCACGATGACGGCGACGAAGCCCGCTGCGGCGATGCTGAGCAGAGCATTCAATCCGAGGGCATGCACCAGCAGCCGGATGATGAGCGGACCGGCGATGGCGCCGAGGCTGCCGCCTGCGGCGATGAAGCCATACAATCTGGTCGCCTGCGAGGCCGAGAACACATCCGACACCAGCGTCCAGAACACCGAGATCATGAAGAGATTGACCACGCTGAACCATACGTAGTACGCGCCGCCTATCCAGCGGTTGTCGGGCAGCAGCTTGAACAGCACCTGGAACAGGATGACATTGCCCAGCCAGAACCAGAACACGCCGGGCAGCAGCCGGTTCAGGCGCACGTGCGCTGCGAGCCAGGCGTAGATGGGCGAGGCAATAATGGTGCCGATGAAGGTGCCGGTGAACAGCAGCTGCAGCTGGTTGCTGTAATCCGTCGCGATGGTGTCGCGTACCGGCTTGAGGATGTAGTAGCTGCCCAGCACCATGAAGTTGCAGGCGAAGGCCAGAATCACCGCGCGCCGCTCCGGCGGCAGGATCAGGGTGCCGCGCGTCAGCAACCCCTCAAGGTGCCGACGCGACACGATGTCTCAACGCAGGATGGCGAGGCGCGCCAGGTTGCTCTGCACCATGCCATCACTGGCCCCGCGATCGGCGTACCAGCGCCGCACCGCATCCACCAGTGCGATCGCGGCCTCGCGCTCCGGCTCCTGCGCCGCATCCAGGCGCAACAGGTCACTGAGCGCGCCCTTGCGGCGCAAGGGTGTGGCGCGTGTCAGACGCCGCAGCCGCAGGCGGCGCAGCGCGGCCGCCGGAACCGCGGTCCCGGACTCATCGTCCAGCACTTCGGAGCGGGATTGCGCCAGACGGAACAGGGCATCAGCCGTCGGAACGCTGACGTTGGTGTCGGTGCGCGAGGGCCGTACCCAGTGCTGGCACCATTCCAGATAATGTTCCGGTGAACTGCGCAACGCCGGATCGGCAATCGCCACGCAGATGTGCGGCAGGGCGAGGGCCAGCGGTACGGCTTCGGCCCAGAGTCGTTCGCGCATCAGGTAGTCGATGTCACCGAGGTAGGCATCGAGCATTCTGGAGCGTCCGTGCCTCGCACCGGACGGATTGCGTGCGGCGCTGGCTGTACCGCGCTCTGGCGCCGGACGTTGACTCTCAACGGCCATGTTCCTTCCTCTTTATCTTGCGGTCACTGCACCCGGTGTCTTCATTCGGAACGAAGACTGTGACTTCTTGTTGCGACGGGTGAAGTCGAGGTGACCATCTTGGCCGAAGTCCCCGCGCATTGCCAATTTCGCGGCGAATTTGACTTTTTTCGAAGGACCGAGGCGCGGCCGCGCTAGGGCTTGGTGCGACTGCGTCGTGACAGCAGCCAGCGCCCCGGGGCAGTGGCCGCGACGGCCAACAGCACCCGCCATCCCAGGCGTCGTTTCCAGGGCGTCGGGCGGGGCGGAATCGCTGCCTCGAACATGGCGCCAACGTCACGGTGCAGCTGCCAGGTGCTGCAGCGCAGAGGCCAGACCTGCGCGCCGCTATGCAGCACCACGTCCGGCGCAGTCAGCGCTTCAACGGTGACATCCGCCATTGCCGCGGGCAGCTGCGGCGGCTCGCTGCATATCAACGAAAGCTGTGCCGCAATGGCCTCGCCGTCGGTCTGCGCCAGCCGTCCCAGCAGCGTGACTCCGGCAGGGCCGGGGCCGCTGACCCACCGCACCGGGCCCTCGAAGCGAAACCTGCGGGGCGCGTTCAAGCGGCCGTCTCCAGTTCCCACACCGTGAGCGGCGCACCGCGGCGCAGCCAGAAGCCGGCGCCAATTTCATGGAACTGGCGCCGCAGCCGGGTGCGGTACCAGCTGCCATCGCGCATGTGGACCTCGGCGTCGGTGCGGCGCCGATCGCAGTTGCGCCGCCAGTCGGTCGCGGTCAGGGCGCCGAAATACAGAAGCGCGCGACATAAGCGGCCAAGGTTGCGCAGCGCGCGGGCCGCGTTCCTATCGTCGAGGTATTGCACCACGTCGTAGCAGATGACCAGATCAAAGGGCGTGGCGCTGCTCCAGGTGTCCACGGTGCCCTGTGCCCAGCCAAAGCGCCGGCACAGATACTCACTGACATCCAGGCCCATATAGCGCGCCTTGGGAAAACCTCTCTCAAGCGGTTTGCGCAACAGGCCCGTGCCGCAGCCGGCATCAAGAATGCGCCGCACCGGCAGGCCCACATGATCCGCATAGGCGACGATGAGCCGGGCCCGGGCGTGCATCTCCGCCCGCGTGGTCACCGCCGTGCGTGGATCGAAGTAGTATTTTTCGTAGTAGGCACGATCAAAGGCCAAGGTCACTCCGTTTGAATGGCAGGCCGACAGCGGGCCCTCGCCAAGGACTATGCAACAGTCCGGGCCGGATTGGCGAGACCATCGCCTTGGGCATTGCTGCGCGCCTGCAGCACGGGTAGATTGCCGCCCCATGACCACCGATCGAGCCACCGCGGGCCACACCCCCAGGCGCAGCGCAATCTGGCCCTGGGTGCTGATGCCGGCGGTCATCCTGGCCCTTGCCGCATTCCTGCATTTCGCGGTCCTGCATAATGTGCGGCCAATGCCGTAGAATCCGCACCCCCCTCGCCACGGTCCGTTTCCCCCATGTCCCGTATTCCGAAGGTCGGCTTCGTCAGCCTTGGCTGTCCCAAGGCACTGGTAGATTCCGAACGCATCCTCACCTCGCTGCGCTCGGAAGGCTACGAAGTGGCCCCGAGCTACGACAAGGCCGACCTGGTGGTCGTCAATACCTGCGGCTTCATTGATGCCGCCGTGGACGAATCCCTGGATGCCATCGGCGAGGCGCTGGAACACAACGGCCGCGTGATCGTGACCGGCTGCCTGGGTGCGCGCCCGGAGCGCATTCTCGAGCGCCACCCGAGCGTGCTGAAGGTGACCGGCCCGCATGCCTATGAGGATGTGATGGCCGCGGTGCATGAGCACCTGCCGCCGCGACATGATCCGTTCGTCGACCTGGTTCCCCCCCAGGGCGTGCGCCTGACGCCGCGGCACTATGCGTACCTGAAGATTGCCGAAGGCTGCAACAACAAGTGCAGCTTCTGCATCATTCCGAACCTGCGCGGCCTGCTCGTCAGCCGTCCCATCGATGAGGTGCTGCGCGAGGCCGAGCGGCTGGTGAATGCCGGTGTTCGCGAGCTACTGGTGATCTCCCAGGACACGAGTGCCTATGGCGTCGACATCCGCTATCGCGCCGCGAGCTGGCGCGATGCGAGCTACCAGACACGCTTCATCGACCTGGCACGCGGCCTGGGTTCACTGGGTGTGTGGGTGCGCATGCACTATGTCTATCCCTATCCGCATGTCGACGAAGTCATCACGCTGATGAACCAAGGCAAGGTTCTGCCGTATCTTGACATTCCGTTCCAGCACGGCAGCCCCAGTGTTCTGAAGCGCATGAAGCGGCCGGCGCATGCGGTGAATACGCTGGATCGTATCCACGCCTGGCGTCGCGAGTGCCCGGACCTGACACTGCGCAGTACCTTCATCGTCGGGTTTCCCGGGGAGACCGAGGCGGAGTTCCAGGAGCTGCTCGATTGGCTCAGCGAAGCGCGGCTCGACCGCGTCGGCTGCTTCAAATATTCACCGGTGGAGGGCGCATCGGCCAATGCCCTGGGGGCACATGTGCCTGCGCCGCTGCAGCAGGAGCGCTACCAACGCTTCATGGAACACGCGCAGGCCATCAGCACGCAGCGGCTGCAGCGGCGCGTCGGCGCCACCATCCAGGTGCTGGTGGATGGCGTCGAAGGCAGGACTGCGATCGCGCGCAGCGCCGCGGACGCGCCTGAAATCGATGGCGTGGTGCGCATCACCAATGGCGGCAAGCTGAAGATCGGTGAATTCGCTCAGGTTCAGGTGACCCGGGCAGACGCCTACGATCTGACTGCACGGATCGCGGCCGCGCGCCGCTAACGCTGCAGCGCGCGCAGCGCCTTCGGCGGCAGCAGCCACTCAAGGGTTGCCTCGCCCACACGCGGTGCACCGGCAAAATACAGGCAGGCCGCCCCACCCTTGCGCAAATGCGTCGCGAGTTTCGCACCCGGGCCGCCAATGCATACGACGAGCAGCCGGCTCAGGTCCGGTTCGTGACCGACCACGACGATGGAGTGCGCATCGTGAGCGCGCAGCACCGCGAGCACGCGTGCCGCGGTACGCCCTGGCGCCAGCACCGACTCTTCGATGGGTTCGGGCAATCCCGCGCGCTGCAGGATCGCGGCCGTTTCCCGGGCGCGAACCAAGGGACTGGACAGCAGGCGCTCCACCTTGCCGCCGGCCTGCATGACCTCGACCAGGCTGCGCGCCGTGCGTTTGAAACGACGCGCCCCGGCCGCCGTCAGCGGTCGCTGGCGATCATCGGGCCAGTGCTTCGCGTCCGGCTCGGCGGCGATGGCGTGGCGTACCAGGTACAGGTGCATTCTAAAGCACCGCCGCCGGCAGGGGCGCGGTGCCCAGAATCATGTCGGAGGCCTTCTCCGCGATCATGATCACCGCGGCGTTGGTATTGGCACCGACTATCGTCGGCATCACCGAGGCGTCGACGACGCGCAGACCGGTTAGCCCATGGACCTTAAGTTCAGGACTGACGACCGCCGCCGCGCCGATGCCCATGGCACAGGTACCCACCGGGTGCTGGGTACCGCTGGCCGTGGCACGGATATAAGCCTCCAGCTCCACGTCGGTCTTCAGTGCCGACCCGGGCGCGGTTTCCCGGGCCACCAGGTCAGCCTGCGGTCGGGTGCCGTAGATGTGGCGCGCGGCCTCGATTCCGCATTTCGCGGTTTCCAGATCCTCAGGATGCGCGAACAGGTTCAATTGAATCCGCGGCGCCTCGGCCGGGTTCGCGCCGGCCAATGTCACGCTGCCGCGGCTCTTCTGATGCAGGACGACGACACCGGCCGTCATACGATCCTCCTGGCGTGTGGACAGGCCCGGGAACCAGATTCTGGCATCCATGCGCACCGGATTGCACATCAGCTGCACGTCGGGTTGGGTCAGCTGCGCACGTGTGCGGATGACGACATTGCAGCTGTTGATCTGGGTCGCCAGTGGTCCGGTGCCTGACAGCATCCATTGCAGCACCGAGGCGGCGATGCGGTCGCAGCGCAGCTCGTTCAGAAAGGTGACCGGGCGGCGCGCCGCAAATTCGACCGGCACGTGCGGATGTTCGCTCAAATTTGCGCCGACGCCTGCAAGATCGACCAGCGGCTTGATGCCATGACGCTCCAGCTGCGCGGCGGGCCCCACGCCCGAGAGCATCAGCAGCTGGGGTGAGTTGTAGGTGCCACCGCAGAGTATGACTTCACGGTCGGCGCAGATCCGGTGCACATGGCCGTTGTGCACATATTCGACACCCGTCGCGTGACCCTGGCTGATCACAATCCTGGTGGTCAGCGCATTCATCTCGATGCTGAGATTCTCCCGGCCCATGACCGGATGCAGGTAGGCCCGCGAGGTGCTCGCGCGCCGGCCGTGGCGGTCGATATTGACCTCGCCGCGGGCGAAGCCCTCCTCGACCTGTGCATGCAGATCCTCGGTGACATTGAATCCGGCCGCGACGGCCGTCTGCATCAGCGGCTCATGCAGCAGCTTCGCGGTGTTGATCGGTATGACGGGCAGCGGACCGCTGTCGCCATGGTAGGGACCGGCACCGCGCCAGCTGGTTTCCATGCGCCGGAAGTACGGCAGGACGTCCCGGTAGCCCCATCCCGTGCAGCCAAGACTGCGCCAGGTCTCGAAGTCATGGGAATGTCCGCGCATGTAGAACATGCCGTTGATGGAGCCCGAACCGCCCAGTACCTTGCCGCGCGGCAACCACAGGCGCCGGCCGCCCAGGTGCGGTTCGGGTTCGCTGAAATATCCCCAGGAGAACTCCGGGCGGAACAGGGCGCGCAGGAAACCCAGCGGCATGCGCATCAGGAAGTGATCATCCGGACCGCCGGCCTCCAGCAGCAGCACGCTGCGATCGCTCTGCGCGCTCAGGCGTGCCGCCAACACGCAGCCGGCCGATCCGCCGCCGACGATGATGTAGTCGTAGCTTTTGGAGAAACTCGTCATGCCGGATCTGGAGTCACAGCCGGGTGGAGCGGATGGTCTGGAACTTGCCGTTCACGATGGTGTAGAACGCCCAGCTCACGATATGAATGCTCTCGCCCTTGCGAATGGCACCGGCGATGAAATCCGGCCAGTCCTCCAGGGCATGGAACTCGGTGGCCACCTCCACGGCAAGCCCGGTCTCATCGGCGACGATGTTGCGGATGACCAGGGTCTCGCGGATCTTTGATTTGACCTCCCGATAGAAGTCGATGATGCCCTGGCGGCCGTGGATGGTCTTGCGGGTTCCCAGCTGCAGCACCACATCGTCGGCGTAGTACTTGCTGAAGCCCTCGAAATCGTCGCGATTGAAGGCCGCGATGTATTCGCCGTACAGCTGCTTGTTCATGCCGCCCCCTTGGTCTCCTCGCAGGGCGGCAGTGTCGGACGGCTAGTGGCTGTTGTGCAAGTCCTCAATACACCTTGCGTGGTTCCGGATCCGGCAGGCTCGACGTCAAGGTCGACAGATCGGCGAGCTTCACAATGGGGGTTTCCACCTGCCGCGTGAAATGATCAGCCGGGACGAATGTCTGGATCACCATGCGCGAATCGGCGAGCTTAGAGCCATCAATCGGATACTGCGCCAGCTCTGATCGATCGAAGAACGGCAGCTCTCCGCCGGTCCTGTGGATGGCGTCGGGTAACAGGGGTGCGAAGATCGCGGGCGCATAGGCCGGGAAGCACCCGTGGGACGGCGGATTGCGCAGGCCCGAACCGGGCTGTTCGAGATAGGCGGTATAGCACAGCGGTTGCTTGGCCGTGCTCAGACACTGGATCTGCACGTCGTCACCTTCGGAATCGATCCGGGTCCGACAGCGGCCCAGAGCGCCGAGCGTGAGATCGGCGCCCACGGCCGGCAGGGAGTATTTTTCCGCCGGCACGAACAAAGTGAGCGACTCGTCTATGGTAATCCTGACCGGACGATTGCCCAGCGACTTCAGTACCTGTGCAGGCAGGTACAGCCGCTGGTAAAGCGGTGCAGCGCGCTCTGATGATTCACTGCTGCGGATCTCGAAAATCGCATCAAATAGGGAGCCCACTCCGTCGACGCTGATGTTGGACTTGCCTCGATACAGTATCGAGCCATCAAGGCCGGTGACGCGCAGGTCGGCGTGGTCCATCAGTACGCTGGTCCCTTCAGGCACGCCGGCCGCATGCAGTGGAACATATAGCGCCGTGCGAACGGCGGGCGCCGCGCCACGGGGCGCCTGGTAGCGGCCGCCCTGCGCATCGAAGCCCAACTGAACGGACTGCGCGGCCAGCGGTTGCGGGGACAGTGCCCGCTGCAACGCAAACGCCAGGTGCCAGGGTGCGAAGGCGCAGGCGCCTATGCCGACACCCCCCAGCACTGCCAGAACACGCGCCAGGAGCGTGCGGCGCCGCAGGTACTGGATGCACAGGACTGCGGCTGCAACGACGATCGCGATGAGGTAGAAACCCGCATCGAGCATCCAACCGGCGCCGGTTTCGGGGACCGCTGCCCGCACGCCCAGCAGCAGCGCCAGGAGCACCTGGAACAGCGCCACATAGAAAACGAGCGTCGCAATCGCCAGTACGAAGGCTTCGATGAAACTTCGGGTGATGGCCCCGACGATCATGGCCGGCAGGGCGATCTCGCAGAAGACGGCGAGATTTCGCGTTGCGGCTCCGACACAGGCGGCCGAGAGCGGCAGGCCGTCGGCGAGCGCCGCTGCGACATTCACCAGCCACAGTGGCGCCTGGACCATCAGAATCACAAAGGCCAGTTTGGCGAGAATCAGGTCGCCGCGCCGGATGGGCCGCGTCAGCCAGTCCTGCCGCACGCCCGGCACCGCATCCTGGTGCATCGCGAGAACCACCACCACCATGACCCCCAGTAGCCCCAGCATCGCCAACAGCTCGGCAATCAATGCCAGCTGCCGCGACTGTTCGCCCATGTCCAGCAGGTGCTGGGGGACCTCGGCGCAGACATGGATGGCGACCACCAGCAGCGCCAGTGGCCACAGCAGGCCGATGTCCTTTTTCAGAATGTGTCCGACCATGATCAGAGGCCTCCGCGTGATGCACGCGCCAGGGTTGTAAAGATGGTTCGCAGAGCCAGCGGCTGAACGTCGATGTGCTTGACGCCGGGAAATTGCGCCGCGATCTTTGCCGCCAGCTGCGAATCACTGAAGCGGCTGTCAAAGAAACTCACCACACTGCCGCTGCTGGTCACCTGCATCCAGCCTTCGGGCACGACCGCCGGAGCGGGCAGGGGCGATTCCAGCGTGACGCGGACCTGGCGGAAGCGGTCCGACAGTTCCGCCATGGACTCCTGAAACGCGAGTTTTCCCTGGTCGATGAAGCCGACGTGCGAGGTGATGCCTTCGATTTCCGACAATTCATGCGAGGAGATGAACAGGGACATTTCGCCGGCCTGCTGCACCAGACGCGCCATGAACTCATCGCGCACCAGGGGGTCCAGCCCGCTGAAGGGTTCATCGAGGATCAGCACCTTGGGATGGAAGGGCAGCGCGCAGGCCAGCGCCATCTTCATGCGCATGCCGTGCGAGAGATCGCCGATTTTGCGTTCCAGCGGCAATTGCAGCTCCGCGAGTATCGAGCTCTCCAGCTGCCGGTCCCATGACGGATAGAAAGGTCGCAGGTAGTCGAGGTATTGCCCGACTGTCAGGCGCTGGGGCAGGTCCTGGTTTTCGGAGACATAGCCGATCTGTTGCAGCTGGGCCTCAGCCAGCCGACGCGAATCCACACCCAGTATCCGTGCCGCCCCGTGCGTGGGTCGGATGATGTTCATCACGGTCTTGATGGTGGTGGTCTTGCCGGCCCCGTTGGCGCCGATGAGGGCATAAGCGCTGCCCTCCGGAACCGCAAGGCTCAGCCCGCGCAGCGCCTCGTTGCGGCCGAAGGCCTTATGCAGATTGTCGATCTGGATGATCATGATTCGTTGGCCTCGCGCGCCTGGTCAATTTTTGACCATTCATTGGAGATGGCTTCGATGACATCCTGGAGCCGCACGCCGACGCGGCGCGCCTCCACCACCAGCTGTTCAACCTCTTCCTGCAACAGTCGCTGCCGGTCCCCGGTGCGCGCCTTCGGCGGCACCGCCACCACCGTGCCGACGCCCGGATGCACTTCCAACCAGCGCTCCTGGATCAGGTGCTGAACGACCTTATGCGCAGTGTTGGGATGGATCTTCAGGTCGGCCGCCAGGGCACGGACCGACGGAAAGGCCTGCCCCGGCTGATATTCACCGCTGAGGAAGGCTTTCTGGGCGGCGAACAGCAGCTGTTCGACGATCGACTGGCCGGGACGCAGTGTAAAACGCAGTAGTGTCACATGAGTAGTGTGACACATATGACATGAAAGTCAACGCTCAGTGCATCGCTCCCTCACCAGGGCGCGAGAAACGCCTTGAGCCGGCGGCGCGCGAGTGCGATCAGGCCGAACGTTGCGGCGTAAATCAGTATCTGTGAGAGCGTCGGAGACAGGCCGCTGGCGAGGGAGTCCAGGTGCCGGTCGAGCGTTGAAATCGCGGCGTTCAACGGGCTGGCGGTCATGGCTGCCACCGCCGTGATCAGAATGGCGGATGACGCATAGATCAACGTCGTACGAATCCGCGCTCGTCGTATCTCCCGGTTGAGCCCGGAGAACGTCTGATCCAGAAACGGCTGCGCGCTGAGCGCTGGATCGTAGGCGGCGAACAGGCGCTGCAGATCGCGGTCGGCCTCATTGTCATTCATGGCATTGCTCCGCTTGAATCGTATCGAGGGCGTAGTCGCGCAGCAGCGCGCGCAATTCCTGCGCGCCGCGGGTCACCAATGACTTGGCGGTTCCGAGCGGTATGGCCAGCAGCGCGGCAATTTCAGGATGCGTATGCCCTTCACTGTAGGCCAGGACGACGCACAATCGGGTGCGCGCCTCAAGTTGCGCCAGGGCGGATTCCAGGTCGCGCTCGAGCCCGGGCGACTGGCGTGCGCCGGCGCCCTCGGAATCCACGCCGGCGAAGCCCGGGATTCTGCTGCGGCGCTGTCGTATCTCATCCATCCAGACCGACACCATGACCTGCTTGAGCCAGCCGTTGAACCGCTCCAGCACATCCAGCTGCGGCAGCGAGCGCCACATGCGCAGAAAGACCTGCTGGGCCAGATCATCGGCGAGCGTCTCATCGCGACACAGCTGCCGCATGAAGCGCCGCACGCCTTGCTGACGTCGGCGTATCAGTTCCACAAAGGCCGCCCGATCGCCTGCCACCGCCATGGCAATCACGGCGGACTCGGCGACATCCACCAGCCCCAGGCCCGGCGCGGTGGGGGTCACTTCCCTATGCCTTGGGCAACCCGGTGCCGCCATCGGATGGCGGCCGTGGCAGATAGCGGCTGGCGGCGAACAGTCCGATTCCGAGCAACGCGAGCAGAGCCCCGGCGGCGATGCCCCCGGCCGACACAGCCGGATTGCCGCCGTAGGCCCCCGCGAGACCCAGGACCAGGGAAAGTCCGGGCGCGATGAACAGGGCCAGAGTGCCGAAAATACGCATGGTCCGGTAACCCTGGCCGACCGGTCCGGCGGGCGGCGAATGCCACTTGGGCGGCGTCAACAGGTCTCGCAGCAGGGCATCATCGATCTTCTGCCCCTTCTCCATCATCAGCCGGATGGTCTCGAATTTGAGTTCATAGCCGCGCCGGGCATTGAGGGCACCGACGACAATGAAGGCCGTCACGGCCAGCCAAAACGCTGCAACTGCCATAGGAATCCTCTCCCAACTCCCTGAAGTGGAGTTTTCACTGCCCAATAGACGCGGCGCGACCGAATTTGGATGCATCGCCACCGATCAGGTACTGTCCTGCGTCGGAGATTCGCGTGGCACTGTTCCAAAGCATCCTGATCCTGCTGACGGTGGCAGTGTTGCTGCTACAGGCCTCCCGCCGTCTGCGCATACCCTATCCCACCATGCTGGCCGTGGCCGGCATAGCCGTGGCGGCGCTCCCCTGGGCCAACGGCCTCGCCATCGACCCGACCCTGGCCCTGGCGCTGTTCATCGCGCCGGCCATCCTCGACTCGGCATTCGACTTTCCGCTACGCGCCATGCGCACCTACTGGGTACCGCTGCTGATTCTGGCGGTGGGCGCGGTACTGGCGACCACCGCTGCGGTGGCGTGGGCCGGCGTCGTGCTGGGTGGACTGCCGATTGCGGCGGCCGTGGTTCTCGGGGCCATCGTTTCGCCACCGGATGCCGCGGCGGCGGCGGCCATGCTCAACCGGCCGGATCTGCCGCGATCCACGGCCATGGTTCTCAAGGGTGAGAGCCTGCTCAATGACGCCGTCGCCCTGCTGATCTTCGGTATCGGCCTCAGGATTGTCGAAAACGGTGGCGGCGTGCTGCAGGCCGCGCCGCAACTGGCCCTGGCCATTCCCGGGGGCGTGGTGCTGGGGATCGCCGTGGGCTTCGTCGTCTCCTATGTCATGCGCTTCCTGGTGGGGACGCTCGGCGGAATTCTGTTCCAGTTCGTCATTGCCTTCAGCATCTGGCTGCTCGCGGAGCGGCTGCAACTGTCGGCGATTCTCGCCATGGTTGCGGCCGCGATGACTCTCGCCGTGCGCGAGAGCGCCATGCAGGCACTTGACCGCATCCAGTCCTATGCGGTGTGGGACGTGGTGGTTTTTGTATTGAATGTGCTGGCGTTTCTGTTCATCGGGCTGGATGCGCGCGGCATAGTGCGCAGTCTTGATGCCGATCACCTGCGCCAGGACCTGGAATTTGCGGCAATCGTCCTGGCCATCGTGGTGCTGGTGCGCATCGTGCTGGTGATGCTTTATAACCGCGCCATTCAGCCGCTGGTCCGGCGTCGTCATAAGCTGCCGGGACCGAGCATCAAGCAGGGGATCGTCGCCTCCTGGTGCGGCATGCGCGGCATGGTGACCCTGGCCGCAGCGCTGGCCCTGCCCGAGGACTTCCCGCACCGGGACGTGGTGGTTCTGAGCGCGCTGTCAGTGGTGCTGGGCACCCTGGTCATTCAGGGCATCACGCTTGAGCCTTTGATCCGCTTGCTGCATTTTCCGCAAGACGCCGCTCAGGAGCAGGAAAAAGCCCGCGTTCGTGCACTACTGACCGATTCGGCGCTGGCATCGCTTCAGAACCGTGACGACACCACGGCGCTGGCGCTGCGCCAGGAGCTGCAGCTGGAGATGATCGATCACCAGGCCCCGGGGCGTAATATCGGTGGCCTCGATGCGCTGCGACTGGAGGCCATCGGCCTGCAACGGCAATTGTTGCGGCGCATGCGCCGGCAATGCGAAGTTGAAGAGGAGGTGTTCCGCGCGTTGGAGCAGGAACTGGACCTCCATGAGCTGGCCTCCATGCGCAAGCTGCAACTGGAGCTGATCGACAGTTAGACGCAAGCACGTGAATCAAACGGAGATTCATTCATCATGAAAAAGACATTGATGGGAATCGCGATCGTAGTGGTCGCCATGGCTGGCTTGTCATTGGCGTTCAGCGACAATGCGCAGGATCGACCCCCCGGGGTGGCCGCTGATCGCTGGGCGCCGATCAGTGCCACGTTGGGAGTGGTCCTGGTTCTGGATTCCGGACTTTCCGCGGATTCGCCACCGCCGGGCGGCGGCGCATCATCCCCCTATGGCACTCCGGAGCCGGGACGTAAGATCGTGGTGGGCGCCGTTGATCCTACCGCTCTGATCGCGCCGACGACCCCCGCCGTGCGCAAGATCATCGAAGAGGGCCAACCCATTCGCGGCTACATCATGGTCAAGCGCGGCAAACTCTGGCGGCCGCTGCAGGTGGTGGCACCGACCGTGAATAACTGAACCGCGCCCGGATCAGGGACCCTCCACCTCATAGCCCTTGGCCTTGAACATGGCCAGCACGCCGCGCGCCCCGAGCAGGTCGTGAATGGGCTTCAGCGCCAGGGTCGAGCGGTTGTTCGCCAGGGCGAGCTCCACCTCATTGTTCCAGGAGCTGTTGGCTTCATCGATGAGCTGTTTGCTGCGCGATGAGGTCGACACCGCGGCGGTACAGACATCAATCGTCTTGGGAACCTCGAGGCGCCGCAGTGCCGCGACATCGCCCAGGGACCAGGCGCGTGCCTCTTCCTGCAATGGCCCCACACCGGCCTCCAGCCGTTCCACCACCGCCTCCAGACAGCTCACCTGGTCTGCCTGTGGGATCTGGCCCAGTTGCGTCACGAGATCACGCGGCTCTTCGATCTTCAGCTTGGATTGACGGATCGGCACATCATGGTGACGGGCCAGCTTCAGCACCGTGTCCTGGGCCTGGTTGCCGGGCGCCAGATGTGCCGAATCGAGTGCCTGCCGATAAAGGCGCAGGGCGGCAAAGATGGGTTTGAGACGCTCGATGCGGTGGTCACCGTTGTCGTACCGGCCCACCTGCGTCATCACGCGCGCATACAGACCCGGCGGCAGGGCGTCTTTGAGGTGGCCGTTCTTGTCCATGACCTGAACGCCGCGCCACTGGAAGTAAAGACGAACCCAGGTGAAGGGATTGGCGCTGACCTTGACCGAGGGATTGGTGGGAATGACCGCCTGCACCTCTCCGAGCACCGACTCCACCTCGTGTGACTTCCAGATCATCTTGCGCGGCAGGGGATCCAGGGTACCCAGCAGCCACAGGACATGGCCGCCCTTGCTGACCCGCCACAGACGTGGTCCGGGCTGTTCCCCCGTAACTTCCACCTCCTGGATGACCTCGGTCGGCGCGGACTGCGGGGCCAGCGGCGCCACCGGCCCCGCCGCCGCGGCCATCCGCCCGCTCCCCAGCGCCAGCAGCACCATCACGATTCCCGCGCAGGCATACTCCTGGCCAGGAATCCGCTGCAGTGAAGGTTCTGGGTGACGCATGAGTCAAATCCTGTCGGGCCGATGCCTGTGTGGCGCAATCCGTTATCGCTGCGGGCCGCTGCTGTATCCCCCGACATTGTGCCATTGTGAGTCCTGTCGACGCGCCTCGGGGGCACACGCGGTGGGCTGGCTGACCGTGCGAACCGTGGACCTGGCATTTACCGGCACCGCGCCCCATGAGTTCGCCTCCTCGGCGGGCGTCCTGCGCAGCTTCTGCGGCAGCTGTGGCACCCCTCTGACCTATCGAAATGAGCGTCGGGCCGGCGAAGTCGACGTTACCCTGTGTACGCTCGATGAGCCGTCGCTGGTAGCACCCACCGACCACATATGGATGCAGGACGCGCCCGACTGGGACTCGAGCTCCGAGGGCCTGCCGCGCCATTTGCAAGGGCGACAGGGCTAGGCTGCGCAGCTGCGTGAACCTGCAATTACTGACGCAGCGTCTGGTCCTGGTGGGCGCAGGGGCCACCGTGCTGCGCGCCGAGAGCAGCGGCCCGCAATCCCTGGCTGCGGCCGCGCATGCCGAGGTTCCGGCCAATTGGCCACCTGAGCACCATGACCAGAATGTCATCGAATGGGTGCTTCGCGGCCTGGAGCGTATCGCCCCGAGCGACCCCTGGCGCTTCTATTACATCCAGCTGCGCGAGCCACCCACCCTGATCGGTACCTGCGGGTTCAAGCAGCCGCCGGACGCCACCGGCTGCGTCGAAGTGGGGTATTCGGTGCTGGTCCAGTTTCGTGGCCGCGGGGTGGCCAGCGAAGCCGTCATGGCGCTGATACGGGTGGCTTTCGAGACCGGCGCCTCGGAGGTGGCCGCGGAAACCTACCCCTCACTTCCCGCCTCCCTGCGAGTCATGGAAAAATGCGGTATGACCCGGGTCGGCCCAGGTGCCGATCCCGGTACTGTCCGGTACAGCATACGGGCCCCGCTTTAGGCCCTGGCGAATGGCAAAAGCACCTTCGCTGTGCCGGGCTGTTGAACGCCGGGTCGCTAGCCGTCAAGATAACGCGCCAGCGCCATTGACAGCACAACGTAAGCGAACTGCCGGCCCGCCGTGGCCCACCAATGGGTTGGCCTGGAATCATAGGGGAAAGTGAGTGAAGAGCAGATCGATTCTGAACCGGGCGCTGGTGGCCGCCAGTGCCGCTGTGGTCGCCGTACCGGCCTTCGCGCACCACTCATTCGCGATGTACGACCAGACGAAAATGCTGGTTCTGACCGGCGTCGTATACCAGTTCGTGGCCCAGGCGAATCACGCTGAGCTGCACCTGTACCTGCTGGGTGCTGACGGCAAGCTGGAGAGGACCGCCGACGGCAAGTACCACGCCTACGGCATCGAAATGGCCGGTGCGGCCGCCGTTGCCGAACAGGGCATCACCGCCGAGACCATGAAGCCGGGCACCATCATCAGCGTCAAGGTGAACCCGCTGCGTGAGGGGACTGATTTCGGATCCAAGGCCGGCAATAGCGGCCTGGCCAAGTGCCCCTGGAAGATGCCCCCCGCCCCTGGCAAGGCCTGCGACACCGTCGACGGCCATGAAATTCTGGGCGCCGCCAGTTTCTGATTGCGTTGCCCGTGGGATAGCGTGCCGTGAATGAATTCGTGCAATGGCTGTCCGCCACGGGTCCCAGCCTCTACCTTCAGATTCACGAAGCCTGGACGCTTCCCGTCATTCAGTCTCTGCACATCATCGGCATTGGAACCGCCGTCGGATCCGGGCTGATGATTGCGCTGCGGGTACTGGGATGGGTGGGCACTGATCTGTCGCTCGAGGCCACTCAACGCCGCTTCGGGCCCTGGTTGACGGGCGCGCTGTTGCTGCTGCTGGTCAGTGGTGGGCTGCTGATCGTTGCCGAACCGGTGCGCGAGCTGATTACGATCTCGTTCTGGCTGAAGATGTTCTGTGTGGCGATTCTGGCCGTGGTCTCGATCGCCTTCCAGAGATCGGTCAGAAGGAACGGTCCGCAATGGGAACATGTGATCAGCGCTCGCCCGGGGGTGCGCCTGGCGGCGGTGCTCACATTCGTGCTGTGGGGCTGCATCATCATCCTCGGCCGTCTGATCGCCTACGACCACATCTGGGGCCATCTATCGCCTGCGACCAAGGCCTGAGCCCGACGTGGATCTCACCAGCTGGCTCAAGGGTCTCGAGGACAGTGGCGTCGCCAGCAGTCTGCGCAGTTCGCTGTACTATTTCCCCTTCCTGGAATCGGTCCACGTCATGGCACTCGCCGTGGTGTTCGGCACCATCGTGGTCGTCGATCTGCGGGTGCTGGGTCTGGCCTCGCGACAGCGGCCGTTCACCCGCATGTCCTCCGAGCTGCTGCACATCACCTGGGGCGCCTTCGCGGTGTCGGTGCTGACCGGCGCGCTGATGTTCACCACCAACGCCCGCGTGTATGCGCACAACACGGCGTTCCAGGTGAAGATGTTGCTGCTGCTATGCGCGGGCATCAACATGGCCGCCTTCCACCTCACCGCAGGCAGGAATGTCGCGCGCTGGGACACGGCGCCCACAGCGCCCGGCGTCGGCCGGCTGACCGCGGCACTGTCGATTGCGCTGTGGATTGGAATCATTTTCACGGGCCGCGTGATCGGCTTCACCACCACCGGTGCGCAGGCCAAGGAAGCGCCCGCGCCGGTGGGAGATTTCGATGACTTCCTGAACAGTGCTCCGGCGAGCAGCCCCGTGCCTGCGCAGCCTTCTACAGGGAAGAGCCCATGAGATCACCTGCTCCACTGCGCGCCGTGTTTGCGACGCTCACTCTCGTTGCCGTGTCGGCAACCGCTCAGACTGCGGGCTCCGGTGCGGCGGCCGCTTCGGCGCCGTTGGGGGCGCCCGTCGGCTTGGGGTCCGGGCTCGGAACGCGCAATACGCGGCCGATTCCACCCTTCGTGGGACCGCCGGCCGGCATGAAGCCGCTGCCCATCGATATGTTCACGTCGAAGAACTTCTACAAGGATCGGGCTCTGTGGACCGACCCACGCTACTACCGCTGCAATACGCCGCGCGAAATGGTCGAATACATGTGGGAAACCGGCCGCATCGGCGCAAATCCGCCGACGAGTGCCTCCTGGGGCAACTGCAGCATCGACTACCCGCTTCAGAACATCGTCAGCCCTTACCCCTACCGGACGGCGAAGGCGCACTACGAGGCACTGCTGGCGGCCGCCAAGGCCCATGGCGGCCCGACCCTCTATACCAAGGCGACCACGCCTGACTGGGACGGTTTCTACCGCAGGGATCCGAAGGCCACGGACTTCCCCGGCGTCACGGCAAACGATCGCGCCAATTCCCCGTTGACCGGGCGCCTGGGGCTGCTCGGAGAGCGTTGGTTCTGGGGTGGCATCAATCAGCCCTCCACGATCGTGTCGCTGCTGACGCCGGAATACCAGAAGCGCTACGTCCAGATGCTGTATCACGAGACCGTCGACAACTCCAAGCAATGGAACGCCGAGTTCTGCTATCCGGAAGGGTTCACACGCTGGTGGGCGTGGCCCTCAAGAGGCGACCAGTTTCAGCTGACGGTGACCGTCAATCAGGTTCAGTTCATTTCCGGAATCGCCGACAACTTCCTGCGGCAGGTTCTCATCGGCAAGGAACACGTGCAGAAGGTTCCGCAATGGTATGGGGAAACCGTCGGATTCTGGGACGGCACCACGCTGGTTGCGTGGACGTCCAACATCCAGGCCTGGACCCAGCACACGATGTTCGAGAACAGCGGGAAGCTGGAGACCGTGGAGACCTTCAAGCCGGTGCTTGACGCCGGCGGCAAGTTCATCGGCATCGATGACGAGGCCGTTTTCTATGATCCGGATGCGTTGCTGCAACCCGTGGTCGTCAGGGACCGGTTCCTGAGGCGCGCCACCGCCGATGACCCCACGGCGCGCTATACCTTCATCGAGTGCCTCAGCAACATCAAGAACGTGGACGGCCGGCCCAAGCAGCTGAGCAAGAACGATCCGGATTTCGTCGATTACTACGGCCGGCCCTGGGCGCAGGTGTGGGAAAAGTACTTCGAGGTCGGCTGGGACAAGCCCGAGGATCTTGGGGTGCCGGACGACGTTCTCAAACTGCTGCAATGACGCGCGCCAACCCATGCAGCTGGTTCAACCATCAGCCCGATACCTGAACGGCTACGTCGATGCGCTGCAGCGCGGCTGGTCTGCGGACACTGTGCGAGGAGCTGCCGCTGCCGCAGAAGAGTTGGCGCAGATCCAAGGCGATCCGGTGCAGTTTCTGGCGAGCCTGGAGGATCGGCAGGCCAAGGCTGGCCCCATCACTCTTCCCGACGGCTCTGTCGTGCCGAGGCTTCCCGGCTTCCGACGCTGGCTTTGGGATGGAGAATTCGCGGGCAGCATCGGTTTGCGCTGGCAGCCCGGAACGCATGCGCTGCCGCCGCACTGTCTCGGCCACATCGGTTTTACGGTGGTGCCATGGAAAAGACGCAAGGGATATGCCACGGCGGCACTTAAGTTGATGCTTCCCCAGGCCCGGGCGGCGGGACTGGAGTTTGTGGAACTTACGACTGACCCGGACAACCTGGCATCGCAGCGGGTCATTGTCGCCTGCGGCGGGGCGCTCCTGGAAACCTTCATCAAGCCTGCGCAATTCGGCGGCCAGCCCGGCCTGCGATATCGTGTCGCCACCGGGTGAACCCGCACAAGTGCATGCGACGCTGCGTCAGGCGACGGCGGCGGATGCGCCGCGAGTGGCGGATCTGCTGATAGTAGTGCGCGCCGCCACCGCGCCTTTTGCTCCATCGGCGCATGCGGACGATGCAGTGCAGGACTGGGTCGCCAGCCGGCTGGTGCCCTCAGGAGGCGCCGTCGTGGCTGAGATTCGCGGTTCGGTGGTGGCGGTCATGCACACCGAGCACAGGCAGGCGATTTCCTGGATCACTCAGCTTGCCGTCGATCCGAAGTATTCCAATTGCGGCGTCGGCTCGCTGCTGCTTGCCCATGCGCTTCGGACGCTCGCGCCACCCCTGCGGCTGTACACTTTTCAGGCAAACCTCGGTGCCCGCCGTTTCTACGAGCGTCATGGTTTTAGGGCCGTTGCGTTCAGCGCCGGACAGACCAACGAAGAGCATTGCCCCGATGTTTTGTACGAGTTCACAGCGCGCGACAGCGAGGTGCAGGGTATGCAATCCTAGCGGCGTAGGGTAAGCAGCAGGTACAGACGTGTCCAACGATCCCGCAGGCGCCGCCGGTATGAGCTCACAGGGCATGATTGCTCCGCTCAGCCAGGACAGCGTGGGGCGAAACAAACTCGTCATCAATCTGCTGCTGGTCGCGACCTTCGTGGTGATACTCAACGAGACGCTCATGGCCGTGGCCATTCCGCGGCTCATGCACGATCTCAACGTCAGCGCCGACGCCGTGCAGTGGCTGACCACGGCGTTTCTGCTGACCATGTCGGTGGTCATCCCGGTTACCGGCTTTCTGCTGCAGCGGCTGAATACCAGGCCGGTCTTTGTATGGGCGATGTCGTTGTTTTCACTGGGCACGCTGGTTGCCACGCTGGCCCCCAATCTGCAGATTCTGGTCCTCGCGCGCATCATCCAGGCATCCGGCACCGCGATCATGTTGCCGCTGCTGATGACGACGGCCATGACCCTGGCGCCGCCGCAGACTCGCGGCAAGACCATGGGATTCATCACCACCGTCATATCGGTGGCACCGGCGATCGGCCCCACCATCTCCGGGGTCATCCTCAACTATCTGAGTTGGCGCTGGATGTTCCTGCTGGTACTGCCGATTTCGCTGGGCGCGCTGCTGCTCGGGTGGCTGCGCATGGTGAACGTAACGATCCCGCACAGTGCGCGGTTGGATGCCGTCTCAGTGGTGCTTTCCGGGTTCGCCTTCGGCGGTATCGTCTATGGACTCAGTAATGTCGGCGTCGCATCCGCCGCGGCGCGCACGGCTGCTGTGTGGAGCACCGTCGGCGCGGTGTTCCTCGTGCTTTTCATTTTCCGGCAAATAAGGCAACAGGCAACCGGCTATCCGCTGCTCGATCTGCGCACCTTTCAGTCCCGCAATTTCACTATCTCGGTGCTGCTCATGGCGAGCATGATGATGGCGCTGTTCGGCACCATTATCCTGCTGCCCATCTACCTGCAGAACGTCCTGGGCCTCAGTACCCTGCAGACCGGCCTGTTGCTGCTGCCCGGCGGTCTGCTGATGGGATTGCTGGGGCCCCATGTCGGTCGTCTATACGACAAGGTCGGTCCGATCAGGCTGCTGGTTCCCGGCGTGATGGTGGTCAGCGTGGTGCTGTGGGCAATGACATTGCTTGGGCCTCATTCCCGGGTCGCCTATATCCTGGCCGGACATGTGGTGATGTCCATCGGCTTTGCCTTTCTGTTTACACCGCTTTTCACCGTCAGCCTGTCATCGGTCAAGGCCAGTCTCTATTCTCACGGCAGCGCCATCATCGGGACCCTCCAGCAAGCTGCCGGCGCGGCGGGCGTTGCACTGTTCGTGGCATTGATGTCGGCACGGGCTGCGAAGCTCGCCGCCGGCGGACTTGCCCCCATCGATGCTCTGTCGGGAGGTGTCCGGATTGGCTTTCTGTGCGGTGCCATCATTTCGCTGTTTGCGGTAGCCTGCGTGTTCTTCGTGCGTCGACCTTGCGCGCAGCCTGAGGGTGGCGCGCCCGCGGGCGCGTGAGCGTCGCGCACCAGCGCGCAGACCTTGCGGTTCTCACGACGCAGGCACCCTCATGCAGCCTGACGATATTCTGGTGATCGGCGCCGGTCCGGCGGGTCTGGCGACCTCGGCCTGCTTGCGCCATGCCGGACTGCTGCATGTGGTCCTGGAACGCGAGGCGCAAATCGCCAGTGCCTGGCACCGACATTACGACCGGCTGCATCTGCACACGACCAAGACCCATTCCGCGCTGCCCTATGTGCCGTGGCCGCAGGCTGCGCCACGCTACCCGTCTCGGGAGCAGGTACTGCAGTACCTGCAAGAGTACGCGGCACGGCACCAGGTTGCACCTCGACTGGGCGTTACGGTGCGCGCCTTGCGGCGCCGGGCCGAGCGCTTCGAGGTGGATACAAGTGCCGGGGTCATGACACCGCGCATGGTCGTCATGGCCACAGGCGCCAACAGCGTGCCCAACCTGCCTTCGATTCGCGGGCTGGACTGCTTTGGTGGTTCGGTCGTTCACGCCGGTGTTTACAGGAACCCCACCCCCTATCAGGGTAAACGCACGCTGGTGATAGGCTGCGGCAACTCCGGAGCGGAGATCGCACTGGATCTGGCCGAGCAGGGAGTGGATGTGGCCATGGTGGTGCGCGGTCCGGTTCACGTGGTCCCGCGCGACATGCTCGGACGCCCCATTCAGCACACCAATATCCTGCTTTCGCATCTGCCGCTGGGGCTTCGCGATGCCATCGCCCTGTGCACCTTGCGAGTGATGGTTGGGGATCTGTCGCGCTGGGGAATCAAGCGGCCCGCGGTGGGGCCCAATCGCCTGATCCAGGAATCCGGACGTATTCCCTTACTGGATGTCGGCACCATCGCCATGGTCAAGCAGGGCCGCATACGCGTGCTGCCTGCGGTTCAGGAGGTCCTTCCGGACAGGGTGCGATTCGCCAACGGTGCCGACCATCCGTTTGAGGCCATCATTCTTGCAACCGGCTATACATCGAGTCTGAACGAGCTGGTTGAGGGCTTCGCCACGCTGGTGGACGCCCATGGCAGGCCGAGTCCGATTGGCAGCGAGGGCGGCCTTCCCGGCTTGTATTTCGTCGGTTTCAGCAATCCTGCGACAGGGGTACTGCGCGAGATCGCGCGGGAGGCGCCGCGGGTAGTGCGCGCCATGCGCGCGGCCGGCCGCGCCGGTCCGGGTTCGACTTGACCGGTCAGCTCTATGTGCTACGCTTTGTAGCATTAAAGGTCGGCTCGGCACGAGGACTGGAACATGACGACCGTGAAAATAACATTCCTCAGAGCGCTCAAGTTCTGGTGGAGCTTCACGTGGCGGACGCTGGTCATCTCGTTTCCGATCTATGTCCTTGGCATGTACCGGCTGTTCGTTTGGCTGGCTCCATTTCCGACGCGGGTGAATCCGCAAGCGCACGCGGCGCTGGCCAGTCCCCACAGTGCGCAGATTCTCGCCGTTGTGTGGCCCGTAGTGACCGTGGTTTCAATCATCATCCAGATTGTCGCGGTCCGCTGGGCGCTGACAACGCGATGGTCTGATTTTCGTCTTCAGGCCGTGACCGACGATCAGGCTACTACCGTATAGCGTTGGCTGCGGTCAGCTGCCATGAACCTGCCTTTTGAGCCGCGGGAAGTTGAGAAGCCCTTCGGCCTGAGATGGCTGAAGATGGCCCTGCAGCTTATCCTGGGCTCCCCGTTGCGATTCGGGGTCACCGTGGCCTCGTTGGCATGGCTTGATTCGCTGGTTCAAACACTGGCCGATAACGTGGCCCTGCGCAAGCTGTGGGTGAACTGGGCTGCGCTGCTGACCCTGCCCCTGCTCTACACGGCTGTGTGTGCCATTGCACGGGGCGCCGATGACCCGCGGCAAACCTGGCAGGCGTTCAGGGGATTTTTGAGCCGGCGTCTTTGGGCGGGGGCGCTTGGTTCCGGTGCGATGATGGTGTCGATACAAGCCGCGGTGCTGTGGCTGATGCAGGCGCAGGCCTATCCGGCGGAGAATTACACGAACCGATCAGGCCGGTTCCTCGCCTCCTTTGAGGCCCAGACCTGCGCGGTGTGCACGGATCTGGGTCTGTGCTTCTTTCCGCTGTTGGTGTTTGCTTCGGCGCTGTCGGCCTCCGAGGTGCGCCGACTGTCGAGGAGCGCACAGGCGCTCAACGGCCGAAATGAGATCCTGAAGCTACTGTTCATAATGCTGCTGCCTTCCGCGGCACTGGACCTGATCCCGTCGTACGGTATCGGGGAGGCCGTTTGGCTGGTCTTCATGGGCACCGTCAGTTACGTTGCCTATCGAGATATTTTTGAGCGGCGCAGTGAAAATCTTCCGGTGGCGGAAAGCCGCGTCTTCAGCAGCCTTGTTGCTTCGCAATAGTCGCAAACCCGGTCATGACAGCAGCGCGCAAAATCAACATCGGCAACCTGGGTCTGATGCTTGCCGTGGCCCTGGTGGTGTCGGTTCTGGCGCCACGCGCCGGCGCGGACACCCCCGCGCCCATCATCGAATCGCACGGCTTCCACATCGACGTGCATCGGATCAGTCCGCAGCAGCTCGACGCGGTGCTGCCGTCACTCGCAAAGCAGCTCGCCATCGTCGAATCCGTGGGCCTGCCATCGCGCGTGCTGATCTTCATGCGCTCCGTGCCAATGGTCATTGATCCAACTCTTAACGGTAATCCGGGGCTCTATACGCAGGATGGAGGCCGCGGCGTCGTACTCGTCCAAGCGATCGTTTTCCCCGACAACAAACCCATCCTCCTGCACGAGCTGCTGCATGCCTATCACCTGCAGACGCTGCCGCTGCCGACACCCCAGATCCGCGACGCCTATGAGGAGGCACTTCGCAACAATATCTATCCCCCCAACTTCCGTTCGGCGCACTTCCTGGAGAATCCGCGCGAATACTTCGCGGTGATCGGAACGATTTTCCTGTTCGGGCGGATCCAGCAGCCCCCGTATGACTGCGCGATTCCGGCGGCGCAGCAGCCGCAGTTCCTGGCATTTCTGGCCACCCAGTTCGGGCCGCATGAATGCAGATAGGGAGACTGTCACAATTGCCGCGTTACGATGGCGCAATTCTGTGCCGGGGCTGCCTTGTCGATCTCCATTCTCATCCTGACGCTCAACGAGGAGATCAATATCGGAGCATGCCTGGACTCGGTGTCCTGGTCCGATGACCTGGTAGTGCTGGACTCCGGCAGCACCGACCGGACGGTGACCGTGGCGACCGGGCGCGGCGCGCGCGTGGTCTCACGACCCTTCGACGACTACGCCAGCCAGCGCAATTTCGGGCTGCGCGCAATCGACTACCGGCACGACTGGGTGCTGATGCTGGATGCCGATGAGCGGGTGCCCGCGGACCTGGCCCTAGAAATGCGCCGGGCCGTGGCGGCCGCCACGGATGATATTGCGTTGTTTCAGCTGCGCAGGCGCGACTGGCTGCTGGGGCGCTGGATCCGTCACAGCAGCGGCTATCCCACCTGGTTTGGGCGCCTCGGCCGGCGTGGTCGCATCAGCGTGCAGCGTCCCATCAACGAGGAATATCACGCGGCGGGCCGCGTGGTCAGTCTGTCCGGACATCTGGACCACTACCCCTTCAACAAGGGCTTCGAGGAGTGGATCGCCAAACACAATCGTTATTCCACCATGGAAGCTCGGCTCTTCGAACAGCGACGGGCGCAGCCGCTGACCGGTTCGGTGTTTACGCGCGATCCGGTGCTGCGTCGCAAGGCCATCAAGGACCGCGTCTATCGGCTGCCTGGCCGGCCGGTATTGATCTTCATGGCCCTGTACCTGCTGCGCGGCGGGATCCTCGAAGGCCGTGCCGGCCTTACCTTCTGTCTGCTGCGGGCCTGGTACGAGTTCATGATTGACTGCAAGCGGCGCGAACTGCGGCGGCGGGCAGGGGGCCTTGGGCTCTAGCCCATCAGGACCTCTCCGCGTGCGCTTTCGGCCCTCATCCTGGATCATCGCGACGTTGCTCGCCGGCGCCGCAACGGCCATCTGGATCTCGCGCCGTATGTGCCTCGACGACGCATTGATCCATCTGCGCATCGCGCATCAGCTGCTGGCCCACGGATATTATTCATTCAACGGCGATGGGCCCACCTATTCCACCTCCAGTCCCGGGTACACGGCGCTACTGGCCGCACTTTCCCTCTTCTTTGCTGGGCCGATGCTGCCAAAGATCCTCGGCGAGCTGATCTATGCCGGCCTGATCATGGCTCTCGCCCTACGCGCGCTGCATCAGCGCAACGCAGCGGCCCGGTGGCTCACCGTGGCATTCCTGGCCGCGGTCGCAAGTCCCATCGGCGTACGGTGGCTGGCCGATGGCATGGAAACCGGGCTCATCGCTGCCGTGGCCCTCCTCTACAGTCGAATTGCCTACGACATCGGCCGCGCCGAGACACCAGGAAGCTGGGCCGGTGCGCTGCTGACTGCCGCGCTGGCCATGCTGGCGACATTGCTGCGGGTCGAGTTCTGCTTCCTGGCAGCGATCATTCTTGCGGCCGACTGGGCCCAGCGCCGCAGTGTCGTGCCGCATGGCAGGGCCATCGCCTTATGTGCCGGGGCAGCGCTGGGCCTTGGCCTCATCTACATCATATTCGGCAGTGTGCTGCCGGATACCGCTATCGCCAAAGCGGCGTTGGCACCGAATACGAGCCCCGCTTCGCAGGCACTTGCCACGTTGTTCAACGTGATGAAAACCCAGGCCGCCGCATCGCTTTTTGGTGCATTGCTGCTGCTGTGTCTGCTTCTGTCGTTCCTGGGCGCAGTCCGGCGGCGCGCTGCCACGCCGTTCATCGGCGTATTGAATGCCTCATTTCTGGTGTTTGTCGCCCTTGTCGTGGTGCGGCATCAGGCCGTGCAGGGCATTCGGTATTTCGTATTTCTCGAGTTCTTCCTGATCTCCTTCAATCTGCACGCCCTGGATGGCGCATCCCCCGCAGCGCTCCGGCCGGTTTCGCTCTCACCGACACTGAAGCCGTGGGCGATCGGGTGCGCCGCAGTGGTGGCAATCACCTGGTACGCATTGGATTTTTCGCGTCTGCGGGCGATCAGTGCCGGTCGAACGGCCACTTTCGCAAGGTTCCGGGAACTTGACCTTGCCGATCTGCGCGGTCGCACCGGCATCGCCTGGGACGTTGGCATGATCGGGTACTTCTCCGATGGACTGATTCTCGATGGCAATGGCCTGGTCAACGGCCGGCGCATCGCCCGGACTTTGGTGCGCGACAGGCTCGAGGAGTTTGTGCGCGATCACCGGGTCGACTTCGTGTTTGCCAACGAGGAGCAGGCACAGGAGCTTGCGGGACTGCTGTCCACGAAGGGCTGGATCGCGCGCGGCAGCTTCGACTTTCCGAATTTCGACGGCGCGCCGGATCGTCACGTCCTGCTGGTACGGCCAAGCGCCCGGCGCTGATGTCAGCGGACCGCGCGGGTCCCCACGATACGCGCGGGGTTGCCGACCACGATGTCACGCGGCGCGACGCTGCGAACCACCACGGCGCGCGCGCCGACAATGGCGCCGGCGCCCACTGTCACGCCTGGGCCCACAAAGGCCTCGGTCCCCACCCAGACGTCATCCTCGAGCGTCACGGGAGGTTTCAGCAGCGGCAGAGACGGATCGGAGAAATCGTGCGTCCCCGCGCACAGATGGGCGCGATAGGAGAGCGTGACACGCCGGCCTATGACCACCTTGCCCAGGCTGTAGACCAGGACATCCTCGCCCAGGGCCGACCACTCCCCGACGCACAGATTCCACGGCATGTAGATACGGCAGCTTGGGTAGACGTTGACGTGGGCGCCGATTCGGGCTCCGAACAGGCGCAGCACGGCGCGCCGCCACGCAAAGCAGGGGCGCGGACTTAAGATCAGCAGCCAGCGCCCGAAGGCCCAGGCAATGCGCTGCAGCTGTTCCGGGCGGGAATACTTCACCGCAGCGCGATTGGACCGCAGGTCGGTCAGCGGCGAATCAGTCATCGCGGCGCCACAATGTCAAGCTGTCCAATGTAACGATACCGTCGCATTCGCTCGCTAGGTTGGTCGGTTTCCGAAGACGGGTTCTCAAGAGGCAGGCCGCGTGCGGGTCAGATTGACATCGCCACTGTATGTGGTGTCGGCGTTCGCAATTGTAGCGACCCTGATTTCGTTCGCGCCATTCTTCTATGAGGTGTTCGACCTTCGTACCCTCGCCCCGGACACCGGCTTTGGCATCGTGCTGCCGTTCGTCAGCCTGTTTCTCATCTGGCGGCAACGGGATCAGCTGCGCGGCATTCCCATAACCGGGTCCTGGTACGGCCTGTTGCTGGTTGCCGCCGGCCTGGCGCTGCGTGCCATCGGCGCTTTCAGCACCATGAGCACCGTGGTCCGTTACGGCTTTCTGCTGGTCCTGTATGGCCTGGTGCTGTCGTTCACCGGACCGAAGCTTTTCCGCCGGCTGGGCGCGCCGCTGGCGATCCTCATCTTCATGGTGCCGCTGCCCATGTACCTGACGGGCGTGCTGACGCTCGACCTGCAGCTCATCTCCTCGATCATCGGCGTATGGATCATCCGGGCCTTCGGCATCAGCGTGTTCCTCGAAGGCAATGTGGTTGACCTTGGCACCATGCAGCTGGAGGTCGCCGAAGCCTGCAGTGGCCTGCGATACCTGCTGCCGCTGATGGTGCTGGCCCTCATGGTGGCGTACCTGTATCGCGGCGAAGCCTGGAAACGCATCCTCATATTCTTCGTTAGCATCCCGATCACGGTGCTGATGAACAGCATCCGCATCGGCTTCATCGGCATAACCGTGGAGTACTGGGGCAAACGCATGGCCGAGGGCGTGCTCCACGATTTCGAGGGCTGGCTGGTATTCATGCTCAGCCTCGCCGCGCTGCTGCTCGTGGCCTTGCTGCTGACGAAGGTCGGACGGCGCTCGCGCTGGTCGCAGGCCTTTGATCTGGCGCCAGCTCCGTTCGCGGCCACCGTACCCAAGGCCGCTGCGACCCAATGGCGGATGCCCCGTGCCTTTGTGGTGGCAACGGCCATTGTCACGGCCGGCGCCATCGGCGGGCTGACGATGCCGGAGCGCCAGTCCAACATTCCCGAGCGCAGGGATTTTTCCGAGTTCCCGATGCAGGTCGCGGGTTGGGATGGCCATCGCGGCGTCCTGGACGGGATCTATCTGGATGCACTGGACCTTACCGACTATCTGCTCGTGGACTATGTGCGCGCCGGCGGGAATTCCCCCATCAACTTCTACTCGGCGTATTACTCCGAGCAGAAGGGCTTCAACCGCATTCACTCGCCCCGCAACTGCATCCCCGGCGGCGGTTGGCAAATCACCGAACTGACCCAGCGTGCTGTTCCCTTGGGCACCTCGGGGCGAACCCTGCCCGTCAATCGTGCGGTCATCGCACTGGGGGAGCAGAAGGAACTTGTCTACTACTGGTATCAGGAACGCGGTCGGGCCATGACCAATGAGAATGTCGTGAAGTGGTATCTGTTCTGGGACTCCCTCAAGCGCAACCGCACCGACGGAGCTCTGGTGCGCATCGTTGCGCCCATGCCCCGCAATGCCGTGGAGGCGGACGTCGATGCTGACATGCAACGCTTCGCCGCGAACGTCGAACCGCAGCTGAGCCACTATATTCCCGACTGAGAGAGGGTTCGGCCGGGAGTCCCCCCCGCATACGCCAACCCATACACGCAGGGCAGTACCGCCGGCAGCAACAGCCGAAACTCCGCCATATTGCCATCCATCATCCGATAGAAGATCCACCATCCCGGAAGCACCCAGCAGTTGGCGATGAAGAAGCCCCGGCGCCAGTCCGTTGTGCTCATTGTCGACAACCGGTTGAGGCACAGGATGGCGAATACGGCTTCGAGCCCCAGGGAGCAGATGGCGGTCAGTGACAGCATGCCCGGGGCGAGAAAGATGGCCTTGGGATCGATGAGGATGTGGCCGCCTCCGGTCACCGGGCCGGGATAGAAATGGCGCAGCAGCCGGTACTCCAGCGCGAATGCCGCGGCGAATGCTGCGAACCACAGCACCCGTTCGCGCAAGGGTCGGGTCCGGGCGATGATCATCCACAGGCCCACCCAGGTGACGACATGGAATGAGGTCTCACGGAACAGCCCCGTCAGCAGCATGAATACCAGGGTGAGTCCCATATCGCCCTTGAGCAGCCAGTACAGCGCCACACTGATCAGGGCGAGCGCCGGCATGTCATACGGGTAGAAGACGTAGAGACTCATCAGCACCATGGCGGCATACGCCGCCATGAAGTAGCGCCAGTTCAGCCCCATCGGGCTGCGCAGCACCGGATAGGCCCCGACGCAGGCATACAGCGGCGTCAGCACTCCTGCCGCGATGCGCAGCGGATGCAGCCGCAGGTCCTGGCTGTGGAGGAGTCCGGAGATCAACTGGGCTGCATGCCACAGGATCTGATTGCCCAGGAAGCGGGTATACGCCAGGGTCCCCGGCTGCAGGTAATCGCGCCTGAAGAGCGAAAAGTCCGTGAGACTGGAGGGCAAGCCCTGGATTACACCCGTGGCGATGTCCGGCAGGAATTTGAAGAACACCAGTTCGATCGCCAAGGCCAGTGCGATCAGGCTGAGCAGTTTTTCGGCAATGGCGGAAGCGGCTGCGCGGTTCATGGCAATTGCTCGACGGGTCGCGCGCATGACAGCTCGTCCAGCAGGCCTGACCAGTCGGCGGCGGCGCACTGACTGGTATGACGGGTCAGTGCCAGGCGCCTGGCGTTGTCGCCCAGGGCCCTGGCGCGCGTCGGATCGGCCTGCAGCGCCCGCAACGCCTGCGCCAGTTGCCGTCCCGCCCCCACCTCCACGCTGATGCCGCAGTCATGTTCACGCAGCAGATCCGCCACCTCGCCGCGGGTATCCCCGATGAACACGACCGGGCGTCCGGCGGCGAGAATGCCGTAGACCTTGCTTGGCACGATCAGCCCTTCCAATGCGGGCAGCAGGCTGACCAGGTGCACATCTGCCGCCGCCAGGCTATCCGCCAGCAGCGCCACGGGCTGGTATCCCTGAAAGTGGAAGTTCCTCAGCGCTGCCCGCGCCACGGCCGCGCGCAGTTCGTTGCTGCGGGCGCCACCCCCCGTCATCAGGAACGCGAAGGGCGCCTCCTGCAGGTGTCCGGCCGCGTCCAGCAGGGTATGGAATTCATGGGCACGACCAAAATTGCCCGAATAGCCGATCACGAACCGGTCCTGCAGATTCAGGCGGCTGCGCATCTGGCAGTCGCGCGTCGGGATCGGGACGATGGCCTGCGGATCGGCCCAGTTCGGGATGACCCGCAGCTGTTCCGCGGCGATTCCCCGGGCGAGCAACCGCGCGCGCATGCCAGTGCCGATCACGACATTCATGGCGGCCATCCGCAGCGAGCGGTCCCGCAGCCGCGCCAGAGCATCGTGCAGCCAGCGCGGCATGACGGCGGGGGTCAGCGCGAAGGCCACTTCCGGAAACACATCCTGCAGCCAGTTCACCAGTCGGGCATGCCGGCAGCGGGCCGCAAGTCCGCTGATTACGCAGATCAAGGGCGGGTCGGTCTTCGCGACCACCACATCGCCCGAGCGCAGCAGCGCCAGCAGCTTCAGGCCCGCGGCGATGTGAAAGCTCAGATAGTCCAGCGCACGGCCCGGCAGACTTGCGCGTCCGAAGCTGAACGTGGCGACCCGGTGAATGATCACCCCGCGAACCGTCTCCCGCGCCGGCAGCCGGCCGTGCCGGTCCTCGTACAGCTGCCGGGAGGTCACCACCGCCACCTCGATGCCTTGCTCCACCAGCCGGAAGGCCAGGTCCGACAGCATGCGGCTGGTGGCCGATTCGTCCGGATGGCAATAGCGGTTCACGAACACGACGCGTGCCGATCGTGGAGTGTGTGCGCGCTGCACTTGAACCTACGCCGCGCGGCGCGCGGTAGTTGGCCAGATGTCGCGGCCCAATTCGTGATGGGCGACGTAGCACAGCAGCATCAGCACGCTCCACAGCAGCGGATAGGTTTCGCGTTGTCCGCTTTGATGCAGGTGCGCCAGCTTGCGTATATTGGTCTGACTCAATGGCAGGCGCGACATCAGGCTGTGATCATTGATCAGCTCCAGCGACCATGCCTTCAGCGGCCCTCGCAGCCATTGCGCCAGCGGCACGGCGAAGCCTTTCTTGGGCTGGTACACCATCTGCGCCGGCAGGTGTCGCGCCAGAACCTTCTTCAGCAGATACTTGGTGGTGCCGCCGCGCAGCTTGTATTCCAGCGGCAGGCGCATGGCCCACTCGACCAGGCGGTAGTCGGTCATCGGGCAGCGCGCCTCCAATGAGAACGCCATGGTGGCGACGTCGACCTTCTGCAGGTACGCCCCGGGCAGGATATAGGCGGCATCCAGCCGCATGCCGATCTCAGCACCCGTCAGGTCCTTGGCAAAACCGGCCGCGGTCCACGCGAATGCGTCGATGGTGGCGGGCGTGGCGGCCATCACTTCGGGCAACAGCGGCGAGGGATAGTCCTTGGAGATATTTCGCAAGTAGCCGAACAGGCCGGCGCAGGTCGTCGCATCCAGTGCGCCCGCCAGCAGCTTCAGGCGATGCGCCGGCAGCATGCGCAAGGCCTGCTGCAACGCCATGCGCCCCGGGCGCGGCATGCGCGTGAGCGGCGCCAGTCGCTGCATCAGCTGGTAGTGGTGATAGCCCCCGAATATCTCATCGGCGCCGTCCCCCGTCAGCACCACCTTCACCTGCCGGCGCGCACAGCGCGACACCGCCAGGGTCGCAAACGCGGAACTGTCGGCGAAGGGCTCGTCGTATTCCTCCACATAGGTGGGCAGAAGCTCCGGCAAGCGGTCCACGCTGAGCTTTTCCTGGAAGTGTTCCACGCCCAGATGCCGGGCGATGCGCGCCGCCGCCGGACCTTCGTTGAAATCCTCTTCGTCGAAGGCAATCGTGAACGTCTTCGGCGCCGCCACCCCGGCCAGTTTCATGGCGGCAACCACCATGGCGCTGTCGATGCCACCGGAGAGGAACGCGCCCAGCGGTACGTCGCTCAACAGCCGCTCGCGCACGGTGGTGACCAGCAGCGACTGCAACTCCTCGGCCAGCTCCTGCTCGCTGCGCCGACCCTGGGATGGATCGGGCCCGATGCGCTGAAAATCCCAGTAGCACTGCTCGCGCACGCCCCTGGCGTCCACGCTCAGGAAGTGACCGGGCCTCAATTTTCGCGTGCCGCCGTACAGGGACAGCGGCGCGGGGATGTACCCCAGGTCGAAATAGGTGCGCAGCGCGGCGGGGTCGATCGCCGCTGTCTCGCCCTTTGACAGTTCCAGGACGGCACCGGGCCGGGAAGCGAAATGAAATCGGCTACCCGACCAGCGGTAGTAGAACGGCTTGACTCCCAGCCGGTCGCGCGCCGCGAACAAACGCTGCGCGCTGCGATCCCAGATCACGAACGCAAACATGCCCTGCAGGCGGCGCAGGCAGTCCTCGCCCCACTGACGATAGGCCTCTATCAGGGTTTCTGTGTCGCAGCTGCTGCGCCAGCCACCCACTGGCTGCAGCTGCCGGCGTACCCACTGGTGATTATAGATTTCACCGTTGAAGGTAATGACATAGCGCTGATCCGAGGACAGCATGGGCTGGTGACCGGCCGGCGACAGGTCGAGGATGGCCAGGCGTCGCTGGCCCAGGCATACCTGCGCGTCACGCCAGGTACCCTGGTCGTCGGGACCGCGGCGCACCAGCCGCCGCAACGCTGCTTCCAGGCGCTCCTGCGGCAGCGGTTCGCCTCCGGGACTGTAGCTACCCGCGATTCCGCACATGTCTCGCCTGTGTATACTGTTGTTTTATATGCAATCGCGATCGGATGCCGATTGTAATCAGCTTGTGTGACTCTTTTGTTGACCGGCAGGAGTCGGTGGAGAATTTCGATCCATGATGCTCGTGACCGGCGGCGCCGGCTTCATTGGTTCCAACCTCGCGGCGGCGCTGGCCGCCCAGGGCCAGGACGTGGCCGTCTGCGACCGCCTGCGCAGCGGCGACAAGTGGCGCAACATCGCCAAGATCGACCTGCGCGACCTGGTCGCGCCGGAGCATCTGGACGAGTGGCTGGCAACCCGTGGCAAGTCCGTCTCGGCCATCTTTCACATGGGCGCGATCTCCTCCACCACCGAGACTGACGCCGACCTCATCGTGGACACCAACTTCCGGCTCTCCTGCCGTCTATGGGAGTGGTGCGTGCACAATGGCCGGCGCTTCATCTATGCCTCCTCCGCGGCCACCTACGGTGGCGCCGAGGCGGGTTTCGCAGATGACGATTCGCCGCAGGCTCTGGCCCGGCTGCGTCCGCTCAATGCCTATGGCTGGAGCAAGCAGCTCTTCGATCGCTGGGCCGTACATCAGCAGTCCCTTACCAATGCGCGCCCGCCGCAATGGGTGGGTCTGAAGTTCTTCAATGTCTACGGCCCGAACGAGTATCACAAAGGTGGCATGCAGAGCGTCGTCGCACAGAAATACGGCCTCGCGGCGGCCGGTGAACCCGTAACCCTGTTCCGCTCGCACCGGCAGGGCGTGGCCGACGGCGGTCAGCTGCGCGACTTCGTGTACGTGGCCGACTGCGTCAACGTGATGCTGTGGCTGCTCGAGAACCCCAAGGTCAGCGGCATCTTCAATCTCGGCACCGGCAAGGCCCGCAGCTTCGCCGACCTGGCCACGGCCTTGTTCGCCGCCGTTGGCAAGCCCGCGCGGCTGGCCTACATCGACATGCCCGCCGCCATCCGACCCAACTACCAGTATTTCACGGAGGCCAGGATGCAGCGCCTGCGCGACCTTGGCTATGCCAGGCCCTTCACCTCCCTTGAAGAGGGAGTGCGTGAGTATGTGCAGCGACATCTGTCGCAGCCCGACCGCTACCGCTGACGTCCCCGACACCGGTGAACACCCGGCACCTGATCCTCGACCGCGACGGTGTCCTCAATCGCGAGGCACCGGAGCATGGCTACATCCTGTCGTGGGCTGAGTTTCATTGGCTGCCGGGTGCGCTGGAGGCGCTCGCCCTGATGCATGGCGCCGGCATTCGCCTGAGCGTCGCCAGCAACCAGTCCGCCGTGGGCCGCGGCCTGATGGACCTCGCGCAGCTCGAGCACATCATGGCGCAGATGCGCGCGCAGGCTGCCGCCGCCGCGGGGCCGATTGATGCGGTGTTCTATTGTCCGCACGCGCCTGAGGATGATTGCGACTGCCGCAAGCCGCGGCCCGGATTGCTCACGGCGGCGGTGATGGCCTCGGGCATTGCACCCGGCCTGACCCTGTTTGCGGGCGATGATGTGCGCGACGTGGAAGCCGCCCAGGCCGCCGGCGTGGCGCCGGTGCTGCTGCGCACCGGCAAGGGCGCCCACGCCGCGGCCGAGCTGCGCAACCGCGGGTTCACCGTGCCGATATACGATAATCTGCTGCACCTGGCGCGCGAGCTGACACACCCATGACCGACACGGATCAAGCCCATGACCTGAACCCGCTGCTGTCCACGCTGGAGCGCTTCGTGGGCCTGCACCTCTGGGTCGTCGGCGACATCATGCTGGATGAGTACGTGATGGGCGCGGTGGAGCGAATTTCCCCGGAAGCCCCGGTGCCGGTGGTGCGGGTGCGCGACACCGAGCTGCGCCTTGGGGGCGCGGCCAACGTGGCGCGCCAGGTGGCGGCTCTGGGCGCCAAAGTGAGCCTGGCGGGCATCATCGGCAGCGATCGGGCGGGTGATGAACTGCTGCGATTGTGTACCGAATCCGGCATCGACACCGGTGCGGTACTACGACTGGCCGCACGACGTACCACCCGCAAGCTGCGGGTCCTGGGCCACAGCCAGCAGCTGCTGCGGCTGGATTGGGAGGACGCCCAGGCCTGCTCCGCGCAGGACGCGGATGCCCTGGTGAACCGGCTCGCCGCAAACGGCACACCCGATGCCATCATCCTCAGCGACTACGCCAAGGGCGTGCTGACCCCTGCAATCATCGCGGCCGTCACCCAAAGGCGCGGCACGGTGCCGGTCGTGGTGGATCCGAAGAGCCGTGATTTCACCCGCTACCGGGGCGCGACCACGGTGACCCCGAACCGCAGGGAGCTGGAGGAAGCCTCAGGCCGCAGCCTCGATCCCGCCGACCGGGCCGCCGTGGCCGCCGCGGCGCGCCCGCTGATCGCCGCCGCCGGTTTGAGCTCCATGGTGGTCACGCTTAGCGAGCACGGCATGCTGATCGTCCCCGCCGATGGACCGGAAGCTGTGGTCCCCGCCACGCGGCGCGCGGTGTTCGACGTCACCGGCGCCGGTGATACGGCCATTGCGGTGCTGACACTGGCCCTCGCCGCGCATGCGCCGCTGATGGTGGCCGCGCGAATCGCCAACGCCGCGGCCGGCGTCTCGGTCGGCCAGGTCGGTGCGGTGGCGGTGGATGCCGACAGCATCCGCAGTGAACTGACCGCCGGCCCCGAGGCCAAGGTTCTGTCGCGCCAGGACATCGCCGCGCGCGCCGCCTCCTGGCGCATGGCCGGCAAACGCATCGTGTTCACCAATGGCTGCTACGACCTGCTGCACGCGGGACATCTGTCCTTGCTGCATGGCGCTGCCCGGCTGGGCGATGTGCTGGTGCTGGCCATCAACAGCGATGCCTCCGTGAAGCGCCTGAAGGGACCGGAACGGCCGCTGGTGAATGAGGGTGAACGGGCGGCGCTGCTGGCGGCACTGGCATGCGTGGATGCGGTGACCATATTCGATGAGGACACCCCGCTTGAGGCGCTGCAGGCGATCAAGCCTCATGTGCTGGTCAAGGGTGCTGACTACCGGCCCGAGCAGGTGGTGGGCAGGGATTTCGTGGAGTCCTATGGCGGCACGGTGGCGCTGGTGCCGCTGCTGCCGGCCAAATCCACCACGGCACTGGTGGAGCGCATCAAGGGCCAGGGGAAAGGGTCCCCTTAGCTTCGGACCAGGTACAGATGGCGCGCGCGCGAGGGCGCCACCTGCGCCAGTTCATCCACTCTTTCGCTCACGGCATCGGCAACCTCCGCAACGCTGATGAAGGTGACACCCCGAGCTTCGTGGATCACGTGGTGCTGATCGCCCCAGGGGAACCATTGACGCGGTAGGTTCAGATTGCCGAACAGCGCCACGCAGGGTGTGCCCTGCGTGGCTGCCAGGTGCATGGGGCCGCTGTCGTGGCAGACCAGCACGCCGCAGCGACCCAGCACCGCCGCGGACTCACGTGCGCTCAGTGCGCCACACAGATTCAGCGCCGGCCCGTTCCATTGCGACAGGATGCGCCGCGCCAGGGCGTGCTCATCGGCAGCGCCCAGCAGCACCGGGCAGATATGCGGCGTGCGTGCCCGAAGCTGTTGCAGCAGCTGCGTCCAACGCGCTTCACCCCAGTCCTTTGAGGCCCACTTGGCGCCTGGCGCCAAGGCCACCCTGGGCACTCCCGGGGGCAGTGCGGCCAGGTGCTCCTCGGCGACCGTCCTCTCCACGGCCGACAGCTTCAGGTCCCAGTTGGCCGTGGCCAGATCCACGAGGATGTCCCGCGACAGTTTGCGGGCCAGGTAGCGCGCCTCCGGCTCGACGTTGCCCTCCGGATCGACACGGCGCTGCAGCGCGCGCTGGTTTTCCGGCAGACCCAGGAACCTGCGGATGCCGGCCAGCCGGAAGAACGGCAGATCACGGCGCACCTGCCAGATCGTCGTCCGGGGCGCGAGATAGACCAGGGTGCGCGCGCCGGTCGAGCGCAGCCGGCGAACCAGGGACAGGGCCGCCGCGGGCGATCCCAGTCCGGCGGGGTAGTACTGCGCACCATGGATCAGACCGGAATCGCCCAGCACGGATTCGGCCGATGAGGCGCGCGCGGAATCCGGCTTGTTGGTCAGCAGGATGCGTCGCTGGTCGGGGAAGTGCCGGGCGATGGCATGCAGGCAGGGCAGCATGACGACGGTGTCGCCAATGCTGCCGATGTGAAAAATGATCACGGTGCCGGGGACAGCGGGTTGCATGCGGTCATCATCGCTGGCGGCGATGACGCGACAGTGACGCCGGGCTGACTTTATCTATGGCTTGGGCATAAAATACATCAGCCTGTAACGCAACTTCGTTTCCCTTGGGTAACCGTGAGTTACCGCCCCCTGCTGGATCGAGTGCGCTGGACGTCCGCTGCGCTGGTGGCGGCTGGCCATGCCATTGCGATCCTGAACGACTCGGTGCGCGGCAGCCCGATCCTCAATGCCATCGCGCAGATGCGCAGCCCCGCGGTGATCGTGTTCTTCGTGCTCAGCGGCTACCTGGTCGGCGGCGTGGTGATCAGGGATTTCGCAAGCTTCCAGCCGCGCCGCTACGCCATCGCCCGCCTCGCGCGCATCTACATCGTGCTGATCCCCGCGCTGCTGCTCACCATGCTCATCGATGGCGCGGTGTTCCACTTCGATCATCTCAATCCCCTGTTCAGCCAGGTGTGGCAGGGTGGGGCGCTCGGTGACACGCCGATCTTCTCCCGCTACACCCTGGCGCGCGCCATCGCGGCGGTGTTCTGCCTCGAACCGCTGATCTCGCCGCCCATCGGATCGGCCGGCAGCCTCTGGAGCCTCGGCAACGAGTGGATCTACTACTTCGCCTTCCCCGCCCTGTTCGCCGCGGGGTTCCGCCTGGGAGGATTCAGGACGGCAACCGTCCTGGCCTTCGGGTCGGCGGTGCTGGTGGCCCTGGTCAGTCGCATGGAAGCGGCCTTCTGGCTGGTATGGCTGGCAGGCGCCTACGCCAATGCGGTGGACCTGCGGCGCCTGCTGCGCTTGGCGCTGCTGAGGCGCCTCGTGCATCACGCGGGCATGGCGGCAGGCATCGTCGGGGTCGCCCTGGGCGCGTGGCTGGGGATGCGAACTGCCATCCTGCTCATCGGCGTCGCGGGCTTCGTGGTGCTGGCGGCAGGCGCCACCGATGAACATCTGTCGGCACGGAAGCTCGACAAATCACTGGCACGCTTTTCCTACTCGCTGTACGTGACCCACCTGCAGGTCATGACCCTGCTGGCCGCGATCCTGTTTCGCTGCGGACTGCTGGCGCCAACCGGAATCGTCTCGCCGCTGGCCGTCATCGGGCTGGCCCTGGCGCTGCTGGGGATTGCCATGGCGGTCGCCTTGGGTTTCGCCACCCTGTTCGAAGACCGGACCGCCGATCTTGCGCGCTGGCTGACTCGCCGCTGCAGCGCAACTGTTCCCACCACGGCCGCGGGCATCGCCCAGCAATGAGCCTGCGCTCGGCGGCGGCAATCCTGGGACTGCTCGCCAGCGGCGGCGCGGTTCACGGCGCCGCGCCAATGATCATGCACACGCCCGGCTATGAATCCCCGGTCCGTGCCGACCCGGATGATCTGATCATGATCGGCGGCACGGGTTTTGACGCTTCGGATCAGGTGGTCTATGTGGCGGCGAATGGGCCCGCCGCCGATTCGCATCCCGAGGCGCTGCCGCGGCACTCCGATGCCACGCGCGGCCGCGCACCGGTCGTTCAGGTCGGGGATCCGCCCTATGCCATCACCGTACGGATGCCTCCTCAGATCCTCAAGGGCCGCGCCTATCGACTCTGGGTGGTCAATGCGCGCAACGAATGGAGCGACGCCCTTGCCATCAACGACCCCAGACCCCAATGGTTCAGCCCCGCCTACGTCTATGCAACGGCCGACGTGGCGAAGCTCGGGCGACGGCTGCGGGTGATCGGCCGCAACCTCACGACGGAGGCGGCAGCGCTGACGCGCATCCGCCTGCTCGGTCCCCACGATTACGAACTCGCCACTGTGCCGGCTCCCGCCCGATCTTCGGTCATGGCGCAGTATGTCGCCGAGGCCGTGCTGCCCGCGGCACTGCTGCCGGGCCGCTACCGCGTCAGTGCGCGACGCTCCGACGGCGACTGGGTTGAGATCCCCGAGCAGCGACTCGAAGTTCGTGCGGATCCCCGGCCGCAGCGTGAGTTCACGCTTGGCGATCCGCGCTTCGGCGCCTGCCATCCCGACGATACCCTGGACGACAGCGAATGCTTTGCGCGACTGCTGGAAGCCGTGTCTCGGGCCGGTGCAGCAACCATTGTCATTCCGCGAGGAACATGGCTGCTATCCACTCAGGCCGCGCGCGCCAGCGCTGATGACGGATTCGTGCTGCAACACGATGTGCAGCTGCGCGCAGCCGTGCCCGGAGCCAGTGTCATCCGCAGGCACGAAGCGGTTGATCCGCGGCATTCCGGTCCCCTCCTGACCCTGACCGGTCGCAACCTGGTGTCCGGCGTCACCTTTATGGATGATGCGCGGTTCAAGTCGCTGGCCGAGTCGCGCCCCATGCTGCGGCTGGGCCCGCTGAATGACCGCCTGAGCGTCTCTGATTCACATGAGGTCGCCGATGTCGTCATTACCGGAAATGTCTTTCTGCCGGTGGGTATCGCGATCACCGATGATGCCGCCCGGCCGCTGTCACGCATCTTCATCACCGGTAATCGCTTCGGTGCCTACTCGGAAGCCCTGAACCTTCCCGGCGGCGCTTTTCACGCCGGTGTTCCGTTTCGCCTGGACGACTCCATCGTGCGCGCGAACCGCTTCATCCCCGGCAGCTACCTCGACCTGGCGGCGCGCCAGGGCACGATCGCCAGCGAAATCGGCGCCGCCCGGCGCCTGGACTTCAGTGCGAACATTGCCGATGGCAGCAGCAGCGCCGCGCTGCAGGATCCATCCGATCCGAAGGGATTTCGCGCCGCCTTCTTCTGGAACATGAACAACAACCTCGAGAATCTGCTGATTGCGCAGAACCAGGTGAGCTGCTCCGGCGACAAGGATGGGGACGGGGAGGCCATTGCCTTCGACGGCAGCGGCAACACCTTCGGCTTCAAGGATGCGCCCGTGATCAGCGCGGCCGGGGATGAGCGGATCACCGTGAGTGCTTCGAGGCTGTCCGACCTGCAGGGTCGGGCGCTGCCGCGCGCTGCCTATTATCGCGGCCACTGGCTGCAGATCGTCGACGGCCCCGGAGTCGGTCAGGTGCGCCGGATCATCGGTTATGAGGAAGACATCGCGGCAGGCACGCTGACCGTGCACATCGCGCCGCGTTGGGATGTGCCGCCACGCGGCGGCGTGAGTCGCGTCGCCATCGGCCGCGAGTTCTGGCAGGCATTCGTGGTGGCGAATGAGATCGATCAACGCCATCCGCCGTGTCAGAAGTCCAATCTCACCGGGCCCAATGGCGGAACCATTGCCATCGCAGGCGCCACGGCCGACTCGGTGGTCGAGGGCAACACGCAGTGGGACACCAACGGCATCTACTTCAATCAGACATACACCACCCGCACGCCGTCCTGTCCGGACTGCACCGATGCAACGACCTTCCAGAGCGCGCTTGAGATCCGCGACAATCGTATCGATGGCGAATATGACTGGTCATCCGACTGCAGCTACGGCGGCATCCTGGGCTCCTACAGCAGCTCGCCGACCCCGGAATCGCCGCCGCCGACCGTGGGTTTCGGCGTTGCCATCTCGCACAACACCATCAACCACGCCGACAGTTTCCGCGGCGGCGCCATAGACTTTGCGCTGACCTGGTATTCCGGTCCGCCACCGGGCAACTGGCCCTACATCCGCAATGCCCTGGTGTTCCACAATCGCCTACGCGACATTACCGCCCCGGCACCGCGGTCGATCTGCCGCTATGGCCAGACCGACCGGGTCGGCATCCGGATTGCCGGGAAACAAAACGTGCGCGACACGGTGCTGTATGCCAACCGCTGTCAGCAAGTGGACAAACCCCTGTTCGATTCCGGAGGCCGCACCACCCGAGTGTGCTCCACCACGGATTCTTGCGAGTGTCCCAAACACTAGGCTAGCGCATGACGTTCGGGAATCTGTGCAGCAGCTGCGGCCGGCCCGGTTCCAGCACCGTTGGCGCCGGCGCGGCCTGATCGCGGCGGCGCGCGAACAGCAGATGCAGCAGTCCTATCGCGGCGATGGATCGCATCCATACGACGTAGGAGTTTGGAATCTCGCCCTCAAAGCCAATGCACATGGTCTGAACGGTCGCCACCAGCACCATGAGCCGCGTCATCGAAACGCCCTGCTCGACGCTGGCGCGTGCACCGACGGCTCCCAGGAAAATGCCGCTCAGTGACATGCCGAAGAAAATGCCCAGCCAGCCGAAATTCCAGTACAGCTCGCCCAGGTGTGAAATCGAGATATAGGTGTCCTCGTCACTTCTTGCGATCTGCTTGGTGAACAGCTGTCCCACGCTCAAGGAGTCCTTGTCCGGTGCCAGGATGCGTGGCACGAACGCCATGGGTATGGCCACGAGGCTGCTGCCGTGCAGATAGGGAGTGTCAACACCCACGTGCTGGATGACGGCCGCCAGGTTGTCCTTGATATAGGCGCGCTCGACAAAGGTCTGGGCACGATCCTCGGCAGCACCCGATTGCACCTTGTCGCGCGATGACAGGGCGATCTGCAGCACCTTGCCCAGTTCCATGAAGGCCTGCGCGCGATTCAGGCCGCGCACCCCGGTGATCTCCGTGCGATAGGCCTGAAACACGGGAAAGGCCAGAACGATGAAGGCGATGCCCGCCACCACCCAGCCGCCGGGCAGTTTCCGGTCCACCAGCGTCCGCGTCACGATGACGATGAGTCCGGCGATCAGTGCGGTGGACTTGACGTCGGTCACGAAGGCCACGACGACCTGCAGGCCGACCACGGTGATGACGATGCTCGCCCACAGGATGCCGCGGCGCCGGGCGTAGCCGTACGCGAGCATCAGCAGCCCCAATGGCTGCAGCAGTTGCAGCAGCAGGAACACGAATGTCAGGTATGCGCCGAGCTCGGCAAAACCGCGCTGGGCCGCCGCGTTGGTTTTCTCCGGAATGATGAAGACCTGGTAGTACAGAACATCGCCGGTGCCGATTACCCACAGGATCAGGCCCACCGTCAGCAGCGTCGGGACCGGCCACTCGGATCGCGGCGCCTGGGCCGGTGTCGGATGCATCAGCCGATCCCCCGCCAGATAGCCCAGCAGGGCCAGAAATCCGCCAAGCAGGGCCGCGACTTCGGCTGGCGCCAGGGCGTTGGCCGACCCTGCGTCTTTGCCGAGGAAGGCGTATTGCACGTCCAGGGCGCCGAAGTGCATGAAATAGGCCCCCATGAACAGGGCCAGCAAAATGTAGCGGCTGGTCAGGGTCCGCAGCAGCAGCAGCGGCGCCGAACAGAGGGCGAACAGCGCCGCGCCGTACAGCGCGCGCATGATGGCACCACCCTGCAGCAGCGCCGCCAGCGCAGCGCCCAGACCGATCGCGAGGTTCAGCACCCAATAGCAGGCCAGGCGGTGTCGCAGCATCCAGGCGGTCATGACACCGCCGGCCCCGCCGCCCGGATGGTCGGTGCCCGGTGCGCTCCCGCGGCCTCGCGGATGGTGCGCCTGGCCAAAAGCGCCGCCGCCAGGCACTGCATGCCAAAGCACACCGGTACCGCGCAGGCTGCACCCTGCAACCCGAAGTTGAGGACGGCCAGGGGCGTGACGATGAGAGTGGTGGAGGCCGCGCACACCTGGATCAGCAGTACCCGCCAGGTCCTGCCATAGGCGTAGCACACCCTCTCAAACACATAGGAGACGCACCGGATGCCATAACCCAATGCCACCCAGGGCATGAGCCAGGAGGCATGGCGGTAGCCGGGACTGATCAGCACCCGGGCGATGAGATCATGCGTCGCCGCGAACAGCAGTACGCCGGCTGCGCACAGCAGGCACACCCCCGCCAGCCACAGCCACAGCAGTCGCCGCGCGCGCTCCTGGTCGCCATGGCTGACCGCCGTCTGATATACCGGGCGTATGGCCTGTTCCGCCGCGCTGCTGAGGATCATGAACGGGCTGTACGCCAGACCGTAGACCGCGGCGTACAGGCCTGCATCGCTGACACTGAGCGCCGCGCCGATGATGTAGCGATCACCCAGCGTCGTCACCCAGGTCAGAAGTCCCAGCGGAATGAGCGGCAGCGCGTAACTCCACATGGCCATATCCAGCGCGCGCGCCTGCGACGGCGGCACCGCCGCCGGGGCGCGGGCCGGCCACAGATTCCTGGACCACAGCAGCGACAGCGTGGCGGAGGTCAGCACGTAGCCGGCGAGCGCCGCCATCGCCCCATGGCCGGCCAAGAGGACCGCGGCGGCCGCGGCCAGCGGCCGGAACCATGCATCGCAGGCCGACCACAGTCCATAGCGGCGCTGCTCACGCGCGGCGTTCAGCAGACTCAGGCAGGAGGTGCGCCAGCATTCCAGTGCGAACAGCAGCAGCACCAGTACCACCAGCCCGGGTGAACCGCGGCGGCTCAGGCTGTAATAGGCGCCGCCGATCAGCGCCACCAGCGTGATCCAGGGAAGCAAGCGGCGCAAGCCGCGCCACAGCGAGTCGCGCAGTTCGCACAGGCGCTCGGCGCTGTACCTTGGATAGAAGTGGATGGCTGCCTGGGTCAGCGGGGCGGTCACCAGGTTGCCCGACAGCACTGACATTCCCAGGGCCAGCGACAGTACGCCGTACTGGGCAGGGGCCAGCATCTGCGTGAGCAGCCGCACGCCCACCAGGGTGCCGAGCGCGCTGAGCGCCTGCCCGGCCACGACCCAGAACACCTCAGACCTGAAGCGCGTCACGGTACATCTCACAGGTCCTGCGGGCGATGCCCTCCCATGACAGCTGAGCGCGGGCGAACGCCCGTCCCGCCTGACCCTGGCGGTGGCGCGCCGCAGGGTCCGCCATGAGCTGCCGCACCGCGGCCGCAAATTGCTGCGGCTCGCCGCCGCTGATGAGCCCGGCGCCGGCCTGCGCCACCAGCTCCCCGGCCCCCACATCGGGTGTGACGATGACCGGACAGCCCATGGCCATCGCCTCGGCCACGACCATGCCGAAATTCTCCGAATAGGACGGCAGCACGAACAGCTCGGCGTGCGCGTACAGCGCCCACTTGTCCGCATCGCTGGCCGGCCCCACGAACAGCACGCGCTCGGCGATGCCCAGTTCGCGCGCCAGGGCCTCGAGCTTGCCCTGATAGCCCTCATCATCGTTGCCCGCGATCACCAGCGGCAGATCCGGCACCGCCTGCCAGGCCCGCAGCAGGCGGTCCAGGCCCTTCTTCCAACTGATGCGGCTGAGAAACAATGCATAGCTTGGAGGCAGCTCACTGAATGGCCCGTGACTCAATAGCGGTGGTTGTTCCGGAAACGACACCCCGTTGGGGATGGTGACGATCGGGGCATCGAGGAACTTCTGGGCCCGCAGTTCCTCCGCCTCGCTGCGCGCCGTGACATGCAGCCGCGCCGCCTGCGAGAGCGTGCGCCGCTCGATCAGTGCAACCCAGGCGTGCTTGAGCCAGCGGCTCCTGCGGCGAATGATGTCGCGCACCAGCATGCCGCGGGGCGCCACGATGTAGGGAATGCCGGCCTTGCGCGCCGCTCGGGCCGCTGTCCAGGTCGGCCACAGGAACACGGAGTGCAGATGGACGACATCGAAGCCGGCGACATCGCGACGCAGCTGGCGCGCCAGCCCGGGCGCCACATGCAGACGGCGCAGGCGCGGAACCTGGAAATACCAGACCTGCACGCCATCCACGTCCACCGGTGTGTTCAGCGGCACCGACAGGTCGAGCGGGCCGTCCATGCTGGTGGTGTAGACATGGACTTCATGGCCCAGGCGCGTCAGTGCCACGGCCAGTCCATGCACGGAGCGAATCGGTCCGCCATAGCGCACCGCGGGCCAGTAGCTGGGCACGACGTGCAGTATGCGCATCAGCCGGCGCAGGCACGCAGCGGCAGCACACTGCCGGCGCGATCCTGCACCACCTGTGCGATGACTTGCGCGTCGATGTCGGCACGCTGCTCCGCGAAGCCGTACAGCAGCGCGTTGTCGCACAGGATGTTGATCACGCGCGGCGTACCGCCACCGGCCTCGTGTACGCGGCACACGGCCTCGGGTGTGAACAGGCTGGGCGAGCCGCCCGCGACCTTGAGACGGTGGCGGACATAGTCCTGGGTTTCCCCGGCGTGCAGGGTGCCGACGTGATAGTCCATGAGGATGCGCTGCGCGAACTGGCGCAGCTGCGCGCTGCCCAGGGTCGCGCGCAGCTCCGGCTGGCCCACCAGAATCACCTGCAGCAGCATTTCCCGGCCGGCATTGAGATTGGACAGCACGCGCAGCTCTTCGAGCTGCGGGGTGCTCAGATTCTGGGCCTCATCGATCACCAGCAGCAGGCGCCGGCCGGCCTGGGATTCGCTGCGGGCCAGCGTCACGAACTGGCGGTAGCACTGCGTCGGCAGGGTGGCGGCCTCCGCGCCCAGGGCTTCGATGATCCAGGGCAGCAGCGCACCCATGCCGGGATGGATGTTGGACAGGTAGCCCACGCGCAGGCCTGAACCGGGTCGATCCAGGAAATGCTGCACCAGGGTGGTCTTGCCACAGCCCACCTCTCCGGTGACCAGGGCAAAACCGGCGCTTTCGTGGATGGCGTACTGCAGCAGCGTCAGGGCATGGCGGTGGTGCCGCCCCAGGTACAGGAAGGCGGGATCCGGAGAGAGCGCAAAGGGTTTGACGGACAGGCCGTAGAACTGCTCGTACATGGGGTACGGCGCCTTAGTAGGCGCGCTTCTCCGATTCGGTGGAGCGGTTCAGAACCGTACCGATCACTCGGGTATTGCCCAGCAGTTCCAGCACCCGGCTGACATCTTCGCGCCGCGTGCGTCCCTCGGTGACCACCAGCACCACGGCATCCAGGCTGGGTGCGAGGGTGATGGCGTCGTCGCTGAGCAGCACCGGTGGCAGGTCAACGATCATCAGGCGCCCCGGATCGCGCTCCTTGAGATCCTGGAACATCCGGGTCGTCGTGACGCGTGCCAGGGCCTCGGAGCTGTCGGGAACCGGGTGCAGCGTGGGTAGCACGAACAGGCGCTCGGCACCCTCCAGCCCACACCACAGGTCTTCGAGCTTGGCGATGCCGGCGAACCAGCTCTCCAGACCCTGATCCAGCGCCAGACCCAGTGTCCTGGCGATGCTCGGTCGCTTCAGATCAAGGTCCATCAGCATCACCGACTGGTTCGGTTCGGCGGCGAGCCCCAGCGCCAGATTGATGGCCGTCAGAGTCTTGCCCTCACCATTGGCAGCACTGATGACGCCAATGGTGGACAGGTGATGGCTGCGGGCGCGCTGCAGTACCTGGGTGCGCAGCATCCGGTAGGCCTGGGCGGCCGGGCGCCGATCCGCCCAGTCGACGACGCGGTTCTCACGCAGCGCCGTCCAGTCCACGGCCAGGCGGCGCGCGGGCTCCATGGGCGGCGGCGTGAACTCGCGGCGTACCGCCGTGCGCTCGGCCACCGCGACCTCATCGGCGTTGGCCGTGGGACGGTGAATGGCGGCCAGATCCAGCGCGCGTTGCAGCTTGTCCATGTTGGCGTTCATCTACATCCCCAGCCGTTGCACCAGCGAAAAGAACAGCACGTCCAGCGGTCGATAGAACAGGTGCACCAGCACCAGGGCGAGGCAGGCGCTGCCGGCCGCCGAGCCCAGCGCCAGGTGGAAGCGGCGCTTGGCCGTGCGTCGGTCGGCCTGGGTTTCGATGCGCGGGATCAGGGCCAGCGGCGCCACCCCCACCAGCTGCAGCAGCTCATCGCGGCTGCGGATGGTGGTATCCAGGACCTCGCGCAGCATGGCAACGGCCGCCGCCAGTGCCAGGCTGAGAATCAGACCGGCGATCGCTATCAGCGGCCGGTTGGGGCTGACCGGCTCCTCCGGCGGCAAGGGCGGATCGATCAGCGTGAAGCGTTCCCCCTGGCGGTCGGATTCCAGGCTCTGTGCCACCCGCGCCTCACCCTGCTTGGTGCGGATTTCCTGATAGCGCAGCCGGGCGTTGTCCAGATCCCGGGTCAGGTCGTGGTATTCGCGCTCGACCTGCGGGGAGCCGGCCACGTCGGTCTCATAGTCGTGCACCGATGCCTGCAGCTTGCCGATCTGGTCGGTCAGGGACTTGATGTCGTTTTCAGTGCCTGACAGCGTCGCCTGGATCTGCACGTAGGCGGGATTGTCGGCGTCCGTGGGCTTGGTGGTGTCGGGAGTGGCGAGGCTCGGTGCACTGCTGGCGGCAAGCGCCGCATCAAGATCGGTCTGCAGGGACTTGACCATGGCTTCGAGGCGCACCCGGTCGGGGTGTTCGGCCGTGTAGCGCTTGCGCGCGTCATCCAGCTGCGACTGGGTCTCCTGCAGTTCGCGCCGCAGATCGTTGATGGTGTCGGGCTTCTCGCCCAGTTCCGCCTCCATGCCGCTGACTTCGCGGGTCAGCGTGACCACATCCGGGTGGTCCGGAGCGTATTTCGCCTTGGCGGCAGCCAGCTGCGAGCGCAGCATCTTGAGCCGGTCGTTGCTGGAGACGATGCGGTCGCCGGTCTCCGAGAACACCGTTGAATTGGGTTTCAGCTGCACCAGCTGCGCCTGCAGGTAGACGCGCTGCTGTTCCAGGGAGCTCAAGCGCGCTTCCTGGGTGCGCAGCTCCTCCTCGTTGCGATCCAGCAGCTGCATGTTCAGCTGCACCAGATCCGGCAGCTTGGCGTAGTTCTTGTCCTTGAACTTCGCGAGGCGCGCTTCCAGATCGACGATCTGGGCATTGATGCGATCGCCCTCGCCTTCGAGAAAGTCGGTTGCGTCATGGGCCAGCTTGGTGCGGTTGGTCAGGTTCTCGTTCAGGTACAGCGTGGTGAGCTCGTTGGCCACGCGCGCCGCCTGGTCCGCCGAACGGCTGGTATAGGACACCTCGAAGGCGATGGTGGCCGAGGTCGGTCGCCCGCTGCGCGGATCGATCACATCCGCGCTGATCATCTTCAGTCCTATGTCCTCGCGCATGCGCTTGAGCAGTGCCTCGCGCGTGTCACGCGACTGCTCGCGCGGATACAGGTTGTAGCGCTTGATGATGTCCAGCAGCGTCGCCGTGGTCATGACGCGCTTGCTGATCACCTGCACGCGCTGGTCGGCATAGGAGGTGACGGTCGATTTCACCAGGTCGGTGGGCATCTCCTGCTGTTCGATCAGCACGGTGCCCGCGGACCGGTAACTCGCCGGCAGCAGCGCGGCCAGCAGCAGCGTCGCCGCCATGCCGCCTGCGAAGGCGATGAGGATGGAGCGGCGCCGGCGCCGGGCGATCTGTACGTAGCCCTGCAGTCCCTGCGGTTTGTCGGATTTGTTGTTCATGGCGCTCTTCTAGAACGTTCGGATCGTGGGCAGCGGCGTCCAGGTCAAGGACAGCGCCACTCGCCACTCCGTCAGGGGTTGTGTGGGCTGATCGGGCGCGACCACCAGGGTCTCGCTGTGGGTGATGCCGGCCTCTGAGTGCACGCGCCAGGTCTCGGCGAAATGCCAGTTGATGCCGATCGTGGCGATGTCGTAGTAACCGCGGTCGATGCCCAGCATCACGGCGCCGTGGTTGTTCTGCACCCGGGCCGCGGACAGCAGCAGATCGATTTTTTCGGTCAGACTCTGCGTATCTGAGAGGGTCAGTGTCTGGCGCTGCGCCAGGACACCCCCGGTATACGGTTCCAGCGAATTGGCGTAGTCCAGGTCGAGGTGACCGCGTTCGGTGGCGTAGGTAAAGGTGAATCCGCCCAGCGCGCCGATACTGCTGGTGGCCTGCAGCGCCACCGGCGAGTCCAGCGACTCGGTCGTGCGCAGCTCCTCCAGCGAGCGCTGGCTCGCCCCCACGTAGGCCTTGAGCGTCATGCGCTCGGTGAAGTTGTGCTGCAGGTCCAGGCGCAGGCCGCTCTCGCGGCTGTTGCCGAAGGACAGCGGCGTGATCAGCTGATTGTCGAAGCCGCTCACCGTCAGCGCGGTGTTCTGCGCCAGGGAGAACTTCTCGCCCAGGGAGAGGCTTGCATACTTGTAACCCGACAGCAGGTTGTACAACTCGCTGTTGGGCCCGTAGTAGCCGATATCCAGCCAGGACAGCTGCAGCACCAGGCTGCGGCGCTCGGTCTGCTGATGGGAAAAGGCCAGCGAACCCTGACGGGTTCTGCGGTTCACACCCGGTGCGACCAGGCCGGTGTCGGGAATGTCGGTGGCCAGTGTGCTGTAGTCGGATACGCCGCCCTGCAGCGTCAGCTGTCCGACCTCGCCCGTCCAGTCGTACTCACCGGTCAGGCTTTCGCTGTGTACGTTGGCGTATGCCGAGTTGCTGATCTGCTGCCACATCAGCCACGGCGTCAGCGACAGCTGATTGGTCTCGCTGGACCACTGGAACACGGCGCTTGGATTGACATAGGCGCTCTGCGTGGTCGTGGCGGGCAGACTCAGGTAGCGGTTGCTGTCATTGTCCAGCCAGATGCTGGCCTGGGGCGCGATCGACCATTCGGCGGCATGCGCCGGCGGCGGCCCGCCGGCCAGGCATCCGACCCCGAGTGCTGCCTGCGTCATTCGGGTCATGCACTTGATCCTGGATCCGGATCTCACGGGACAACGACGGTGTCGCCGGGCTGCAGCAGGATGTTCTGCCGCAGATCCTGACCGCGCGCCACGTCGTTGTATTGAAAGTGCAGCACGATCTGGCCGGCAGACAGGCGCCGCAGAATGATGATGTCGTTGACCGCGGCGAAGGGCGTGGCGCCACCGGCCAGGCTCAGCGCCTGCATCACATCCACGTCACGCGCCATCGGATACTCGCCCGGCTTCTGCACCCTGCCCACCACATATATGTGGTTGCCGGCGACCGTCTTGGCCGCCACGGTCACCACCGGACTTGGGATGTAGCGCGTGAGCCGGGCCGTGATTTCCTCGCGCAGCTCATCGACCGTCTTGCCATGGGCATCCAGATCGCCCACCAGTGGAAATGACAGGCCGAAATCCGGGCGCACCAGTACATCGCCGGTCAGGTCCGTTTCCTTCCACACCGTGACCGTGAGGACATCGCCGGGTTGAACCAGGTAGGCACCCGCCGCATCCTGCGCGGCGGCGGCGGCCGGAGCGGCCTTGGCCGCATCGCTCGCGGCGGCCATGGTGGCCGGTTGTTGTGCGGCGGCGGCGTCGACTGCGAGCGCCGACAGCAGCGCCAGCGACAGGATCAGGGCAGGTTGCATGGTTGGGACTTCGCTTGTATTTGAAAGTGAGCCGGCTGTCGCTTGCCCAGACGCGCGGCTTTCGTGTCTACGTTTGTCATACTAAGGGTGCTCCGTGACGCTTTAATTGCGGCGGCAGCCCGACCTGGCCGATCCAGGCAATGAGCGGCCCGCGCTATGGGGAGAGCGCGGGCCGCTCGATCAGGCGCTCTGGGGAGGAGCGCTTAGGAAACGATAGTCCTGGCGAAATCGCAGCTGCAGCAACGCCAGTCCAAGCAGTGCCGCGAGCAGCAGAGCCACGCTGGCGGGCAGCGGCACGGGCGCGGGAGTGAATCCGACGGCCAGGGTGTACAGGCCGACGCCATAGTTCGGCCCGGTGGCAGCATTGGTGGCCTCGCCCGTGACATACGCATAGATGGTGCCGCCGGAGGTGAGATCGAAGCTCTCCTGGCCGGCGCCGTTGAGCTGCCCGATCACCGTGGATGAGGTGGTGGCCGTGAAGCTCAGATCGGTCAGCTTGGTCGGCCAGGTCAAATCGTCCAGGTCAACGGTCAGTACGCCGGGTCCTGAGACATTGAAGGCGTAGCTGACGCTGCTGATCACCGACGTTCCCTGGATCAGATGGCTGTCCGAGAAAATCTGGCCGGCGTGCGCGGCCGTGTTGCCCAGCAGGGCGGCGGCGAGTGCCAGTGCCGCGGCCATTCGCCGCAGCAGGCTTGCGGGGTCATTCATGGAGGCCTCCGACTGCCGCGAGCCTCACCGGCTCGACGACTTCAAGGGGCTTGTGGCCGTGTTCGTTGCCAGGCCGGTACACGTACTTGTCGTACAGGTATTGGCGCAATGAGTTGGCGAGCTCGCTGGCCGAGGCGCCATTGCGTTCCTCCTTGTTGAGCTCGCTCAGCAGCAGCGCGGCGTAGGGTTCCTGGCCGCCGGTCAGGGCCAGCAGGGCGATGTCATCGCGCTCGACCCGCCGGGCGAGTTCCACACCGTCATTGATGATTCCGTCCAGGCGCGCCGCATCCAGGTCGAAGAACCGCAGCAGCTCCGCGCCGGACTCCACAAAGACCGGCACCAGGTTGCGACCCTTGACTTCGCTGTCATAGAGCGGCCCCAGCCGGGTGAGCATGCATTTCACCGCGAATCGAATCACGTCCGAGTCCCGGACGGACAGCCGCTGCGCCAGCTTTTTCACCTTGCGGACATCAGCGCCGTTCATGCGAATTGAAATTGCCTGCTTGCGACTGTCGACCACAATGACTCCCGTCCGTAGTGTTGTTGTGCTTGTTATATGTCAACAATGTAGGTGGACAGTGTTGCAAAGCCTTTGCGTTTATGTGACGTGTGCAGTGGAAAGCGGCATGACAGTGTCGTGCGGTCGCAGCACAAACCATGGAAATGACACAGGCGATGAAGGAGCCACGCAGCGGCCGCCAAGCGGCCTTACGCGCGGCGGGTCGCCAGCGCGTTCGAGCAGGGAAGGGATTTGGGCGTTGTGGCTAGGTCCGGGAAGGGCGGTGGGCGCGACAGAACTGCGCGAGCCGATTGACGGCGGCGCGATACTCCTGGTCGGCCCAGGAGAACTCCAGCCAGAATTCGCGTTGTGCGTCCTGGGTCGCCGCGTCGCGGCTGGCCGCGAACATGCGCAGGGCGGCATTGCGGTCCGCCGCGAGCTTGCGCAGCGCGGACTGCAGCTCGCTCAATTCGTCCAATACCTTGCGCGACAGTGTCTTCAAGGCCGCATCGCCGGATGGCTTTATTCGGGACGGTTGCGCAACGCTTCCAGCTCGGCGGTCGTCATATCCAGCTCGCGGATCACTTCGCAGTAACGCTGCCAGACATCCTGGAAGCCGCTGTTGCGCGCGCTGGGAATGGCGGTGAGCTCCCGGCGCACCGCTTCATGCTGGTTCTGCAACTGCAGATGCAGACTTTCCACGTGATTGAGTCGACTCCAGAATGGATCTCGCAGCCAGAATGGTTCCGTGGTACTCATCGGTACCTCCCATCATCCCCGTACCGGCTGCCGACACTACCGGCGCAGTGCTACAGCGACATTGCATGCACGGGTTAAGTTCCGCGCTTCACGGGCCTCTTCCAGCCGGCAATGGAGACCTGGCGAGTGCGTGCCAGCGTCAATTGCTCCGCGGGCGCGTTGCTGACGATGGTCGAGCCGGCGCCGATCGTTGCGCCGGCCCCGATCTCCACCGGCGCCACCAGCATGCTGCCGGAGCCGATGAAGGCGCGGTCGCCGATCGTGGTCGGCCATTTGTTGGCACCATCGTAGTTGCAGGTGATGGTGCCCGCGCCCACGTTGACACCCGCGCCCACGGTGGTGTCACCCAGGTAGGTCAGGTGATTGGATTTGGATCCGGCACCGATGCTGGTGTTCTTCACCTCAACGAAGTTTCCGATGTGCACCTGTTCGGCGAGCACGCTCTTGGGCCGGAAACGCGCGAACGGACCGATGTTGCAGTTCGGCCCGATGATGGCCTGGTCGATGAAACAGTGGCCGAACACCTGGGTGCCGGCGGCAATCTGGCTATTGCGTATCAGGCAATTAGGACCGATTCTTACACCGTCACCAAGCTTGACGTCGCCCTCCAGCACCACATTCACGTCGATCACGACATCCTCACCGACCGACACCGCGCCGCGCACATCCACGCGCGTCGGATCGATCAGCGTAACCCCGTCAAGCAGGAGCTTGCGGGCCTGGCGCGCGCGCCAGGTGCTCTCCGCGGCGGCCAACTGCAGGCGGTCGTTGACGCCCTGGACTTCCGCTTCATCCGGCGCGAGCAGCGCGCGCACGGCCACGCGGTCGCGAACCGCCAGCGCGATCAGATCGGTCAGGTAGTACTCGCCCTGTGAATTTCGATTGTCCAGCAGCCGCAGCCATTTCGTCAGCCGCTTCACCGGCAATGTGATGACACCGGTACTGCATTCGCGCAGGCGCCGCTGTTTGGCGCTGGCGTCCTTTTCTTCCACGATGGCCTGCACCCGGCCGGCCGCATTGCGCACCACCCTGCCATAGCCGCTCGGATCGCGGGCATCGACGGTCAGTATCCCCACCTCGTCGCGGCCGGCGGCCGCCAACAGTGCCTGCAGCGTGGCAGTCGTGATCAGGGGCACGTCACCGTACAGGATCAGTGCCCGCTGGTCGGCGGACAGTTGCGGTGCGGCCTGCATGACGGCGTGCCCCGTGCCCAGCTGCTGCGCCTGCAGCACCCAGGACACCTTCTCATGCGCCAAGGCCTGCGGCACCGCTTCGCCGCCATAGCCGTAGACCACGTGGATTGCGGTGGGATTGAGGTCGCGGGCGCAGTTGAGCACATGCTGCAGCAATGGCCTGCCGGCCAGCGGTTGCAGCACCTTGGGCAGCGCGGACTTCATGCGCGTGCCGGACCCGGCGGCGAGGATGATGACCACCAGCGGCTGCGGCGCCGGAGCAACGTTGTTGGGTCTTGCCTTGCGGACTGATCGGGTCGGAGCTGCTTTCTTGGTCGCCACGTTGCGCCTCAATGACGGGTCGGAGTGGGTGCGGGCCTGCAGCTGCGGGCCGCCGCGGCATCCAGCTGCGGCAGCCTCGCGGCCATGCGCGGTCCGACGAACAGTTGTGGATTGGAATGGATTTCGTCTTCTTCGGCCTCGCGTCGGTGAATGATGGCGGCCATGTCCGCGTAGGCCTGATCGAGCGCGCAGGCATGAGGCAGCGCGTCGCGCAGCAGGGCTTCACCGAAATAGGTCAGATCGCGGGTGTCGTCGCAGCCGAAGGAACTGTGCCTGGCATCCGCCGCCGTCATGATCAGGCTTGAATCGTTCTTCAGCACCGGGATGAAGATTCCCGAGTAGCACGCCGATACGATGATGATGCGCCAGCGTATGTGGGACTCGTTGAGGATCTTGCGCACATCCTGTGGCGACAGGGCATCTTCGGGCATTTTGCCGTTGGTGATGGCGATACCGTCCTCATCGTTGCCATGCGACGTCAGCATCAGCACCAGGGTATCCCGATCCGGGTGCATCCGGCGGCCGATGGCATTCACGGCCAGGCGCAGGTTATCGAAGCTCGCCAGCGGATAGGTGCGCCGGTCGTGGATGTCGTTGACCAGCAGCAGCGAGCGCCTGTCGGTGGCGTAGCGCGCCGCGAACACCTGCTGCGCCAGCTCGGCCTCCTTGCGGAATACCTTCTGTTCACCAAAGCCTGCGAAACCCACAAAGTAAACATCGCCAGCGGCGGCGTTGCCGCGGTCCATCCGATCCACGGCGCTGATCAGGCTCTGGCGCTGCACCTCGGCCGCGGGTGGCTTCAGCAAGGAGGGAGCGGCAGGTCCCGCCAGGCTCACAGCGCTCAGGCACAGCAGCAGGCAGCCAATGGTGACGCGTCCCATGGCGGTGAGCTTACCGCGCGCCGGGCCTAACCGCGGATTTTGCGCAGGCGCTCGAGGATTTTCAGCTGCGCGGCGACACGGGCCAGTTCGGCAAGCGCCTCGGCGTGATCGATGGCCCCGGCGCGATCCTTCAGGGCCTCCTCGGCACGCTGCTTCGCGGCCAACGCCGCGGCCTCGTCGATATCCTTGGCACGCAGGGCGGTGTCGGCCAGCACCGTCACCACGGTGGGCTGGATTTCCAGCGCACCGCCGCCGACGTAGAACACCTGCTCGGCGCCGTCGGGGGTCTGGACCCGCACTTCCCCGGCCTTCAGCAGCGTCAGCAGCGGCGCATGCCGCGGGGTGATGCCCAGATCACCCTGGCTGCCCGGCGCAAACACCATGGTCGCCTCGCCGGAGAAGATCTCGCCTTCGGCGCTGACGATCTCGACCTTGATTGTGTGGGGCGTGGCCATTACTGCAGTTTCTTGGCCTTTTCCACGGCCTCGTCGATGGAGCCGACCATGTAGAAGGCCTGCTCGGGCAAGTTGTCGTACTCGCCATTGAGAATGCCCTGGAAGCCACGGATGGTGTCCTTCAGCGGCACGATCTTGCCGTCCTGGCCGGTGAAGACCTTGGCGACGTTGAACGGCTGCGAGAGGAAATTTCGCACCTTGCGCGCACGGTAAACGACCTGCTTGTCCTCGGGCGACAGCTCGTCCATGCCCAGGATGGCAATGATGTCCTGCAGCTCCTTGTAGCGCTGCAGCACGGCCTGCACGCCGCGCGCGGTATTGTAATGCTCCTCGCCGACGACCAGCGGATCGAGCTGGCGGCTGGTGGAATCCAGCGGATCCACCGCCGGATAGATGCCCAGCGAGGCGATCTGCCGTGACAGCACCACGGTGGCGTCCAGATGCGCGAAGGTGGTGGCCGGCGAGGGATCGGTGAGATCGTCGGCCGGCACGTACACCGCCTGGATGGAGGTGATGGAACCGGTCTTGGTGGAGGTGATGCGTTCCTGCAGCACGCCCATCTCCTCGGCCAGGGTGGGCTGGTAGCCCACCGCCGAGGGCATGCGGCCCAGCAGCGCCGACACTTCGGTGCCGGCCAGGGTATAGCGGTAGATATTGTCGACGAAGAACAGCACATCGCGGCCCTTGCCGCCGTCCTCGCGCACCTCGTCCCGGAAATATTCGGCCATGGTCAGGCCGGTGAGCGCGACCCGCAGGCGGTTGCCCGGCGGCTCGTTCATCTGCCCGTACACCATCGCGACCTTGGAGTTGGACAGCGTGTCCTTGTCGATGACGCCCGACTCGATCATCTCGTGATAGAAGTCGTTGCCCTCACGGGTGCGCTCACCGACACCGGCGAATACCGACAGACCGCTGTACTGCTTGGCGATATTGTTGATCAGCTCGAGCATGTTCACGGTCTTGCCGACGCCGGCGCCGCCGAACAGGCCGACCTTGCCGCCCTTGGCGAAGGGCACCAGCAGGTCGATGACCTTGATGCCGGTGACCAGAAGGTCCTGACCGCCCGCCTGCTCATCAAACGCCGGGGGCGCACGATGGATGGGCAGGTGCTGCGGTGAGTCCACCGGACCGCGGTTGTCCTGGGGGCGACCCAGAACATCCATGATGCGGCCCAGGGTGGCCTTGCCCACGGGCACCGAGATCGGCTTGCCGGTGGAGCGCACGGGCAGACCGCGCTTCAAGCCCTCGGAGGCGCCCATGGCGATGGTGCGCACGACGCCGTCGCCCAGCTGCTGCTGCACCTCCAGGGTCAGGTCCGATTCGGTCAGCTGCAGCGCTTCGTAGACCTGCGGAATGTGCTCGCGCGGGAATTCGACGTCGATGACGGCGCCGATGATCTGGGTGATCTTGCCTTCAGCAGTAGTGGTCATGCATTAATCCTTAAACGGCCGCGGCGCCGCCGACGATCTCCGACAGTTCCTTGGTGATCGCAGCCTGGCGGGCCTTGTTGTAAACGAGTTGCAGGTCCTGGATGAGCTTGCCGGCATTATCGGTGGCGGCCTTCATGGCGACCATGCGCGCGGCCATCTCCGAAGCGACATTCTCGACCACGCCCTGGTACACCTGTGATTCGATGTAGCGCATCAGCAATCCTTCCAGGATCGCGGCCGCGTCGGGTTCGTAGATGTAGTCCCAGTGCTCCGGCAGCCCCTGGTTGTCCACCGCGATGATCGGCAGCAGCTGCGTGATGCTGGGCTGCTGCGTCATCGTGTTCACGAATCTGGCATTGGCCAGGAACAGCCGATCGATCCTGCCCTCGCGATACGCATCGAGCATCACCTTGATGGTGCCGATCAGGTCCTTGATATGCGGGCGATCGCCAAGGCCCGTGACGCTGCCCAGTATTGGCGTGCCCAGGCGGCGGAAGAACGCAATGCCCTTGCTGCCGACGATCGACAGGCTCACCTGCGCGCCCCTGTTCTGCCATTCGCGCATCTGCAGCAGCACCTGCTTGAACAGGTTGGCATTGAGACCGCCGGCCAGGCCGCGATCGGTGGAGATGACGATGAAGCCGACTGCCTTGGGCTCGCGCTCGAGCAGAAACGGGTGACGGAAATCCGGATTGGCCTCGTTCAGGTGCCCGATCACGGTGCGCATCTTCTCGGCGTACGGGCGCGCCAGCTTCATGCGGTCCTGGGCGCGACGCATCTTGCTGGTGGCCACCATCTGCATGGCCTTGGTGATCTTCTGAGTGCTCTTGACACTCGCGATCTTGGTGCGGATTTCCTTGGTGCCGGGCATGCTGGCGTCTTCAGTAGGTGCCGTTGGCCAGGAAGTCTTCGACGATCTTCTTCAGCGTCGCCTCATGTTCCTTGAGGACCGGCTTGGCGTTGATGGCATCCAGCGATGCCCTGTGGCTGGTATTCGCGAAGCCCTGCAGCGCCGCCTCGAAGGCGACGATCTTGCGGATCTCGACCTTGTCCATGTAGCCGTTGTTGACGGCATAGATCGACAGCGCCATTTCGGCCACCGACTGCGGCTCGTACTGCTTCTGCTTCATCACCTCGGTGGTACGCTGGCCGCGCTCGAGCTGCTTGCGCGTCGACTCATCCAGATCGGAGGCGAACTGCGAGAAGGCCGCCAGTTCCCGGTACTGCGCCAGAGCCAGGCGGATGCCGCCGCCCAGGCGCTTGATGATGTCGGTCTGCGCCGCGCCGCCGACGCGCGACACCGAGATGCCGGCGTTCATGGCCGGGCGGATGCCGGCGTTGAACAGGTCGGTTTCCAGGAAGATCTGGCCGTCGGTGATCGAGATCACGTTGGTCGGCACGAAGGCGGTGACGTCCCCGGCCTGGGTCTCGATGATCGGCAGGCCGGTCAGTGAGCCGGTCTTGCCCTTCACGGCGCCCTTGCTGACCATTTCCACGTACTCTTCGTTGACCCGCGCGCTGCGCTCGAGCAGACGTGAATGCAGATAGAACACATCGCCCGGGAAGGCTTCGCGGCCCGGCGGCCGGCGCAGCAGCAGCGAGATCTGCCGATAGGCCACGGCCTGCTTGGACAGATCGTCGTAAATGATCAGCGCGTCCTGGCCATTGTCCATGAAGTACTCGCCCATGGTGACGCCGGAGTACGCGGAGATGTACTGCATGGCGGCCGGGGTTGAGGCCGACGCCGCCACCACGATGGTGTGCTTCAGGGCGCCGTGTTCCTCGAGCTTGCGCACCACGTTGGCAATCGTCGACTGTTTCTGGCCGATGGCGACATAGACGCACCTAATGCCGGAGGATTTCTGGTTGATGATGGTGTCGATGGCCATCGCGGTCTTGCCGGTCTGACGGTCACCGATGATGAGCTCGCGCTGGCCGCGCCCGATCGGCACCATCGAGTCAACCGACTTGTAGCCGGTCTGCACCGGCTGCGACACCGACTTGCGGTAGATCACGCCCGGCGCGACGCGCTCGATGGGCGCGGTCTTGGCGGCATTGATCGGACCCTTGCCATCGAGCGGATTACCCAGCGCATCGACCACACGGCCCAGCAGTTCCGGCCCAACCGGCACTTCGAGGATGCGGCCCGTGGTCTTGACGGTATCGCCCTCACCCAGGTGCTTGTAGTCACCCAGCACCACCGAGCCCACCGAGTCCTGCTCCAGGTTCAGCGCGAGGCCAAAGGTGTTGCCCGGGAACTCGAGCATCTCGCCGTAGCGCGCATCGGCCAGACCGTGCACGCGCACGATGCCGTCGGTGACCGACACGATGGTGCCGACATTGCGCGCCTCGGTGACGCCCTTGAAATTCTCGATGCGCTGCTTGATGAGATCGCTGATCTCGGTTGCCTTGATGGCCATGCTTAGGATTCCTTGCGAATTTCGTATGAGTGGGCGCTCATCACGCGACCAGTTCGTTGGCGATGCGCTCCAGGCGCCCGCGCACCGAGCCATCGATGACCAGGTCACCGGAGCGCACCACGGCGCCGCCGAGCAGGTGCGGATCCGTGCTGTAGTGCAGACGCACCTCGCGCTTCAGGCGCCGTGTCAGGGCGGCCGCCAGCGACTGTTGCTGGCGCTCATCGAGCGGTGCCGCCGAGGTGACGGTGACGTCGGCGATGCCTTCGGCCTCGTCCTTGTAGCTGTCGAAGAGCGTGGCGATCTGCGGCAGGCAATCCAGGCGACGCGCCTCGGCCAGGGCCTGCACGAAGTTCCTGCCGTGTGCGCCCAGCCCGGCGCCGGCGATGTCCAGGACCAGCTGCGACAGTTGCGCGGTAGTGACGTGCGGGTCGCCCAGCAATGACTGGACGCGCGGATCTTCGACCACCGCGGCGGCCGTATGCAGCGCGCCGGACCAGGCGTCCAGCATGCTGTCGGCGCGCGCCTCGGCGAAGGCCGCCTTGGCGTAGGGTCGGGCGATGGTGGTCTTGTCCGCCATGGTTCAGATCTGCGTGGCGAGCTTGTTGAGCAGCTCGGCATGCGTGCGGGGGTCGATCTCGCGCTCCAGCACCTTGGAGGCGGCGCTGACGGCGAGTGCGGCCACATCCTTGCGCAGCGATTCACGCGCGCGGGTGGCTTCCAGTTGGATCTGCGACTGCGCGGATGCCACCAGACGTGCGCCCTCGGCACTCGCCTGGCTCTTGGCCTGCTCGACGAGTTCATTGGCACGCTTCTGCGCCTGGTCGATGATGTGCGTCGCGTGCTCACGCGCCTCGCGGATCACCTCATCGGCCTTGACTTGCGCCTGCGCCAGTGACTGCTGCCCCTGATCGGCGGCGGCCAGGCCCTGGGCGATCCTGCGCGACCGCTCTTCCATGGCACCGAGAATCTTCGGCCACGCGAACGTCATCACAGCCCAGATGAGGATCGCGAACACGAGCATCTGGATGATGAGCGTCAGATTGAAGTTCACCCTCGTCTCCTGTTTACGGGCGGACCTGAGCTCGCGCCGTGATCCGCGTTCAACACGTGCGTCAGTGCGCCGCCGCGGCGGCCGCCTGCAGGGCGGTCACGAACGGATTGGCGAAAGTGAAGAACAGTCCGAAGGCGATGCCGATGAAGGCCACCGCGTCCAGCAATGCCGCCACGATGAACATTCTGGCCAGCAGCGCCGGCGCCAGTTCCGGCTGGCGGGCCATGCCCTCCAGGAAGCGGCCGCCGAGGATGCCGAAGCCGATGGCGGTGCCCAGCGCGCCCAGGCCGAAGATGATGCCGACGGCAAGTACGGTCATCCCTTCAATGTGTGCAATGTTTTCCATTCAACTCTCCAGATACCAAACCGATTTAAATCAAATGACAAAGCTTCAATGATGCTCAGACGCCTGCGACAGGTAGACGATCGTGAGCATCATGAAAATAAAAGCCTGCAGCAGCCCTATGAACAGGTCGAACAGTGTCCAGGCCATACCAACCAGCACGGATAGAACGGTGTACGCCCAACCGCTGACGGAGGTGAGGGCGGTAAACCCGGACGTCAGGGTCAGCAGCGCGATGAGCACGAACACCATCTCGCCCGCGTACATGTTGCCGTAGAGCCGCAGCGCCAGCGACACCGGCCGCGCCAGGAAGGTCGGCAATTCCATGACCAGATTCACGGGTATGCAAATGATGCGCAGCACGATGTTGGCCTGCTTGCCGCTGGGCGGAAACGGATGCATTGCCAGCTCCCCGAGGAAGCCGCCCAGGCCCTTCATCTTGATGCTGTAGAAAATGATGAGCAGGAACACCGTCAGCGACAGCGAGAACACGACGTTCAGGTCGATGCTCGGCACGATGCGCAGGTGGCCGAGCCCGGCGGCGCCGGCGGCGCCGGGCAGCAGGTCGATCGGCAGAATGTCCATCACATTGAACAGGAAAACCCAGCAGAAGATGGTCAGCGCCAGCGGGGCGATCAGCCTGCTCTGGCCCTGGAAGATGCTCCTGACCTGTTCATCCACGTACCCAACCAGCACCTCAACGAAGGTCTGCAGCTTTCCCGGCGTGCCGCTGGTTGCCCGACGAGCGGCAAAAATGAAGGTGCCACCGAAGACCACGGCCAGCAGCACCGAAAAGAACACGCTGTCGTAGTTGACGACCGACAGATCCAGCAGGCCGTTGGGCTTGTGATTGGTGAGGAACGTCAGGTGATGGGCGATGTACTCCGTCGCATTCGGAGTCTCCGCCGCCAGTTGTGGAACCAAGTTGCTCATCAGATCATCTCACGCGGCACCGTGCCGTCCGATCCCCTGGTATCCGGCGCGGGCGCAGTCCGTTGGGACCACAGCACCCGCGCCAGCACCACCCAATACACCAAAAACGTGGCCACGTAGGCCGCAATCATCGCCACCGGGTTCACTTTCATGAACACCAGCGCCACAACCAACACCACGATGACCACCGCGATCTTGGCGAACTCGCCGAGGTAAAACGCCAGCAGCATCCGCTCGGCGCTCGACCCTGCCAGCCGGCCGAAGGCCAGCGCCGCCATCGCGACGCTCGCCAGCGTGCTAGCGCCACCGCCAACCAGTGCCGACCCCCCCGCACGCTGCCCCGCAATCGCCAGACTGGCTGCCGCCACCAGCGCGGTGACGATCAACTGCGCGCGCGCGCATATGAACGCCAGCCGGCGCGCGCTCGGCAGGTCAAGGGTGATCACCGGAATTCCAAGTGCATTTCAGGCGACACGCATTAACCCCCTGACTGCACTGCTAAGGCGAGTCACACTGAACAGCCCGCGCACGTCAGCTAAAGCTGAGCGCTGCGACAGGATTTGTTTGCCAGACAGTCACTTACGTGACCGGACCATGGCGGCGGCGAATTATAGATATGCCGGCAACAAAACGCTACAACTTGGGGCAAGGCAGTGACGCATTTAACGGATGTGTTCGAGGATGCCGTCCAGCTCGTCCAGTGAGTTGTAGCTGACCACCAGTTTGCCCTTGCCCGAGCGGCTATGTTGAATGGCCACCCGGGCGCCGAGCTTCTCGGCAAGATCCTGTTCCAGGCGCTGCACGTCAGGATCCCCGCTTGCGCCTGCGGCATCACCCGCGGCCTTGCCGCTGCCGGCCTGATCGGTAGCGGACTGGCTCATGCGCCGTACGATGGCCTCGGTCTCGCGCACCGAGAGCCCCTTCTTCACGACCAGGGATGCCACCTCGACCTGCTGGCGGCGGGTACTCAGGCCCAGCAGGGCGCGCGCATGGCCCATCTCCAGGGCCCTTGCCTCCAGCTGCTCGCCGACCTCGGGGGCCAGGTCCAGCAGCCGCAGCAGGTTGCTGACCGCGGCGCGGGAGCGTCCGACCGCCTCGGCGGCCTGCTGGTGGGTCATGTTGAATTCGCTGATCAGGCGCTCCAGGGCACGCGCCTCCTCCAGCGGATTGAGATCTTCGCGTTGTATGTTCTCGATGAGCGCCACGGAAATGGCGGTTTCATCGGGTACGTCGCGCACGATGGCCGCAATGTCCGCCAGTCCGGCGAGCTGCGCGGCACGCCAGCGCCGTTCACCGGCGACGATCTCGTAGCGCTGGCCGCCCGTTGCAGTGGTGGCCGCGATGGGACGCACGACGATGGGCTGCACCACGCCCTGACTGCGTATCGAAGCGGCCAGCTCCTCGAGGGCCTCGGGGTCCATGTGCGAGCGCGGCTGGTAACGGCCACGCTGCAGGATATCCAGCGGCAGGCGCGCCAAGCGCTCCCCGGCGGGTCCCGGGGTCAGAGTCAGGGCCGCCGGTGTCAGCACCGCCGCGGCGGGTGGCGGCGTTTCGGCACTGCCCATCAGGGCATTGAGGCCACGGCCCAGGCTGGGCTTCTTGGAGGTCGCCATGGGCCTACTGCAGACCTTGCGGGCCCGGGGCGGCCGGCGGGGTCGGCGGCTCGTCTTCGCGCCGTATCATCTCCCCGGCCAGCGCCAGGTAGGCCAGCGCGCCGCGCGACTCCTTGTCGTGCAGCAGCACCGGCTTGCCGAATGACGGCGCCTCGGCGAGGCGCACATTGCGGGGAATCACCGTGCGGAACACCTTGTCGGGAAAGTGCATGATGAGCTGCGCCCCGACCTCGTTGGAGAGGTTGTTGCGCGGGTCGAACATGGTGCGCAGCAGGCCCTCGATCTCCAGCTGCGGATTCACGGCGGCGCGTATCTGTTCCACCGTCGCCAGCAGGCCGGTCAGTCCCTCCAGGGCGTAGTACTCGCATTGCATGGGAATCAGCACGCTGTCGGCCGCGACCAGCGCGTTGACGGTGAGCAGATTCAGCGCCGGCGGACAGTCGATGAGGATCACGTCGAACTCTTCGCGGATCGCCTTCATGGCCGCGCGCAGCTTCATCTCCCGACCCGCGATCAGGGACAGCAGGCGCACTTCCGCCACGGTCAGATCCTGGTTGGTGGGTAGCAGCGTGAACCCGGCCGGCTCGATCGGGACCAGGGCGGAGCGAATGTCCGCCTCCCCCAGCAGCACTTCACAGGTGCCCTGCGTCAGCTGCGATTTGTCGACCCCGCAACCCATGGTGGCGTTGCCCTGCGGATCGATGTCGATGAGCAGCACCCGGCGCCGCGTGGCCGCCAGTGAGGCTGCGAGATTGACCGCGGTCGTGGTCTTGCCGACCCCACCTTTCTGATTGGCAATGGCGATGACCCGCTTCATGGCACAAGTCTACAGGGTGGCAATGATGAGATGGCGCTCCTCGTTCAATCCGGGCACCTGCAGCGGCACGGCCGGTTCGATCCGCCACGGGGCCGCCGCGGCCGCGATTTCCGCCGCCGGCAGCCTGCCCTTCATGGCCAGCACCCGGGTTCCCGGGCCGCACAGCGGCAGCACCCACTCCAGCAACTGCGGCAGCGTCGAGCAGGCCCGCGCGACCACCGTATCGAAGGGCTGCGCCGGGCGCACCTCTTCCACGCGCGCATGCAGGGCCTCGACGTTGGCCAGCCCCAGGGTCCGGGCCGCATGCGCCACGAAGCGCTGCTTCTTGCCGTTGGCATCGATCAGCACGCAATGTCGGTGTGGGGCGATCAGTGCCAGTGGCAGCCCTGGAAAACCGGCGCCGGTGCCCACGTCCGCCAGGGTGTTGCCCTGCACAAAGGGCGCCACCGAGAGACTGTCCAGCAGATGATGCGTGAGCATCTGCGCGCGCTCGGTGATGGCGGTCAGGTTGTAGGCACGGTTCCAGTGCGCCAGTTCGTCCAGCAGGCGCAGCAGCTTGGCGGCGGCCCCATCGTCGAGGTCGACCTGCAGCTGGCGGGCGCCCTCGACCAGCGCCGCGCGCTCATCGCCCATTGCTGACCAGTTCGGCCATGAAGTCATTGACGCTCAGGGCCGTGAGGCGCGCCGGGTCGGCAAACAGCGCCACCACGCGCGCGGCCTGGCCGGGCGCATAGTGCGCCCGCACGGCGGCTTCAAATTTCCCGACCATGAGCGGCTGGCCCTCGGCGCGGCGGCGCCGGTGCCCGACCGGGAAGTCGATCTGCACGCGCGGCGTGGCACTGCCATCCTTGAAGAACACCTGCAGCGCATTGCCGATGAAGCGGCGCTCCGGATCGTAGTAATCCTTGGTGAAACCTGAGTTCTCCCGAACCTGCATCAGGCCGCGCAGGCGGTCGATGCGCGGATCGGCCGCCACCGCATCCTCGTAGTCCGCGGCGGTGAGACGGCCGAAGATCAGCGGCACCGCCACCATGTACTGAATGCAATGGTCGCGATCTGCCGGATTGGCCAGCGGCCCGGTCTTGTCGATGATCCGCACCCCGGGTTCCTGGGTCTCGATGAGGATGCTATCGATGTCCTCGAGTCGCTCGTGGACGGCACCGTGCAGCGCCATGGCGCACTCCACCGCGGTCTGCGCATGGAACTCGGCGGGCCAGGAAATCTTGAACAGGATGTTTTCCATCACATAGCTGCCGAAGGCCTGCGACACCGACAGCGGCTGGCCGGCGAACAGCACCTCCTGGAACCCCCAGCGCGGTGCGCTGAGCACCGTCGGATAGCCCATCTCGCCGGTCATCGCCAGCAAGGCGTGGCGTACCCCGCGGCTGGTGGCATCCCCGGCCGCCCAGCTCTTGCGCGAGCCGGTATTGGGTGCGTGACGGTAGGTGCGCAGGGCGCCCCCGTCCGCCCAGGCGTTTGAGACGGCATTGCAGATCTGGGCAGGGGAGCCGCCCAGCATGGCGCACACCACGGCGGTCGTGGCCACCCGCACCAGCAGCACATGGTCCAGGCCCACGCGGTTGAAGCTGTTGGTCAGCGCCAGCACGCCCTGGATTTCATGGGCGCGGATCATCGCGCTGAGCACGTCGGCCACGGTGAGCGGCGCGCGCGCCTGCATCAGGGCCTGGCGTGACAGGTAATCCGCGACCGCCAGTACCCCGCCAAGATTGTCGGACGGGTGGCCCCATTCGGCGGCCAGCCAGGTGTCGTTGAAATCCAGCCAGCGCACCATGGTGCCGATGGCGAACGCCCCTTGCACCGGATCCAGCTCCAGCGAAGTGCCCGGCACGCGCGCGCCGCCGGGCATCACCGCCCCGGGTACCACCGGGGCGATCAGGCGCGCACAGGCCGGAACCTTCAGCGCCATCAGCCCGCAGGCCAGGGTATCCATCAGACAGTGCCGCGCGGTCTCAAACGCCAGTGAGGACACCGGCGGCGGGGCGCTCACGAAGTCCGCGATCTGCTTGAGCAGCGCGTCGGGCTCGGAGCGCTGCGCGCGCTTTGGATCGAAGGCAGACATCACTTCACCGGCGTTTGTTCAGCGGCAGGTAGGCGCGCGGCGCCGGCCCGGTGTATTCGGCGGCCGGGCGCACGATCTTGCCGTTGTCACGCTGTTCCATGACATGCGCGGACCAGCCTGTGGTGCGCGACATCACGAACAGCGGCGTGAACATCGACACCGGGATTTCCAGCATGTGATAGAGAACGGCGGAGAACCAGTCGACATTCGGGAACAGTTTTTTCTGCTGCCACAGCACCGATTCGATGCGATCGGCGACGTCAAAGAGCGTGGTGTCGCCGTATTCCTGGGACAGCTGCCGTGCCACTTCCTTGGCCACCGGATGTCGCGGATCGCCGATGGTGTAGACCGGATGGCCGAAACCTATGATCACCTCGCGCGCCGCCAGCCGCGCCAGGATGTCCGCTTCGGCGGCATCCGGGTTCGCGTAGCGCTGCTGGATCTGCAGCGCCACCTCGTTGGCGCCGCCGTGCTTGGGTCCGCGCAGCGCGCCGATACCGCCGACGATGCAGGAGTACAGGTCCGAGCCGGTGCTGGCGATCACCCGGGCGGTGAAGGTCGAGGCGTTGAACTCATGCTCGGCGTACAGGATCAGCGAAGTATTCAGGGCCTTGACCCAGGATGCCGGCGGCGTGCGCTCATGCAGCAGGTGCAGGAAGTGTCCGCCCACCGATTCATCCTCGGTCTCGACGGTGATGCGACGCCCGGTGCGGCTGAAGTGGTACCAGTAGGTGAGCATCGAGCCCAGCGAGGCGACCAGCTGATCGGCGATGTCGCGCGCGCCGCTGATGGGATGGTTGGGCGCTTCGGGCAGCGCACAGCCCATGGCCGAGACGCCGGTGCGCAGTACATCCATGGGATGCGCGGCCGGGGGCAGCACCTCCAGTGCGCCGCGCACCGTGCGCGACAGTCCGCGCAGTGATTTGAGCTTGGCGCGGTAACTGGTCAGTGTCGCGGCGTTGGGCAGTTCCCCGTAGATCAGCAGATAGGCGACCTCCTCGAACGAGGCCTCGCGCGCCAGATCCAGGATGTCATAGCCTCGATAGTGCAGGTCGTTGCCGGTCTGGCCCACGGTGCACAGCGCCGTGGAGCCGGCGGTCACGCCGGAGAGGGCGACGGATTTTTTCGGGCGCACTGCGCTGGATGCTTCGCTCATCTGCTACTCCTGTGGCGGGTTGCTGCCGAACAGCCGGTCCAGCCGTTCCTCGTAGGCGTGGTAGTCCAAAACGCCGTAGAGTTCCTCGCGCGTCTGCATGCGCCCCAGCGCCGCGCGCTGCGTGCCATCGCGGCGGATGCTCTGATAGACCTCCTGCGCCGCCTTGCTCATGGCCCTGAACGCCGACAGGGGATACAACGCCAGGCGCACACCGGCCTGAGCGAGCTCCTCGGTGCTGAACAGCGGCGTGCGGCCGAACTCGGTGAGGTTGGCGAGCACCGGCACCGGCACCGAGGTGGTGAACTGCCGGTACTCCGCGAGGGTGGTGATGGCCTCCGCGAATATCATGTCGGCGCCGGCCGCCACATAGGCCTGCGCGCGCGCCACCGCCGCGGCGAGGCCTTCGACGGCGTGCGCATCGGTGCGCGCCATGATCACGAACGAGCCCTCGGCGCGCGCATCAAGCGCGGCCTTCAGCCGATCGCACATCTCCCCGGCCGCCACCAGCTGCTTGCCGGGCCGATGGCCGCAACGCTTGCTCTGCACCTGATCCTCCAGATGCAGTCCGGCGGCGCCGGCCCTGGCCAGCTCGCGGCAGGTGCGCGCGATGCTGAAGGCCCCCCCGAATCCCGTGTCGGCATCGACCAGCAGCGGCAGATCGCAGGCCGCCGTGATGCGCCTGACCTCTTCGGCCACATCATTCAGGGTGGTCACGCCCAGATCGGGCAGGCCGAAGGCGCTGTTCGCCACCCCGGCGCCAGACAGATAGATGGCGCGAAAGCCCGCGCCCGCGGCGAGCATTGCGGCATAGGCGCTGATGGTGCCGGCGACCTGCAGCGGACGCTCCTGTTCGAGCGCATCGCGCAGACGCTGCCCTGGGGGAGGGGTGGACATTTCGCCTACCTTCGCTGCCGTTGCAACCAGGAAATGAGACCCTGGGTATTCAGATCCAGGTCCTTGGACAGGTATTCATCCACGCTGGCCGCGGGTTCGGCAAGCCCATGGCCGGTGGCGAGCCTGATCCACAGCGCCCGCATGTCTGCATAGATCGCCGCATAGGGGTCGGCGGCGGCGGCGTGCCGCAGGGCCATGGCGGCAATTTCCGGGATCTGCGCCTTGAGCGATGCGGCAATGGCGGGCAGCCCGGTCACCCGACTGTAGTGCATCAGGTAGGCCGCGCGCGGCTGGGTCGCCATCAGCCGATCGATGGAGGCGATCAACTGCGCCGGATCAAACTGCGAGGGGGTGGTCGTGGGAACGGCGAAGGCGCCCTGCGCGGTGTCCAGCTCGCGATAGGACAGACCGAAGGTGTCGCCGGTGAAGAGGTTGTGGTGCGCAAGGTCCACCAGGCAGTAGTGATGAAGGGCATGTCCGGGTGTATGCAGCAGCTGCAAGGCCCTGCCGTGCAGACTGAACTCCTGGGCGTCCTGGCTGCTGATCAGCCGGCTGGCCGCGACCGGCACCAGCTCCCCGTACAGTTCCCGGTACAGATCCTCCCCGTAGACGCTCTTGGAGGCGGCGATGAGCTTCGCCGGATCCGTGAGGTGCGGCGCGCCGCGCGGATGGACCACCAGCGTCGCCGCCGGCAGTGACTGCAGCAGCAGTCCGGCCCCGCCCGCATGGTCCAGGTGGACATGGGTGATGAAAACATATTCCACCTCCTGCGGCCTGATCGACAGTTCCTGCAGCGCCGCCAGCAGGTGCGGCACGGAGTAGTTGGTGCCCACATCCACGAAGGCGGCGGCCCCGCCTTGCTGGATGATGTGGGAGGCGGCAAGCCCGGGCCTGATGTATTCGGTGTCCACCGCCGTAATGCCATCCGGGTGGCGGGTCAGGCGCGCGCTGGTCAAAGGGGCTGTCATGAGGGCGATCGTATCAGGCAGGATAGCGGCTGCTCGACACCTTCTGTAACACGCAAAATTTCATGAGAAATATCCTGGTCGCGAGGCGGCCACTCGCCTGGCTGGTGGCACTGGGCCTCGGCGCCGGATTGATCGCGCGGCCGGCGGCGGCCGCGGAGGCGCCGCTGATGCCGCTGCCGGTACAGGGCCTGCCGGCGCAGGCCCGCGGCGCGCTGATATTCGACGGCGTGCCCGCCCTCGACCCGAACCTGGGCGCGCGCATCACCGACTATCTGGAGGGACGTGATGCGTCGTTTCTCGCCTGGCTGCCGGACAACAGCCTGCTGGTCGGCACGCGCTTCGGGGATACCTCTCAGGTCCATCGGGTGATGGCGCCGTTGGGCATGCGCGAACAGCTGACCTGGTATCCGGACCCGATCACCAAGGTCCTGACCGCGCCGGCCGGCGCCGCGGACGGTTTTGCCTTTCTCAAGGAGCATGAGGCCGACGGCCTGCCGCAGCTGTTCTATTACAGCTTTGCCGGCCACAGCGCCCGCATGTTGAGCAATGGCAGCGGCCGCCACGGCAGTCCGCTGTGGTCCCCCGACGGGGGGCATATCGTCATCACCGGCAATGAGCGCGACGGCATCACGTCGGATATCTACATGTCCGATCTGGGCGCCGGCACCGCGCCGCACCTGGTGGTGGCCGGGCGTGAGCATCCCTGGTTCCCGCTGGACTGGTCCACTGACGGCCAGAAGCTGCTGCTGTGGCAACCGGGCAGCAACGATGAAAGCAATCTGTTCATCGGCGATGTGAACACCGGCTCGGTGCTGCCCGCCGAGGCCGGTGGCAAGCATCTTGGCATCCGTCATGCGCGTTTCGCCGCAGACGGCCACGGGATCTACATCAGTTCGGTGGATGAGGGGGAGTTCTCGCAGCTGCGCTACCTGGACCTGCTCACGCACCAGGCGCGCGAGATCACCGCGGCCATTCCTTGGGACATCGTCGATTTCCAGGTGGGCGCGGACGGCCGCTACCTGGCATATGTGGCCAACGATGACGGTCGCGACCGTCTGACGGTTCTGGACAACCAGGCGAAACTGGAACTGACGCCGGCGGGACTGCCCGAAGGGCGCATCAGCGGTCTGCATTTCGACCATACCGGCCACCTGCTGGCCTTCAGCGCCGAGGGCCCGCAGGCCCCCGCCGACGTCTATGTCTACGAACCTGAGCACAATCAGCTCACGCGCTGGACCCGCAGCGAGCCAGGCGCGGTGGATCCTCAGACTTTCGTTCCGGCCCAGTCGCTGCAGTACCCGACCTGGGATCGCGGCAAGTCGGGTCAACGCATGATCCCGGCGTTCCTCTACCGCCCGCGCACCCCCGGGACGCATCCGGTGCTCATCGATATCCACGACGGTCCGGCCGGGCAGTTCCGCCCGGGTTACGACGCCTTCATACAGTTCGTGGTCAACCAGCTCGGCTATGTGGTGATCGCGCCCAACATCCGCGGCTCCACCGGCTACGGCAAGGCCTTCGCCGACCTGGACAATGGACCGGCACGTGAGGACGCGGTGCGCGATCTTGGCGCCCTGCTGGTCTGGGTGGGCATGCAGAAGGACCTCGACCGGGCCCATGTGGCGGTCATGGGCCAGTCCTATGGGGGATTCATGGCACTGGCCATGCTGACCACCTACGGGGATCGCCTCAGTGGCGGCATCATCATCAACGGCTATGCCAGCCTGCCCTCCTACCTGGCCGACGGCGCGCCGGGGGAAGTGGCGGACCGCCGCGCTGAATTCGGCGATGAACGCGATCCGCAGTCGCGCGCGGAATTGAACCGCCTGTCACCACTCAACAGCCTGGCGCAGATCCGCAAACCGGTGCTGGTCTTCCAGGGACTGCAGGACACCCCCTCACAGGTTCAGCAGGCCGGCCAGATCGTCGCCGGCATCAGGGCCCGGGGCGGGGAGGCGTGGTATGTGACGGCGCGCGATGAGGGTCACGATATCCGCCATCTCGCCAACCGCAATGCCTGGCTCGCCACGGTGGCGCAGTTCCTGAAAAAACTCGCGCCCTGAGGCGCGCCGGTTCAACGGCCGGCGGTGAAGATCGAGGTGGGCCGCTTCAGCGTGCCCAGTGAGGGCTGCATCTTGCTGAAATATTCGGCGAGCGCATCGACATCGGAGTCTTTGATGGTGGCCGACATGGCGGACATGATGGGATTCTTGCGCCCGCCATCCTTGTATTCGGCGATTTCACGCTTCAGATAGTCCCGATACTGGCCGGCCAGGTTCGGGTAGTTCGGCACCACGCTGATGCCGGTGGCGCCATGGCAGGCCGCGCACACGGCCACGGCCGCCGGGGCCGGCGGGGCGTCGGCGGGCACGGGGCCGGGTTGCAGAACGGTGCCGGAGAAGTACGCGGCAATGTCCGCCATGTCCTGATCGGACAGTCTCTCTGACTGCGCATGCATGGTGACATGCGAGCGCTGATCGGCCTTGTATTCCTGCAGGGCGGCGATGAGGTACTCGGGATGCTGGCCGACCAGCTTCGGCACGCTGTAGTTCGGATAGGCATTGCGATAGCCGGCCACGCCGTGACATCCCAGGCAGGTGTAGGAAATGGCCTTGCCATGCACCGGATCGCCCTTCGGCGTCGAGGCGTCACTCGCCTGGGCGAAAGCGGAGCTTCCGGCCAGCACGCAGGCCGCGGCGCAGACCGAAACAATACCCGTGCGGAACCCAAAACCCATACCCGTCACCACCTTGCGCAAAACGGCTCCGAATCTTAAGGATTCGCCCGTGCAATTACCACTCACTGTGGCAGGACATCGCGGTTTCGCGGATGCTTCCGCCCCATGATCGCACTGATTCAACGTGTCACGCAGGCCGAAGTGCGCGTGCGCAGCCAGGTCACAGGTGCTATTCGCCACGGCGTCCTGGCCTTCATCGGCGTGCAGAAGGAGGATACCGAGTCCGATGCCGACCGTCTGCTCGAACGGCTGCTCGGCTATCGCATTTTCGCCGACGATCAGGGACGCATGAACCAGGATCTGCGGGCCATCAAGGGCGGCCTGCTGCTGGTCTCACAGTTCACGCTGGCCGCGGATACGCGCTCCGGTACCCGCCCTGGCTTCAGCACTGCGGCTGCGCCCGAGCGCGCCCGGGAGCTGTTCGACCACCTTCTGAGCCGGGCACGCGCCACGCACCCTGAAGTTGCCGCCGGGGAGTTCGGCGCCGACATGCAGGTGAGCCTGGTGAACGATGGGCCTGTGACCTTCTGGCTCGAAACCCGTGCCGCCGCGGCACCCGGAAGTCGTTGAATTTGACAGAGAAGTTTGCTGTGCTGCGACCCGCATTTGCCCTATCATTCCAGGCTATGCTCGATATTCTGCTCATCATTGTGGTGCTGCTGCTGATATTTGGCGCCAGCAAGGTCCGCAGCGCCGGCTCCGACCTCGGGGCCGCGGTCAAGGGCTTTCGCAAGGGTTTGCGCTCGCCCGAACCGCAGCCGCCCGCCGCGCCCGATGCGGAGTTCCCGGAAGTGGTGGCCGAGCGGGAGCGCAGGAGCGGCAAGCCCGGTGCGTAAGTCGCTGCGCGCGCCCGCCGCGCTGCTTCGGCAACGCGGTTTTCTGGATTTCAGCTTCTCCGAGCTGGCCATCATCTTTGGATTGGCCCTGGTGGTCCTGGGTCCGAAGAAACTCCCCGGCCTGGTGCAGCAGGTGGGCCGCTGGGTGGGACGCGCGCGCCACATGGCCCGGCAGTTCCGCGAGCAGCTCGAGCAGGAAGTCAATGCCATCAACGAGGTGAAGCCGGTGCCGCGCCACGTGGCCCCGGAGGTTGGCCCGGCCGCGCCAGGCACCACGCCCGCCCCGGATATCCATACGGCCAGCACCCACACCGAAGCCACCGGCGTCGCCGAGCCTGAGCCGGTGCCGGCGAGCCCAGCGGCGGACGACAGCGTCGCCGCGCCCATCGCCCCGGCCAATGAGCTGCACCCGGAAGCGCAGATCTATTTCGCCATGAACGGCAGCGAGCCGGCCCTGGTGACCCAGAATCCGTACGAGCCGCTGCCCGCGGCTGATGAGGCGCCGGCCGCGATCGATCCGGCCGCGCCGGCCGCCCCTGGAGCCGCCCCGGCCCCCGCCGCCGCGAAGAGCGCCGAATCGACGCAGCCGGCGAGCGTCGAGGTGGTGTTCCCGCACGACCATGGCTGAGGAACCCCAGAAGGAAAACCTGGCCGAAGGGACGTTGATTTCGCATCTGCTGGAACTGCGCAACCGGCTGATGCGCGCCATGATCGCCTTCGTCATCGCGCTGGTGCCCTGCGTCTACTACCAGAACAAACTGTTCACCTTCGTGTCCCGTCCGCTGCGCGAAAAGCTTCCCGCGAACGTGCACCTGATCGCCACCAAGGTGATGTCGCCGTTCACCACGCCCCTGATGCTGGCGATGTTCACGGCGGCCTTCATCGCCATGCCCTACATCCTCTACCAGGTGTGGGCGTTCGTGGCGCCCGGCCTGTACAAGCATGAGAAGCGCTTCGCGGTTCCGCTGCTGGTGTCCTCGGTGCTGCTGTTCTATGCCGGCGTGGGTTTCGCCTACAAGGTCGTGTTTCCGGTGGTCTTCGGCTACTTCGTCGGCACGACCCCGGAGGGCGTGACCATGATGACGGACATCGCCGACTATCTGCAGTTCGCCATCCAGATGTTCTTCGCCTTCGGCCTGGCATTCGAAACGCCCGTGGCGGTGGTGCTGCTGGTCCTGACCGGGCTGGTCAAGATCGAGAAGCTCCGGTCCAACCGCGGCTACGTGCTGGTGGGTGTTTTCATCGTCTCCGCCGCAGTCACGCCGCCGGATGCCATGTCCCAGTGCATCATGGCCGTACCCATGTACATGCTGTACGAGGGCGGACTGCTCATGGCCGCGCTGATGTCGAACATGCGCAAGAAGGACGCCGAGTCCGAGGACCCGAAGCCTTCCTGAAGCGCCCTGACGGCTACGCCGCAGAGCTCGTGAAGCGTGCCCGCAGTGCCCGGTACGCAACGGCGGCGATGACGAACAGGATCACGGCGCGTAGCGCCACCATCGCCAAAGTGGCGGCGGCGCTTACATGCCCGTCGACGTAGACGACCGGCAGGGCGGAGAAGGAAGTCCCGCCCGGATGGCCTGCGATCGGTGCCTGCACGTTCATGTGAAATCCGAACAGATTGCTGGCGAGCGCGACCACCGCTACGCCGATCCACAGCCACAGCGACGCCACGCGCTGCCGCAGTGAAATGAACAGGCAGCCCGCCGCGATTGCCGGACCGAGCAGATAACTGGTGATGAAACTCACGGCGGCGATGGCCCCGAGGTAGGTCGCCGGAACGCCTCCCTGCGCGGGCACATTCACCGGTGTCAGCAGACGGAACATCGAGTAGTCGATCGCCGCCACGACGGCAATCAGCGCCACCAGTGGCAACAGCCCGAACACCGCCCAGGGAGCGCGGGCAGCCAGTGCGCGGGGAGCCTTCTGCAGCATCGCCTGCGTCAGTTGCGAATCGGTCCCCACCAGCTCGCGGGCACGCTGGCTTGCCGCAGCCGCATCCAGGCCCGCTTTGCGCTCGCGTTCCGTCAGATCGGCCAGGTGTTCGCGCAACTCGATGACATAGCGTCGGACGTGGCGCGGCGCGATGCCGGCGCGCAACAGGTCCTCACGCACTTTCTCAAATGGCTGGGACACGGCTGCCTCCTTTGATGACCGATTGAATGGCTTCGGCAAGCGCAGTCCAGCTTTGCGCCAGGTCGCCATAGCGCTTTTTCCCGGCTGCGGTCAATGTGTAGTAAACGCGACTGCGCCGCTCGACCGTCCTGCGGTGCGACTTCAGCGCCCCCTCGCGCTCAAGCGTGTGCAGCACGGTGTAGATCACCCCTTCACCCAGGCTCACGACGTCTCCGGTCTGCGCGCGGATTGCCTCGACGATCTCATAGCCGTACATCGGGCGATCCTGCAGCAGCCGCAGAATCATCAGTTCCGGGACCCCGGCCATGAAATTGGGATTGGTCGAGCGCAACGCGGTTACCTCTTGATTAGAGGTATTGTATACCTGTTAGTTAGAGGTATGCAAGCACGGCGTTCAGTTCCACAACCTGCCCTGCAGTGAGAAGCGCCAGCGCTGCCAGGCATGCACGCGCGCGCGCTCGAGCACGGCTTGCTGCAAACGCGCGGTATCAAATCCGGATCCAATGGCCAGGGCGCCACTGATGCGGCCGCGTGTCAGGACGATTTTGCAGTACTGCGCCACGCCGCGGCCCTGATAGGCCAGTTCATGATCACCATCGCCCAACTGCTCCGGCGCCACGCGCCCGGCACTGAAGACGGGCAGGCCCGAGATCTGCATGTCCAGGCCGCTCGAGGAGCCCTGGTAGATGCGCTGCTCCCCGGCCAGCACGGCCGCGACGGCCTGCGCCTGCTCACGGCCGGGCCAGGCGAGGCCGTATACGACGCCGCGATGCTCGGCGCACTCGCCCACCGCATGGATATCAGGGTCGACCGTGCGCAACTGGTCGTCGACCCTGATGCCGCTGCGCACCGGCAGCCCTGCGGCGATGGCCAGTTCCACCCGGGGCCGCAGGCCGGTGGCCAGAATGATGGTGTCACAGGCAATGTCCTCACCGCTCATCAGCCGCACGCCCGCCACGCGCGTGTCCCCGTAGATGCTGCGCACGCCCGTATTGAGCACCACGCGCAGTCCGGCGCGCTCCACATGTTCCTTGAGCAGTGCCGCCGCCACCGGATCCAGGTGGCGGGGCATGAGGCCGGCGCAATGCTCGATGACCACCACTTCGATGCGCGAGCGGCGCATCGCGCGCGCCGCCTGCAGACCGAACAGGCCTCCGCCCAGCACCACGGTGCGGCGCGTGCGCGCACGCCGCGCGATCAGGCGCTGCGCGTCGCCGAAGTCACGGAAGGTGAAAACTCCCGCCAGCGTGATGCCCGGAATCCGCGGCACATGGGGCCGCGCACCGGTGGCCAGCACCAGTTTGGAATACGGCTGGATGCGGCCCCAGGAGTCGAGCACGTTGCGCGCCGCGCGATCGATGGCGGTGACGCTGCAGCCGAAACGGCGCTCCAGGCGCGGGTCCTGCAGCAGCGCCGGATCCATGGCGAGGGACTCCCAGCGCAGTTCGCCGGCCAGGAATGCCGACAGCCGCGCCCGATCGTAGGGCTCACAGGGCTCATCGCCGTAGACCAGGCGCGGCGTGCCCGGCAGGCCGCGCGCCAGCGCCGCCGCGACATGCATGCCCGCCGGACCGCTGCCGACAATGACGATGGGCGGCGTCGCGGGATCGGCGAGCGGGTATTCGGGCAGCACGGCGGCCAAGGATGACTCCAGCGTTGTCGCGCCACTGTTGATCTTGCAACCGCTGTGCCACAGGCCAGAAGCGGTGTGGGCCGCGTAATTGCCCCTCTCGGGTGCAAGCGGCGCGCGGCATGCACCGCGGCGACGCGGTAAGCTTGCGCGCCATGGAAACCCAGACTCTGGCCGGCAGGACCATCGCGGTTCCGGAAACCCGCGAACTGGATCTGTTTGCCGCGCTGCTGGAACGGCGCGGCGCGCGGGTGCTGCGCTGTCCACTGGTCGCGATCCGTGACGCCGCCGATCCGGCACCGGTGCTGAATTTCATCCGTCGCTTCGCCGAAGGTGCCTGCGATGACCTCATTCTGCTCACCGGCGAAGGATTGCGGCGGCTGCTTGGCTGCATCGATCAGCATGCGCCGGCGCTGCGGCCGCAGTTCCTGGCGCAGTTGGCCAGGGTACGCAAGATCACGCGCGGGCCGAAGCCGGCGCGCGCGCTGCGCGAGCTGGGATTGAAACCCGACATCGCCGCCGAGGTGCCCACCACCGCGGGGGTCATCGCCGCGCTCGAGCCGCTGGCCTTCAGCCTCGAGGGCCGCAGTTTCGGGGTGCAGCTTTACGGCCAGGAACCGAACCTCCCTTTGAGCGAATTCCTGCAGCGCTGCGGGGCCGCGGTGCTCACCGTCGCGCCCTATTCCTATGCGGATTCCACCGAGGATGCCGCGGTACTGGAGCTGCTCGCGGTCATCGAACGCGGTGGCATCGATGCCATCGCCTTCACCAGCACGCCTCAGGTCCGCCGGCTGGTGGCGGTGGGGGGCGAAGCACGCGTGGTGCGGGCCCTTGGGCGCACGCACGTCGCCGCCGTAGGTCCGGTGGTGGCGCAGGCGCTGGGCCGGCATGGCATCCCTGTGCAGTCGATGCCCGAAGAGAGTTTTTTCCTCAAGCCCATGACCAGCGCCATCGAAGAGGCACTGGCGCGAGCGCCCGAGATTTAGCCAGGGGCGCCTTCAGCGCCCGCGGTGGGTGTAGACCTCGAACCGGCCGCGCGAGCCGATGAACATCGAGCCGATCCAGCCCGTCAGGCTCACCAGCAGGCTCGCCAGCAGGGCAGCCATGAAGCCCGACAGGTGGAAGCCCGGCAGCAGCCACGCCGTCAGGCCCAGCATGCCGGCATTCACCACCAGCAAGAACAGGCCCAGCGACAGGAGGGTGAGCGGGAAGGTGAGAATCACGGCGATGGGTCGCACGATGGCATTGACCACGCCCAGCACCACCCCGGCGAGCACCAGGGTCTGCGCGTCATCGATGCGTATGCCACTGATCCAGCGCGTGGCGATCCACAGGCCTACCATCGACAGCGCCGCGCGGAACAGGAAACCGGCCATCAGGCACCGGCCTTCACGGTCTGTTCGACCAGCACCTTCAACCGCGCCACCGCCCGCTCCCAGCCGGTGCGCAGACGCATGTAGAAGGTGTCGGACTCAAGATCGGCGGGGAAGCCGGAACCGAGCAGCCGCACGATGGTCTTGCCGGGGTCGGACGCATCGAGGATGAAGTCATCCACGATCGGGGTGTCGTTCTGCGGCAGATCTTCCGAGGGCAGATAGATGAGGCGCATGCGCCTTTGCGGCAACAGCACATCGATATGCGCTTCCAGCTCGGTGACCCTGTCGACGCTGGCGCGAAAGTGGCCGCCTTCCCGGGCGTTGATCTGCGCCTCCGGCGAGCACCATCGGCGCAGGCTCGCGGTGTCCGTCAGTGCCTTCCAGACCGGCTCGGCCCCGGCCGCAATGTCGACCCGGTGGGCGTATCCTCGGGTACGTTCGCTCATGGCTGCGATTGTGCCACGCACGAGCTGTGATGCAGCACCCGCTTTGAAAAGTCACCCTTTAATAGATTGGCCCCATGCCCTCCCGCCCGTCACCTGAAACCCTGCAGCAGCGCAGCGCGCACCTGCTGGACACCATCGCCAACATGACCGGCCTGGGCGCCTGGGAACTGGACGTGGATTCGATGACGCCGCTGTGGTCCAGCCATGCGCGGCAGATTTTCGGCATGGACCTGTCGGGGGGGATCTCACTGGCCGGGTTCGTGGACTTCTTTGCGCAGGAAGGCCGGCCGATCCTCGACACGGCCTTTCGGGAAGCTGTCGCCAACGGCAAGAGCTTCGATCTGACGCTGCCGGCCCTGCGCCGCGACGGCGCCCGCCTGTGGGTACGCTGTGTCGGGGACGCGGAGGTGGTCGATGACCGCGCGGTGCGGCTCTCCGGCGCGGTACAGGACGTCACCCAGCAGTACGAGGCGCAGCTGCGACTGCAGCGCGCCTCACGCTCCAGCTTCCAGGGGCACTGGGAATATGACTTCGGCACCGATCAGGTGTGGTGCTCGGAGGCCTACCAGCAGCTTCTGGGGTTCGCGCCGCGCGAGCGGCGGGTCGCGGCCGCCAGCTTTCATGCCGAAACCCATCCGGACGACGAGGCCGCGGTCAGCGCCGCCTTTGCGCGCCACATCGCCGATGAAACCCCCTACGACGTCCAGCTGCGCCTGCGCACCGCCGCCGGGCACTGGCGCTGGTTTCGCCGGCGCGGGGCCATGGAGCGCGACAAGCTGGGACGCATCACCAGCCTCGCCGGACAGCTGATCGACATCCACGATGAACGCCAGGCGCAGGTGGAACTGCGTGAGATACGGGCGCGCTTCGAGCGCGCCATCGAGGGCAGCAGTGACGGCCTCTATGAGTACGATCTCATCAGTGGTGCCACCTGGTATTCGCCCAGCGTGCGCGAGATGCTGGGCTATGGCGCGGATGAGCCCTTTCCCGCGAGCATCCTGGAGCTGACGCCCCCGGCCGAGCGCTTCTCGGTGGAGGAAGCCGCCCGCCAGCACGTCGAGCAGGGCGCGCCCTTTGATGTCATGTTTCCGGTGCGCCATCGCAATGGCGAGAACCGCTGGGTCCGTTCACGCGGGCGCTGCGAGCGCAATGAGCACGGCACACCGACGCACTTCTCCGGCTCCATCCAGGACATCACCGCGCAACTGAAGGCGAGCGCGGCGCTGGTGGCTGCGACCGAGGAGGCCTCGGCCGCCAACCGCGCCAAGAGCGACTTCCTGGCCAACATGAGTCATGAGATCCGTACGCCGATGAATGGCGTGCTGGGCATGACCGAGCTGCTGCTCGACACCTCGCTCAATCCGGTGCAGCACGAATACGCCGAGACCATCCGCACCTCGGCGACCTCGCTGCTGGGGATTCTCAACGACATCCTGGATTTCTCCAAGATCGAGGCCGGGCGGCTGGAAGTCGAGGCGGTCGAGATGGACGTCCGCGACTGCGTCGAGGATGTCGGCACCATGATGGCGGTGCAGGCGGCCGCCAAGAATCTCGAGTTCATCGTCAATGTGGATCCGGCCACGCCGGAGTGCGTGCTGGCGGACCCGCATCGGCTGCGTCAGATCCTGACCAATCTCGCCGGCAATGCCATCAAGTTCACGCAGGCCGGTGAGGTGGTCATCGAGGTTCACAACCTCGGCACGCGCAGCGACCGGGTGCTGCTGCACTTCGAAGTGCGTGACACCGGCGTGGGCATGGCGCCCGAAGTGGTCGAGAAGCTGTTTCAGCCCTTTGTGCAGGCCGATGCCTCCACCACGCGCCACTTCGGCGGCACCGGCCTGGGGCTCTCGATCGTGAAGCGGCTGTGCGAACTGATGGGCGGCAGCGTGAATGTGGTGTCCAGAGCCGGTGTCGGCACCAGCTTCTCGGTGACCTTGCCCTGCGAGCCTCTGGTCACCACCACCATCGAACGTCTGCTCGAGTCGCCACAGGCCACGGTCAGCCGCCGCATCCTGGTCGTCGACGACAACGACACCAACCGCCGGGTGCTGCGCGGCCAGCTGCTGGCCGCGGGCCACACCGTGGAGACCACCGGCCGTGCCGGGGATGTCGTGGCCTTGCTCAGCAAGTCGGTCGCCGAAGGGCAGCCCTTTGACCTGGTGATCGCCGATGACCAGATGCCGGACGCGGATGGCAGCTGGCTGGCACAGAAGCTCAAGAGCGACCCGGCGCTGGAGCCTGTGCCGCTGGTACTGCTCACCTCGCTCGACCGCCATGGCGGCACGCGGCGGCTCGCCGATCTTGGCTTCGCGGGCTATCTGACCAAGCCGGTGCGCGGCCGCGAGCTGCGTGCCTGCGTCGAGCGGGTCATCGACAGCACCCAGCAGAGCGGCTCGCACGCGCAGCTCGTCACGCGCAGTTCGCTGGCCGCGGAGAAGGTCTACGGGCACTACCGCGGCCGGGTGCTGGTGGCGGAGGACAACATCGTCAATCAGCAGGTGACGCGGCGCTTCCTGGAACGGCTCGGTTGCCGGGTGGAACTGGCGGACAACGGATTGCGGGCCGTAGAATTCTGCGCGCAATCGAACATCGACCTGGTGCTCATGGACGTGCAGATGCCCATCATGGACGGCCTGACGGCCACCCGCGAAATACGCCGCGCCGAAGTGCCCGGGCGGCGGGTGCCCATCCTCGCCCTCACCGCCAGCGCCATGACCGATGAACTGGATCGCTGCCTGGCGGCGGGCATGGATGGCCTGCTGACAAAGCCGCTGCAGCCGCTGCAGTTGCGCGAATCCCTCGAGCGGCACGGACTGGTGAGCGCACGCGAAGCGGCCGCACTCGAGGGCGCGCGCAGCTCGGTCGAGCGGGTGGTGGCGCCCGGCCTGGATCTCGCGCGCCTGCGCACCCTGGTCGGGGATGATCCGCAGTTCATGGAGGAGTTGTGCCGGACCTTCATGGCCAGCAGCACCCGCCTCATCGAGGAACTGCGCCAGGCCGTCGGCGCCGAGGAGCGCACGCAGGTCAAGGCCGTGGCACACAAGCTCAAAGGGGGCGCCGGGAGCGTCTGTGCCCAGCGCATCATGGACCTGTCGCTGGCGCTCGAGCACACCGCCCTGGTGGCGCCCGCCGCCGAGCTTGCCGGCCTGGTGGAACAGATCCGCGCGGCCCTTGGCGAGTGCGCCAGCATCATTGAAGTCAGTTTTTCTTGAACGCCGAGACGCCGCTGCGCCTGCTGCTGGTGGAGGATGAACCCACCCAGATGCTGATGACCCAGCGCATGCTGCGCCGGGGCGGCTTCGAGGTGGAGACCGCCAGTGACGGGGCGGCGGCGCTGGAGAAGCTCGCGACCGGGCGCTTCCAGCTGCTGGTCACCGACTGGGAAATGCCCGGCATGGATGGTCCGACCCTGTGCCGCAAGGTGCGCGCCACGCGCCTGCCCGGATACCTGTACATCCTGCTGCTGACGGGTCAGATATCCACCCGCAGTGTGGTGATCGGTCTTGACGCCGGCGCCGATGACTATGTCCGCAAGCCCGCCGATGAGGCCGAACTGCTGGCGCGCCTGGCCGCGGGTCGCCGCATCGTGCAGCTGGAGCAGTCATTGCGCGACGCCAATGCGCAGATCCAGCGACTGTCCATCACCGATCCGCTGGTGGATACCTACAACCGCCGCTACCTCAATGAGCAGCTGATGCAGGAAGTGGAGCAGGCGCGGCGCCAGGGGCGGGCACTGTCGGGGATTCTCGCTGATCTTGATTTCTTCAAATCGATCAACGACCAGCACGGACACCAGGTCGGCGATGACGTGCTGCGGCATTTTGCCGCGCTGGCGCGCGGGGCGATCCGCGAGAACGTTGACTGGGTTGCCCGCTACGGGGGCGAGGAGTTCGTGGTGGTGCTGCCTGACACGGACCTGGCGCAGGCGGTGAAGGTGGCGGAGAAGCTGCGCGAGCTGTGCGCCACGAGCGTGCTGCGCACTGAATCGGGCGAATTGCGCTACACCGCCAGTTTCGGCGTCGCCGCACTGGATCCGGGCCCCGGCCCGAACGGCGCCGCGGCTGAGGCGCTGCTGCGCCAGGCGGATGCGGCCCTGTATCGCAGCAAGCGCGAAGGCCGCAATCGGGTCACGGTCGCGGACCGCATCAGGACCGAGCAGCGTTCGGATCGCTGAGCTTGCGGTCGCCGAGGATGGCCCAGACCATGGGCAGCAGCGACACGCAGATGATGGCCACCGTCACCAACCCGAAGTTGTTCTTCACCAGCGGAATGTTGCCGAACAGGTATCCGCCCCATATGAAGAGCGTACCCCAGGCAATGCCGCCGGCGATGTTGTAGCCCTGAAAGGTGCCGTAGGGCATGCGCCCGACACCGGCCACGAAGGGCGCGAAGGTGCGCAGCAGCGGCATGAAGCGCGACAGCAGTATGGTCAGGGCACCATGGCGGGCGAAGAAGGCCTCGGTGCGCCGCAGGTGTTCAGGCTGCAACAGGGGTATGCGGCCGGAAAAGGCCCGCGGCCCGAGGGCGCGGCCGATCGCATAGTTGCTGGTGTTGCCCAGAATCGCGGCGGCGCATACCAGTACCCACATCAGCGGCGCATGCAAGGTGCCGGTGGTATCCACCGCCGCCAGCGCCCCGGTCGCAAACAGCAGTGAGTCACCCGGCAGAAACGGGGTGACCACGACGCCGGTCTCGGCAAAGATGAGCACGAAGACGATGCCGTAGATCCAGTTGTGGTACAGGGCGATGACAGCGACCAGGTGCCGGTCCAAATGCAGGAAGGTATCGATCAGGAAATGCAGTACGCCCAAGGTTCAACCCTCAGTGTGGCTCGGCAACGCGGATTCTCGCAGCTGGCGGGTCAGCCGCTTCCGGCCACCAGCGTCGCGGGCGGCTTGTGGGTGCCGGTGGCGCCCACCGGCACGCCGCCATTGAGCTGGGGCACACGCTTCAGGACTTCGTCGAATGGCTCGGCGCGCCCGATGGCGTAGCCTTGCGCATAGTCGACGCCGTGTTGGGCGATCCGCTCGCGGATCTCCTCAGTCTCCACATACTCCGCCACCGTGTCCAGTGACATGGTGCGCGCGAGCTGGGCGATGACCTGCACCATGCTGTCGGCACGCGGGTCACGGGTGACATCGCGCACAAAACTGCCGTCGATCTTCAGCATCGTGACCGGGAGCTGCCGCAGATAGGACAGGGAACAAAGCCCGGTGCCGAAGTCATCCAGCGCCACTTCGCAGCCCATGCGCCGCAGTCGCCGCATCACCAACTCGGCTCGCGCCAGGTTCAGGATGGTGGCGTTCTCGGTCAGTTCGAAGCAGAACACCCGCGGGTTGATGCCGCTTTTCTGCACGCTGTCGAACAGGAAATCCGGAAACTCGTCATCGCTCAGGGACTGGCCGGAAAAATTGATGGAGAACACGCAGGGCCGGGACTGCAGCTGCTCGGTGTAGGGCTTCAGCAGCGCTATGGCGCGCTTGACGACCCAGCGGTCGATGTCGGCCATCATCTGGTAGCGCACCGCCGCCGACATGAAGGTGTCCGGGCCGAGGGCCTCGCCATCACGGCCGATCATGCGCAGCAGCAGTTCGAAGTGCGGCGGCTTGTGCTTGGATTCATTGAAGGGCGCGATGGGCTGCGCATCCAGCCGCAGCTTGTTGTGCGTCAGGGCCTCGCGCACGCGCGTCACCACGTCGATGTCCGAGAAGCGGCGGATGATGCTCTCGTCGTTGACCTGGTAGGTCGCGACCCGGTTGCGGCCGCGGTCCTTGGCGGCCTTGCAGGCGGTTTCGGCGGCCGCCAGCGAATGCGCAAGTTCACCGCCGCGCCCGTTCTCGAGCGGCGCCACGCCGACGCTTATGGTGATGCTGATGTCCTTGCCGGGATGCAGGGCGCTGAGCATCTCCGCCCCGACGCGCAGCGATTCGGCGAAGCGACTGGCATCGTCGGCCTCGGTGGGCAGCAGCACGGTGAAGCGGTCACCGGAAATACGCGCGGCCAGCGCGCCCGGCGGCAGGCGGCCGCGTATCAGTTCACCGAGCTGTCCTATCACGGTGTCGCCGACGTGCATGCCGTGGTTGTCGTTGATGACATGCAGCCGGTCGCAGTTCACGTACAGCGCGCTCCAGGGCGTGCTGTTGAGGGTGCGCTCCGCGACGATCGATCGCACACGCTGCTCGAACGCGGTGCGTGTATACAGGCCGCTGAGCGCATCGTAGTGACCGGCCACCACGACGGCGGCGCGGCGCGCCAGGATTTCGGCCACCCGCCCGTCGCGCGGCCGGAACTGCGGCGTCAGAGGATCGCGCAGCAGCGCCATGACGCCCATGGCGCGGCCACTGGCATTGCGCACCGGGCACACCAGTGCGTGCGAGGAAATCACATTGGACAGCGGCCCGTTGTCCGAATCATTGAGGATCACCGGATGGGCGGCGCCGGTAGCGATCTGCAGCAGGTGCCGGTGTGCGCGCGCGATGAGCTGGCCATCGGCCTTCGAATCGGTGGCGCCGCGCACCAGCGCAATACCCTTCTCCGGGACGATCAGCGCGGCCACGGTGCATTCCAGGTGGCTCACCATCCGCTGCAGCAGGCCCTTGAGCTCATCGGCGCAGTCGGCGGCCATGTTGGCATCGGCGGCATCGGCCAGCAGCAGATCCAGGTCCTGATCCAGCTCACCAATCGAAGTCTTGAGTTCTTCGATGGTGTGCCTGGCCATCAGTTCGCGTCGCAGGCACTCCAGGGCGGGACGCAGCAGGGAGTGTGCGAAATTGAAGGACCGCGGTTCGGACTCGTTGGGGCCGACGCGCATCAGCACCGCCACCACCGCCAGCAGCGCACGCTCGTCGTTGCGTACCCAGAACAGATAGGCCGGCTGGCCGCCGATCATCTCCAGCGTGCCTTCGCCGGCGGCCGGGTCGCGCGCGACCGGCAGCATGGCATCCACCCGGCTGCCCAGGTCCGGACCCATGGTGGCATCGCTTGACCAGCGCAGGCGGCCGGCTGAGTTGAAGACCGCGACATTGGTGGCGCGCGGCAGCATGGCGCGGAACAGTTGTGAGAAGGAATCCAGGAATTCCCAAACGTTACTGCTGCCTTGGATGATCGCGGTTCCGGACATACCCGCAACATCGCAAATGCGGCTGGCGGGATCCATGCGCCAGTTGGCGAATTGCATAAGGCCTTAGGCACTTTCCCTGCACCCGCCGCGAGCGGCTGTATTGCCGGGCGCATTGCTGCATTGCAGCATTACCTAGTTGGCGACCGGTCCCGCCTGCCGGAACCAGGGACCTGGATCCACCGGCCTGCTGCCCTTGCGGATCTCGAAATACAGCTGTGGCCGGCTGCTGCCGCCACTGTCGCCGCTGGCGGCGATCACATCCCCGGCCGACACCGTGTCACCGACCGCCTTGTACAGCCGGTCATTGTGACCATACAGGCTCAGATAGCCGTCGCCGTGATCGATGATGGTGAGCAGCCCGAGCCCGGGCAGCCAGTCAGCGTAGATCACCCGCCCGCGGTACACCGCCCGCACATCGGCGCCCCGCTCCGTGTCGATCAGCATGCCGTCCCATTTGAGGCCACCGGCGCGCACCTGGCCGAAGCGCGCCGCCAGATGTCCGCCCACGGGCCATGTCAGCCGGCCCCTGAGGTTGCCGAAGGCCCCGTTGGCATCGCTCGGAAAGGGTGCCAGGGCGCGCTTCAGATCGCGCAGCAGCGCGGTGAGGGCGCCCTGCTGGGCCTGCAGGCGCTGCAGCGCCTGGCTGCTGTTGCGTGAATCGGCCTTGATGGTCAGGAGCGCCGCGTCGCGCTGAGCGCGGGCCGTCTCCAGCTGCGCGAGCTCATCGGTGGTGGCAGTTTGCAGGTCATCCAGGCGCTGCTCGTCCGCCGCCAGCTGCGCGTCGAGGGTGGCAAGCGCCCGGATATCGGTGTCGATGGCCGCGATCACGCCGGCTCGGGCGCGGCCGAAGTAGCTGTAGTAGGCGAACATCCGGCCCGCCCGCGCCGGATCTTGCTGGTTGAGCAGCAGTTTCAGCGGCTCCTCGCGACCGATCATGTAGGCGGCGCGCAGCTGCTGGGCAAGGCCGGCACGCATCTCGGCGACGGCCGCCTCGCGGCTGCGCTTCTGGGCAGCCGCGCTGGCGCGATCGGCGCTGCGCGCGGCGCGCTCATGGCGCAGGTCGGCCAGCCGGCCGCGGGCGGCGGCCACCGCGACCTCCGCGGCCTGCAATGCCTGGGCGGCCCGGTCCGAGGCGACCGCGTCCTGGCTGACCTTGTCCCGGAAAGTGGCGATCTGGCCCTTCAGGGCCTGCAACTGGGCTTCGGTCTGGGCCTGGCGGCTGCCGGCCGCCGCTGCGGGGGGCTGGGCCTGGGGCGGGGCGGCGTCCCCGGCGGCCGCCAGGATGGTGGCGGCCGCCACCGCCAGACCGACCTGCAGCACGAAGCGACGCGGTTCACCCATGCTCGTTATACTACGCGCCCTTTTTTACAGGTGTGCCTGCGGGACGTGCTGGATGGACAGGCTGATCGAATACATTGGACATCACCCGCTGCTGGTCGCCGGCGCGGTGGTCGCCGCCCTTATCGTACTGGCCTACGAGTACTACCTGCGCATGCAGGGGATCAGCGCAATTTCCCCGCAGGAGCTGATCCGGCTGATGAACCAGGGGGCGCTGGTGCTGGATGTGCGCACCCTGGATGAGTTTGCCGCCGGGCATATCAGCGGTGCCCGCCAGATGCCATTCGAACAGTTGCCGAAGGCGAGCGAGACGCTGAAGAAGCACCGCGAGAAACCGGTCATCGTCTATGGCGCGGATGAGACCAGCGGACCGGTGGTGGTGCGCAAGCTCGCCTCGCAGGGGTTCACCAAGGCATTCTGTCTGCGCGGTGGCCTGGCCACCTGGCGCGCCGAGCAGCTGCCGCTCGCCAAGGGCTGAATGGCCGCCCCGAAAGTCGTGATCTACGCCACCAGCTGGTGCCCCTACTGTTCACGGGCGCGCCAGCTGCTGGTTGCCAAGGGTGCCCAGATCGAGGAAATCGATGTCGAGGCCCAGCCGCAGGCCCGTGAGGAAATGGTCGCGCGCAGCGGGCGGCGCACGGTGCCCCAGATATTCATCAACCAGACCCACGTCGGCGGCTGCGATGACCTGCTCGCGCTCGAGGATGCCGGGGAACTGGATCAGCTTTTACAGGAGACGAATCGATGACTGACAACAACGATGGTGCCGCCGCAGGCGCACCGACGCTGGGCGATCCGAATGCCAGCGCCAGCCAGCTTGCCCTGCAGACCGTGTACCTGAAGGACTGCTCGTACGAGGCGCCGAACGGTCCGCGCGTGGATGGGCAGTGGAACCCGCAGATCAACCTCGACCTGCATACCGGGGTGAACGTTCTGACCCCGGAGCTGCGCGAAATCGTGCTCACCGTGACGGTCTCTGCCAAGCAGGGCGAGTCCACGATGTTCCTGGTGGAGGTCAAGCAGGCCGGCGCCTTCCTGATGCGCAATCTCACCGAAGATGATGCGCGCCGCGCCATCGGCACGATCTGCCCGAACGTGCTGTTCCCGTTCGCCCGCGCCGCGGTCTCGAACCTGGTCACGCAGGGCGGTTTCCCGCAGTTCCTCCTGCCCCCGGTCAACTTCGAGGCGTTGTACGAGCGCGCCCTGGTCGACGCCCGCAATCAGACCTCTGCGACCAAGAACTAGCTTCGTGCAGCTCGCGGCGGGTTTGGCGCAGGCCGGTTCACCGATCGCCGTGCTGGGCGCGGGGTCGTGGGGCACGGCCCTGGCCATCCAGTTTGCCCGCAGCGGCAAGGCCACGCGGCTGTGGGGGCGCGACCCGCTGCAGATGGCCGAGATGGTTCGCGAACGCGCCAATCGGCGCTACCTGCCGCAGGGCCACTTTCCCGAATCCTTGAGCGTCGGGGCGGATCTTGACTCGACGCTGGCCGGGGCGCTTGACGTGCTGGTGGTCGTTCCCAGCGATTCCTTTCGCGCCATCCTGGGTCAGATCCGTCCGCTGCTGGCACCGCAGATGCGCCTGGCATGGGCGACCAAGGGCTTCGAGGCGCAAAGCGGGCTGCTTCCGCAGCAGGTGGCGCGCGACACGCTGGGCACGGGCCGCGCCTTCGCGGTGCTGTCGGGCCCCACCTTCGCCGCCGAGGTGGGCGCCGGATTGCCGACCGCCATGACCGTGGCCTCCGCGGATGCCGCATTCGCCGCCGCCCTGGCGCAGGATCTTTCCTCGCCCAGCTTTCGTGCCTACACCTCCACCGACATCGTGGGTGTCGAAGTCGGCGGCGCGGTGAAGAACGTGCTCGCGCTGGCCGCCGGACTCTCGGATGGGCTGGGGTTCGGCGCCAACAGCCGCATTGCCCTGATCACCCGCGGCCTGACCGAAATGGTGCGCCTGGGGGTGGCGCTGGGTGCCAAGCGTGAGACCTTCATGGGACTCGCGGGGCTTGGCGATCTGGTCTTGAGCTGCACCGACGACCAGAGTCGCAACCGGCGCTTCGGCTTGCTGCTGGCGCAGGGGCGCAACATCGAGCAGGCACGCGCCGAGATCGGCCAGGTGGTCGAAGGGGTTCGGGCCGCCCGTGCGGTGCGCGCGGTCGCCCAGCGCGAGAACGTGGACATGCCGCTGTGCGAGGGCGTGTATCGGGTTCTGTATGAGGGACTGCCGGCCGATGAAGTGGTGCGCACCCTCATGCGTCAGCCGATCCGCGCCGAGGCGGAGTAGCGCTCAGGGCGGGGACGCGAAGCCTTGCTGGCGCCACGCCTCGTAGACCACCACCGCCACCGCGTTGGCGAGATTGAGACTGCGGTTGCCGGGGCGCATCGGGATGCTCAGGCGCCGGGCCGCCTCGATGCCCTCCAGGAGCGTGGCCGGAAGCCCGCTGGATTCACTGCCAAAGACCACCGCATCCCCCGGTTTGAACTGCGCCTGCGTGTACATCATCGCCGCCCCGGTCTCGATGGCGAACACGCTTGCCTGCGGAATTTGCGCCAGGCATTCAGCGAGACTGCCGTGAACCTTCAGCTCGGCAAGCTGCGCGTAGTCCATGCCCGCGCGCTGTACCGATTTTCGGTCCAGCTCAAATCCCAGCGGCCGGATCAGGTGCAGGGTGCAGCCGGTATTGGCACACAGGCGGATGACATTGCCCGTGTTCGGCGGAATTTCCGGGCGATGCAGGATGACGTGGAACATGGATTTCAGCCAGGAAGTCGTCGCTGCCGAGGTCCGCGAACAGCGCTTCAAGGTCGGCGCGGGTGATGATGCGCCGGCCGCCGCGAAGCACCACCGCAAGCCGCGCGCCCATTGATGCCTCCAGATCGCCAAGCGCTGCCTCGGTTTCCGGATCGCCGTGCAGACCGTTGCGGGTCCACTCGAGATACTCGTGCAGCAGCAGATAGGCGCTGTCATCCAGATAATACCGCACAGCGTCGTTGCCGAGTTTGATGAGATTTATCCTGATCACGGTCCTCACTCCACTTGCCAGCCTCATCCCACTTTGCTGATGCGGCGAATCGCCAGCCCGCCGAACAGGACGGTGATGCCCAGCAGCACCGCGGCGCACAGCAATGGCGGCAGGAACTGGAACTTGCTCATGCCGGTCGTGGCGACCACGACCTGCTGCAGATGAAACGCCGGCCAGATCACCACCCACTTCTGCAGAAAAGCAGGCAGCGGAATGAACAGTCCCCCCAGGTAGATCATCGGCAGGTAGATGAGATTGGTGATGCCGGGCGCGGCGGCGCCGCTGAAGTGCGCGCCGATGAACAGGCCCAGCGCGCAGAACGGCAGCGCGCCCAATACCAGCACCACGCTCAGCACCAGCAGCTGCAGCTCTGAAAGGCTGATCTTGCCGGCGCACTTGGCGGCAATGATCATGGTGCCGACGGCCAGGGCGGCGAAGAACATCGCCATGAGAAACTTCGCGACCAGATAGGAACCGGCCGGTGCCGGCAGGGCGCGCTTGAACCTTGCCAGGCCGGCATCGCGTTCGGGCGCCAGGGTCGAGCCCACGCCAAACAATGCCGGACCCATCACGGCCATGACGCAGAAGCCTATGAACAGGAAGTCGTACACCCCCGGGTTCCGGGCGGCGGATGGTGTCGCCATGACCACGCCAAACAGCAGGTACAGCGGCGCCGGAATCAGCAGGAACGGGATGGCGAAGGCCGGCGCGCGCAGCATCCGCAGCGCCTCGTATCTTGCATCGTTGCAATAGGCGCGCAGCACGCGCCTGGAGGACATGACCGGCAGCGGTGTGGAAACAAGTGTTGCGCTGTGCATCATGCAGCCTCTTTGGTCAGTTCGATGAAGGCCTCTGCCAGGCCTGCCTGCTGCACTTCTATGTTGGCCACGGCCTGATCGCGCGCCAGCAGGCGACGCAGCACGCCTTCGGCATCGGTGGCGAGAATGGTCAGGCGCTGCTCGCTGCGCGAAACGCACACCACTCCCGGCCAGTCGGCCAGCTCCGCGGTGGACAACGTGCTGTCGCAGCGTATGTGACGGCGCGACACGAGCGCGCGGACTTCACCGACCGTGCCGCTGGCGACGATGCGACCTTTGGACAGCACCACCACGCGGTCGGCCAGGATTTCGGCCTCCTCGAGGTAGTGCGTGGTCAGCAATATCGAACAGCCGCCATCGCGCAGGCGGCGGATGGCAGCCCACAGGATCGCGCGTGCCGCGACATCCATCCCCACCGAGGGCTCGTCAAGGAACAGCACCGGCGGACGGCCGCAGATCGCCAGCGCGAACTGCACCTGGCGCTTCTGGCCACCCGAGAGTTTGTCGTAGTAGCGCTGTGCCAGCGCCTTGATATGGGTGATCTCGAGGGCCTCATCGACGCTCATCGGATCGGGGTAGTAGCTGGCGGTCTGCTCGATGAGTTCGCGTACCTTCAGGCCATTGACCAGTCCGACATCCTGCATCATCACGCCGACACCGCGGCGCCGATCAACCGCCAGCGGTGAGCCGCCCAGCAATCTGGCCTCACCCGAATCCGGCTCGGCCAGGCCCAGCCACAGGGCGATGGCGCTGCTCTTGCCAGCGCCGTTGGGGCCCAGCAAGGCCATCAATTCACCACGCCGCAGCTCAAGATCGATGCCCTGCAATGCCGTGATCCTGCCGTAGCTGCGCGTCACTGAGCGCAGCTCGGCCACCGCATCGAGGGAGTGGAAACGGTCCTGGGAAGCCATGAGCAGACTCCTTAGAAATGGTCCCGGCGACGGGACAGCAAAGCCAGGGCAAAGATGAGGGTGAGCGCCATTACCGCCGCGTCGACGCACAGCCCCGTTACGGCGAAGCGGGTCCAGACCAGGGTCGGGCCATGCATGGGCTGCGCGTTCTGAGGCAGGTTCAGGTCGACCACGAACAGACTGAAGCAGATATTCACCACCACGATGACAGCGGCGGACATGAGTTCGGACTTCACCGCAAACAGCACCGCGAGCATGACGCTGAACAGCGCCAGCGCGAACATCTGCAGCAGCAGCACGTACACGATCATGCCGCGGTCCTGGCCCGGCAGCAGGAACAGGCTCGCTGCAATGCTGGTCAGCACCAGCCAGGGAATGCCGTAGGCCAGATATCCTGATACCAGTTTGGACAGGTCATACCGAAAGCCCGAGATCGGCAGGCTCAGTGCGAACAGGTGCGAGAGGCCCTTGCGCTCGGCCATCAGGCTGTACATGGCGATGAAGATGCCGCTGGCGATGTCAGCCGTCAGAAACAGCACCCCGCCCACGGCTAATCCGACTTTTCCAAGACTGGTCAGCACCACGGCCAGCAGGCAGGTCAGGACCGTCACGATCATGATGCCGCGCTGCAGATACAAGTCCTTGCGCACCAGGGCCCAGAACACTGAAGAGCTCATGATGGCTCCCGCTCGCGGCTGCGCATCACGCAGGCAACGAAAATCTCTTCCAGCGACATTCGCTGCACATCGCGCACGCGCCCGCCACTTTGTTCCAGCAGCGCCTGGGTCTGCGGCAGGTAATTGTCGGTGGTGAGCACCGCGACACGCTCGCCAAGCGACACGTCCACCACATCCGCCAGCCTTGGCAACACCACGCCGGTCGGCACGTCGACCGATATGCGGCGCCATCTTTCCAGGAACGACTCCTTGTCGCGGGAGTCGACCAGCCGTCCCCGGTCGATGAAGGCGATCTGGTCACAGATGCGTTCCACGTCCTGCGTGTTGTGCGAGGAGAACAGGATCGAACGCCGCTCGTCGCGCACGATTTCCATGAGTTCCGCCAGCAGCTCGTGGCGTGCGACCGGGTCCAGGCCCGAGGTGGGCTCATCCAGTACCAGCAGCGCGGGTCGACGCGCCAGTGCCAGCAGCAGCAGCGCCTTCACGTGCTCGCCGCGCGACAGCTTGGTGACGGTCTGCTCGGCGCGCAGATTGAAACGCTTGAGCAGTTGCCGGGCGTAGAGTTCATCCCACTGCGGATAAATCGAGGCGACGAAGCGCATATGCCAATCGAGCGTCGCGTTGCTGAACAGCCGCATGTCATCGGAGACGAAAGCTATGGCGCGCTTGGCTTGCTCGACCTGATCGGGAATTCGAAAGCCGAGCGCTTCGATGGCCCCGGCATCGGCCGCGACCAATCCCATGAGCAGTCGGATGGTGGTGCTTTTGCCGGCGCCATTGGGCCCCACCAGTCCCATGATCTGGCCCTGTGGCAGGCTCAGGTTCAGGCCCTCGAGCCTGAAGTAGCTGAACGTCTTGCTGACGCCCTGCAGGCAGAAGGCATTGGCGGGAAGGTCGGTGCTCATGGCTGTCTCTTTTGCAGATCGCGTTCGATTTCGCGCAGGCGTTCGACCAGGGCTTCACCCTTGATGCCCAGCAGGGCGGCCGTGTGCACGGCCGCGGTGAGCTGTTCGTCAAGCTCCTGCGCCTGTAGGTGCGAACCCAGGTTGGCGTTCTCGGCAACGAACGAACCGCGCCCCTGCCTGGTGAGGATTACCCCTTCATGCTCAAGTTCGAGGTAGGCGCGCTTGATGGTGATGACGCTGACCCGTGTGCTCACCGCCAGCGCGCGTATGGAAGGAATCTCCTCGCCCGGCTGCAGCTCGCCCACGGCGATGCGGTGCCGGAGCTGCTCCTTGATCTGCAGATACATCGGACGCGGATCCGTCTGCGAGACCTGAATGGGGATGTGCATGTCAGTATTCACTGTATGCACAGTATGCACGGGTGGCCGGGACGAGTAAAGACCCCTATTAACTCACTTGTGAAACAATCATGTTGCCCCTGTGGAGTTTTGTATCATTGGCAGAGGAGTTCCAGTTTTGGGGGATCCGCCATGAACGAGAAACCCATCAGCGCGCTTGCCATTCAGGGTGTCAACCGAACCATCTACCCCGCACCCTTTGCCAGCGTCGTGGCCGGCCGGACCAAGCGACGGCTGGGCGATCACTTCGGACTCACTCATTTCGGCGTCAATCTCACGCAGCTGGCACCGGGTGCCGCATCTGCGCTGCTGCACCGTCACTCACTCGAAGATGAGCTGATCTACATCATTTCAGGCACCGCGGTGCTGATCCTCGATGGCGAGGAGTTCGTCCTGAAAAGCGGCGACTGCTGCGGGTTCAAGGCCGGCGGCCAGGCCCATCGGCTCCTGAACCGCAGCGACGGGCCGGTGAGCTACCTTGAAATCGGCAATCGCGCGCCCGCGGATGAGGTCGAATATCCCAACGATGATCTCAAGGTCGGCACCGCCCCTGATGGCAGCCGCTTTGCGGCCCACAAGGACGGCACGCCCTATTGAGCGCTGGCCACCGGTAGTGGCGCCCTGGTGGGCATCGGAACCTGCGCCGGGGTCGGGAACTGCACACCCATCTCCCGGATCTTCTCCAGCAGCGCGATCAGGATGCCGTGCTGCACTTCCGCATAGACCTGCTGCTCCGGCGCGCGCACGAAGTACACCACCTCGTAGCGCAGCGCGGTCTCGGACAAAGTCAGCAGATTGCAGCGCAGGAAGCGTGCGCGCGGTGAGGCTTCCACGATGCTGCGCACGACCTCCGGCAATGCCTTCAGAACCGCCACCGGCGTGTCATGCACCACGGGGATCTCGAAGCACACGCGGCGCTCGCTCATGCGCCCGAAGTTGCGGATGCGCGATTTGGTGATGTCGGCATTCGACACGACGATCTGCTCGCCGGTGATGCTGCGGATGCGCGTGCTCTTGACTCCGATGTACTCGACCGTGCCGGTCAGCGTATCCACCGTCAGCAGATCACCGAGCACGAAGGGCTTGTCCATCGCGATGGACATCGAGGCCAGAAGATCGCCCAGCACCGCCTGGACCGCCAGGGCGACCGCGATTCCGCCGATTCCCAGTCCCGCCAGCAGCGGCCTGATGGCGACGCCGAGATTGTCCAGCGCCAGCAGCAGGGCCAGCCCCCAGATCAGCACGCCGGCGACAAACAGGATGATCTGTATCGACCCGGCCAGCACCGAATCATGGCCCTGCGCGCTGCGCCGGCGCTGATCGATGGAATAACGCAGGGTGGCCATGGCCCAGCGGGCGATCTGGTACCAGAAGATCAGCGTGATGAGGATGTCGACGCCATGGTCGATGCGATGCGCGAGGTGATTGGCAGGCGGGAATTCAAGCTGCTCGAAGGCGCTGTAGAGGGCCACGCCCCATATGAACAGGCGGGTGGTCTTCTCTATCAGCTGCGCGGTGAGATCAAGCGCCACCGGCGGGGGTCGCCCGGATTCGGTCCAACGGCGGCGACGTGCGCGGAAGACGCCGCGAAATGCCAGCAGGCCGACGAACACGGCCAGAAAGACCATCAGCGCCAGTGACCAGTCCCCGACGCTATTCCACAGCAGCTCGCGTTTCCAGAACTGATCCAGGTTCGGCATAGGTCGCCGATTTTCTCACGGAACGGGCGCTATTCGGCAGTGTTCATCCCCAGTTCCTTGAGCTTTCGGGTCAGGGTGTTGCGGCCCCAGCCCAGGAGCTTTGCGGCGTCCTGGCGATGCCCCTGCGTGCGTTTGAGCGCCGCGCGTATCAGCACCCGCTCGAATTCCGGCTGCGCATCCAGCAGCAGCGGACGCTTGCCGACCATGGCCTGGCGGTCCGCCCAGCTGGCGAGCGCCTTCGCCCAGTCAACTTCGGCCGACGTCTCCGCGTCCGCCGCCAGCTCCGCCGGCAGATCCTCGATGCGTATCTCCGAGCCCGGCGCCAGCACCGTCAGGCGGCGGCACAGATTGACCAGTTCACGCACGTTACCCGGCCAGGTATGGGCCGCGAGTTTCTCCTTGGCATCGGCAGCCAGCGCCTTGGGCTCAACGCCCAGCTCCATGGCTGCGACGTGCAGGTAATGATCCAGAAGTTCCGGAATGTCCTCGGAGCGCGCCCGCAGCGGTGGCAGCTCGATGCGTATGACATTCAGGCGGTGATACAGATCCTCGCGGAACACACCGCGCTGCACCCGGTCCTGAAGGTTCTGGTGCGTCGCGGCTATGACGCGCACATCGACCCGTATCGGGGTCTGGCCCCCGACCCGGTAGAACTCCCCTTCGGCCAGTACCCGCAGCAGGCGGGTCTGCAGCGGTGTCGACATGTCCCCGATTTCATCCAGGAACAGGGTGCCGCCGTCGGCCTGTTCGAAGCGACCCCGGCGCAGGCTGTCGGCGCCGGTGAAGGCGCCTTTTTCGTGGCCGAAGAGTTCGGATTCGAGCAGTTCGCTGGGAATCGCCGAGGTGTTCAGGGCGATGAAGGGTTTGGCGGCGCGCGGTGAGTGCTCGTGCAGCGCGCGCGCCACCAGTTCCTTGCCGGTTCCCGACTCACCGGTGATCAGCACCGTGACACTGGAGCGCGAGAGCCGGCCGATGGCGCGAAACACCTGCTGCATGGCCGCCGCGCGACCCAGCAGTTCGGGGATCGGCGGCGGACTGCCGCCATCACCGGCGCTCGGGGTCCCGGTGCGTGCCGCGCGCCGCACCAGGTCCACGGCCTGGTCGATATCGAAGGGCTTGGGCAGGTATTCGAAGGCTCCGCTCTCGTAGGCCGACACGGCGTTGCCCAGATCCGCATAGGCCGTCATCACGATCACCGGCAGCGTCGGGCGCGTCTCGCGGATCCTCTTCAGCAGCTCAAGGCCTGACTGGCCAGACATGCGGATGTCGGTGATCAGAACATCCGGCGCATCGCCACGCAATGCCGTAAGTGCGGGCTCGGCCGAGTCAAAAGTCCTCGGCAGCATGCCGCCATTGCGCAAGGCGCGCTCCAACACCCAGCGGATCGATGCGTCATCGTCCACCAGCCACACGCGAAGATTCAATGTACTCATACGGGTTCCTCGAGAGGCAGCATCAGCTTGAACACTGTCCGGCCGGGCTCACTCTCAAATTCGATCAGGCCTCCATGGCGCGTGACCAGATCCTGGGCCACCGCCAGTCCCAGGCCAGTGCCCGTGGATCGGCCCGTGACCAATGGGTAGAAGATGCTGGCACGAAGCGCCGCGGGCACGCCGGGCCCATCATCCTCGACCTGCACTCCGGCGGCCAGTCGGTGGCGCCGTCCGGCGATGCTGATGTTGGAAAAAGCGCGGGTACGCAGCGTGATATGCCCCTGGTCGCCGATGGCCTGCAGGGCATTGCGGGCCACATTGAGCAGCGCCTGTATCAGTTGATTGCGGTCAAAACTGGCGCCGGGCAGGCTCGGATCGTAATCGCGCTCGATCACGACCCCGGGCGGGGCCTCGGCGCGCAGCAGGTGATAGACATGCTCGCACAGCTCATGGATGTTCAGCTGGGTCTTCTGCAGCGGCCGGTTCGGTCCGGTCATCGAGGCGACCAGCGCGCTCAAGCGGTCGGCCTCGAAGATGATGACGTTGGTGTATTCCTTGAGGTTTTCGTTGGGCAGCTCGCGTTCCAGAAGCTGCGCCGCGCCGCGCAGGCCACCCAGCGGATTTTTTATCTCGTGCGCCAGCTGGCGCAGCATCATGCGACTGCTGTCCAGGCGCACCAGCATGTCGTTCTCGCGCGATATTCGCTGGCGCGCCGTCGTGTCGGTGAGCTCGAGCAGCAGGTGAGTTCCGGTCACCTCCCCTTCCAGCGGCGTAATGGTGACGTCCACGATCCGCGGTTCGCGCGGTGTCGACTTGAGATTCAGGACCAGCTCCCGATCGGCGAAGGCTTCACCGGTCTCGATGGAGCGGCGCAGAATCGGCAGCAGTCCGTTTGATTCCAGCAGGTGATCACCAAAGGGCCGGCCGCGGCTCTGGTTGAGACTGAAGGCCAGCAGATCCTGCGCCGCCACGTTGGCATAGATGGGGCACAGCTGCGCGTCGAGCAGCATGATTCCGGTGGACAGTGCATTGAGCAGATCCGCCGAATCGAAATGTGACAGCGGTGAGGGCAGGGAGTGCTCACCGGGCACGAGGCACCTCGAACCGCAGCGGTGCTAGTGAGGGACGCCCACTCCCGGCGCCTTGGGCGCACCGGGCACCGTGGGTGCCATGGGCGCGGTGTCGCCGCCGGCCGCCGAGCGCTGCCTGACGGAAAACGAAACCGGAGCACCCTGACAGCTGACCTCGCCATGATCGTTGGTCACTTGCAGGGTCAGTGTGTGCTCGCCGCGCTCCACCTGGCCCAGCGCGAAGCCGCCGCCGGGTCCCAGCGAGCCGGAGATGTCGGCGCCATCCAGGCGCAGCATGGTCTGGCTGCCCTCGCCGGCATGGGCGAGCGTCACATGTCCGGTTATGGCATAGGTTTCGAGGAACACCTGTCCGGCGGCGGGCGTGTCGATGACGCACACGGGCGGAGCCGTGGCCGGAGCCGGCGCCGCGGCGGGTGGTGCCGCCGCGGGTGGCGGCGCGCCATAGGTCTGGGCGCCGGCAACCTCGATCTTCTGCGCCTTGGGATTGGGCTGATCGCTGAAATGCACCACCCCGTTGTCGTCCACCCATTTGTAGACGGTGGCCGCCCAGGCACCGGTGCACGCGCCCAGCAGGATCAGTAGTGGCAGTCCTCGCATACACCCGAAGCATAGCCCCGAGTGCGGCCCAGGACAAAGATACCCTGCACCCGCGCCCCCCCGCGGTCAGCGGGGGGGCAGGGTCGTTGAAGTTCCACGGCACATTGTCAAAAACTGCCACCTTCATCAACAGCTGTAATACAACTCCATTTCCACCGGATGCGTGGACATGCGCAGCTTGGTGACTTCCTGCATCTTCAGACCGATGTAGGCATCGATCACATCGTTGGTGAACACGCCGCCGCGGGTGAGGAACTCGCGGTCCTTGTCCAGGTGTTCCAGCGCCATGTCCAGCGAATGACACACCGTCGGGATATGCGCCGCCTCCTCGGGCTCCAGGTCGTACAGATCCTTGTCGGCAGGGTCGCCGGGATGGATCTTGTTCTGGATGCCGTCCAGGCCGGCCATCATCATGGCCGCAAAGGCGAAGTACGGATTTGCCGTGGAGTCCGGGAAGCGGACCTCGATGCGACGCGCCTTCGGGTTGGAGACCCATGGAATGCGGATCGATGCGGAACGGTTGCGCGCCGAGTACGCCAGCATGACCGGGGCCTCGAAGCCCGGCACCAGACGCTTGTAGCTGTTGGTGGCCGAGTTGGTGATGGCGTTGAGCGCCTTGGCGTGCTTGATGATGCCGCCGATGTAGTACAGGGCGAGTTCCGACAGACCGCCGTACTTGTCACCGGCGAACAGCGCCTTGCCTTCCTTCTGCAACGACTGGTGCACGTGCATGCCGTTGCCGTTGTCGCCGACCAGCGGCTTGGGCATGAAGGTCGCGGTCTTGCCGTAGCTGTGCGCGACGTTCAGCACGCAGTACTTGAGGATCTGCACCTGATCGGCCTTTTTCACCAGGCCGCCGGCGCCGACACCGATCTCGCCCTGGCCGCCGGTGGCCACCTCGTGATGGTGCACTTCGACCACCAGCCCCATCTCCTCGAGCGCATCGCACATCGCCGAGCGTATGTCCTGGAAAGCATCCACGGGGGGCACCGGGAAGTAACCGCCCTTCAGGCCCGGTCGGTGACCCTTGTTGCCCTCCGGATAGTCCTTCTCGAAGTTCCACGCGCCCTGCGCGGAGTCGATCTGGTAGAAGCAGCCATTGACGCTGGAGCCGCTGCGGACACTGTCGAAGATGAAGAATTCGTTTTCCGGGCCGAACAGCGCGCCATCGGCGATGCCGGTGGACTTGAGGTAGGCCTCCGCACGCTTGCCCAGCGAGCGCGGGTCGCGCTCATAGCCCTGCATCGTTGCCGGCTCGATGACATCACAGCGAAGATTGACGGTGGTGTCCTCGAAGAACGGGTCGATGACCGCCGTGGCCGCCTCGGGCATGAGGATCATGTCGGACTCGTTGATGCCCTTCCAACCGGCGATCGATGAGCCGTCGAACATCTTGCCGTCCGTGAACAGGTCGGCATCGACGAGCTTGGCAGGAATGGTGACGTGCTGCTCCTTGCCCCGGGTATCGGTGAACCGGAGATCTGCGTACTTGACCTCCTTCTCTTTTATTAGCTTCAGTACATCAGTCGGTGTCATAGCGCCTCCAAAATGGGTTGCCCGATGTGCATCGAGCAGCAAGACTTTGCAGCCCTTGTGCCAACATGTGGCACAGCCGAATCAACAAGTTAGAACTGCGTCACACCAATTGTGCACTATATTGGGGCGAATTGAAAAGCTCACGCTCCGAAACAGGGCACGACCGGTACCCTAAAACAGACTCTCCGTTGCCGAAACGCCAATTGCCTGCTTTCGGTGCGATCGCAGTGCCGCACGACGGTGCAATCGGGCGAAAATCATTAGGTTGCAGCTCAAACTGACGACATCGCTATACTTCGCGCCCATGCAGCTGCTGGGCTCCCTTATCTTCACTCTTCTCTTATTTATCTGGACCTTCCTGTACTCCATCGCCTTTGTCCTCATGGCCGTCTGCCTGCCCTTCCCGCGGCGGGCTGCCCTGGCCCGAGTCTGGGCCGTCGTACTGCTGAGACTATTGAAGTGGCTGTGCCGGCTGGACTACACCGTCGAGGGCCGCGAACACATCCCCGCCGACAATCACATCGCCTTGTGGAAACACGCATCGACCTGGGAGACCCTGGCCATCGGGGTGGTATTTCCGCGGCAGGTGTGGGTATTGAAGCGCGAGCTTCTATGGCTGCCCTTCGTCGGCTGGAGCATCCGGCTGCTGCATGCGATCGCGATCGACCGCGGCGCCGGACACAACGCCGTGAGCCAGGTCATCGAGCAGGGCGCGCAGCGGCTGCAGGAAGGCGACTGGGTGGTGATGTTCCCGGAGGGGACGCGCATGCCGGCAGGTCAGACGCGCCGCTACGGAGTCAGCGGCGCATTGCTGGCGTCGCAGACCGGCAAGCTCATCATCCCGGTGGCGCATAACGCCGGTTACTTCTGGCCCCGCCGGGGCTTGTTGAAGAAGCCGGGAACGGTTCGGGTCGTCATCGGGCCGCCGATCACGGCCACCGGTCGGGATCCGCGCGATATCAATGCCGAGGCGCAGGCCTGGATCGAGAGCCAGCTGAGCCGGATGGTGCCCGACTCCTTATAAGGAGCTGCCCACTCGCGGCGTGCCGGGTCAGGGCAAGCCGCGAGTCTCCGGGACACTAATGACCGATGCCCGTGTTCGGCGTTCCGGCCAAATGATTCACGCTGAAGTCCGTGCCCGGTATCCAGTTCCGGTCAGAGGTCAGCGAGTAATCGCTGGCACTGGCGCCAAACTCACCGGCGGTCTGGTTCAGCAGCTGCAAGGTCACCGTGAGGTGATCGGCCGAGTCGGTCAGCGTCACATCCGTGTAGGTGCCTGCCGCGCCGCCATCCTGTTGCGTAACACTCGTGATGCTGGTGTAGGCGAACTTGAAGTTGCCCAGATCCACGGCATCGAAGCTGGTGGAACTGGGGGCGGCCATGCCCTGCAGGGTCCCCGCGAAGTCCTGTGCCAGGTCCAGCTTCAAAGTGTCGCCGGTGCCGCTGAAGCTCACACTCTGCTGAGCGCCCACCGAGGTCTTGAACTCCATGGTGCTGCCGCCTGAGATCTGATCGCTGCCCGTGCCGCTCACGGCACTCGCCACGACCATGGTGGCACCGGCACCGGTCTCCATCACGCCGTTGTTGTTGATGGTATTGGTCCCGGTATTGACAGTCAGTGCGCCGCCCGAGGCCTGAATGGTTCCGCCGTTGGTCAACGTGAGATTCGCGTTACCGACCGTCCCCGCACCGGAAATCGTGTCGTTGGCATTCGTCAGGCTCGCGCCCGCGGCCACCCCGAGGACGCTGCTGTCGGCATTCGCCAGGGTGATCTGGCCTCCGCCACTGAGCGTCACGCTGCCGGAGATTCCCAGTCCCGTGGCATGGGTGAGGGAGCCCAGCGCGATCGTGCCCGAGTTGGCAAAGCCACCGGCGGCCAGGTCCAGCGTACTGCCATCGCCGACTGCAATCGTGCCGGCATTGGTGCTCGCGGGCTGGTCGTTGATGGTGAACGTGCTGCTGTTGGTGATGGCCAGCGTCGCATTGCTGTTGCTCAGGTTCAGGCTGCCCACGGTGTTGGCCTGCGAGCTCGTCACCGTGTAGGTGCCCGCGACGGCGATGACCGCCTGTACCGCGGAGCCGGGAACCACCTTCGGATTCCAATTGCCGGCGGTGTTCCAATTGCCGCTCACCGGCGCCGCCCAACCCACCACGCCAGACGGTGCGACCGTCACGGCAATGGACTTGGGGGCCGCCGTGTTGCCGAAGCTGTCCGAACCGTTCACCGTGATGCTGTCCGCACCGGCTGTCGCGTCGTTATCGGACAGGGAGGCCAGCGCCGCATCAACCTGCGTCAGTGAGCCGCTGATCGTCACCGACTTGCTGGCATTACCCGTCACAGTCGCTCCACCGGCCGTGACACTCAGGATGCCATTGGTATCCGTCAGCGTCGTGGTGAAGGTTTCACCGCTAACATTGCTGGTCTCAGCGAGGCTGACCCCCGTGACTGCGGTGGCACTGCTCTGCTGGACTGTGGCACTGGCCGGGGCCGTGATCACCGGCTGCAGCGCCGTGACGGCTACTGTAATGTTCTTGGTCGCCGCCGCATTGCCGAAGCTGTCGGTGACATTCACCGAGATCGAATCAGCCGCCGAGCTGGCATCCGTATCACTCAGCGATGCCAGGTCGGTGTTCAGTGCCGCCAGGGTCGCTCCGGTGATCGTGACGGTGTGACCACCATTGCTGGAGGTACCACCCGTCGCGCTCAACACTCCGTTGGTGTCGGTCAGCGTCGCGGTGAAGGTCTCGCCGGCGACAGTGCTGGTCTCAGCCACGCTGACCCCACTGATGCCGCTCGCATTGCCTTGCAGTACCGTGGCACTGGCCGGGGCCGTGATCACCGGCTGCAGCGCCGTGACCGCCACGGTGATGTTCTTGGTCGCGGTGTTGCCGAAGCTGTCGGTGACATTCACCGAGATCGA
>DATHMK010000038.1:0-83758 GCA_035487155.1 Steroidobacteraceae bacterium
GATAGCGGCATTGTCATTGACCGGCGCCCCGCCGAGCGCACCACTCTGGCCGAAGTCCTGGAGCGCTATCGGCGCGATGTAACGCCGACCAAGCGCGGCGCGCGGGACGAGAACCTGCGCCTCAAGGCCATGGCGCTGCGCCCCTTCGCCCGCATCCGCATGGCCGCGCTCACGAGTTCGTACCTGGCCGCCTACCGTGACCAGCGGCTCAAGGTGGTCTCCGGGGCGACGGTGAATCGCGAGTTCAACGTCCTCTCCCACGCCATCGATACGTCCCGTCGGGAATGGGACATCCATATCCCATTCAACCCCTGCACCCTGGTGCGCCGACCGCCCCAAGGACGCCCACGAAGCCGCCGGCTACAGGGTGATGAGGAACAGCGGCTGCTTGCTCACTGCCGGGCCGCTCGCAACCCTTGGCTCGTGCATTTCGTGATACTCGCACTCGAAACGGGCATGCGGCGCGGCGAGTTACTGTCCGTAGAGTGGGTCAATGTCGACCTGAACAGGCGCACAGCGCTGTTGCCCATCACCAAGAACGGAGACAGTCGAGGCGTACCGCTCTCCAGCCGTGCCCTGACTGTCCTGCGCTCGCTTCCGCCCTCGATCACGGGTCGGGTCTTTGGGGATCTCACCGCCGACGCTGTCAAGCTCTCGTTTCGGCGTGCCACGGTTCGGGCCGGTATCACGGGCCTGCGATTCCATGATCTGCGCCACGAGGCGACCAGTCGCCTATTCGAGAAGGGCTTGAACGTCATGGAGGTCGCCTCCGTGACGGGCCATAAGACCCTGCAGATGCTCAAGCGCTATACCCACCTGAATGCGGTCGATCTTGCGGCCCGACTCGGCTGAGCCGGTGACAATAACCCAAGCGTTAGGTTACACTATGCCAACGATTCTTCGATTTCGGGGTTTGCGGGTGATGATTTACACCCATGATCATTGGCCCCCACATGTGCACGTCATTGCGCCCGAAGCACAGGCCAAGATTGCACTGGGTGAAGCACGACAACGTCCTCAAGTGCTGATCAATGACGGACTAACACCGCGGCAACTGAACTGGGCCCTGACTGAGATTGAGCGCAATCGCGAATTGCTGCTAACTCGCTGGAGAGAGATTTATGGCGACGCCTGAGTGGATCAAGAAAGAACTGCGCGCAAACTTCGCCAAAGCATCCCGTGCCGGGCGGCTGGCTGCGAAGACGGAACCACGTGCAGCGACCGCGGCGTATCGCGGCCGAGAGCAAGCCCTGCACGTAGAGCTCACGAACGGCGCCAAGTTCATCATCCCGGTGAAGCTCATTCCGGAGCTGCAGAAAGCACCGGTCCGAGATATTCGCAAGGTGGAAGTACTGGGCCGAGGTGGTGGGCTGCATTGGGAGACACTGGATGTCGACATCAGCGTCCCGGGGCTCGTGGCCTCCGTCTTTGAAGGACCAACGTGGCTTGCCGAACTCGGGCGCGTCGGAGGGCAACGGTCCTCGGCCGCCAAAGCGGCAGCGGCACGGAAGAACGGACGCAAGGGTGGCCGCCCCCGACTACGTGAATCTGCGGTCTCCAGATCATAGATCCGGCGCCACCTATGACCACCGCAAGCGACCTGTCGGATTCCTACGCGATAACGCCGCGATCGCGCACGGTCGCCGGCATCGTTCTCTGGTGTCTGTGGCAGGCGATCCGGATCCCCGCTTATCTCTTTCTGTCCCTCCTTGCGCCCGTGGTTCGGGTGGCGCTGAGCGGGGTTGCCTTGCTCGGCCTCCTGACGACGCTGTTGTGGGAGTGCGTCCATCCGCAGCATTTCCCGTTCGCAATGATGCTGGGAATGTCCTTAGGCTTCGGGTTGCTGCTGTATATGTACGAATGGCTGCTGGGTCTTCTCAGCCGATAGTGCCGGCAAGAACGGCCTATCAGCGGGTTCGCTCCGGCAATCGAACCGGATCTGGCTTCTTCGGCGTAATTCGTTCCTTGAGCGACTGGACGTAGTCGTAGGCCAGCCGCTCCTTGTCCGTCATGACTGGCGGCATCTCCTGCACAAATTTGCGCACGTCGGCGGCCAGCTGCGTTTCGCCTTGCCGATCGAGAATCTTTGCAACCGCGACCCACCCTGCGACCACCGCCTTGCGAGTTTCGACAAGCTTCGCGCGCCCGGGCTCGTTAAACACTGACCCGTTTGCGATCTGCTTGGCGACCTCTTCTACCTTCTGGCGCATCGCCCAGGAGGCGCCGCCCCGCTGTGCTCTAGGGAGAAAGACAGACGAGAGAGAGAACAATACGCGACACGGGCGCCAGCTAACTCACCTAGCGCCCAACCCGCACAAGGTGACGCACCCAGCCCCCTGGGGCCCTCTCTATGGATGGTGCTCTGGCGCGCCATTGCGAGTTTGTGGAAGGAATGAGCTTCCGTACGTCCCATTCGGGCTGCCGTAGCGCTACCCAGGGCGTGCCCATGCTCACATCGGTCCGCAAATTCAATACTCTGACAGTCGCACTCCAGGAGCAGGATCAGATCTTTTGCGACGGATAGCTGATCCTTCGCGGCCGGCCGTACCAGAACTTTCAGGATGGGCGCCCGCGCGAACCTGGGGGAAACTGGCTGCTCGCGGCGGTCCTAAGCCACCTGCGGTCGGGTACCTTTGACAACCACACTAGCCTCGCGTCACTTGAACTATTCGGGGTCGCCCCCATCCACCGAAAGATTCGGGCCTAAAGAGACCGAACACAGGGAGGCGGAGGGACGATGAAGGCTCCAATTACCGTCAGTAACGCGCGGTCTGGCCGCATTCTCGCGACCGGCGCGCAAGAGCTTGCGGATCGAAGCGAACTCCCCGAAGCCATATCGGAGCTCATGGAGCAGGCACGGGAGGGCCCGCGCTACGACGAGCCGATGCGGACCACAACCACGGTGCAAGAAATCGACTGGGAGGGGCCCATGAGCGCTATGCAGTTAGCCGCGCACTGGTACGCCCACGCGCAGACCGAGGCCCGCAGGTATCAGCGATTTCTTGATGACCTCGCGGAATATCCGGCCCAGTGGGGCGAGGTGAATGTCGCCGAGCTACGTCACGGGTTAGCCGAGGCGCGCGACGAGTATTTGAGAGATGCCGCATTCTGGGGATGTCAGCACAACTAAGGAATCGACCATGCACCTGCACACTACAGGCGTCCTCGACATGCTTCGCGACAAAACCGGCCGGTACATCGAGCATCACAAGGGCGTCTACGTGATGAGAGAGACCGACGGCAGGAATGTGTTCATCGTCGAGGAGGGCGAAAAGCTCCCGATTCACCCCTCAGAGGGTCAGATTGACGACCTCGTCAGTGCGGGCCATCTGATCCGCGACGGCCAACGGTACGAGCTATCGTGACTTTTGCAGGGTCTACAGTGCGCGCCCCTATACTCACTCTCAAGGACCTTGCAGAAGCTGATCGGGAGCGCGAGGCCCGCTACTACCTCCGCCACGTTGTACCGATCTACTTTGAGCTGCGCAAAGCCCAGGACGTACGGCAGCCGGTGCATACGGCGTTTGCATTCTCGGTCGCCGGCTGTTGGGTTTTGATGACGGCAGGACACTGCATTACTGAAATTAAGCAGGCACGCGAGGCGGGCTGGGAGCTACAGAAAGCCTACATCCTCGATAGCCTCGGAGTGAACGCAAAATACCCCGGTCCAGTGCCGTTCGACTACGACGGTGCGCACCCTATGCCGATCTGCCACGACGAGGCGTGGGATTACGGAGTGATGTTCCCCAACGAAAACACCATTGCGCTTCTGAAGGCCAACGGCGTAACACCGTTTGACGAGCAATGGTGGACCGACGAGCCAGACGACGTAGACGCATTTTTCCTTCTCGGCGCCCCGGACCAGATCACCACGGCGTCGGTTTCCGGTGTGAAGTTGGGCGCAGCGATGGCGCGAGTGTTGCCGCTTACCGGGCGCCCCGACGGATTCTGCGAGACCAATGCACCGATGTTCTACGGTGAGCTGGCAGAGAACCCGCTTTCAAGCGTGCGGGGCATGAGCGGCGGCCCAATCGTGTCGTTCAAAAACGGACCTGAGGGTGGCCCCGGAAAATACTGGCTACACGCAATGCAGGTCTCGCAGGTGAAGGGCAGCAAGTACATTTCGGGCATCCGGATAGCACCGCTCGGCGGCTTCATGAAGGCCATTGCCGAGGGCAAGCACCGCGACCTCGACCAATACCGCGAATAGCTGTACCGGCGATACAAGGATGTGCCATGACCACGGTTTATCAGTTCCAGTCCTACGACATCACGAATGACCGAATCGTCGTCTCGAAGCGATGGGCTACGGTCGAGGCGATTGAGCACGTGTGCGGCGAACGAATCGGCAAGGTCGTAGAGGTCGATGACTCGCTCGTCGGCGCTGAGATTCCCGGCATGACTGCTATCGGCTTCAACCCATTCCTGCGAGAGACCGGCTTTCAGCGCACCGTCCGCTGAGTTCACGGGCTAGACCCCGTCGCTTACGTGAACTCGCGAGCGGGCTAGAGCCCCCAAAACCCCGCTTCAAACGGCCGGAATCCATCGGCGACCCCTGCTCTCGAACGGCAGTGCCGATTCGCCCGTGGCGACCGGGCGAGGACCGCCGGAGGCGGCCGATTGCAATTCGGCCGCAATTTGCTCTACAGCGGCCAGTCACACAAGTTGTGTCGATTCCAGGCCCGAAATGGAGCGACACCCATCGCCCAAAATGACGCCGTCTTGTGCCTCTCCACAGACTGTGGTATTTACTACTACATCTGTCGGAGGCGGCAAGTGTGAATCCCCCACGTCTTAGTAGACGAGAGCTACGAATCATGGAGGCGTTGTGGAAGCACGGTGCCTGTTCCGTTAGGGAGATTCAGGAAACCTTTCCCGAAAAGGATCGGCTGGCTTATACAACAGTACAAACCATGGTCGCGCGGTTGGAGACGAAGCAGGCGGTACGGAAAATAAAGAAAATCGGTAACGCCCACATATTCGAGGCTGCGATAACTCGGGCGGCGGCACAAGGCCGTCTCGTGGACGAGGTGATGCGTATTTTCGGAGGACGGGTAGCACCTTTAATGTCACATCTCGTTGATACGGGCCGGCTCACACTGCACGACGTTGAAGAAGCCCGAGCCGCGATCAAGAAGAATCAACGGAAGGAATGAGCCATGCTCTCTGCCGTTGTCAATCACCTTTGGCAGTCAACCCTTTTCGCCGGCGGCGTCGGCATTCTGACGCTAATGCTGCGCCATAACAGTGCGCGTGCTCGCTACGTCCTGTGGTTCTTTGCATCAGTGAAATTTCTGGTGCCCCTCGCTTTGCTGGCGGCAATAGGCTCCCACATTCCTCGCGAACCGCCGAATGTGGAGGTGAACACAGGTGGAGCGCAGATGCTCAGCATCGCGATCGACAGGATCGTTGCGCCAATGCCGGTGACAACGCACGTGATTGGCTCAGTGCCTCTCATTGCCGCATCCGCGCGCCCCTGGTTGAATCTACTCGAAATAGTGTGGGCGTGCGGTGTGCTCGCGATCGCAGGTTATTGGCTCTTGGGCTGGAGCAGAATCCGGCGCGTACTCGCTGCCTCAACGCCAAGCGCAATCGACTTTCCAATCCCTGTAAGATCGTCCACCGTAATGCAGGAACCGGCTATCGCGGGCATTGTGCGTCCGGTACTCCTGGTTCCAGATGGAATCGAAGTTTGGCTGTCAGCAGAGCAGCTGCGCGCCGTCTTGGCCCACGAACGCTGTCATGTCAAGAGACGCGACAATCTGAAGGCCGCCTTGCATATGGTCGTTGAGTCATTGTTCTGGTTCCACCCGGTGGTCTGGTGGCTGGAAACAAGGCTCATCGCCGAGCGCGAGCGAGCATGCGACGAGGAGGTCCTCGCAGCCGGACACAAAGCGAATGACTACGCGGAAGGAATAGTGCGCGTTTGCCAGAATTACCTGGAGTCGCCGCTGCGCTGCGCGGCAGGCGTCGGAGGGGGCAATCTCACAAGCAGGATCGAGGCCATACTGAATCCGCCCCGTCAGATGCGCCTGAGCGCTCTGCAGGCGATTCTGCTCAGCGGCATTGCAAGCGCCGTGGTCGCTGAACCCATCGTCAGGGGACACCTGGCAGCGCCGCTTGTGCAGGGTCAAAACATCAATACGTCAGTCTTCGGAGATTACGTCGCCGTGCCTCCAACCGCTACAAGACGAAGCGACGGCAAAGACCTGATAGTCGCTGCCGCGAATGGCAATCTTGCTCAAGTCAGGAGCCTCCTGCACAAGGGCGTTCCCGTCGATTTTCAGGAGTTCGGCGAAGTCGGCTACACAGCCCTGATCCAGGCGGCTCAGCGCGGACGCGAGCCGGCCGTCGTACAGGAACTTCTGGCGAATGGTGCTCGGGTTGAACATCGTATGAATGACGGCGACACTGCCTTGATTACCGCCGGGGGTTCGGGGAACGTTTCCATCGTGGAAGAACTCTTGAACGCAGGCGCACGGGTTAACGATCAAGATGACGTCGGATTTACCGCCTTGATGAAGGCGTCCGCGAATGGGCATCAAGGGGCAGTCCTGCTTCTTTTGAGCAGCGGTGCCGACGTCCACCGCGAATTGAAGAATGGTGAGACAGCGTTGGAAATGGCAGCCCGAGGCGGGCATGACAGGGTGGTGCGGCTACTATTGGACAGCGGAGCGGATTATCGCCATCGGCGATTTACCGGCGAAACAGCCCTCGATCTGGCAGTGCAAGCAAGGCAGGTCGCAGTGGTGGAGACTCTCCTGGAACGAGGCGCGGGCTCCCAAAGGTAGCGCGAAGAAGCGAAACCTAAGCACACCCGCTACCCGCGCTCCGAAGGAGCCAAAGAAATCGACATGCTGGGCTACTACTCTGAGCTGGCTATACGCAGCCTGCGGCGCAACGTCGTGCTGACGACTTTGATGGTGGCGGCCGTGGGTGTCGGCATCGGGACATCCATGACGGTACTAACGACATTGATGGCCATGTCCGGAAATCCGATCCCAGACAAATCCAAGCAGCTGTTTGCGCCGCAGATCGACAATTGGGGGGTGAAGTTGCACCGGAGTGCCTCCGACGCGGAGTTCGTTCCAATCCAACTCAGCTATCGCGACGTCACGGCCTTCATGAGCGCCCATGTCGGTGTGCGCCAAGCGGCAATGTATTCCCTAGGTTTGAATGTTGACCCTGCCGTTGGAAGGCCGTTCCCGGCACTTGGCCGGGCCACGTACAGGGACTTTTTCGCCATGTTTGAAGTGCCGTTCCGCAGTGGTAGCGTCTGGGGTCAGGCCGAAGACAACAAGCGAGAGCAAATCGCTGTGCTCAGCTCAAAGTTGGCAGATCGCGCCTTCCCGCAAATCGATCCGGTCGGTCGTACCATCAGTTTAGGGGGCCGCGACTATCGAGTTGTAGGAGTTATCCGCCCCTGGACACTGACGCCGAGATTTTACGACCTTTCCGCCGCCTTTGGTGAGACGGAGGACTTCTACATCCCATTCACGACCGCCATTGACGAGCAAATGGAGAGCAACGGGCCATTCGATTGTGGCGGTGGCGGCGAACCTGCTCAGGGATGGCCGGGCAGAGTCAACTCGGAGTGTGTCTGGCTGCAGTTTTGGGTTGAGTTGCCCACGTCCGCGTACGTGCGCAACTTCCGCAGCTTCCTGATGGCGTATGCCGCTGACCAGCAGCAGTCCGGAAGATTTCATTGGCCGCCCTGGGTGCAGCTACACGATGTGACGGATTGGATTGCCTATAAGGATAACCATGTTGTTCCGCAAGGCATCCGAATAAACACTCTTATGGCCGGCGGATTTCTCGTCGTATGCCTGGTAAACGCCATCGCCCTCATGCTCGCCAAATTCGCTACTCGACGCGTGGAACTCGCCATTCGAAGAGCGATGGGTGCAACCCGCACAGACCTGTTTCTGCAATGCCTCATTGAAAGTCTAATCGTGGGACTGATAGGCGGAGTATTAGGACTCGGGCTCACTGCGGCAGGCCTAGGCGGACTTCGGGCCCTCCACGGCGTTTCTGGCACTCAAAGCGCGATGGGCCACCTGTACTCGCAAAACATAGAAGCCGCCCTGGTTACTTTGGTGGTGGCTGTTATCGCGACGGGATGCTCGGCGCTCTACCCGTCGTTGCGCGCGAGCCGCGTTCAACCAGGTTTGCAGATTAAAGCGCTGTGACTCTGGCGAACGGCATTTTGAACGTGCTGCCGCTGTTGCGCGCACTGCGCAGAAACAGGGCCGGCCCAATTCTTATCGGCATTCAGATCGCCCTGACGCTGGTGATCGTCTGCAACAGCATGTTCATCATCCAGCAGTACCTGCGGCATATGAACTCACCGACAGGCATTGACGAGGCGAACATATTCACTCTGACGAATGCATGGTTGGTCACGCCGAATGATCTGGAAGGTCGCATCAAGGGAGATTTGGCAGCCATACGTGCGATGCCCGGCGTCCTCGACGCCGTTGCCACACTCTCTTACCCACTGGCGGGGTACGAAGTTGGTATTAGCATCAGTCCCGCGCCCGGCCCGCGGCAACCCCACGCTGGGGTTCATCTCTACGATGTCGATGAACATGGCCTTGCCGCCTATGGCCTGAAACTGGTTGCGGGACGGTGGTTCACATCCACCGAAGTACTTTCGGTACCGTTTGATGAGCGCAAATTCCCCGCCGAGACTGTCGTAACTGCTGCATTAGCGACACGACTCTTTCGCACGGCGAACGCATTGGGACAGGTATTCTACTTTTATCCCGATCATCCCTGCCGCATCGTGGGGATTGTCGAGCGTGCGCACAATGCGGTTGTGAGTTATCGAGATGAGGATTCGATATTTCTACCAGTTCTACCACTCAACAATGCTTTGAACTATGTTGTACGAACACGGCCAGGTCAGCAGGCATCAGCGCTTCAGTCTGTCGATCGGACGCTTTATTCTCTATCACGTCAGCGGGTTATTCAGAATGTGCGCCCCTATTCAGCCACTCGCCACCGGGCTTATACGGAAGACCGCGCGAATGCTGCCATGCTTGGCGTCGTATGTGTACTAATGCTGTCCGTCACCGCGTTCGGCGTGATCGGTCTGACGGCATACAGGGTGACGGAGCGCAGACAACATATTGGAATGCGCCGCGCGCTGGGCGCCCGACGTGTAGACATATTCAAGCAGTTCCAGGCGGAGAATCTTCTGATTGCCTCCGCCGGATGCTTAGTGGGTATTGTCGCCGGATTAGCCTGCAATCTGTGGTTGCTGAGTAAGCTAGATGGACTTCAACGCATGAGCCTCTCATATATTTGCATCGTGGCGATCATCGTGATTGTTCTTTGCCAATTCGCCGTCCTATGGCCTGCGTTTCGCGCAGCTGCGATCCCTCCGGCGCAGGCAATTCGAAATCTCTAGCACTCCACCACCTGGTTCGATGGTTGAGATCAGGCGAGTGGGAATTCGTGTGCAATCCGGGCGACGCGCTGCGATATCACGAGGTGGGAGTTCCAGGGCTTGCATGGCTCGGCCAGCCAGGTGCCGCCAAGAGTTCGGTCGATGTTCTCGTCGAAGATCGGCTCCACTATTTCCAAGCGACCAAAATCGGACGCCTCTCATGACTGAGTCCGATCAACGGCGTTCTGTGTCGCTGGGACAATCCGGGACAGTCGGCCCATGACGCCAGATGACATGGAATTACATCGCGTGATGCTAATTGACTGTTGCGCTTGACCCTCCCTTAACATATCGTCGATTTGTAAGGCCCTGACCACGGTTTCACACGGCCAGGATCGCCTCACGACCCCTGCTCTCGAACGGCAGGGTCGGCTTAAGGAAAGGCTTGCGATCGCCGGTGGCGACTGGCGCAGAACGGCCAGGAGCGGAGGTTCCGCAAGCGGCGATAAGCGTCAAATCTACGAACGATGGGGCAAGTGCCCGGATTGCGGGATCCGCTTCGATATTCCCTGGCGCCCAGGTCCTCGGTAGCATCACTCAATGCCCCTGTGCCGCCCTGCCAGCGGGCCACTGGCGTGGCGAGCGAGGCTCATCCTAGGGGTCTCGCGTACAATGGCTTGCTGTGACGATCTCGGAGTTCATTCGAACGCGCCGGGGACTCATCCTGGCCATCATGGCGTGCTGCACCATCGGTTGCACCATTGCTTGGTTCGTGCGCGCGAATCTGGTCAGCGCCCGTCCCTGCGTGGTTCTCATCCGAGACGGAGCACCAGCAGGGTGTTATTCGTCCAACGCGCGGGAGTTCGGACCTCGCCCCTACCAAGTCGTCCCACTCGGCAAGAACGCCTACAGGATCGCCGTGCCGACCGCTGTGATGCCTTTTGATGATGGTTGCGCGACATGCAATCCGCCCCGGGGGCCACTGCCTGATACGGCTCTCGTTGATCGGAAGGTCGCGCAGATCGCCCGCGACTACTGTGCGAAGATAGGCAAGCCGATGGTAGTCACCGGCGGTGGGTTCGATATGGGCCCTGGTATTTCGACAATTTTCCGTTGTGGACCGCCGGTTGATTAGCGCGACCACTTCGATGCGCCGTGGCGTAAGGACGGCCGGTAGTATCACGCAATGCCCCTGTGACGTCGGCCTATGGGGCTATTGGCGGACTTCAGTACGAAAGGCGCCGATGGATCGGAGCAACGGCGGATTGTGGCGCCTTGCTGGCGCTGCCGTCCTACTTGGGCAGGAGCAGGGTCGCTAGCAAGATCAGGATGGCAACGCCGGCCAGGGCGCGCGACATCCAGCGATGGCCGAGTGACCGCAGGACCATACCCATTACGATTGTGGCCATAATCAGGATGTCCAAATACAAATTGTGACGGTGCATCGCGGTTTGCCGCTACCGTTGGCAGGTCAGATAGATGGCCATCAACAGCTTTGCCCCGATACCAGTGAGAACTAGGCTCACTGTGGCGCCGGTCGCCACCCGCTTGAATCGGCAACAGCGCGCCTTTATCAAAGTAATTCGACTATTTTCGCCAGCGGCCTTCCGTCTGACGCGCAAGTCGAGCTGGAGACATAGACGCCAATTTGCTGACCACTTGCGAGTCCGGCTAGGGCCGTGGCTAGAGCCTCGTTCACTAGCAGTGAATCTGTAACCGCATATCCATCGGTCAGGCCACAGCCTGCGGGGTTGATGACCGTGGATGCTTGAATATAAATAAGGATGCTCCCGCTATCGTCTTCAGCATGTACGGAAGTCGGTGTGAAGCCCGTGCTCCATTGGTCCGCCAAAACCGACTGGGAAACAAGAACAGAAGAGGCAAGCAGCCCGATAGCTACAAGCGCCGCATTCCTGGTTTTTCCTTTCATTTGGCACTCTCCTCGATATGGCCTAAAAACGGGTAGTTCTCTCGTCTGCTCTTCATTCGAGTGCGCAACTACAATCTGCAAGTAACGCATCGTCCCCGATCTGCGAAGTTTCCTTGCCGTCGCGCAACTCACGAAGTGATATTGAAGCTATCGACCGCCGGAACGTTAAAGGTCGAGTCACACTGAGCCACGCCGTAAACATTCACGGTGTTTCCGGTGGCAATTGCCGTTAGCAACGTCGCCAATGCGCCTTTCATGGTGACGGAATCTCGGATTACAAAAAAGAGGAAGAGCCACGCCCGGATACATTGAGGCTTGGTGCATAGTAAACAATGGCCTCTTCAGAGGCATTGATGTCACCTACCTGGGTTATAGCAATTCCGTTGTAGACGGTGGCTGTCGGCAGGGCAGATGCGGTGTCAATGGCCGCAAACTCAATTGCCAAAGCTATTCCCAGGAATATCGCTGCCAATCTCGCTCTTGCTGTCAGTGTCTTCATGGCGGACGGAGCTCCTGCGGATGCGGCACGATCTCCGGGGTTGGTCACGGTGGGCCCACGCTCATGCCTGTGATCATTGGCGCACTAAATGGGCTGCAGGACGTGGCGAGAAGAAATGTGACTGCAGTGCCGTTATTCAGCGCCACATACAATCCCGCCACCAAAGCACTATTCGCGGCCGCTACGCCATTCGTAAAAACGAAATCGAAAATATTTGTGTTACCGCAAGATGTGCTGATGTTCGAAGTGAGGTAAACCCGAACAACCCCGCCCTCCTGATCTACCAACGGCTGCAAGGCCGATATTGTGACTGCTGAGGTCCAAGTATCGGCCCAGGCGGAGCTAGCAATAAGCACCGTCGCCGCAAGAACCGCAATACGCATTTTCATGGTCTCTCCTAAGCTCGTTTGTCACTAATTGCACTGGAGTGGCACGCGACCCTATTGCAATAGCTGCAGTACCGCCGATAGCCACGCGTAGGGGTGTTCCAAATAGGAACAAGTCGCCGCCGCCGGTGTCGTATTGCTTTCCATGAAAACCATGCCTGGCGATGCACCGCCAAAGGTACAGACGACGGGCGCGGTGTTTGATGGCACAAGACTAAGATTGTTTGATTCCCCCGTCGTACCCGCATTGTTGACGTACGTTGGCGCACTCGAGGAACCATCGGTCACCTGAATATTCACAATAATTGAAGCGCCAGGATTAAACTCAGCTTGGGAACGATTGTCATTTCCCACGACGTTAAATTCCGCCTCGCTCCACACGCTTGCGATATCTGTATAGCTATCTGCGACCGTCGCCTGATAGGCCTCCCCGTCAAATGTCACCGTGGCCTCATCGGTTCCACTCGCGGTTGCTGACCCTGACAACGACAGCTGGGAAAGATCCGTGATAGGCAGCTGCCCACTGTAGATGGTGGTTGCTGGTGAGTTCTGCACACAGTCATTTGCTCCATCTGACGCCCATCCAGTCGGGCAAGTCGGACCGTAGTCAAGCAACCAATACTCAATAAATACTTGCGTCTCGTTCGTATAGGTACTACAGCTCACGAGCGACGGACACGTATTCGTCGCGAACAAATATTGTTGCCAAGCTTTACAGGACGAGTTGCTGCCACATGCCGCGGAGTAAGACTGATTGGTGTTTAGTTGGAGGCTATATTCATTCGCGCCAAGAATGCCCCCGTAATTACCAGCTGCGGTGCCCACCCCTGTCTCTGATGTGACGCCACTTACTAGCGGAAAACTGCCAATAGCATTACTAAACAGCTGCCCGGTTGGCGCCTGGACAACGAGATCTGCGCCATTGCCTACCGCTTGGTCGGAGGGCCCCCTGCGCGGAGTAGATCGCCACCCCGGCGGCGGTGCGCATTGCACGGCTTTCCACTGTGTACTGGGGTATGAAGCATGGAAACATCCTTCGTGTGGCGCGCGTGTGTGGTGCATGGTTTCTCGCCACTCTTTGTGCGTCTTAGCATCTGTCGGACTTGTGACTTCTCTGTCTGCCTGTGCCGCCAGCGAAGCGGAGAATCCCGCCAGGGCTCCCAACAGTAAGACTCGAATCAAAGAACCTCTTACACTTTTCATACACTCTCCCGCACCTAAATTCGACGATTGTTACTTGCTGCCGTCCAATACCCCGTTGTGTAAGGGGCGCTTGACTTTCCATGCATTTCTAGTGACCAGTACATGACCGCACTACGTCCCTGGCGGTCCTGGCACAAAATCCACGGGAGCCCATTCTTGCGAGGCGTTCAGTTGTAAACAGTGAGGTACGAAATCGTCGGGAACGTCGGCCGTGCCGTAGAACAAGAGGCAATGTATACATTTATTTGAAGCCCAGCGGTGAACGCGGTTAGCAGCTCGGCAAGGGTATTTTTTCCGTTCGGATCGTTTATGGAATCCCAGGCTATTGTGTTAGACACACAGCCGACCGACGAGCCAAACGACGCTCCCGACAGTGTGATAGCGCAAATCGTATCAACATCGTCGCATCCCATGCTGACGATGGTGCGTGAACCGGTGTATTCAGCTGCTGACGTCGCCAGCGAAAAAATGGCGGATAGAGCGAATGCCGCTATCCACTTACAACAATGTTTACACATAACATGCATCCCTTCGATGTTTTCTCTGTTGGCCGAAGTGCAATCGCCCTTTTCGTCTACCTACGAGCGTGATACTGAGAGCAACTTCGTTACGGCTCATACTTGATGCGTGGAAATTGGTCGGAGGCCCCGATGCGGTCTGCCAAATCACGCTACTCCTATGCTGTGCAGCAAAACCAGACTCGAATTCAATCCGTAATGTTTGATTGCGCGCGCGATGAGATGAAGAAGCATCTACGCGTCTAGTCAAGACTAAGATTCCGACGCCACGTCCGCACATAAATGAATTGCAGTCCGCACTCGCACCTCACAATCGCTAACTGTGCATCGACTTCCAATTCATCCGGGCCGCTCAGGTGCAGGCGCCGCTGATTTTCGTGCACTTCCCAGCACAACGGTAATGATCGTGTGCTTTTGGGTCTGGTAGGCTCAAACACGTCCACCGGGCGGCACCTCAGAAAAAAGTTGGGTGCAAGTAGTGGGGTGAGACACCCGTGATTGCCCGCCTATGGCCATAAGGTCCACCGTGGAAACTTCTGCGGGCAGTTCGGGGAAGATGCGTTCGGCCAAAATCGATCAAGCGATGAACCGGATAACACCGCTCGCGCACTAGCAGAGGCATGGTCGCTCTTGGAACACTCAGGAATGATTGCCCCGGAGCCAAATGACAGCACCTGGTTCTTTGTTACCCGTCGCGGGCTGAAGGCTGCTGAAAACGCAGATGCGTACAAGCAAGAGGTACTTCGATTTAGATTACCCCCAACGGCGTTCCACCACGATCTGCGCGGTGCAGCCTACGATGCGTTTGTGCGCGGCAACTTCCAATAGGCCATCGGCGAGGCATTCCGCTTGCTTGAGGTGCGGGTGCGGACCGTTTCAGAATTGACCTCAAGCAGCGTGCAGTTAACGCGCGACGCCTTCAACGAGGACACCGGGCCGCTCAGATCCCAATCAACCGACAAGGCAGAACGGCAAGCGCTAGCTCATCTCTTTGCAGGGGCTTTCGGATGGGTCCGGAATCCCGCGATGCACCGGGATCTTGACATCGATGATGTGCACCACGCAGTCGAGCAGTTAATGCTGGCAAGCCTTCTGCTGCGCATGGTGGATGCGCACGATTGGTTATTGCGATGACGGGGTGTCTCTGCCGCAAGGGCACGCATCGTTGCGTCCGGGCTTCATGAGGGAATTGTCGCACGGGCAGCGGGCGTCGCGCTCGCAGTACGCGCGAGCGCGCAATCCTCCACGGGGCGTGCCCGCCTTCGACCTCGGGATCTGTGAGGCAGTGCCAGCCAGGTGATTGACAGCACCTGACCCACTGGTAATACTATTGGTATGAAAGTCGCCGTCTCCATACCCGACGAAGTCTTCAGCGAAGCCGAGGATCTGGCGAAACGCCTAAAGGCCTCGCGCAGCGAGATCTACAGCCGTGCACTCGGTGAATTTCTGGGTCGGCATGCGCCCGATCGCGTGACGGCGGCCATGAACGACGTCATCGCCGACGTCGGTGAGAAGTCCGATGCCTTCAGCCGGCGCGCGGCGCGCGGTGTGCTGCGGAAAGTGGAGTGGTAATCGAACAGGCGGAAGTTTGGTGGGCCGACCTCGATGACCCCACTGGGTCCGAAGCCGGATATCGCCGGCCTGTGGTCGTCGTCCAAGGCAACGCGCTCAACCGTAGTCGCATCGGCACCGCCGTGTGCGTTCCGCTGACCAGTAATCTCAGGTGGGCCGATGCCCCCGGCAATGTGCTCTTACCTAGTCAGGAGTCCGGGTTGGGGCGGAACTCGGTCGCGAACGTGTCCCTGATCGTCGCCCTAGACAAGCAGCAACTCACCGAACGCATCCGCAAGATCCCGCGCCGCCGATTTGAGCTCATTCTCGCGGGCATCGATACGATCCTCGGGCGGTAGGTCGGCGGGTCGTGTTGGCAAATTCCTGGAATCCGTTCTGCATCTGAGTCGCGCCCGTCGGAATAATGCTGTTGGGACAATCTGGGACAGCCAGGCCATGACGCCGAATGACATTGAATTACATTGCGTGACGCTAAGTGACTGTTGCGCTTGACCCTCTCCTCACATATCGTTGATCTGTAAGGCCCTGACATCCGTTTCACACGGCAGGGGTCACAGGTTCAAGCCCTGTACCGCCCACCATAAATCAATAACTTACGAAAAATCGGTCCCGGCAGTACGGCAAAATTACGGCATATTCTGTGCGAGATTGCCCTAGACGAGCATGGACGCGCATAGACACAAGAGTGAGAGCGCCGGCCATCCAAGTCGGGGCTGAGGTCGCGCCCTTCGGCGGTCCTGCCAAAGTCGATACCCGCCGCGACTAGCCTTGTGACCCCGCCTTAGGCTGATAAGGATTCAGGTCCGACGCAGGGATCGGCAATGCGTAACCCGCCAACGGGTGCTTGAAATGCCAGGGATTGAACTGGCGTCCCAATGCCTCAACAATGGGCTGGCTGGAGCGATCTGGCGGAAGTTCAGCGCTCGGTGGTGCCGTCGGGAAGGTCACTCGTTCCCGCTGAAGTGAAGCATAGTAAGTCATGGTGACGGTAATCCCCTGAATCTTCCAATGGCCGTCTTCCCGTACATACAAGTTCTCATAAATTCCGTCAGCGAATAGAAACGTGGACGTTGTGGGCGGTGAGTTACCCTGCACCTCCGCTCTGGAACGTGCACGCGCGTGCTGGCGATCCTCATCCACCGTAATCATCAATTGCTGCTGAACGTGATTGATCACTTCGTCTTTCAACAGGCCCCAGCGCCCATTGCCGAGCACGTGAAGCAAGAACTCATGAATGCGTTCCTTGCCTTCGTAGCGACCTCGGCCACCAATTTCCATCCAGGCCCCATGATTTGAAAACAGGTCCGCCATCTCCCGGAACATCCGGTTATCGATGAAGAACCCGTAACAGTACTGCAGGCGCTGAATCTCGTCCTTGTCCTGAAGGATCCCAAGATCGTACTCAAGACGCTCGATGCGGACGGCCTGCTGATCGATGTGCGCACGCAGCGCCGCAAGTTCAGCTTCAATGTTCATGCTTGCTCCTGAAGAAGCAGTGGTCATTTCCAGACGAGACGAGTGGCGTTATGGGGCACCCGTTGAACGCAACGCCGCCACCACCAGTGACAGGGCTGGTGAGGCGCGACGACTCGGATAATACAAGTGGTACCCGGGATAGCTCATCGCCCAGTCCTCGAGCACCGAAACCAGAGCCCCCGCTTCAATGGATTCGCGCACCAGATCATCGGGAACCCAGGCCAGGCCGTGTCCTGCAAGCGCCGCATTCACGATGAGTTCGTCCGTGTTAAAGGTGAGGCGTCCCGTGACGTGAACATTCACCCAATGCGATTTCCAGCCTTTGTGCGTCCAAAAGGCGAAGTACCTGCATCTGCGCAGCTGACTTTTCGCTCCTCAGTAGCCGATAGTGAAGCGCTTGCGGATGTGCTTTCCCTGTTCGAGCTCATCGACCAGCGCAATCGCGTAATCGTCATACGAGATCGAGCTCTTGCCATCAGGAGCCGCGACGACCTCATCGAGGCCGAGACGGAACTTGCTGGTGCGCTCGCCCGGTCCGATGTTCACGGCCGGCGAGAAGAAGGTCCAGTCCAGCTGTGAATCGGTCTTCAGCAGTTTGAGCAGTTCCGCGCCCTCCTTTATCGGAGGCAGCCACTCGGCCGGGATCTGCGGATTGTCCATGACCAATTTCCCATCGGCCGCCTTGAGCGACCCGGCGCCGCCGACCGCGATATAGCGTTTCACCCCGGACTTGCGCACGGTCTCGAGCACCTTGGCCGAAATGCCCGGATTGAAGGGGGCCGAGGTGATGACAGCATCGTGTCCGCGCACCAGGGCGGCGGTCCGGTCGGTGTCGGTGACGTCGCCCTTGACCGAGCGAAGATTCGGTGCATCGGGCGCCTTTTCCGGATTGCGCACGATAGCGGTCACCGCGTGTCCGCGCTTGAGCAGTTCCGCCGTAATCTTGGTGCCGATTCTGCCGGTCGCGCCAATGAGTGCCACTTTCATGCCGTATCCCCTAACCGTTGCTTGAGTCAGTATTGAAGGGTGTGTCGTGAGCCTCGCAGTATACCGCCTTGGCCGTCGGAGCTTGGTTTGCCCGCCTCCTCTTGCCCACTGGTCGCTTCCCGGAGGTCAAACATCGACCCGCGACCGCACGGGTTGCCGGCACGCCTGCCAGAGATTCGGCAGAGCTCGGAAGCATGTCGGCGTGTGGACGACACGAGTTCCTGCAGTTTGACTACGCCAAGAAGCGGTCGCTCATTTGGCTTCCCGCAGCCGCTGGACCTCGGCGCCCGTGATCGCAGAGGCCCTGGCGCCAAAGCGCGCGACCACATAGTTTGACACCGCAGCGATATCCTCGTCCGGCCACACCGCACCAAACGCCGGCATGACGGCGATGTCGCTCGAGGGCGGCAATGTCGTCGCACCTCGCAGCACCGCCAGCGCCACATTGGTCGCGGTCGGATCGTTCACCGCGCGCGTTCCAGTCAGTGTCGCATGCGGCACGGAGGGGTTCGTGCCAGTCCACGTGTGGCATCCGGCACACATGCTCGCGAACAGTGCCTCGCCTCTCGGATTCGAGCCTGCGGCGAGGCCCTGTGCCGGATCCTCGGACGCGGGCTTGAGCCTGGGGGCCGGCAAATCCGGCGTCGGGATAGGAGGAACGGTACGTACGTATTCGGCGATCGCGCTCACATCCGTAGCCGTCAGCTTCTGGAAGCTCAGATGGACGGCCTGCGCCATGGGGCCAAAGGCGGTGCCGCGGTCCAGTGAATGGCCGGTTTTCAGATACCCCTCGAGGTCCTGCCGGCTCCAGCCACCGATGCCCGAATCAGCATCGCTTGTGAGGTTGTACGCCCGCCAGCCTTCGGACAGACCACCGGCAAACTTGTGGCGGTTGTCGAGGGACTGCAGCGCTGTGCGCGGCGTATGGCAGTCGCCGCAATGTCCGAGCGCTTCGACCAGATAGGCCCCGCGGTTCCAGGACAGCGGACGGTCTGCGACGGGCTGGAAACGCACGTTCGGGTCAAAGAGCCGCGACCAGATTGCCATCAGCCAGCGTTGGTTGTACGGAAACCGCAACTTCGTCGGCGGTGGAACGTTACTCTGCGGCGGCAAGCTGAACAGGTAGGCCTTGATCGCCAGCGCATCGGCATCGGTCAGGTAGGTGTACGCGGCATAGGGAAAGGCCGGATAGAGCCAACCCTTGTCCTTGCTGATGCCCCGGTGCACGGCCTTGAGAAAGTCCGCATCGGTCCAGGTTCCGATACCCGTCCTCGGATCAGGCGTGATGTTGGGAGAGTAGATCGTTCCAAACTCGGTCTGGAACGCCAGGCCGCCGGCAAACGGCTTGCCCCCATCGGCGGTGTGGCAGGCCTCGCAGTCGGCTGCCTCGGTCAGATACTTGGCCCGCGCAAGCACATCGGTTTGTGCAAAGTCCGCCGGTACGCCGGTCGGGGACCCCGGATATTCGGCGAGCATGAGGCGCTTGCCACCCGCAAAGGCCATCGGACCGGGCCGTATGGCAGCCCAGGCCAATACCCCGAGGCCAGCGCACAGGATGATGCCGGCGATGATTCCGATGCGCTTGCCAGTCATGCCGCGGAGCTGCTGCCTGCGATCCCGTTTTCCTGCATCTGCGCGGCGCGGTGTATCGCCTTGCGCACACGATTATAGGTGCCGCAGCGGCAGATGTTGGTCACGGCTGTATCGATGTCGTGGTCGGTGGGGTTTGGCTTGTTCTTCAGCAGCGCCACTGCCGCGAGGATCATGCCTGACTGGCAGTAGCCACACTGAGGCACGTTTTCCTCGATCCAGGCTCGCTGAACGGGATGACTCTTATCCTTCGACAGCCCTTCTATGGTGACAATGGATTGACCGTTCACTGCGCTCACCGGTACGACGCAGCTGCGCGTGGGCCGCCCGTTCAGCAATACGGTGCAGGCGCCACACAGTCCCAGGCCACAACCGAACTTGGTCCCGGTCAGCGCGATTTCATCGCGCAATACCCACAGCAGCGGGGTGTCGGCCTCGATATCGACGCTGTGGTCCGTGCCGTTGACGTTGAGAGTAACCATGTTCAGTTCCTTGCGACCTTGAGTGAAAGTTGATGCTTGGACAGCGGTAGCGATCGCAAACGCTGCCCCGTCGCAGCATAAATGGCATTGCCCAGTGATGGCGCAATGGGTCCGGTGCCCGGCTCACCCACACCGCCGGGGGCAGCCGTGCTCGGCACAATGTAGGTCTCGACGTTCGGCATCTCCGGTAGCGTCAGCGCCGGATAGTCGTTGAAATTCGTCTGCATGACTGCGCCGTTCTTGAGCGTGATCTCGCCGCGCACCGCCGCCGTCAGGCCGAATGCCATACCCCCTTCAAGCTGCGCCCTGATGTTGTCGGGGTGAACGGCCACGCCACAATCGATGACCTGCACCACTCGATGCACCGTTACGAAGCGGTCTTTGACCTCTACCTCAACGATGGTCCCGATGAAGCTCCCGAAGGCCTCGAACGCCGAGATGCCGAAAGAATGCCCGGCGGGCGGATGCTGCCAGTCAGCCTTTTCGGCCATAAGGTCCAGAACCGCCAGCTGGCGTCGGGCGCCTTCGTTGTCATGCTGCAGCATCGCGCGCCGGAACTGATACGGATCTTTGCCGGCGGCGCGCGCGAGCTCATCGATGAAGCCTTCCATCATGAACGGGTTATGCGAGTGGTTGACCGAACGCCAGAATCCGAAGCGCACGCCCAGGTCCTTGTTCAGACCCGTGACGTAAAAATTGGGAATCTGATAGTGCGCGTCCGCCACCGCTTCGACGAAGAACGGCGGGGCACCCGGACGGCCGATGCCAGGCGCCGATGCGCTGATCACCTTGGCTTCAAGTGCCACGAGCTTGCCGGCTGCATCCAGGCCGCCGCGAAATCTGATTGCAGCGGCCGGCCGGTAGAAGTCATGCTGGATGTCTTCCTCGCGGCTCCAGATCAGCTTGACTGGTTTGCCATCGGTGGTTTTTGCGGCCTTCACCGCCTGCGTCACGAAGTCCGCTTCGCCGCGTCGGCCGAAGCCCCCGCCGAGATACTGCACATGCACCTTCACGCGAGCCGGTGCAATGCCGAGCGCGACGGCGGCGGCCGTCTGCGCGGCCTGCGGATTCTGGGTGCCACACCAAACCTCGCAGCCCGCATCCGTGACCCGCGCCGTACAGTTCATGGGCTCCATGCACGCATGCGCCAGATAGGGAACCTCGTAGCTCGCCTCCACGCGTTTCGCGGCGGTTGCCAGAGCCGCCTCCACATTCCCGTCGTGGCGAGCCACAATGCCCGGCTCGTCGAAGCCGGCGTGCAGCTGTTTGGACACTTCCTCACTGTCTAGTCCTGCAAGCTGGCCTAGCTCGTACTCCACATTGACGCGCTCAAGTGCCTTGCGCGCCTGCCAGTAGGACCGCGCGACCACCACCACACCATCTTCGAGCGGCACGGTGCCACGGTACGCGGGCATGCTCCTGCAGGCGTTGTCGTCAAAGGATTTGAGCTTGCCACCGAAGGTGGGGCAGGTCTTGACCGCGGCGTACAACATGTCAGGAAGCGTCACGTCGATCCCGTATCGAGCGCTGCCATCAACCTTGTCGGGAACATCGATACGAGGTGGAGAGCTACCGATGACCGTGTACTGAGCTACTGACTTGAGCGGCGGATCCTGCGGCACAGGCAGATTGGCCGCGAGTCGGGCCACGCTACCGAATGAGCATCTGCGACCGCTGGCCTCGTGAATGACCTCGCTGCCATCCGCCACACAGTGCATGGGGGACACTTTCCAGTTTTGCGCAGCCGCCTGGACCAGCATGATTCTCGCGGCTGCGCCAATCCGCCGCAGCTCCAGGTACCAGCCGCGTACCGAGAAACTTCCGACCGTCGCCTGCAAGCCGAAGAGCGGGTTGTTGTAGATCGCGGCCGCCGGAGCGTCGGCCACTCGCAATCGCCGCCAGTTCCCGCCCAGCTCCTCCATGATTATCATCGGCAAGGAGGTATGCCCGCCCTGCCCCATCTCCACCGCCGGGGTGATGATGGTGATGGCGTCGTCTTCACCGATCTGCAAAAACGCCGACGGCGTTCTGGGCGGACGCGCAGCGCCAGGCGCCGCCTGTCGGGCGGTCTCCTGGGCCGGCAATTCGAGGCTCAGCGTCAGCCCGGAAAGGGCCATCGCGCCGCCCACGAACTCGCGCCGGGTGATGTGAGCCATCATTTGTCTCTTGGACCGTGAATCCACTGTAATACTACGCCGTCCCGCGTTGCAGCGCATGCGCGCCAGGACCAACACATCCTATTCAGTCCCGTTTTCAATGTGAAGCTCTGGAACGCGACCGAACTCCCGGGTATTGCGACCCTGCGGAGGCGACCTGATCACACTGTCTGCTTCACACGGCAAGGATCACAGGTCCAAGGCCCCTGCCGCCCACCATAAAATCAAATGCTCACCTGCCATAAACTCCTGAAGTCTCAGCGTATGGAGGGTTTTAGGGAAAGCCCACGCTGGCGTTCACGCCTCATGACATGGACCTGTTCACCCGGCTCGTCCCTGAACCACTCAAGGGAAACTCCCGCCGTCAGCCTTCGCTAAACGCTTCCACCCCACGGTTCGCACGCCTGGGTGCCTTTGCGCCAACCCTGAAGCGAGCCTCTTCGGTGGTTTGGGCCCCTCCTCTACTCGCCTTACATGCCAAACGCGGCGCGCAGAAACGCGTCACTCTGTCGCAGCATCTGCGTTCGCGCTGTGGAGTCGTCTAACTGGTGATCGAGGTCATCCCAGGTGACCAGATCGCATTTGCCGCCCGCGGCCTGCAAACGCACAGCCATTCGCTTCGATTGCTCAATGCTGACGTTGCTGTCGGAAGCGCCGTGAAAGAGCAGCACCGGCCCCTTGATCTTATCGGCGTGTTCAGCCGGGGATCTCCTTCACTGCGATGATACGAACGGTACCCCGCCCGTCGCTGATGTATTCGATCGCGTTCTCCGAGGGGCGCTCGACGTGCCTGATGGCGAGGGTTCGCGTGTCGACCCGGTCGACACCGAGCCCCCGGTCCGAGGAGCCCAAGCCCTCGTGCTCATCGGGAACGAAGTTGCGACTCATGAGAATCGCGCCGTCCTCATTGGGCAGCCAGTCAATGACTTCGCCACCCGATACCTGCAATCCCCGCCCGTAGGAGCTGTCGCGCTTGCTCAGAAGCTGCAGATTTTTTCCGTCCGCGTCCACCGCAACGAGGCGCGAAAAGGGCACAAGCCTGCCGCCAGCGCGGTCATAGGTGATGGCATAAATTGAACACACCAGTCGGGTATTGGAGGTCCAATCGCAGCCCGTGACCCTGTCGGGATTGCCAGCCGCGGTCATGACCAACCGCTCCGTCGCTCCGGCCGCCAGGCTGCGGGTGTACACGGCGGAGCCACGATCGGCGCGCGGCACTACGTAGACGATGCTGGCGCCATCAGGCGACAGGCTCAGATCCGAGATGCTGGGTCGTGTCCCGAAGGCCACTGCCGCATCGAAGTCCCTCGTGCGCTGGGCGAACAAGGGCACAGATGCGCAAAGCGCTGCCAGCGTCACCATTTGCTTCAGCATGAGGTTCTCTGTTGTCTGCTCGGGTCAGAATGGAGCGGGCCGACCGTTGTCAGTCTATTCGGTCACCGGCGAACCAGTCGAGCGGCCAGCGGCAATGCTTTCGGCAGCAGACGAGCGCAGAAGTTGGAACAGGTGTCCGATTCTGGGTGGTGACATCCGCTCGTTTTCCGTGATATCGCGCGATACCACGGGCGAAATATGTGCCGGCCCACCCGTTGAAGCCCCAGCCCAAAGCCCCGCAAGGTTGGGCGCCCCGCCTGCGATGGGTTGCAATCTCCCAAGCGCAGGTCCAACGCCCCTCATGCCACCAGCAGCTACCTGTCCGATCCCGATACGATCGCGCACAGCGGGCGGCATCATCGATAATTGCCGCCACTCACGCGAGCTGCCTTACTCGGCGTTGCAACTTTGTCCGGCGTTCTGCTTCGCCAGCCACTGTGCCAGTGGCGCGAAATACTCGCCAATGGCGCTTGCGTCGACATCATGCTCGCCAGTAAACGCTGCAAGCGCTTCCGGCCATGGTCTGGAGGCACCGAGTCTGAGCATTGCGTTGAATCGTTCGCCGACCACCTTGTTGCCGTATACGCTGCACCGGTTCAGCGGCCCTTTCCAGCCGGCGAGACGGCAGGCCGCGCGATAGAACTGAAACTCATAGATCGACGCCAGGAAATACCGCGCATACGGCACATTGTAGGCAATGTGGTACTTCGCGCCAGGGTCAAAAGCGTCCGCCGGCCGCGGACCAGGTGGCATCAACCGCTGGTACCTTCGTACCAGATCCCACCACGCCTCGTTGTAGCGCGACGATTTGATGGCTCCGGAAAAGACGCCCCAGCGCCATTTGTCCACGATCAATGCAAATGGCAGCAGCGGAACCTTATCAAGCGCCATGTCAAGAAGGTAAGGGATGTCCGCATCCGGGCCCGGAACCTGATCAATCAGTCCCAGGCTTCTCAAGTAGCCTGGAGTGAGTGCGTTCAACGCTGCGAAGTCACCGATCGCCTCGTGAAAACCGTCGTTCGCGCCACCTTGAAAGAGATACGGTTGATCGGCATAGGCGCGTTGATACATGTTGTGACCGAGCTCATGATGCGCGGTGTAAAAATCATCCGCCGTCACCGTAAGGCAGGTCTTGATGCGAAGATCCTCCTTGGCATCAACATCCCACGCTGACGCGTGGCAGTCCACTTCCCGGTCGCGCGGGCGGGTGAACATGGATCGCTGCCAGAAACTTTCCGGCTCCGGCGCAAATCCCAGAGACTGGTACCACTTGTCTGCAGTGCGCACAATCTTGTTCGCATCGTAGCCTTGTGCCACAAGCGATGCGGTCAGATTGTAGCCAAGGCCGCCACCAATCGGCTTTACGATGTCGTAGATGTTCCCCCAAGCCTGACCCCACATGTTGCCCAATAGATCAGCGCGAATCGGGCCGGCGGCAGGTTGAATCGCGGCACCATATTTCTGACTCAGCTTGTACCGTACATAGCAATGGAGGCTGTCGTAAAGTGGCTTCACCTGAAGCCACAATTTGTCGACCTTCGCTGCGAACGCGTCAGAGGGCATGTCGTACCAGGAGCGCCAATATGCGCCGGTGTCGGCGTAGCCCAATTCGCGGGATCCTTCGTTGGCCAATTCAATCAGGCGCGAGTAATCAGCCTTCATTGACGGTGATGACACCGCTCGCCAGCCTTCCCACAAGGCTCGGATTTCGGAGGGATCACGCGAGCTGCGCAGAACATCCTCCATATCGTCCAGCGACAAGTCCTTGCCCTGATAATTAAATTTTGCGGTGGAATATCTCGCCCGTAGCTTGGTAGAGATGCTCGCAAGTTCATCAGCGGCGCCGGTGCGCGCGGCAGCTGGCAGGGTCAGCTCCTGCTTGAGCAAATACAACTTGCGGCGTGTGACCTGATCGAGTTTCAAATGATCGTACTGTGCGGCCTCCTTGGCGTAACGGACGGCCAGGATCGTTCTCTGCGACCGCGCCTGACTAAGAAGCAAATCGGTGTCGCTGTTGATGTAAGTGGCCTGTACCCAGGCCGTGTGATTCACGAATTCGTCCGTTTTCGCAAGGTCCGCCTCAGCCCTTGCGACGAACGCGGCGGCATCGGCGGGTGTCGCTGCGCCGGACGCAAAGCATGCGCCCGAAATCAGGCCCGTCAGAACCGAGAGAAAAACCTGGCCGCATACGCTGAGTGGGCGACCTCGCATCGGTACCCGAGTGCCGTTCGGCAAAAATCGGTTGCCACAAGGATCGTGGCTGCCGAAAACACTCTCCAGCATATGGTGGCCTCCCATATTGACGGACGTACAAAGAATACCACCGTGCCGTATCTCCGGAGCATCTGTAGTGCGCCTCGCTTCCCGCCTTTCAAGACCGTCAGATAGGCGACCCAACCGACCGACAGCGCCTGGTCGGATACAACCAGCGGCCACATGGTGTTCTCGGCCCGGGCGGGACGGCTTTCATCGAGCGCGAGAATGCGCGTGACTGGTCATGATTAAATCTGCGGCGACTGATGAGGGGCGAGCCGGTGATGTTGCAATGCTCACTGATCGCCTCCGGATTCAGGAGGGGAAGCCTCGGCAGTCCGGCGCAACCTTCGGCCTTGGAACCATGAAGCCAACCCCCATCGAAGATCCCGGGCAAATTGTTGAAAGACGCACCCGAGTGCACCTGATGCCGATGGCCGCCTATACCTGTGAGCCTCGTCAATTCTATCCGCGCTGGATCAGCGAGCCCTTCAATCCCAGATTGGCTTCAGCGCGAGTCCGCGCACTTACGCAGGACCGCGCGCTTGCTGGACACAGTGGCAGAGCGCCCCAATGGAAGCGCCCGCGGAGGGGAAGCGCCCGCGGAGGCCGCCGCTATACGATCAGTTGTTCAGTGAGATATGTGGTCGAACATATTGGTTGCGAGCTCATGCAGCTCGCAGCAGTAGGTGTTGCGCCATTTGAATGGAGTCGGCCATGTTTCGGTGTCATAGAGGGTCTTGAGGAAGATCTGGTCCCAGTCGCTCATTCCCGAGGGCGCGGCCTGAGGACCGCCATCGAACAGATTCAGAATGGTTGGGTCATCGCCCACGTGCGCGCCAGGCTTGATCTCCGCGAAGCTGACCATTCCCAGGTAATCGGCCAACTGCCCGAACGATACATGTTGCAGTTGCGCTCGATCAGCCACCACGAGGACCCCTGCAAAGGCATATTGGAAGCTCACCGCCGGTCCTTCCTCGACGTTGTACCAGACCCGCACCGGACGTGGCGTATCGATGAATTGATCGATCAGGTAGGGGAGTCCGCGGCGGCCAAACATGCCGATGGGGTTCTGCTTCTCCATCGACTTCAAGAGGTCCCGCGGCCGATCGGTCACATAAATGAAGATATTGGGCCTGCAGTCATGATCCGCCACCCGTACTCCGGCGGCGCGTGCAATGTCCGAAAGGCGCGCGAGGATGAATTCCCCTTGCTGCTGGGTAAGGCCGGACACCTGCGGGCAAACCTTATCGCGCCATCCAGGCAACAAGCCGATGGTTGGGTATTCCAGATCGGGCGCGAGATAGGCCGGTTCGAGCGCGGCGATCCGGTTTACGTAGCTTGCAAGCCGTGGCGAGAGCTCCGCGCCGCCAGGCGGCCCGGGAAGCTGGGAGGGGTCCGGCCCCAATGCTCCCGCGGGTTCAGCGCTCAGGCACGCGATCAGGCCTATGGCTGCAATCAGCATTGGGATTTGAGAACGCACGGGATTTCTCCATAACGCTCAGACTTGAACAGATTTTATCATTCGTAATAGTTGGCTTGATTAATTCTGGATTAGCGTTGGATTAAGTGGGCCGCCCGAAAGCTATGCATGCGCCAGTCCACCGCCTGCATCACGTCCGCTGGGCGCGATGGGCGAGCCAGTGTTGCAACGAATCGCCCTCCCAGCCCTGCTCTCCGCTGGCACGGCGCCCGATACTGGTTTGGTCCGTGGATCATGCTGGAGCAGGTGCGGTTTGACTGCCGGCGGAAATCCCACTTCTTGGTGAGTACATGGTGGCGACCCATCGGTACATCATCTATCTCCACCAGTAGGGATTTGCCGCGGTGCCGCAGAGACATTGGCAGGAGACCGTCACAGCCCAAGCACAACCCAGTGATTCGCCCACGGAGATGTTGTGGTGTCACTCTATATTTTAGAGTGCTCTGCCTTGCAGGAGACTTCTTTAGGGCAGGCGTCGCGATATGCGCATAAGAATTGTGGTGTGCTACGCCCCCCGCTATGCGAGGGGTCATTTGCTCGACTTCGTCCCGCCCATCACGGGCATACATCTGGCGGCAATCACACCTCGAGAATACGACGTCGAGGTCATCCACGAGCAGGTCCGCGCGGTACCCGTGGATCGCGAGGCCGACCTGGTTGCCCTGTCCTTCTTCTCGGGATTCGCGCGCAGTGCATACAGACTTGCCGATCGCTATCGCGCGCTTGGTATGACCGTCGTCGCCGGAGGCCCACATGCTTCCTACTGGCCAGAGGAGGCGCTGCGGCACTTTGATGCCGTCGTCATCGGTGAGGCAGAAGACGTGTGGCTGCAACTTCTTGCAGACGCTCGGTCGAGATCACTCAGGCGGATTTACCGTGGCACACCAGCGTCGATGGTGGGAATTCCCAAACCACGCTATGACCTGCTGGAGCGCAGATTTCTCGTACCGCGGGTGCTGCAGGCTACCCGCGGTTGCCCCTTCTCTTGCAGCTTCTGCACTGTTCCGAACTTCAACCCGGGGTTTCGCACCCGTCCCGTGGCTGATGTGATTCGCGATATCGAGGAGAGCCGCTTTTCGTTGTGGTGGCAGAACAAGGTCGTATGGTTCTGGGATGACAACCTTCTGGTCCGGCGCGTATGGGCGAAACAACTGTTGCGGGAGATGGCGACCCTCAATCGCTGGTGGCTGACGCAAGCGTCCATTGATATCGTCAACGACAAGGAATTGCTGGATCTGATGCAAAAATCGGGTTGCATTGGAATCTTTCTGGGCATTGAGAGTCTTGATGACGTGGATCTGCGCAGCGTCAGCAAGCGCCAGAATCACGCCAACAAGTACCGGGAGGCCGTTGATAAGCTGCACGCTCGAGGAATTTGCGTCATGGCCGGGTTCATTTCCGGCTTTGATGATCAGTCACCGCAAACCATCCTTGCCACGGCTGAGCGCCTAAACGCAATCGGGATAGATGTGCCGTTTCTCAGTATCCTCACCCCATTTCGCGGTACGCCGCTCTACGAACGCTTACTGGGCGAAGGTCGGATACTCACTGAGCGGGATTGGCCGCACTACAACGGCTACAACGTCGCGTTCCGACCCGCGAAGATGAGTCCGGAGCAGCTACTCAGCTCTCATAGGGGTCTGTGGCGCCGTACCTTCGCGCCTGGCGCCATCGCCGAGCGAATTGCGCAGGGCAATCGGCACCTCAGTCACGGCGGAAAATTACTCTCATTCACGATGAATGGTTTCTACGGCCTGAAACGCCTGAGCGGAAACCTGCCCGCTATCGCTCCCTTGACAAATCCGGGTCTCATCGATCACCCAAGCCCGCGCGCGCGGCACGAGAGCTCCCCAACCGCGGTTGCTTCCCTTCACTTGGAACAACTGGCGAGTCTGGAGCTGGAGAGCAGCCCCCGGTGAATGGCAGACAAGGTCAAAAGCGGCCTGTGTCGCTGGGGACGAGCCGGGACGGCCAGGCCCCTCGCCGCCTCATCGGGACACACCAGAGGGTCGCGCAAACACCGCACGCCAGTCGCTGAACGTACTCAGCGCATTGGGCTTGATGTCGCCCAGCCGCCGACCCGACTGGCGCAGTCTCTCCAGATAGCGCTCGGCGGAGCCCGGCGGGACCAGTGCCACCGAGGCGGGACGCAGCTGCCCGAGACGGATGCAGAGCGCATAATTGGGGTTCTCGCGCAACCCGCACTCGAGGCTGGTCGACAGAGTCTCCGAGACTGGTCCACCCGACTCGATGTAAAGAACGTACCCAGAGACCGCACCCTCGAACTCCGGGGCAAGTACGGAGAACCTGGCTTCCGGGGCACACTGCGGCAGAAGTCGCGCCAGCAGGACAGCGACCGCTCCGTCGCTTAGCTTTTCTCCGCAGATATCCGAGACTTTGTCTTCCTTGCCCAGGAATCGCAGGCTCGGGGTCGCATGCACGAAATCCTCGACTCGAACCCGATCCCGAAGCCGATATCGGTACAGGCCACCCCCTGTCGTGACGGCCAGCGAGTAGACCGCGCCCCTCTCAAGGTCGCTTGCTGTCCGCACGCCGCCCAGATCGTCGATGAACTCGTAAAAGTGGGAGCGGATCGCAAGAGGCTGGTGGTCCTCAAAGGGAATGCTCACGACCGCCTCGGTGGCGATGAGCCCCTTGGGTTGCACCCAGACGCCAGCAAAGCGCTTCTTGAGCTCCGCGATGAGGCCGCCGGCATGCGCATCGCCCCAGCAGCTGACCACGGCGAGCCTCGGCCACAGCGAGCCGGGAAGCTGCGGGTTCGCTCTCTTGAGCTGAGAAGCTCGACGCGGCCTGGGTGGGATCGCGCGTAGGCGGCCGGCCGCCGGCAACCCACGCGCGAGCAAATCGAGCAACTGCTCCCAGGAGGCGCTCAGCTCCTCAAGCAGCAGCGTCAGGAAGGTGGGGTGCCAGACCGAGATCAGACGCAGTTCCGGCTCGCCCAGTAGCCGCAGCAGTGTACGAGTCCTGAACTCGCCAATATTTTCGGCATGTTTGAGATCCTCGCAGTCGATCAGCGTGTTTTGCACCAACCGCTGCAGCCATCCGCCAAGATAGGCACTGTCCGACTCGAACCCGACCGCCGGTGTGCGCCCACCCGGCTCACGGCTCTGGCCATTGACGGGTGTGACCGACCAGTATGCGGGTCCGCCGAGGATTCCGGGTGCGCGCCGCGCCAGGTCGAACAACCACGGTCCGACGGCACGCCCAAATTCGCACTGCAGCGTCCTCGTATATGGAATGAGCTTAGCCGCACGGGTCGAGCCGCTTGAGGGTTGCAGGCACAGAACCCGCTCTTCGGTCAGGATCTTGAGGGCGCCGGATTGGATCGCATCGACTGCCTCCTGATAGTCGTCGAAGTCAGACAGCGGAACGCGGCTTTGGAAGTCCCGCACCGAGCGTATGCTGTGGAACTGATGACGGCCACCAAACTCCGTGGTCGCATTGAGCCGCAAATAGCGGTGCAAAATCGCCTCTTGTGCACGCTGCGGCTCCCGTAGTGCCGCACGGAACGCAAAGTAGGAGCGCGCCTGCGCCCCAACCCAGGCGGCGTTGAGACAGGCCGTCGCCGCCTTCATGCCGCTCAGCTGCCGCGCACGGCGATGGGCGCGCAATCTGCGGCACTCCACATGCGCGCGCCGGCAGCAGTCAGGTTGTCTTCCGACAGGCGCGCCCAACAGACCAGCTCATCGCCCTGGAAATGGCCGGGATTGGCACCGGCGAAGAACTGCACATGGGGATCATCGAAGCGGTTGTCGGGAATGCAGGCCAGTTCCGGGCGCAATGGTTGGGGCTCCCTGAAGCGCACCACCCCGGCGTCCGGCAGATAGTCCGGGCCGAACAGCGACGCCGCCAGCGTGCTCATCGTGGAGCGTACCTCCACCGGCGTGTCGCCCCGATAGCTTGGATAAAACTCCTTCCAGAACACCGGCAACAGCCGGTAAGTGCGGAAGCCTGAAACCAGCAGAAGCCAGTGCAGCTGCGGATTCCCGCACCACTGCCCGATGCGCCGTACCGAATCAATCCATGTGCGCGCCAGCAGTGTCGTGCTGCGGGCTTCCGGCTTGACGATAGTATCCCCGGAATAGATGAGGTCGAGCGGCTTGCCGTTGGCACTGCGATGCAGGAGCCGCACACTCGTGAATCCGAGCAACTGGCTATCGTCACGAATGCGGATGACCCAGTCCTTGGCGGCGAGATCGGCGCGAAACCGGCTCTCGCTTACCCGCTCGAAATGCGAGCTGAAGAGCCGATACATCTCAGCGATCTCCGCTGAGCCAAGCTTTCTTCGTTCCAGCAATTCACCGATCACAGTATGGCCACCTCAAGATGCAATGGGCGTCCGTCGACCTGCTGCGCGACCGCTGCATCCTCAGGCCAGTACACCAGATACGCGCGGCTGCGATAGACCCGCGGGCGGCGGCGCGCCCGCGCAATCGCGGCCAAGGGATGTCGCTCCGCAAGTCCCAGGACTGCCTGTCCAGCCCCGCGACCATGAGCGCGCTCCAGACCCGCATCCAGTAACGCGCTGAATGCCTCGGCATGGTCATCATCCACGGCAAGGTGCGACAGGAACGTGACCGGAAGTGACGTCCCCACGCGCGGCAATTGCGGCCAGCGCGCCAGAGGCGCCAGCGCATTCCACATGGGTCGCGCCAGACGCACGCGCCGCGAATACCCCCGTACCACGATCTGCTTGAAGTCGCGCTGGTCCCAGCAGGCGAGACAACCGATGATTCCCGACGCTCCGCGCGCCACGAGAAAGTCCTGCGGGCGCAGGCCGCGCGCGCGCGCTGTGGAGAGCAGATCCGCATCGGTCCACCGGGGGGCAAACTGAAAACGCCGGCCATTGCGCATCAGCAACGCCGAGATTTCCAACATGTCTTGAGGGCCCGCCGCTTCGATGCTGACATCATCCCGTGGTTTATTTCGCACCGCACCAGTAGCATAGGTGAGGCTCAACATGTCTCCGAGATAGCGGTAGGTCGGCAAGCCGCCCAAACCCGCTTCGAACACCCGCCTCGCGGCGCGGTTGTCGGATACGATCGTAGTTACATTGAGGCTCACCCCGGAGTCCGCCAGCAAGTCGCGCAGTGCTGCGTAGCCCCGCTGCAGAACCCGGGGCCGCCGGAATTCCGGCCTGATCCGCAGCTGTCCGAGATAGCCCACGCGCGTTGGCGCGCCATTGACGAAGCTTGTCAGGATGGTCCGCGTCGCCATCCCGACCGGCGCCTCGTTCCCGGCGGGTCGCGCCACGAGAATCTGCGTCGCATCACCTTCGATAGTATTGGCAAAATCTACGCACGGTTCCCTCTCGAGCGTCAAACTGATGTCGCTACCCATCGGAGTCTCGCGAAGCAGCCGCCGCAGGGCCGGCTCGTCGGAGGCGCGTGCGAGCTCAAATTGCATGCTGCAGCACCGGCGTCCTGGACAGACCCTTGCGTCCTGGGAAAGCTCCGCTCTCGAGTAGTGCGCCCTGCCAGCCGGCATCGCCAAGGGGCAGCTCATCACGCTGCCGGACCTCACCGCGCAGCATAAGATTGATCAAGGGGAAATTGCGGGCCATGAACCCGTTAGAGCGGTTCACGGGGTCGAGGAAGCGTCGCGTAATGCCTGACACAGAGTAGAAGTTCGCCCGCGCCTCGAGACACAGCCGCTGCAGTTCCTCGGGCGTGAGCCGCTTCGGCCGGAACGGGATGTGATTGTACCGATAGCGCGGATCCGTCCACCAGGACTCGTAGAGGAGCTGCCCCTCCTTCTCCATCCGCTCGTAGAGCGGAGTCCCGGGAAACGGCGTTAGATGATTGAAGGCCGCTATGTAAAAGCGATGCTGGCGCGCGAATTCCGACGCCGCCGCGAAGGTCTGCCGGTCATCGTCGTCGTAGCCGAATATGAAGGTGGCATACAGGCGGATGTTGTGGCGGCGCAGGTTCGCAAGCGCCACCTCGTATCCGCCGCTCATGGTGTTGAAGCCCTTGCGCATCCGACGCAGCGTCGTCTCGTTGAGACTTTCGAACCCGACCAGAAGTCCCTGGCAGCCGCTGCGCGCAATCAACTCGAGAAATTCCTCATCGTGCGCGGCATTGATGCTCGCCTGGGAAACCCAGCGAATCCGCAACGGAATCAGGGCGCGGAAGAACTCCTTCGCCTGCTCCATGTTGGAGGTGATATTGTCGTCGACGAAGAAAAAGAAATTGCGCCGTGTGCGGACCCTGCTGATCTCCGCAAGAATGGCGTCCACCGGTCGCCGCGTCTGGGTCGAGGCGAAGTACGACTGCACCGCACAAAACTCGCAACGCCAGTGACAGCCGCGCCCGGCCTCAATCAGCGTGACGGGTACATAGCGCTTAGCGGCGAATATGCGCCGATCATAGCGCGTGCAGGCAAGGTCCGGCCGGGCTGTGCCGCGATAGAGCGATTGAAGCGTGCCATGGCGCGCGTCATCGACCAGCCCCTGCCAGACCCCTTCGGCCTCCCCAACCACCATGGCATCGGCGTACCGTGCCACCTCCTCGCTGCGCAGCGTCGCGTGAAATCCGCCCATCGCAACCGGCACGCCGCGGCGCCGAAACTCGCTCGCGATCTGGTAGCTGCGCGTGGCCGTGTAGGTCTCGACGCTGATCGCGACCAAGTCGGTCGGCTCATCGTAGGGGATCAGCTCGAGCCGGTCGTCATAGAAGCGCACCGTGACGTCGCTGGGAGTAAGGCCGGCGAGTACCGCTGGCGCCAGAGGCTCCATTTGCCAGCTGCGAATGTAGCGCCTGTCGCCCGCATGCCGACCGATGCTCGGATGAACCAGTGTGAGCCGCATCGCCCTAGGCCACTGCCGAGGACGGGCTGTCCACTACATCCGGGGCGCCCTGCGCGCGGCGCGACTCGGCCGTCCGCGGCACCAGTCCCCAGTCGCAATTGTAGTAGCGGTCCAGATGATGAGCATAGAAGCGATAGCCAAGATTGGCGCCCACCGCGACCGAACGCGCCGCAGGAGAGCGCCAGATGCGCCGCGCGATGGCACGGTACCGGTAGGCGTGCTTCCAAGCAGTCTCCGTGCCGCGCATCAGCTCCTGAGCCGACATGTGTTGCGGCAAAAACACGGCGTGCTGTCCGTCGTAGAGCTCCCAATCACGCGTCAGCAGCCTTCCATCTCGCTCCTGACGTTTGAAAAGCGGCGTCCCCGGAAACGGCGTGAGCACCGCAAAGCGCGGCAGGTCGATGCGCGCATCGATTGCGAACTGAGCGGTGCGCTCGAAGACCTCAGGTGTGTCGTCGTCGAAGCCGAACGCGAAACATCCCTGGATCGCGATGCCGTGGCGATGAAATGTCGCGATCAGTTCCTTGAAGTCGCCTGGGTCCTGAAAACCCTTGTGAACCTCGCGCAAGCCCTTCTTTGAAATCGACTCCAGACCGATCAGGAGTCCCTTGCAGCCGCTGCGGGCGCAAAGCTCGAGGAGGTCCTGGTCGCGGGCGAGCAGCGAGGTGGCAAGGCCGTACCAGTGCACACCGAGCGGCATCAGGCCACGAAATAGCGCGCCCGCGTAGTTGCGATCCGACACCAGATTCAGGTCAATGAATATGAGCCGCCGCGCGCCGGTGCGACGGATATCGGCTACGACTTCATCGACCGGCTTCTGCAGCTGTTGCCGGCCCCAGGCGCTTGGCACCACGCAGAAATCGCAGCAGTGTGCGCAGCCGCGCGTCGCCTCGAAGACATCGGTGGTGATGTAGTCGCGCCGCGGGACCAGGTCCCGCCGCACGTACGGAAGACCTGCGAGACTCAGGTCCGCAATCTGATCGTACCGGCGCTCGAGCCGCCCGCTGACGAAGTCCCGCAGCAATCGTGGCCAGCTCTCTTCCGCATAGCCCACCACGATCGCATCCGCATGCGGCGCGGCGTCCTCCGGAACCAGCGTGACATGAGGCCCCCCGAGTACGACCGTAATGCCACGCGCTCGGAACTGGTCCGCGAGCCAGTAGCTCCGGGGCGCGGTGGGGGTGATTACCGTGATGCCGACCAGGTCAGCCTGAAGATCCAGGGGAATGTCGCGGATACCCTCATCGATCAATGTCAGGCGATGCGGAATTTCGGCAGGCACGAGGCTCGCGAGGGTCGGCAACGTCAGGGGGGCGTAGCGCAACGAGCGGCGGAAAATCCCTGAGCGGTGCCGATAGAGCCGCCCCTTCGGCGACAGTAGCGCTATGGAGAGCATGGCGATCCCCCGGGGTCCATGATGCGGGCCAAGTGCGGCTGTGGCGCAAGCGCCGTGCGTGCGCCCCAGGCTCCCAGCGCGAGCCCGGCAACCACATCGAGAAGATGGTGCTGGTGGGTCAGAACGGTCGAGGCCGCCACCGTCGCCAGCCATAGCACCAGGCCCAGGCGCGCGCCACGGGATACCCGCGTGAAATAAACGCCGGCGCACAGGGTGAACAAAGCCACATGCAATGAGGGAACCAGGTTGTATTTGAGCGCGACCATGCTGGCGATGCGAAGCCAGGGGCCCCACACCGAGTGTCCGGCATCGGCGGGCGCAAACCCGAGCCGTGCAGGCAGCGCCACAAAGGCGATGCCGGCAATGGCGATAACCTTCGCGGCCGCTAGCGCCAGACGATCGAGAGCCGCACGATTCTTAAGTACAAAAGGTGCCAAGAGAAATATCGCGTACATGGTCGTGTATGGCACGACCATGAACGGGATCAGGGGAATGCCTAACTCGAAGTTCGCGTACAGCTGCTGCCGCATCGAGTGGTGCGCGGTGATCCAATCGGCGCCACAGTAAACCACGACGAATTCAAGGCTCAATAGCCCCCATAGCAGAGCATAGTGACGCAGCAGCGACCTCATGCGGCACGCGCCGGTGCCCGCCGTGGCCCGAGCCACATGCGTGCATAGTGGCTAGCGAAGTGCGGTCGGAAGCGGTCGGGATCGACGAACCGCGGCAGATGAACCCAGGGTAAGGTTGGATGGCGGTGATGCGCCAGATGCAGGTGGTAATTGAGAAAGAGTGCCTGCACCCATGGGTGGACGCGAAGATCCCAGGCCCCCTCGGTAATATCGAGCGGCGCGAAGGCATGATCGGCGTACTGCAGCGCGCTCCAGTTGATGGCGAACGCCAGATAGCAGCACAGCCAGCCGGCAACTGACAGGTGCAGGGCGTAGAACAGGCCGACTTGAACGCCGATAGTCAGCAGCAATTCCAGCCGCGCTCGCAGTGGCGGAGCCGCAGCGAAGGCCCGCGCATATGCAGGTCCACTGGTGTGTTCAGCCGAATCCGACCAACGCGCCCGCAGCGGGTCAGGGCGAAAAACGAACGGCAGCACGAGGAACAGCAACCAGCCGAGAACCACGACAGCCCAGTAGACCCCCGAGATGATTCCGTACCACTGCACCGTCTTCAACAACCAGCTGTCGCCCGGATAGACGTAGTCGAACGTCTCCGAGTCGGTGCGGTTGTTGCGATGGTGGCTGAGGTGCGCGGTGCGTTGCAGCGAGAAACCGGTGGGGAAAAACGCCGCGCACAGCACCCCAAAAGCGTAGTTGATGCGCCGTTGTGGGTGAAAGATTCCGTGGACGCATTCATGCAGACACGAAAAGATGGTATTGGCCACGAAGGAGAAGGCCAGTGCACATGCGAAGATCCCCAATCGTGACTCGCAATGGCTCGCGCCCGATAGTAACATTGTCGCGCACGCGCAGGCGCACAGTGCGATCAGCACATTGAGGCTAGCGGGGATGGGGGCGACAGGTCGGCGGACCGAATCCACGACGGGCAACTCGAGCGGTGTTGCAGTTTCCATTTTGGACGCTGGCCGTGGAAGCCCCATCGTGCCGTTTCCAGATTCATCAACACAGCCACTGGCTGCGCCATATCCTGACGACTTTGCCCGCTATCCGCAATCCTGGTATGTGGCCTGCCCAGCGCACGCGCTGCCGCGGGGCGCGATTCGACGCATCAGCATCGCCGGCCGGGTGCTGGCACTGTTTCGGGGAGAAGATGGCCGGGCGGGCGCCCTGCCTGCGCGCTGCCCACATTTGGGGGCCGATCTGTCCGGGGGACGGGTGGTCGGGAACACTCTTGAGTGCCCACACCACCATTTCCGCTATGACTGTCACGGTCGTGGCCAGCAGGGTGCGCCAGCGCATCGGGCCTATGCGGTTGCCGAGCGCTTTGCGGCGATTTTTGTGTTCCTGGGCGACACTCCAACTTTCCCACTGCCCTCATTCGGCGAGGACGATCTGATCAGTGCACCGCCCGTTCACTGGTATCTGAGAACTCAGTGGTACATGGTGGCGGCAAATGGGTTCGATGCGCGTCACTTCGCCGAAGCGCATGGACGGCGACTGGTAGCCCCGCCCCGCGTGCATTCATCGGGCAATCACTGCATCGAGGTGACGTACCGGTACCATATCGACGCGCGCGGTTGGCTCGATCGGGCGGTGCGCATAGTCTCAGGTTCTGAGGTGGAGTTCCGTATCACCGCATGGGGTGGAAATTTCCTGCTGGCGCATGCGCGGTTCGCTCGCGACGAATCCCTCGGGGTGGTGGTCATCGAGCCCGACGCGATTGACGGGCGCGGCTCGAAAGTGACGTTAATCGTCAGTGCACGCCGTTCTCGTACTGCCTTGGGAGCGCTGCTCACGGATCACTTGGGCGTCCACGCCAAGCGCTTCGCGATTCGCAGATTCCTGCAGCAAGACGCGCATGCGTTACGGAATCTCGAATATGCCGGCGGTGGCCTGTGCCCGGGCGATGAGACCCTGGCGTACTTTCTGCGCTGGGCGGCTTCGGTACCGGAAGCCTGAAACCAAAAAGGGGGCTCTCACAATGACCATCGTTCCCCACTTCCTTGCCCGGGCCAGCTGGCTGGCCGTGCTGCTGAGCCTGCTGTCCCCCGTCGGATGGGGCCAGACACTGGCCACTACTGCCGCGCCAGCCGCGACCTCCATCAATGTGGAGGAAACTCACGAGCAGCTCCGGCGCGTCCGCGACCAGATGCTCGATGCCTGGAAGCGGCGCGACATCGATGCGCTGCTCACCAATGTTGATCCCAACGTCGTGGTTACCTGGCAGAACGGAACCGTGAGTCGCGGACCTGACGCCATCCGTACCTTCTACAAGACGATGCTCGGGGGCGAGGCCAGCGTGCTCGCGAATATCAGCAGCACGCTCACCGTAGATGACCTGTCCGTGCTACACGGCCCCGATACCGCGATCGCGTTTGGCAATATCCATGACGACATGACCTTCAAACGGCCGCTCTTCTGGGCGCCCCTCCTCGGCGGCCCGACTTCCCTCTCTGTGAACAGCCGCTGGTCGGCAACGCTGGTGCGCAAGGGCGGTGCCTGGAAGCTCGCAAGCTATCAGGCCGGGGTAAATCCGTATTCCAATCCGGTGCTCGAGCTGGCGACTCAGACTGCCGGCCGCATCGGCGCGGCGATTGGCTTCATCGTTGGGGCGCTCGTAGTGTTGCTTATCAGCTGGGCAGTGCGCAGACGAAAAGTGCTGCCCGCCAGCTGATGAGAAAGTCCGCGGACCCACAGGCGCTGGATGAGGCGACGCGGGTTCTGTACGCAAAGATACGGGGAATGCCCCGCAACCGGCGCCTGGCGAGCGCCCTGGAGCAAGGTCAGCTGCCCAGTGCGGTTCGTGCGCCCGGTGTTCGCATCGTGCTCGTGCCGGGAATCCTCTATCGGGATTATCCGCAGACCGGTGCCGACGGTGCGCGGCTGCGCGTGATTGCCGAAAGTTTCGGGATTCCCGTGGAGACGATACCGGCGGATGGCACGACGGGACTGGACGCCGCCGCCACCTTGATCATCGACCGACTCGACCGGCTGCCGGCCAATGACCGAGTGCTGCTTTTTTCGCTCAGCAAGGGCAGCGCCGAGGTCCGACACGCCTTGACTCAGGCGCGGGCAGACGCGGCCTTCCGTCGCGTTCACGCCTGGGTCAGCGTGAGCGGGCTGCCGTTCGGAACCCCGTCTTTTGAGGGCGTCCTGAGTCGGCCGCTGTCGCGGATCCTGTTCGCGGGGTGGTTCTGGTGGCGTCGCTGGAAGCTCGAGCCGGTGCGCGAGTTACTCGCCTATCAACCGCGCGCACCTTTCGCGCTGCCCTCGCATCTGGAATTCATACAGATCGCAGCGTTTCCGCTGCGCTCGCATCTGCGGGATCGGCGCTCGAAACGCCTGCAGCGACGAATCGAAATGCTCGGACCGAACGACGGATTCGCGGTGCTCAATGATCTTGCGGCCCTTCCCGGCACTCTGTATCCCGTGTGGGGCGCCGATCACTACCTTGAGGGCGCAGCGGACCTGACCGGCTGCATCGCCCGCTTGATCGTATATCTCATCGGGCGTTTGGAAGGCAGCGTCGGACTCGAAGATGGCATGCCGCGCTGGTGTCACGAGGATCCGGCTCGCTCCTCTTCCATCCCTGCCGAGCTCGGGAACCGGGACGTTCCACACGCCCCCGGTTCCGCCGGACCGACCTGAACCGCTGCAGTACCGCGCACACCGTAATCTTAGCGAACATCACTTTAGGGGTCGCATTCCGCATCAAGGGTCCCCATGCACCATATTCGACGGCGCCGCGCCAAGACGGATCATTCTCCAGCGTCCCGTTGAGTGCTCTTGCACCTCAATTCGCAAGTGGCGCACGCCGCTGTCACTCAGTGAGTCGTCCTCGGTCAGGGTTCGCCTCTTGGCAGGCGGCACGACCGCCGGTCCGACCGCCTCGGTGCCGCTGGAGACTCGGCGCGGGGCGTCATTCAAAGGAGTGGATTGCGGCGACGATTCTGTGGTGTCGTTGGATTCGATTCCCCGATCGACTCGTTGCTCCCCGAGATACGGGATTGCAGAGCTGCCCATGCCGGCTTCGCGTGCGCGCATGACCTCCTGCTCCAGAACGGGCACCACGGCTGCGGAGGTGAAGGTCGAAGACGCCTGGACGGCGACCTGCTTGGCAGAGATTGGATCGGCGAAGAAGCCCAGCCGAAGAAAATAGCAGGAACGCCCGTGCCGGTGACTCTCGGTCGCGTAAAGGGTGTGTGGCTTGAATGCAGTGAGTGATGGCACGCCATTCAGGTCGATCGGTTGCGCCGACCAGCGCAGCTGCACGGCAAAGAGAACCGGTGCACCCTGAGCGACAGCCTCCCGCAAAGCCCGCCGAGTGCCTGTGTCTTCCGGGCGGAGCAATGCGATCTGATCATGAGCCCTGTCGTCGACGTCGTCCTGAACTGCGCACAGACCGCGCGTTTCCAGAAGCTTCAGAACCTGTGTGTCGGTCAGAGATTCATCGGTGAGATTGGCCGGCTGCAACATCTCGACCGGTGTGAGAGTGGCGAATGCGTTGGGGTAATGGCGACGTACGGCTTCTAGCCATTTTTCAGCATCCGCCAGCGTCTGGAAGTACCCCATGTTGAGGTACAACCGCTCACTGCCATCCGCCTGACGCGCACGGCTCATGAAGAATGTGAAGGACTTTAGCCGCGGTGATTGGGGCGGCCGAACGGACACAGGCGCAGCCAGCTCGCACAGAGTGAGCATGAAGTGGCCAGTACCAGCCTGAGATGGATTGGGGTTCGACGACCCCTGTGATCGTGCCGATGTCGATGTCATAAGCTCTCCCTGGAACGAACGTTCGGGTGACGGTCGGGAGAGCGCCAGTTCTACACACGAGCTTGCACGCTCACACCCGGGAGTGGAGTGGCAACCCCGCTGTCTTAGGCTGTTACGCCCTTAGACCGGTAGCTTTGCGTCCCCGACTTTCGAACGGGTTTGCCTTTATCGGTGCCTAGCTCGGTCTCAAGACGTGTCCGATTTGGAGTCCGGTCAGGACCGGCCGAATGAATCGCATCTCAAGATCGCGCAGTCATAAGCATGGTCGCTCGAGAGCCATATGTCTATTGGTCTAAGCCGGTTGCACATAATGTCGGCGATCCGCGACGCGCCGGCTCGAACTGGGCGGTGGCGGCTTGTTCCGGCTTGAGCGGTTTAGGCCACGCTGTCGTCAATTCCAAAGTCGACATACGCCCCGGAAACCACACGCAACACCACAACGCACGCCGTTTGGCCTTCGCAGGCCCCAGACCGCTGCACACGCCACGGGTCATGGCCTCGGGGCTTACACGCCCAAGCTGCAAAGACGCGCCAGAACAGGCGCTTATAGGGTCACGCCGGTGTGTGTGAACTTCGCCCCCGAGACACGTCGGCCGCTCGCTCGCTCGCGCGGCAGCGAGGGAGGATTGGCTACCGGCGGATTCCTACATTATCGCAGGCGGTCCTGATCTGGCGCCGCATCTACCTGGGGCTGACACTCGGCGCGTTCTCACGCTGGACCCCTTGATTCAACCAAGAAGAAACTCCGGTGAATGACAGCACGTTAAAACATGGAGCGTCCGCTTCCACTTGGGCCGTTGTTCTCGCGGGAGGCAACGGCAGCCGGCTGCACGCTTTGACGCACGATGCAGACGGCATCCCGGTGCCGAAACAGTTCTGCTCGCTGCAAGGCGGCCCCTGTCTTCTCGAAGATGCCCTGCAGCGTGCTTCCGCAGTTGCTTCCATTCGCCACCTATGCGCGGTCGTGGCGGCCCAGCACAGCCGCTGGTGGGACGGCCTTGTCGGCAATTTGCCAGAACAGAACGTCATCGTTCAGCCACACAACCGCGGCACGGCGCACGCGGTTTTGCTGCCCCTGCTGAACATCCTCGCCCGTGATCCCAATGCGCACGTCATACTGTTGCCCGCAGATCACTACGTGGAGGATGAAGCCACTCTGGCGAACGCTTTGCGCCGTGCCGCCGACCTTGTCAGGGTCAACGATCGTGCCGTTTATTTGCTGGGCATCGAACCGGAAGCCCCGGACCCGGAACTCGGATATATCCTGCCGACACCACAACGCTTTGGCGATCGCCCTTCCCAAGTCCTCCAGTTTGTGGAAAAACCCAACATAGCAAGGGCCCGCACCCTGATTGAACAGGGCGCCCTGTGGAATGCGTTCATCATGGCGGGTTCAGTCTCGGCGCTGTTACGGCTATATGACCGCTCGTTTTCATCAACGATCGCCACACTCAGCCCAATGGCCGGACGCAATATCGAGCCCGCGGACTCGCTTTTCGAGCAGTTCTTCAGGCGGCTTCCCACCATCGATTTTTCACACGGCGTGCTGGAAGGCAACGAGGCGACGTTACAGGTACTGCCAGTACCCCGTTGTGGTTGGACTGACCTCGGCACGCCTCAGCGGATCGGCATGACCCTGCAACGGCTGCGGGAGAACGCCGATGCACCACGCAGGCACACGGGTACGTTCCACCTCAATCTCGCCGAACAGTATGCCCGCCGCAATCAGATGTCGATCATAGTGCCTGCCTAGGCTTTGGCAGGGCTAGATAACTTGCGCCTGATCTTTTGTGACAGAAGGCTGAACTCACCGTGCGCAAGGTGAGTGACTGCACGCCCCATCACTCCCATTTGATCGTAACGCAGGCACATCCTCACGGCATCGAGCCAATCGCCACTTAACCCTTGGCTGTCTGCATAGTCCAATATCGATCGAAACGCTGCGCGCTGAGAGTCGTTGCCGAACCCGATGCGACGTATCTGTTCGAGTGTCAGTTCACCGTCAAAGCATGACGGCCGATCCACTCCAACGGCCTTGAAGTTCAATCTGGTGCGAATACATTTCTCGCAAATACCGCAATTCGTTGACAGATCAGCCGCTTCCCAGCAGACCTTTACCGCCTGTGTGGCAACCGGATCCTTGGCGATAAGCGCAATCTTTTCGGTTCTCGAAAACGCAGCTCCATCATGGACGATCGAGAAGCCATCGCCGGACAAGAGGTAATCGGTGCACGGATTCTGACCCCAGGGCAGCACCAGCGCATCATATGGCTCGCCACCCGCCGTCAGGCCAAAACGAAACTCGTGCGAATAGTTGTGCAAACAACAGGACAGCTGCGCGAGGAAGCTGTCATGCCAATTTTGAATCCGCAGTTCTGCGATATTCGTCCGTACGATGCGCGGCCGCATATTGAGACGTTGCAGTAATGGTTGCTGCCGCTGTAGCAGCTTACCGAACAGGTCAGCGCGGTCCGTCGGCACATCGAACCCGTGAACGAGCATCACCGAATTCAGAGCAAACTGATCGTCCGCATGGCGCAACACCGTAAATATCGCGTCCGCGCCACCGGAAAATGCCGCAATGCTCTGAGCCTTGCCGCCGGGAGGCTCATCCGTGAGCGACCGTGGTTCGATCTTGATCGGTTTGTAGACGTCCGGCTTCCAGCGGCACCAGGCCTCCTGGAAGGTCGCCAGATTAAGCCACGCCGATCGGGTCATCAGCCCATCGACGTGGAGGTCCTGGTTGGAGCCCATAGCATGGAAAATGATGGCATTGACGAAGCCATCCAGCACATGGGGTTCCGGAAACGTCTCGCCTGGGAAATCAAAATATATGTCAATCGGGCGACCATCCGCCGTCTCAGTAAGTCGCAAGCTGCGACGCGTCCCTTCGGGGCGCTGTTCTTGAGAAACGGATAATCGCATGCGTAAGGCATGCTAGCTCACATGGCCATATTGCGCCAAGCCCATCACTTGGCGCCTTTCACTTATATATCGCGGCCACCCAGTAACAGCTCGAGGGATTGTTAAGTGTCCAATTCCAGTTCTGCGTCGCACCGGTTGAAAAATAGTAATGCGCCTGCAGATCGGCGTTGTCGGCCGTATCGGTGTCGGTCTGCCCCGCATAGGTCCACAGATCAAACGTCGCCCCCGCGGGCGAGCTGGCGGAGAGCCCTGGACCGGTGCCGATTCCGACGCTGGCTATGGTGAGCCCGGCGCTCACCGCCGGGGAGATGGTCGGCGCGGCGCTGAGGGTTGTGCCACACGCCCCATTACCCGAAGCCTCATTCTGATACGAGGAGGCATTGGCATTGGTCACATCGTACAGACGGAAGCTGCCAGAGAGGTTACCGGAGCCGGAGAAGTGAAGGCTGACCGTACAGGTTGGACATGGGGCGCAGTTCTGCGCATAGCCCTGTACCGCATCGCCTTCTCCCCCATTGCCCACTATCGTCCAGGCGCACCCATCGCTGCTGGTGATGCTGCTGAGGGTCGCGCCGCCGCCGGTGGCCTGCCCGTCAGGCCAGGTGGTCGCCAATACCCGCAGATTGCCAGTGGTCGGAAACGGGCTGCGGGTGGTGGGATCGGTCGCAATATAGATCGACTCATGGATGATATTGGCCACGTGGATCGTCGAGGGGGCGGTGGCACCGTTATTGGCCACCGGCAGCGCCACGGTCAATGAATTGTAACAGTCCCCATTGCCCGCATTCTCCCCGCTTGCTGTGATCGAGGGGGTGACCGACCCTTGAGTCGTCTGCACAAATGCCTGGCTGGCCTGCGGATAGCCATTCACCGGCCACAGCACCCCGCCACCGTTGAGGAGATTAAAGGAGGGGCCCGCCGTCCATCCGCTCACGGTGGCATTCGCGTACCCCGCGCATCCCAGCGGGGTGTAATTCCAGATCACATTGCCCCCGTTCGCATTGTTGTTCGCCGTCGGCGTAAAGCTTCCCGGAGAGATGACACCGGCAGAGCTGGGAGTAATCGGCGAGGAGGGACACAAAAAGCCATTGGTGGGCGAGGAAGTATTGATGTTCTCGTAGAAAGTGACGTCGAACTGCACCGGTTGGGTGGCCCCGGATCCCACGTTAATGGTGATCTTGTCAGCTCCCCCGGTGCTTCCAAGATTTTGTACGAACACCCAGGATTTCTGGCCACCCGAACCGGCATCCACCGCGCACACGGCTCCCGACCAGTTTCCCGCCAGGGAATCGCTGATTGATACCGTCCTGCCGCTCGGGGCACTCACGCCCATGACCGCCACGGTATTGGCCGGCAATGATTCGGTGTGAAACACAAATGCCGAGCCGGGTATGCCGCTGCCCACCGGATCGGTGGATGAGGCGATATGCTGGAATAGGATCGGCGAGCCGGCGCCACCGCCGGAGGCACCGCCGCCACCGCCCGTACCACCGCTACCGCCGCCGGAGCCGCCACCACCACCCGTACCACCGCCAGAGACAGTGGCCAGAGGGGCCTGACATGAGCTGGTGGTCCCGCCGTTGGACCCGACGCACATCCAGTTCCACGGCCCATTGCCGGCCACCGTTGAGGCGCTACCGGTGCTGCATAGATTCGAGCTTGGCGGTGAACTCACCGCAACGCCATTGGCTGATCCGCAAACGCCATTGACGGCAGGAGGGCCGCCCGAACCACTGCCGCCGGAACTACCGCCACTGGAACCGCTGCCCGAACCCGTGCCGCTGGCAACATTGTCAGCCGACGGCACCAGTGTCGCGTAGAACGACCAGGTCGTCGGCGTGCACCCGGCCGTCGAGGACCCAAACGTGGCAGGCATGCCCCTACTGAATGACTGCGCTTTATAGACACAATTGCCGGAATTGTTCTGCTTGCGGAATGTCAGGTTACTGCTGCTCGGCAGATACACCAGCCAATAGTTACCCGCCGCCACTGTGACCGGCTTTGATACATTCGCTGTGTTCCAACCCGTGGCCGTCGCGAAACTACTGGTCGCGGCCAGCAATTTTCCCGGGCCACCCCTGACTCCCGTAGCGTCATAGACGGCGAGAATCAAATTGCCGCTGGCCCGTGTCACGTAAAACGACAGGCTCGTGATCGTTGCGCTTTGCGATAACGCGGCCGCTTGCGCCAATACCAGGTTGCCGTTGCCGCTATCGGCAGCACTCTCAACACTGGCATCGCCGATGGTTAGCGACGCTTGTGCCTGCGCCGGGCGCGCGACAATCAGCGCGAGCAGCGCGGCAATCAACACAAACCAGAGCGTTCGAACGTGGCTCCAGGGAACCGCGGCGTGCGTCTGGGCGTGGTTCGCGCAAGGGGAACAGATCAGATTATTTCGGATCATCTTGATGGGTACGCTCGTTTGAGAGAAGGGCCCGGACCCGGTGTGTTACAGGGAACGGTGGTCCATGTTGAACTTGAGTCAGCGTGGCTTGCTGCAGCCTCCTGTGCCATCTGGATTACGCGTATTCCAACGTCAGCGAATGCCTACTCAAAGCAACCGATGCGGCCGGCATTGAATTCAACCTCGAGCCGGGGCGTCGCGCCCAAGGGATGATTGCGTATATGCAATCAGATAGTTGTGTGCGATTCATTTGCTGAGGCAGCAGCCCATTTGCAGGCGCCGCGTCCCAGGGCCCCGCGAATGCCACGCGGGCTCAAGAGCACAACGAAGCGTCTCGCCTAGCTCGCAGTGGAGCACTTGGATAGCACCAGCAGGACCCACCTGCAGGTCGAGCTGGTTCACGACATATGCCATCCGCACCTCCATACCGGCCTAGGCGAGCTGCGGTTTCCCGGTGCCCCCTGCTGCGTTGCGGTGCCCGTCCGGTCCGGCCAACCGCCACCCACACCTGATTAAGATGCCTGGTGGCAGGAGACACCTCCCGTTTTGGGCCGTCAATCTGGCGCCAAACGGCAACAACCCTGGCAGAACGTTTCGATTTGTAGGCCGCGTCCTACAGCGGCGTCGCAGGGCTGAACCCTATGCTGCGGTCAGATTACGAGTATGGACTCGTGCGCCTTCGCCTACGCGCATTGCTTGGGTGGCGCCCCAGTCATGATCGGGAGCAACAATGCAGCAGCCGCAAGCCACCGTACGCGCCCCACGTAAGAACAATGGGACCCCCGTACCCGGGGGGTCGGAGCTCGACCTCAGCAAGCTGCTGCAAGCCCTGCAATCGGTACGCGACGGTGACTTCTCAGTGCGACTCGCCAGTGACCAAACGGGCATCGCCGGTAAGGTGGCGGACACCTTCAATGAAATCGTCAGCGCCAACCATCGCCTGGCGCAGGAGCTGGAGCGGGTCGGCCAGTTCGTGGGCAAGGATGGCAAGACCCGCCATCGGATGTCGAGCGAACGGCGTTCAGGGGCCTGGGGCGCGATGGAACAGTCGTTCAATACGCTGATCGATGACCTGCTGTGGCCGACCACTGAGGTCACCCGCACCATCACGGCCGTCGCCAAAGGCGATCTGCAGCAGACCATGAGTCTTGAAGTCGACGGGCGCGCCCTGAAGGGCGAATTCCTGCGATCCGCGACCATCGTCAACACCATGATCGCGCAGATGAGCGCCTTCACCTCCGAGGTCACCCGAGTTGCGCGCGAGGTCGGAACGGAAGGCAAGCTCGGCGGCCAGGCCGCAGTGCACGGCGTGGCAGGCACCTGGAAGGACCTGACCGATAGCGTCAACTCCATGGCCAGCAACCTCACCGGCCAGGTGCGCAACATTTCCGAAGTGACCATCGCCGTGGCCAACGGGGATCTGTCGCGCAAGATCACGGTGGACGTGCGCGGCGAGATCCTGCAGCTGAAGGAAGCCATCAATACCATGGTGGACCAGTTGCGCTCGTTTGCCTCCGAAGTGACGCGCGTGGCACGCGAGGTCGGTACCGAAGGCAAACTTGGAGGTCAGGCCATCGTGTCGGGTGTCGCCGGCACCTGGAAGGACCTGACTGACTCGGTCAACGCCATGGCCACCAACCTCACCGGCCAGGTGCGCAACATCGCCGAAGTGACCACCGCCGTAGCCCGTGGCGATCTGTCGCGCAAGATCACGGTCGACGTTAAGGGCGAAATCCTGGAGCTCAAGAACACCATCAATACCATGGTGGACCAGCTCAACAGCTTCGCGGCCGAAGTCACCCGCGTGGCCCGCGAGGTCGGCACCGAGGGCAAGCTGGGCGGCCAGGCGGTCGTGCCCGGTGTTGCCGGCACCTGGAAGGACCTCACCGACAACGTCAATTCGATGGCCGGCAATCTCACCGGCCAGGTGCGCAATATCGCCGAGGTGTCCACCGCCATCGCCAGCGGCGATCTGTCGCGCAAGATCACGGTGGACGTGCGCGGCGAGATCCTGCAGCTGAAGGAAACCATCAATACGATGGTGGACCAGCTGCGGTCATTCGCATCCGAGGTCACGCGTGTTGCCCGCGAAGTCGGCACCGAGGGCAAGCTGGGCGGCCAGGCGGTCGTGCCCGGCGTCGCCGGCACCTGGAAGGACCTCACCGACAGCGTCAATTCGATGGCCGGCAACCTCACCGGCCAGGTGCGCAACATCGCCGAAGTAGCCACCGCCATCGCCAACGGCGACCTGTCGCGCAAGATCACCGCGGATGTGAAGGGTGAGATTCTGCAGCTGAAGGAATCCATCAATACCATGGTGGATCAGCTCAATGCCTTCGCCGCGGAAGTGACACGCGTCGCGCGCGAGGTCGGCACCGAAGGCAACCTCGGCGGCCAGGCGGAGGTCAAAGGCGTCAGCGGCGTCTGGAAGGACCTGACCGAGAACGTCAATTCCATGGCCAGCAACCTCACCGGCCAGGTGCGCAACATCGCCGAGGTCGCAACCGCCATCGCCCGCGGCGACCTGTCGCGCAAGATCACGGTGGACGTGCGCGGCGAGATCCTGCAGCTGAAGCAGACCATCAACACCATGGTGGATCAGCTCAACGCCTTCGCGGCCGAAGTCACCCGCGTGGCACGCGAAGTGGGTTCGGAAGGCAAGCTTGGAGGCCAGGCGGACGTCAAGGACGTGAGCGGTGTGTGGAAGGACCTCACGGACAAGGTCAACTCCATGGCCAGCAACCTCACCGGCCAGGTGCGCAACATCGCCGAGGTCGCAACCGCCATCGCCCGCGGCGACCTGTCGCGCAAGATCACGGTGGACGTGCGCGGCGAGATCCTGCAGCTGAAGGAAACCGTGAACACCATGGTGGACCAGCTCAACAGCTTCGCCGCCGAAGTCACGCGAGTCGCGCGCGAGGTCGGCACCGAAGGCAAGCTGGGCGGCCAGGCCATCGTGCCCGGCGTCGGCGGCACCTGGAAGGATCTCACCGACAACGTCAATTCCATGGCGCGCAACCTCACCGGCCAGGTGCGCAACATCGCCGAGGTATCCACCGCCATCGCCCGCGGCGACCTGTCGCGCAAGATCACGGTGGATGTCAAGGGCGAGATCCTGCAGCTGAAGGAAACCATCAACACCATGGTGGACCAGCTGAACGGTTTTGCGGCCGAAGTCACCCGGCTCGCGCGTGAAGTGGGAACCGAAGGCAAACTCGGCGGCCAGGCCCTGGTGCCCGGCGTCGCCGGCACCTGGAAGGACCTCACCGACAACGTCAACGTGATGGCCAACAACCTGACCAACCAGGTGCGTGGCATCGTGAAGGTCGTGACCGCCGTCGCCAACGGCGATCTGCGCCAGCGCCTCACCGTCGAATCCAAGGGCGAGGTGAACGCCCTGGCCGACACCATCAACAGCATGACGGACACCCTGGCGATCTTTGCCGACCAGGTCACGAGCGTCGCCCGCGAGGTCGGCGTGGAAGGCCGTCTGGGCGGCCAGGCGCATGTGCCAGGTGCCGCAGGTACCTGGAAGGACCTCACGGCGAACGTCAACCTGCTCGCTGCCAACCTCACCAACCAGGTGCGCGCCATCGCGGAAGTTGCCACCGCCGTCACCAAGGGCGATCTGACCCGTTCCATTCAGGTCGAAGCCCGCGGCGAAGTGTCCGAACTGAAGGACAACATCAACGCCATGATCGGCAACCTGCGCGCCACGACCGAGCGCAACAATGAGCAGGACTGGCTGAAGACCAATCTCGCCAAGTTCAGCCGCATGATGCAGGGGCAGCGTGACCTGGTCACCGTCGGCAAGCTGCTGTTGTCCGAACTCGCCCCGCTGATCAATGCGCAGCAAGGCATCGTCTATGTCATGGACAACGCCGTCGACGGCGGGCACCTGCGCGAACTCGCCGCCTATGCCGATGAGGCGGATACCAACGCAAGCCCGCGCCGCTATGCAATCGGTCAGGGTCTGGTGGGCCAGGCTGCGGCCGATCGGCAACGTCTGCTGATCACCGACGTGCCCGAGGATTCCATCCACATCTCCAGTGGACTGACCAACCTGCGCCCGCGCAATGTGATCGTCCTGCCCATACTTTACGAAGGACACGTCAAGGCGGTCATGGAACTGGCCTCCCTGGGAGGCTTCACCGCCTCGCACCTGGCCTTCCTCGAACAGCTCACCGGCAGCATCATCGGCGTGGTTCTCAATACCATCGAAACGACGATGCGCACCGAGGGCCTGCTGACCCAATCCCAGCAGCTGGCGGGCGAACTTCAGGCCCAGCAGACCGAGCTGCAGCAGACCAACGAGGAGCTCGCCAACAAGGCCAAACTGCTGGCTGAGCAGAACGCCGAGGTCGAACGCAAGAATCAGGAAATCGAACTGGCACGCCGGGCACTGGAGGACAAGGCCGCCGAGCTCGCCCTCACCTCGCGCTACAAGTCCGAATTCCTGGCCAACATGTCGCACGAGCTGCGCACGCCCCTGAACAGCATTCTGATCCTGGGACAGCAGCTGGCGGAAAACGCCGATGGCAACCTTAGCAACCGGCAGGTTGAATTCGCGAATACCATTCACGGCGCCGGCACCGATCTGCTCAATCTGATCAGCGATATTCTGGATCTGTCGAAGATCGAGTCCGGAACGGTGACGGTGGAGTGCGAGGACCTGCTGTTCACGCATCTGCGCGAGACCATCGAACGCAACTTCCGCCACGAGGCCGAAGCCCGCAAGCTCTCCTTCACGGCGGACTTCGATCACCGCCTCGGCCGTGCCATCACGACCGACTCCAAGCGCCTGCTGCAGGTGCTCAAGAACCTGCTGTCCAACGCCTTCAAGTTCACCGAACATGGTGGTGTCAGGATTCACGTGGGTGTGGCCAACGGCGGCTGGGCGCCCGATCACCCGACCTTGAGCCAGGTGCCGATCGTGGTGGAATTCTCGGTCAGCGATACCGGTATCGGCATCCCGCCGGAAAAACAACGCATCATTTTCGAAGCTTTCCAGCAGGCCGACGCCGGAACTTCCCGCAAATACGGGGGCACCGGACTGGGACTGGCCATCAGCCGCGAGCTCGCGCACCTGCTGGGCGGTGAGATCCGCCTGAGCAGCGTGGCCGGCAGCGGCAGCACCTTCACGCTGTATCTGCCGCTGCACTATGTGGGCGCTGCCTACACCCGTGGGGTGCTGCAGGCCCCTGCGGCACCGGCGAGTCCGCAGCCGGCGTTCCAACCGGTGGTGCTGCCCGCGGTGCGTGCGGAGGAGATCGCGGATGACCGGGACAATCTCGGCAGCGGCGAGCCCATCCTGCTGATCGTCGAGGACGATCCGCACTACGCTCGAGTGCTGGTGAACCTCGCCAAGGAGCGGGGCTTCAAGGTATTGCTGGCACGAACCGGCGCTGATGCCCTGATCTTTGCCCGCAAATACCCGCTGGCGGCCGTGTCCCTGGACGTGTTCCTCCCGGACATGCTGGGCTGGACGGTGCTGAACCAGCTCAAACGCAGCAGCGAGACCCGCCATATTCCGGTGCAGATCCTCACCGTCGAGGACGAGCGCCAGTATGGCCTGGAGCGCGGCGCCTTTGCCTTCCTGACCAAGACCGGTACCACCGAGGAACTCGAGTCGGCGCTGGATCGCCTCAAGAACTTCACGACCTCGAAGGTACGACGCCTGCTGGTGGTCGAGGACGACCCGGCCGAGCAGATGAGCGTCACGGAGCTGCTGGGGCACACGGACGTTGAGATCAGTACCGCGACCACCGGTGCCGAGGCGTTGCAGATCATGCGCAACACTCAGATCGATTGCGTGGTCCTGGACCTGCGCCTGCCGGACATGTCCGGCTTCGAGCTGCTGGAGGAAATCCAGTCCGATCCGGCGCTGCGGCGCCTGCCCATCATCGTGTTCACGGGGCGCGACCTGTCCGATGCAGAGGAAAACCGACTCAAGAAAAGCGCCAAGAGCATCGTTCTCAAGGGCGTTCGCTCGCCGGAGCGGCTGCTGGATGAGACGGCGCTGTTCCTGCACCGTGTCGTGGCCGATCTGCCGCCGGCCAAGCAGGCCATGCTGCAGGCACTGCATGAAAGCGATGAGCCACTGGCCGATCGCAAGGTGCTGGTCGTGGACGATGACATCCGCAACATCTTCGCGCTGAACAGTCTGCTCGAGCGGCATCGCATGAAGGTCATCACCGCCACCAACGGCCAGGAGGCCATCAACCTGGTCGAAAGCACCGAAGACCTGTCGCTGGTCCTCATGGACGTGATGATGCCCGAGATGGACGGTTATGAGGTCATGCGGCGTATCCGCCAGCAGCCGCCCTTCCGCATGCTGCCCATCATCGCGCTGACCGCCAAGGCCATGAAGGGCGATCGGGAAAAGTGCCTGGAGGCCGGTGCTTCGGACTACGTGGCAAAACCGGTCAATACCGACCAATTGCTGTCGCTGGTGCGCCTGTGGCTGCATCGTTGATTTCCGATCCGACATCCCGCCCCGGACCCGCCGGGGAGGACAAGGTCAACATCCTGCTGGTGGATGATCAGCCCGCGCGCCTGCTGACCTACCAGTCGGTGCTGAATGAGCTGAACCAGAACCTGGTGTGCGTGTCCTCGGGCCTTGAGGCGCTCGACAAGCTGATGCGCGAAGAGTTCGCGGTGGTTCTGCTCGATGTGAGTATGCCGGACATGGACGGTTTTGAGGCCGCGCGCCTGATTCATGAACATCCGCGCTTCGAGCGCACGCCGATCATATTTGTCACTGGCGTGCACATGTCGGAACTGGACCGGCTGCGGGGCTACAAGCTCGGCGCCGTGGACTATGTATCCGTGCCCGTGGTGCCCGAAATCCTGCGCAGCAAGGTCGCGGTACTGGTCGAACTGTATTGCAAGCGTCGCGAACTGGTTGCCCTGAACCGTCACCTGGCATTTGCCAACGCGCAGCTCGCCGAGGCCAACACCGCCCTGCAGGCGGAGAAGACCCGCGAACTGCACGCCCTCAATGAAAGCCTACAACAGGCCAATGCGGACCTGGAACGCGCCAATCTTGCCCTTCAGGCCGAGGTCGCGGAACGCTCCCGGGCTGAACAGGCGCTCAAGGAGGCGGATCGCCACAAGGACGAGTTCCTGGCGATGCTGGCACACGAGCTGCGCAATCCCCTCGCCCCCATCCGCAACGCCGTGCACCTGATGAAACTCAAGGCAGTCGAGGATCCGCAGTTACTGCTGTCGCGCGACATCATTGAGCGCCAGCTGCTGCAGCTGACCCGGCTGGTGGATGATCTGCTGGATGTCTCGCGCATCACCCGCGGCAAGATCAACCTGACACGCCAGCGAGTGGAATTGCGCGAACTGGTCGATCGGGCCGTGGAAACGGTGGCGCCGACGATTGAGAAGCAGGGTCACACGCTTGAAGTGGAGATCCCCAACCGTTCGCTGGTCATTTACGGGGATCCGATGCGCCTGACGCAGGCCCTGGGCAACGTTCTGGGAAATGCCGCCAAGTACACCGACAACGGTGGCCGCATTACCCTGCGCGCGCGGCGCCGTCAGCGCGATGTTGAAATATCGGTCAGCGACAACGGCATTGGCATCGTCCCCGAGGTGCTGCCTTGCATATTCGACCTATTCACGCAGCTGGATCAGCGCCGGAGCCGTCCCCAGGGCGGCTTGGGGATCGGTCTGGCGCTGGTGCGACAGCTGGTGGACATGCATGGTGGGACCGTCACAGCCTCCAGTGATGGTCCCGGCAAGGGCAGCGAATTCACCATTCGGCTCCCGGTGTCCATCGAACGCACCGCTGGCAACGATGCAGCAGAGGACGGCGAAGCGCAGGCCCCCGTGCAGCCCGAGCCACCCGTGGCGCCTCCTCGCCCGGTGCCGCAGCGCCGGATTCTGGTCGCCGATGACAATCCGGACGCACGCGAGAGTCTGGCCACGCTGCTGTCCCTGAATGGACACGAAGTGTTCCGTGCCCAGGATGGCACTGATGCATGGCTGAGCGCGGAGCGCCACCGCCCCGATGTCGCACTGCTGGACATCGGGATGCCCTGCGCCAATGGCTACGAAGTTGCGCGCCGCATCCGCGGCGAACCCTGGGGACGCAAGATGGTCCTGGTGGCGCTCACCGGCTGGGGTCAGGATTCTGACCGGCGTCGCTCGCACGAAGCGGGTTTCGACAGTCATCTCACCAAGCCCGTGGATCCTCAGGTTTTGGATGAACTGCTGGCGCGTGTCTCCTGACCATCAGCCTGCTCCTACGCCCAGTGAAGGACTTTCCCGCATGGGTGTCCCGCAGTTCTAGGCCTAGGCTGACCCTGCATCGCACGAGCCCACGCACAGGCAATGGTGCCCCAGTGGGCTGCGCCTCGCGATGCATCGAGGAGCACATGAACGAGGACAAGGTCAAAGGCCAGTGGAAGCAGCTGGCGGGCAAGCTCAAGGCAAAATGGGGCAAGCTCACCGACGATGATCTGACAGTGTCGGACGGCACTGCGGAATACCTGGAAGGCAAGATCCAGGAGCGCTACGGCGTCGCCCGGGATGAGGCCAAGCGTCAGGTGCGGGAGTTCAGCTCGCGCCTGTGAGTGGCCACCCGCCTGCGGTCGGGGCGTTGTCGGGCAGGTCGCGCCCATGACGCCACCGACCTATATGATTGTCTGTTGAAATTTCGCAATCGGAAGCCCAATGCCCAATATCTCGCGTTCGATTGCCTTGCTGATCCTCATGATGATTGCATGGCTGCCGCATGCCGCGCGGGCCCAAAGCCAATCGCCGCTGCAGGAGTGGCAGTACGATGGCGGCATCATCCTGGCACGGCTGTTCGAGCCCAACTTGCCCGAATGGCGCGACATTGCAGGCGTCGCCGCCGAGGTGCAACCGGCTTACGAGGGGGCCCGCGCCTACAAAGTGAGTGGCGGCCCGGTCGTCAACATTTACTACCGCGATATTGTGTTCTTCTCCACGGGCGAAGGACTGGGTTACAACTTCCTGCGCGGCGACCATTACCAGATCGGCGTCGGCCTGACGTATGACCTGGGTCGCAGTCAGAAACTGGATGGTGCGAATCTCAACGGCATGGGCGACATAAAGGCCGCTCCGGTCGGCAAACTTTATGGCTCCTGGGTTCTGTCGAAGAAATTTCCGATGATCCTGCGCGTGGCGGCCCGGCAATACATCGGCGGTGCCCAAGGCGCTGTTGGCGATGCCTCGGTCTATCTGCCGCTACCGGGTAGCTCCAAGACCTTTGTCATGTTCGCCGGCCCCTCCATCACGCTCGGCACGGCGCATTACCTGCAGACCATGTATGGCGTCAACGCGCAGCAGGCTATGGACTCGGGCCATCCCGAATATGATATTACCCGCGCCGGCACCAGCACGGCTGGGGTCGGGTTCAGCGCCACGAAATTCATCGGCAAGCACCTGCTGATCAATCTCGACTCGGCCATCAGCCAGGTGCGCGGAACTCCGGCGAGAAGCCCCCTGATCGAGCAAAGGACTCAGCGCGTGCTGGCGCTGTCCTTCGAATATCACTTCGAATCCGCACCTTAGAAACGCCAGGCGGCCCCCAGCCACAGAGCATTTGAATTGGGCGCATTGACCATGCGGATCTGGTCATATTCGGCGTTGAAATTCAGATGGCCGAACAGCGTCAATCCGAGACCTCCGCCGTAGATGAAGTCCGAGCGGCTATGGCTGGACTGCAGCACATCGGCCGGAGGCTCGTTGAAGTCTACCGTGAGGTTGGTGTTGTAGAACAGGTAGCCGCCCTTGGCGAAGATCTCCAGCGGACCCAGCGGCAGCGTTCCCACGACGAACGGCGCGAAACCACTCATGTGCAGATTGTAGTCGCCATTGGAGCCGGTGCCGACGAAGGAATCGTGCGCAGAGCCAAAGTTCATGTAGTCAGCCTCGATAGCCAGGAACGGCAGAAATCGCCAGCCCGCATCGATTCGGTAGGCATCATGCGTTGAGTGCGTGATGTCATCCACGGCAGCTCCGACGTCATTGAAGTTGTCGAGTCTGAGGTCAAAGCGGCCGAACGCACCCCCGACGTAGGGACCACTGATCGGCCCTTCGCTCGCAACGTCGGCATGGCTGCGGGTCGGATGCAGCAGCAGTCCCGCGCACACTGCCGTGGCGGCGAGCGCCTGTAATCGGCTCATGATGTTCCTTCCCTTAGCAAGATGATGCCGGGCATGCTCGCTTAAGGCCGGCGCTGCGCCCAGCGGGCCGTAACCGCGCACCGGCGTAGGACAGGACGGACTATTGACTGGCCAGCAGCGCGCTGCAGTCCTGGTCCTTGGCCAGGCCCGGGTCCACGAAGGCCAGCATGGCGGCGACCGGAGTCAGTAAAGTGCCCAGTGCGGCCGCAATTCCGCCCTGCTTGATGAGCTGACCCTTGTCCGGTCCGAACTTTGGCTTGATGAGCTGACCCTTGATGTCCACCGGCGCACGCACTCGCACGAAGTGGAATTTCTTGGGTTGACCCTGGATGGTCAGGTCCAGTTGCTCGGTACCCAGATCAATCTTGCCTTTGCCGGTAATGAGGACGTTCTGGGTATCGAGCACAAAGCTCTGGGCAGTGGCCGTTCCGTCGCTTACATCGAACCGCGCGACTCCACAACGTATCGGGGCGCGTCCGGTACTCTTGGTGAGCAGCAACCCGACACCCTTCAGATCGATACCGGTCAGCTGCGCCAGTGCCTCGCGAATGTCACCATGGGGTATGACGGCAACCAAGCTGCCGTTGGCATCGGACATCAGGTTGTGGACCGAATCGCCCTTGCCTGACAGCACGGCCCGCGCCTGCAGGACGCCGCCAAGCGGTGCCGCGCTCGCCGGCCCGCTACCTTTGATCTGGTCCAGCTTGACATCCGTGGCGCGCATTTCCATGCGCACCGTCGGCACTTTCGGGCGCGCATCGATGGTGACGACACCGCTGAGCCGTCCCTGCGGCAGGTCGAACTGGACCGGATCCAGCGCCAGTACGCCATCCTTCAGCCTGGCGTGGAGATTGACCTGGGTAAACGGCACCTTTCCGGCCTCGATGTCGGTCGCCTTGAAACGCACGTCGGCATCCATCGCCTTGACGCGATTGGTCTCAAGATGCGCATCGGGGAAGAGCTTCTTGGGTTGGGCGGCTGGCGCCGCTGCGGTTGCCGAGGAATTGCCGCCCCGACTGTGCGCGTCGCTCGACCCCGTGGCACTGGCGCGCGTACCCGTGATCGCGCCCAGATCGGCCAGAAACAGATGGCCGGAGTTCAAAGTGGCCGTCAGCATGGGACGCTGATGGGTGGCGTCAACATCGACGCTGCCGGAAATATCACTGCGCCCGAGGACCCCCTTGATGTTGCGGACACTGAAGCGCTGGCCGACACGGTTGATCTGCGCCTGCAGTTGGTAGGGTGGCGAATTCGGCAGCGCGAGGTGGGTCAGGTAGTACAGTTGCGCGAGGTCAGGACCATGCGCGGCCACCTGCAGCTGAATCTGCCCCAGATCGAAAGGTTTGAGCACCTCGCCCTGGGCCTGCACCGCGTTCTGCCCCGCCGTGATACTGAGCTTGAACGGATAGGGACGATTCGAGTCCACGACCAGCAGCGCGGCGCCGGAGACCTCCATCGCGAACGGCGAGTCATTGACAGTGCCCTGCCCCTGGATATGCAGTGCCTGGGGATCTGCGACCGCGGCGTGCTCGTGAGCTTGTATGGTGCCGTTGATCTTCAGACGGTGCGCATCATCCAGCAGCAGCACCTTTCCGGAATTGATGATCAGTTCGTGAATCGCCGGCAGGTTGATGGGCTTGGCGGCCGGCGCCGTGGCGCTGGTGGGCGCGGTATTCGCGTCGGTCCAGTTGGCGCGGCCAGACGCTTCCTGATGCAGGTACAGGTCGGGATTGTCGATTTCGACCCGCGGCAGGACCAGATGTCCGCGCAGCAGCGCACTCAGGTCAACCTGGAGCTGCAATTGCTGTAATTGCAGCAGCGGACGCGGCAGCTCCCAAGCTGGGTTGGCAACGCGCACGCCCTCGACCGTGAAGGAAGGCGTACGCGACCACAGGTGGGCCCGCAGATGGCCGCCAATCGTGATAGTGCGCCCGCTGTGCGCGCTGGCGATTCGTGCGATCGGTCCGCGCAGCCAGTCCCAATCCATGAGCGCCAGCGCCACGATAAATAGCGCCACCACGGCCGCGAGCCCCAATGACCCGTAAAGCAGGATGCGGCGCAATCTTGGGTTCATCAGGGCATGCCTTGGGAGAAATCCAAGGCTCCACAGTAAGCGCCTCCGGGGCGCGCGCCCGTCGGCGGTTCGCGCCAGCCCGCGTAAGACCTTTGCAGGGATTTAGGGTGGCAGCCGAAGTTCACATAAGAGGCTGTAGGAGACGACTTACGCTATTACATGCAGTTCGACTGAATCGGGGCCGGGAGCACGCCTGTAATCATTGCGCCTGGGAAGGGAAACGGGAGAGTCCCGATGACGTATCGCAATACCCTGATTGAACGATCGCGGAATTTCGCATCGGAGAATGCTGAACCCGCGGTGCTCGATTATCTGCAGCTTCGCAATCGACACTGTTTGCAGGCCTGGTATCAGCGGCGCGTGAAGTACGCCCTGAATGCCGTCGCGCAAAGCGCGCAGCGCCCGGCCGCGGATCGTACCCATCGCTGGTGGTCGCCCGGTTGACTTGTGCACAGGAACGCAATGGTGGCCACCTTTCCAAGGCGCAGTGCTTGTGATGAGCCTGCGACACGGTGATCGTCGCGCCTCATCTTTGTGCAGACCAATGCCTGAGTCCAGATGAGCTTGAAACCCTTCTACATCAATGACTGCATGAGTTGGCTGCACCCTGGCTCGAGCCAGCGTGGGGTCATTCTGTGTTCGCCCATCGGGCTCGAAGATCTCGTCATGCATCGCTTCGTGCGCCGCCTCGCCTGCGACATTGCCGCAGCCGGCATGCCCACATTGCGCTTTGACTATCGCGGTACGGGCGATTCTGCCGGATCAGAGACCGATCCGGACACGGTGCAGGCGTGGCTGACGAGCGTGCGCAGAGCCGTTGAGTGGCTGCGGGAGGAGACCGGAGTCAAACAGGTCGTGCTGGTCGGCTTTCGCGTCGGCGGTCTGTTGGCCGCACATGTCGCGGCCCAGCTTGGCGACATTGCCGCGCTGGTGCTGGTGGGACCTGTGGTCTCGGGAAGTGCCTATGTTCGGGAAGCAAAGGCATTGCGCTCGCTCGTGGCACAAAGTTCGGGAGCTACGACTGCCGATGCCGCGAGGGCGGACGATGAGGGCCGTGGCGGCTTGAATGTCGCGGGCTTTCAGCTCAGCCGCGCGACCCTCAAGGATCTAGAACACCTGGATCTGCGAATGCTGACCCGCAGCCCGGCCCCCCGGATCTTTCTGCTGGGTCGTTCCAGTTCCCCAGCGGACCGCCGCCTGGGCGAGTATCTGCGCACGTTGGGCGCCGAGGTCAGCGTCGGCATTCTGCCCGGCTTCGCGTCCATGCAATGGAATTCAAGTCTCGCGGTGCTGCCAAGGGACGCCTTTGCGGAACTGGTCCATTGGCTTAAGGTTGACGCGCCCCCCGGCCGCGCCAGGTTCACACGCACCGCTGCCAACCGACTCCTGTCGAGCGAATGGCGCGAGGAACCCGTACAGTTCGGCCCGGACAGCCGCCTGTTCGCCGTTCATTGTACGCCGCGTCATTCGGTTCCCAGATCCACTCTGTTGATTGTGAATCATGGTCTCAACCGCCACATAGGTTGGGCGCGCACGTATGTGACCCTGGCCCGGCGGCTCGCCGCCCAGGGCGTCGCCACACTGCGCATGGACATTGCAGGGGTCGGCGATAGCGCGACCGCACCCGGCCGGCCCGAACAGCAGTTGTATGCGCGCGAGTCTGTTGCCGACATCAAGGCCGCGCTGGATTGGTTGCATCAACACGGTTGCAAGGAAATAACGCTGCTGGGCCACAGCGCCGGGGCGCATCTGAGCTTCCATGCGGCCGTCGCCGACAAGCGTGTCACAGGCCTGGCTCTGATTAACCTCAGCCGGTTCGTCAGCGATCCGATGGAACCCAGCGACTACGGCAAGCGGCCCACCTTTCGGTCCACGGGCTGGTATTGGTCGAAAATGGTGAGCCTCGATGTATGGCGCAGGCTGGCGAGCGGCAGAGTTCACGCCATCAGCATTGCCGAAACGATTGCCGGGCGGTTGCTGCGTCGCGCGGGCCTGCGCCTGATGTCGATTCTGGGAAGGGAATCGGGCGCAGAAGTCAGTCACACGCAAATCATTACGCAATTCCGCCGCCTGTCAGAACGTGGCACGAAGGTTCTGCTCCTCTACAGCATCGGCGATGAAGCTTTGGATGAACTGGCCCTGTACTGCGGCCGCGGCGGACGAAGGCTGGCCAACCTTAGGAATGTACACCTGCAGACGATTGACGATACCGATCACAACCTGACATCGCGGCGCTCCCGGGAACTGTACTTCGCCATCCTGGAGCGTCACATCGGGCTCGGCCGTCACATCCCCAGCATTCCGCAGCGACCGGCAGCTGCGGCAAGGTTGTCGGCCAGTGCGTACTGAGGCGGTTGAAGTCATGGATATGCGCGACATCAGTTCGCAGATACGCCGTATCGTCGTCGAGTACGGGCGATTGGCAATTGCGTCCGAGGAGCTCACCGACCATGCGGATCTATACGCCGCCGGTATGACCTCCCACGCGGGGGTAAATGTCCTGGTCGCGCTGGAGAGTGAACTGGATCTGGAATTTCCCGACAGCATGCTCAGGCGCGGAGTGTTTGGCAGCATCGCCTCGATACGTGCCGCCATTGAGAAACTGATCCAGGCTCCCATGGCCACCGACATCGCGGGTTGCGAACGCAGTACTTCCTCACTGTCGCGCCCGGGAGTGCACTGAATGGCGAGCAATGACCACCAACTCCTGGCTGCAAAGAAGGTCCGTGAGTACGGAAATGATGATTTTCTGGAAGCGGCCCGCCAGGTAGCCAAAGTGGCTGAAGAACATGCGTCCGACGTGGACGCCGGCGCGCGCTTCCCCCGCGAGGCGGTCGATGCCATGAGGAGCGCCAAGCTGCTGTCGGCGCAAATTCCAGTGGAGCTGGGCGGTGGCGGGTGCTCGATTCGCACGCTGGCGAAAATCTGCGCGGAAATTGCGCGTGGCTGTGGATCCAGTGGGCTGATCCTGGCAATGCACTACAGCCAAATGGCGTGCCTGGTGCGCCATGGAATGGCGTCGGCTTTTTTCCAGCGCTATCTGCGAGAACAGCCCGGCAGGCAACACCTGATCGCCTCGATCACCTCAGAGGTCGGCACCTACGGCGATACCCGCACCAGCATCTGCGCTTTGCAACCGGCAGGCGACGGGCGATTCACGCTGGAGAAAGAGGCGACCACGGGTTCGTATTGCAAGTTCGCGGATTCCATTGCCGTGACCTGCCGCAAGGATGCGCAAGCGGCGGGCAACGACCAGGTCCTCGCGTTTCTCAATAAGCGCGACTGCGAACTGACGGCCACCTCCAATTGGGACACGCTGGGCATGCGCGGCACCTGCAGTCCGGGGTTTGGCCTGCGTGCCCAGGGTCTGATGGAGCAGGTATTGCCGGTTTCATTCGCGGATATCTCATCCCAGTCCATGGTGCCGTACTCGCACATATTGTGGTGCGCAGTGTGGTACGGCATCGCCGAGGGCGCGGCGGCCAAGGCCGGGCGTTTCGTGCGTGCGGCGGCCCGCAAGCGCATCGGCGTGGTCCCGCCATCCGCAGCGCATCTGGCGGCACTGTCGACCGACCTTCAGGCCATGCGCAGCAATGTGTTCTCGGTGGCGGAGGAGTTCGACCACATCGATGGCCTGGCCAATGGGCGCGCATTGCTGATGTCCATGGAGTGGAGTCTGAAACTGAACAATCTGAAGATTGGTACTTCAAATGCGGCGCCGCGCGCGGTGCATCAGGCCCTGCAGATCACCGGAGTGTCCGGATACCGGAACGATTCACCCTTCAGCGTCGGCCGGCACTACCGTGATGTTCTGTCAGCGTCGCTCATGATTTCGAATGACCGTATCGCAGAACAAAGCGCCTCCATGTTGCTGGTGCTGAAGAACGACGGGGTCTAAGCGATGAAGCTTCAGTCACCCGCGCCGATTCGGGAGCCGCAAATTCGCAACGATCTGGCGTTCAAAAGCCTCGTATGGTCCATGGATGCTCAAGGGGTATTCGGATTCAGCGAGGTCTTTGAGGATGTGGTCGCTGGATTCAACCGTCTGATCGATGAGCGGGCGACGCGCGAGGGGGCGCAAAGGCGTGTGTTTCCACCGATTCTCAGTCGCGAGGTGCTGAGGCGTCAGGGCTATCTGGAGTCATTTCCGCATCTTTGTGGCTCGGTCTTCAATTTCTCCGGAAATGAACTGCAGTCCAGGGAGATGGCGCATCGCTCATCGACGGATAAGGCGTCGAGCGAATTTCAAACGATGACGGATGTCGTGCTGACGCCCGCGGTGTGCTATCCGCTATACCAGACGCTGGATCGGGTCACGCCACGCAACGGCCAGATGTACTCGCTCCTGGGTTGGGCGTATCGCCATGAGCCCTCCGAGGATCCCACCCGCATGCGATCGTTCCGTATGCGCGAACTGGTCTATGTGGGAGCGCCCGAGGATGTGCGTGCATGGCGCGATAAGTGGCTGCAGCAAAGCGCTGACCTGATCGCGGCCCTTGGTCTTGAGTCACGAATCGAAATCGCAGCGGATCCATTTTTCGGCCGCAGCGGCCGCTTGCTGGCCGCCAATCAGGCCGAACTGGGTCTTAAACACGAGATTCTCGTTCCCATCAGCTCGGCAGAGCAACCCACGGCCGTCTCTTCCACCAATCTGCATACCGAGCACTTTACTTCGACGTGGCAGATCCGGCTGGAAGGTGGCGGCATCGCGCATACCGCGTGCGTGGCCTTCGGCCTGGAACGGATCGCGATCGCGCTATTTACCGCGTACGGGGCAGCTCCCGGGCAGTGGCCGGCGGCGATCCGAAAGGTATTGTCCCTTGAACTCTAAACCAGGTTCATGGGCCCACGAGCGGCAGGGCGCATGCAAATTCGCCCGCACACAGTTCTGTACGGACGCGTGGGTCCATTCGGCCTCTGGCCGTCACTGCAAACCTCAAGGCATCGAATGACTATGCTGCACTCACCCTTAGTGAAACCCAATCCGTCATCCCGTCCGCCCAAGGACCTGGATCCGCCGTTCACTTATGTCGCCGCCACCCTCACCGAGGGCACGCTCGGGGAACTTGATCGGGATCGGCCGCCGCATCGATGGGGATCCGCGTCGGGACACTCCATCGCTGCAGCGGCGCGCAATACCGCTCCGAAGCGAGCAACGACTGCCAGGTTCTGGAAGTTGCTGAGTGAGGAGTTCGCGGGCCTGCACCCGCGCCTGACCATCGCGCGCATGCTGCTGGGCCTGCTGCCTTTGCATGTGGGCGGACGGGTGCGCAGCGCCATGTTGCGCCTGATCGGATTTCAAATCGGTCGGGGCACCATCATGGCCGCAACGCCGACCATCACCTGTGATGGCTACATGTACGACAAACTGGTGATCGGATCGGACTGCTGGATCAATATCGGCTGCCTATTCAATCTCGGGGCTGAAATCCGCATTGGCAGCAATGTGGCCATTGGCCATGACGTCATGGTGCTGACCCAATCGCACGATATCGGGCCCGCCTCCCACCGGGCATTTACTCCGCACGCCAGGCCGATCACTATCGGCAATGGGGCCTGGTTAGGATCGCGAACCACCGTGCTGCCCGGGGTCACCATCGGCGCCGGTGCCGTGGTCGCAGCCGGGTCGGTGGTATGCCATGACGTGCCCCCCAATACCCTGGTCGCGGGTGTACCGGCGCGCGCGCTGAAGCAATTGTCCTAAGATCTCAGGACTCAATGCAGTCCACCGGGCTAGCTTTCCGACAGTGTCAGTAGCACGTCCGAGTACCAGGCGCAGTTGAGGCCCAGGGCCTCGTCCTCGATCGGGTCGCGCGTGCTCATGTCGAAGCGTGAGGAGTGGATACCCAGCAAGCGGCAGGACGGCGCACCCGGCTGAGCTGTGCCACCCGCAATTCGAATCACGACGGGGGCGCCGCTGGTGCCGCGGTGGGTGCGGGCATCGGTCAGGAAGTAGCCCATGCCCTGGAATCGAAGACCATAGGAGGATGCCAGGGAAGCGCGCCTCACCACCGGCATATGATGCAATGCATCATGAAATCCCAGGGGAAAACCGATCACCAGCAGGGGCGCACCCACCTCGATGCATTCCTCATCGATGGCAATGTGTGCGGGCGTAAAGGCACAGTACACGGCCTCCGCCGGCAGCACGCCTCGATCGATCTCGATGATTGCCACGTCCACCTCGCCGGCTGAATCCGTGGCCTGCCGCCACAGGCTCAAGCCCTCGCGATACAGGGGAATGGAAATGGTGGCCGCGGCGGCCATGTCGGCCCGATCGGCATGCAACTCGATGGTGATCCGGTCCGGGGTGTGATTGGCCTCAACATCGATGAACACATGACGACTGGTCACGAGAAACAGATGCTGTTCGCGGGCCAGAAAGAAACCGGTGGCCGAGGTGAGCCCCACCTCGCCGGCAAAGGTGGCGATGCGCGTGCACGTCAATAGTAAGGGATCAATTCCGGGAACCGGATCGGCGGCGTCCAGTGCAATGGGTTGCATGTCGGGCGCGGCGGCAGGTTGCGCCGCGGTCGCCGGCGCCGATGAAATCGAAGACATGCGAGGGAGATTACAGCGGATTGCGTCCGCGGATCACCCGAATTATCACCACCACCACTGCGATCACCAGCAAAATATGGATGAAGCCGCCCAGGGTGTATGAGGACACCATGCCGAGCAGCCACAGAATCACCAGCAGGACTGCAATGGTCTCCAACATCGAATTCTCCCTCAGCGACTGGCTATCTGACCGCGGCTGTCGGACAGCAGGATCTCAACGCCCCTGATGAAGTGGCTGTCAGCGGGGTTCTCACTGGCGGTGAGCGGGTTATCCGGTCCATAGGCCACTGCCTCGCTGCGCACCGGGTCGACACCGCGCGCCACCAGGGCCATGCGCACGCTCTCCGCCCGGTGCAGCGGCAATGACAGATTCGACTCAGCCGTTCCGGTGTTGTCGGTGTGGCCCTCGATGCGCACGCGCCGTTCCGGATGGGCGATCAGAAACTCGGCCAGGTCATCGATGATTTTGCCGGCGGCCGGGGTCAGCTGGGCCATGCCCGGCTCGAAGTAATCATCGGTGAGCAACACCATCACGGTGCGCGCTGGCGGTTCCCCGTTCAGATGGTCCACCTGCGCGCGCGCATCCAGCTGCACTCGCGCCCGCTCGCCCTCCACCACCGCGACGCGTTGCTGCGCCACCATCTCATCCGCCCGCACCTGGGCCAGTTTTGCCGTGCGAATGGCGAGGTAAGCCTCATGATCCGCCATGTCCGGAGCATCGCGCTCGGCCGCACTCTCGGCGTTTGCCAGCTGCTTCTGCGCCATATCCAGGTCAAGCGCATCGTAGCGCACCACATCCGGATTGGCGGCCGCGCTGTTCACCGCGGCCCGTGCCTCCGCCAGCGAGTTGTCCGGCGGTGCCGTGACGCAGGCTGCCAGAACCATGGCGACCGCAAGCGCGGCGCTGAGAACAATCGGCTTTGAATTCGGAATCATGGTGAACCCTCCGCAGTCGGGTTATGGGGTCGGGTAGCGTTCATTCAGGGCAAGACGTGCCCGAGCATCCTGGGCCGTGGCCTGCGCGAGGCGCGCGTCGGATTCAGCCTCGCGTGCGCGCCAGCGGGCCAGTTGTGGGTCCGTCGGCAGCAGCTGCTGTGCTTCTGCAAAGCGGTCGCGGGCCGCATTCAATTCAGCCGGCGCGCTCTGTTCGGCACCAGCCTGTTCGGCCTGAACGATCGCCGCGCGCGCGTCCGCAAGTTCGCTCACCGAGGGCGGCGGCGCCACCACGCAGCCGGCGGCCGCGACGACCGACACGATCGCCAGCGCGCGCAGCACTGTAATGTGAAGTGAAGACATGGTCGTGCTCCTGCTCTTGAGCGACTCAATCATTGAGTCCAGTGTGCGCACAGCAGTGAGACTTGCGTACCGGGACAGGTACGCTAGGGACCGTCAGTCGGGTCCCACAGGCCCTTCGTGTATTCGTATTTGACTGTCAGCCGAGCGCGATGCGGCGGATCGCGGCGATCAGTTCGTCCGGATCACCGCCTTTGGGAATGACTGCCACGGCACCGCCGTCCAGCGCGCGGGTGGCGAGCGGATCGATGTCGAAACCACTGTGGATGACGATGCGTGTCTTGCCGTGGGCGGCACGCAATTGCGGAACCAGCGGCAGACTGCTCACGCCGCCGAAGTTCAGATCCAGCAACAGTACATCCGGATCACTGGCGGCCACGGCAGCCACCAGATCGCGTTGCGCCGTGATCCTGGCGACGCATTGCAGCCCCGCGCTCGAGTTCACCAGCTCGGCGAGCATCATGCACAGATCGTCACTGTCATCGGCTATGGCCACACGCACGGGCCGCGGGGCCGTTTCAGCTTGGGCGCTCACGTATTCTCCGGGGCAACCGGGTAATGGTAGCCCAGTCCTGCCATCGCAAGTGGGCATCGGGAATGCTGCGGCAGCGCTGATGGTTGGCACGTGACTGGTCCTTAGGTACTGGATACGTCATTGGGGACCGGCGCTGCCACGCTGTCCTTCAGGCTGACGCAGATTAACGACGTCAGACAAATCCCACAAGGAAGGGGGGGCGGCGGCCGACGAAGTCTATGTCAAGCCACCGTCAGAATGCCCTGTGCCCCAATATGGCCAAACGGAAGCTTCACAGGTGGGTATGCCGCTGAGCACCCGGTGCCCTGCTAGTATGGGCCTGCCAGGATCGAGGCGCAGGCGGCTCGCGAGGCCGCAGGCCCGTCGTCAAGTGCGTAAGGAGATGTGGTTATGGTACGCGTGCTCATAGCGGACGATCATGCATTGATCCGGTCGGGATTGATGCAACTGCTGCAAGAAGATCGATCGATACGCGAAATGGGTGAAGCCGCTACCGGCGAACAGACCCTGGACCGGCTGCGCGAAAGCCGCTGGGACCTGCTGCTGCTGGACATCAACATGCCGGATCGCAGCGGTCTGGACATCCTCAAACACGTCCGTTCGGGATTCCCCGATACCCGCGTCCTGGTACTGAGCGGTTATCCGGAACGCCAATATGCGCGCAATGTATTGCGCGCCGGGGCCTGCGGCTATCTGGCCAAGGATGCGGCCTCCGAAGAGCTTGTCAGGGCCGTAAAGATGGTCATCCAGGGGCGCCGCTACGTCAGTGCCTCGCTCGCCGAATTGCTGGTCAATGACCTGGATGTGGATGCACAACAGCCCATCCATTCGCAGTTGTCGGAACGCGAGTTCCAGATCTTCTGCAAGATCGCGGTGGGCAAATCGGTCTCGGACATTGCCGAAGAATTGTGTCTGTCGGTGAAGACCGTCAGCACTTATCGCAGCCGGGTCCTTGAAAAGATGAGTTTCACCAGTAATGCCGACATTACGTCGTATGCCTTGCGCAACGGCCTGATGCAGTAAGCGACTTTATGTAGGACCGCGCCGGATACCGCGACTGCGCCCGATGCGTATTCTGAGGCCGTGATCATGCCCAGCACACCATCGGGAATCAGCCGCACCGGAGCCTTACGCATCTTGCTGGTGGAGGACTCTGAACTGCTGGCCGAACGCATGCGCGAGCTGCTGGGTCAGATCACCGATGTTGAAGTGGTAGGCACCGTCGTGGATGAAGACGATGCGGTGGCCATGACGCGTGACCGGGACGTGCATGTGCTGATTCTTGACCTTCAGCTTAAGCATGGTACGGGTTTTGGCGTGCTGCGCACGCTGGGCGAGCACCGGCCCGCGACCATCGTTTTCACCAACTATGCCCTGCCCGAATACCGACGCTGGGCCGAGAAGTTCGGCGTCGAATACTTTCTCAACAAGTCACTGGATTTCGAACGTCTGCCCGAGGTGATCAGGACCCTGAAAAAGGTACCTCACTCCTGAGCCGCCTCCAGCAGCGGGGCCAGCACCGTGATTTCGGTGCCCTTGCCCGCCACCGATTGCACCTGGAACTCACCGCCGATGGCGCGCATGCGATGGCGCATGCTGCCCAGACCGCGGCTGCCCAGCGCACGCAGCCGATCAGCGGCCAACCCCACCCCATCATCCAGGACGACCATGCGCAGCACATTGTCCGGGTTGGTGACGACCGAGATGCTGACCCGGGTGGCCCGCGCATGCCGGGTCACATTGCGCAGCGATTCCTGCAGGATCCGAAACAGCGCGATGCCCACGTCCTTGGGCAGCTGTGGCTCAGGCAGCGGTAGCTCCAATTCGGCCTTCAGGCCGGCTGCGGCGCAGGTTTCTTCCACCAGCCAGCGCGCGGCGGCATAGAAGCCCAGATTATCCAGCAGCGTCGGTCGCAGCTGTTCGACCACGCGCCGTTTGAAGGCTATGCCCGTCTCCAGGGCACGCTCGAGGCGCTCCCAGCGCGCGATGACCTCCGGGTCGGTGCTGCCAATGCGCCGGCGCAGCCAGGCAAGATCCATCTTGGCGCCCACCAGCGCCCCGCCCAGCTCATCGTGCAGCTGGCGGGCGAGCAGCACCTTTTCGGACTCCGCATAGCGCTGCAGGTTGGCGGCCAACTCCGACAGCTCGGTCTCCTCGTGAGTATCCAGACCCAGCGACAGGCCTGTATCTGGATTGTTCTGCTGCATGATCAAACATTCTCCGAGGACTCTTGCGGTGCAACGTCGAATATACCCGTCGCTGGCCGCTTCATGGGCTGGCAGGGGCCCACGCGAACGTAGGCCGAATCCTACAGCTGCGCCTGCCATCCTGCGGCATGTGCCTTACAGCGGACCTGCAAAACTGAGGCTTGACCCTTGGGAGGCACTTTGCTGCGACGCCTATCGCCCCGCCTGAGCGCAGCGCTATGCGCCGCACTGCTACTGCTGTGTGGCTGCGCCAGTGTTCCTCCGGGGCGAGACTACCCGCGCACGGTGAGCGTGGCATTGGCCGATCCGCAGGCCACGGCGTTCGGTGCCCGCTTCGGCGCGCTCGCCCAGGCGCATTCGGGCGCCTCGGCCTTTCACATCCTGAATGTCGGCGTCGACGGACTGCTCACCCGGGTTCAGATGATCGATGCGGCCCAGAAAACTCTGGATCTGCAGTACTTCATCTTCCGCGGTGACACCACCGGCCGGCTGATTCTGGATGCCCTGAGCCGTGCCGCATCCCGCGGTGTTGCCATCCGACTTCTGGTCGATGACGGTGACACCGTTGGCGGGGACGAACAGGTGCTGGCACTGGGCAGTCATAGCCTGGTCGAAGTGCGGGTCTTCAATCCCTTCCGTTACCGGGGCCACAACCCGCTGCTGCGCGCCCTGGAATTTGCCGGTAACTCCACACGCCTGGACTACCGCATGCACAACAAGCTGCTGGTCGTGGACAACACACTGGCATTGGTCGGTGGCCGCAACATCGGCAATGAGTATTTCCAGGTCGATCCCCAAGCCCAGTCCGCCGATGACGATGTGTTCGTGGCCGGGCCGATCGTGCACACGCTATCGATGACCTTTGACCAGTACTGGAACAGCGATCTGGCGGTCCCGGCCGCGGCGCTGGCCTCCCTGACAGACGCGGCGGCGCAGCGCCATCGGCCGGCACGCGCCCAGGTCGATGGCATCGACTACTCCGCCCGCATCGCCAGCGGCGAACCCTTCGCCAGCCTCCTGGATGGCAAGCTTGCGCTGGTGTGGGCGCAGGCCCAGGTCCTGTGCGACAGCCCGGACAAGAAGAGCGCCGATGCCGGGCAGAGCGGGCATGTGATGGTACGGGACGTGCTGCAGGCGGCACGCCAGGTGAGCAGCGAGTTCCTGATGATCAATCCCTACATTGTGCCAACGCATGGTGAATCGGCCATGCTGGATGAGCTGCGGGACCGCAATGTTCAAGTCGGTATCATCACCAATTCCCTGCAGTCGACCCGCGACCTGCTCGCCTTTGCCGGCTACACCCGCTCACGGCAGGACATGCTGCGGCACGGCATCAATCTGTACGAGGTGCGGGCAAAATTAGGTTCCACCCGCGGCAGCGGCCAGACCCCGCGCGTGTCGCGTCTGGGGACCTACGACCTGCACGGCAAGCTGCTGGTGTTCGACCGGCAGCGCCTGTTCATCGGGTCGATGAATTTCGATGAACGCTCGCGACACCTGAATACCGAAATCGGTCTGATCATCGACAGTCCGGAACTGGCCGCGCAGACGGCGACCCGATTCAGCGCCATGGCGCAGCTGGACAATGCCTATCAGCCCGCCTTGCTGGTGGATCCCCACTCCGGGCATGAACGCCTGCAATGGAGCACGCGCGAAAACGGCGCGGTGGTGGTGTATCACGAGGAGCCGGCGCCCAATGGCTGGCGGCGCTTCATGGCGCGCCTGCTCGCCTTGTTGCCGGTGCGCCGGGAACTGTAAAAAAGAAGCCCGCCGACTCCGAGGGAGAAGTGGGCGGGCATCGGTTCCGTTGCTGACGGAGCCGGAGGGGGGGACCGGTGCAGGTGCCGCGTGGTCGTTGCGCCTGCTGAAAATCGTATGGGGGAGATTAGGGAGGCTGCGGCGGGCAGTCTGCCAAAACTGTGCCCAAGACACTGTAGTCGGGTTCCTACGCTGCGGCCTGAGGTGCGCACCTACGACAGCGAAGCTGGGGCGCCGACAGGAGCGGTGCCTGGTAAGTGGCATGTTGCCCCTCCGCTTGTCGATGAAGGGATTCCACCCATGTCCGTGGTGAAGAAGCTGCACCGGATGGCACGGCCCGATGTTGAGCTGGAGGTCGTAAGCGGCTTTCGCGGCGACCGTAAGACCGTGCTGCGCCTGCTCAATGAAGCGCTCGCCACCGAGATCGTCTGCATGCTGCGCTACCGTCGCCACCATTTCATGGCGCGGGGTCTGGTCGCGCAACGCATTGCAGAGGAATTCCTGGTGCATGCCGATGAGGAGCTGGCGCATGCGGACCTCCTAGCCGAGCGCATCGTGCAGCTGGGCGGTGAACCGGACTTTGCGCCTGACACCTTGAAGGAGCGCAGCCACGCTGAGTACGTTCCCGCCACCACCATTGTTGAGATGGTCCGCGAGAACCTGCTCGCCGAGCGCCTGACGATCGCCAGTTACCGCGGCTTGATCGAGTACCTGGGCAAGCATGACCCGGCGACGCGCCGCATGCTCGAGGGCATCCTGGGCATCAAGGAAGCCCACGCGGATGAGCTGTTGGATCTGCTGCAGAGTGATACCCGCGCCCAATGAGGCGCTGCGCAGGGCGGCGCCGCACATTTGAGCGATCCAGCGCTCTGCGGCGCCTTATATTTCAGTAAATTGCGCCTATTTCTTCACCTGAAGCGGCCGAATCGAGCCGCAGGCTTGCCGAGCAAATTCGCCGTGCGCGGCTAGCGGTTGCGGCCTTCCATGACGGTATGCTGTGGCCTGCCCGGAGGAAAGTCGTGTCGGACAAGTCAAATCGCATCATCGTCACCGTGGTCGGTCACGACCGCACCGGCATCATTGCCGAAACCTCGCGCGTGCTGGCGGACGCCGGCGTCAACATCGTGGATATCTCCCAGACCCTGCTCGGGGAGTTCTTCGTCATGATCCTGCTGGCGGACGTGGCGCAGGCCACCCTGGGACTTGATGCGCTCAAAGCGCAGCTGCACGCCAAGGCCCAGCAGCTGGGCCTGAGGATCGATGCGCAGCATGAAGACGTCTTCAAATTCATGCACCGCGTCTAGGTCAACCATGCGCAATGTTCACTTCGAACCCGAGGAGATCCTGGAGACCGTCCAGATGGTCCAGATGGAGAATCTGGACATCCGCACCATCACCATGGGCATCAGCCTGCGCGACTGCGCACACCCGCAGCTGGCACACTCCGCACAGCGGGCCTACGACAAGATCTGCCGTTACGCGGAGAAGCTGGTGCGCGTCGGGGATGAGCTGGAACGCGAGTACGGCATCCCCATCATCAACCGGCGCATTTCAGTCACCCCGATCGCCCTGGTGGCCGAGAGTTCGGCGGCCGATGACTATGTGGCCATGGCCCAGGCACTGGACCGCGCGGCGCTCACGGTAGGCGTGAATTTCATTGGCGGGTTCTCCGCCCTGGTTCACAAGGGACTCACCCCTGGCGATCGCATCCTGATCGATTCTCTGCCCCAGGCACTGGCCGTGACCGAGCGGGTCTGTGCCTCGGTCAACGTGGCCAGTACCCGGGCCGGCATCAACATGACCGCAGTGGGTCGCATGGGGGAGATCATCCTGGATTGCGCCCGGGCGACGGCGGATCGGGATGGCCTGGGTTGCGCCAAGCTGGTGGTGTTCTGCAATGCCGTGGAGGACAACCCCTTCATGGCCGGCGCCTTCCATGGCATCGGCGAGCCGGAGTGCGTGATCAATGTCGGGGTCAGCGGCCCCGGGGCGGTACTGTCGGCCGTGCGGCGGGCCCCGGAGGCCGACCTGGGCGAGCTGGCCGCCATCATCAAGCGCACGGCCTTCAAGATCACCCGCATGGGGGAGCTCATCGGCCGGCGGGCCTCGGAGCGCCTGGGGGTGCCCTTCGGCATCGTCGATCTGTCCCTGGCCCCGACCCCGGCTCAGGGCGACAGCGTGGCCCAGATCCTGGAGGCGATGGGACTGGAGCGGGTGGGTACCCACGGCTCCACGGCCGCCCTGGCCATGCTCAACGACGCGGTCAAGAAGGGGGGTGCCATGGCCTCCTCCCATGTCGGCGGCCTGTCCGGGGCCTTCATACCGGTGAGCGAGGACATCGGCATGATCGAGGCGGCCGAGGCCGGCACCCTGACCCTGGACAAGCTCGAGGCCATGACCTGCGTCTGTTCGGTGGGACTGGACATGATCGCCGTCCCCGGGGACACCCCGGCAGCCACCCTGTCGGCCATCATTGCCGATGAGGCGGCCATCGGCATGATCAACCGCAAGACCACGGCGGTGCGCATCATCCCCGCCCCCGGCAAGGGGGTCGGGGACTTCGTGGAGTTCGGCGGCCTGCTGGGGCGCGCGCCGGTCATGGCGGTGCACCGGCAGTCCAGCGCGGCCTTCGTCCGGCGCGGCGGCCGGATCCCGGCACCCATCCAGGCATTGAACAATTGATGCACCACCGTAAAATCAAGCACCTGCCCGGGCACTCGTGTATGCTGCGCCCCGGATCGTGATCTTTAGAGCCTTGTTTGCAACGACCTTTGTCCACACCGACCTTCAGTCAAACCGACAATCGGCTGCGCCCAGGCGGGCGCTGCTTCCCGTCAAGAAGCCGCACCTCAACCAAAGTATCCGCGAACCAGGAGGCAGGTCTTCCTGCCGGATGTTCTTTTTTATTCGTGAGTAACTGTTAGTGACCAAATTATTTGTTGGAAATCTTCCCTTCTCCGCAACTGAAGAGGCGGTCCGCGCCCTGTTCGAGAAGCATGGTACGGTCGAGAAGATCGCGCTGATTACCGATCGCGAGACCGGTCGTCCCCGCGGCTTCGGCTTCGTGGAAATGGCCAATGCCGATGCCTCACGCGCCATGTCGGCGCTGAATGGCACCGACTTCGAAGGTCGCAGCCTGAAGATCGACGAGGCCCAGGCGCGTGAGCGCACCGGCGGTGGTGGCGGCGGTGGCAACCGCGGCGGCTACGGCGGCGGTGGCGGTGGCGGTGGCGGCGGTCGCCGCTACTAAGCACTGCGCCTCGGTTCCGAGGCTCTGAGCTGGCGGGCTTCCGGCGCCTTCGGGACCGGAAGCCCGCAATCAATTTCCCAACCCTGGATCGTCGTGATGAAGACGAAGAGCTACCTTGTCCAGGACGATTGCCGGCGCATTATCGACGCCGCAACCGCCCATGCCCGCGCCAGGAACTGGGCGGTGAGCATCTGCGTATGCGATGACGGCGGCCATATCCTGCGCCTGGAGCGCCTGGATGGCGCGCCACCCTTCACCGCGCAAATGGCGATGGCCAAGGCCAGCACGGCGGCGCTGGGCCGCCGCGAATCCAAGACCTTTGAAGAAGCCATCAACCAGGGCCGCACGGCGCTGGTGACCGCTCCCATCCAGGGGCTTCTGGAAGGTGGCGTTCCCGTCATCATCGATGGTCAGGTGATTGCGGCCGTCGGCGTCTCCGGCGTCAAGTCGGTCGAAGATGCCGAAATCGCCCGGGCCGGCATCGCGGCCCTGACTGCATAGCCGCCTTCAAGGCACCGCTTCGATCACCGGCAGCGGCCTGCCCTGCCAGCGGAACCGCCAGGTCCTGCCCTTGCGCAAATGGCTCACCAGCGCCGGCCTGAAGAGCGCCAGACAGGTGCCCCCTTTGCGCCTGACGCTGGGATAAATCACGCCCTGGGACCCGGCTGCGAGCAGCCGTTCGGCCAGCAGCTGCGAAGCCACGTAGCTGTCCGGTGCCAGACAATTGCCAAACGGCGGCGCCTCACGCAAGTCGTGCAATGGCGCACTGACATCGGCCTGGTAGTCATCGTAGGTGACCACGTCCTCGAAGCGGCCGATCTCGGCCAGCTGCACGGCCTTGTGAAAGGCCACCTCGGCCTGCGCCGTGCGCAGTTCAAAGGCCGCGTACCAGGCGCCGCGTTCCGGGCCATTGAAGCGACTGCCATAGGGATGCGCATGCGTGAAGGCGGCATTGACCACGCGGTAGTACGGCACACCGAAGATGAGTTCATGTACGCCGATGCCACCCAGACGCTGGTTCTCGGCCAGCAGCCGATCGTTGGTGGCGTGGTCAAGCTGGAAGATATCGGCCAGGTGTGCCTCATCATCGGCGATGAGCGCCAGGACGCTGCCGGGCTCGCTGTACTGGGAGGGGATGAGCCGATGGGTATCGTAGCGCCGGACCAGGGATACCGCGGGCAGCGCGGGTGCCACCGTCGCTCACACCCCGCCGCGACGCGCGTCGAGCAGACGGCGCACCGTCTGCAGCGCCGGCACTCCGCCGCGCACCATATAGGCCAGCGGCGTATCACCGCCGAACAGCCGCTGGCTGTTCGGCAACTGCACCCACTGATCCGCAAGCGCCCGCGAATGCAGAATGTGCAGGGCCTTGAAAATGCCGATCAAGTACGACACGCGCAACAGCCGGTCGGCCTCCAGCACCTTGCCCGCCGCGGCGCGCTTGAGCTCGTAATAAGGGCCGTTGCTGACTCCGCCCAGCAGCGCCCGGGCATCCTCATCGCGCACCTGCCAGCGCTCCATGATGTTGAAGAAGGCCTTGAGGGCCGAGGCGCTGAGGCGTTCGCGCTCGGCACGCGAATTCAGATCCACCAGCGGCGAGGGTTCGTAACGCGTATCCGGATAACTGAGCCCGGCCATGCAACTTCTCCTATACGGAATAGATTACGCTCCTGATCAGGATAGATCAAACCCAGCCACCGCAGCGTGACCATTGCCGGCGGCAGAAGTTCCACAGGCGAAATTGGGCTTGCCGGCAACCAGCAGTGCTGCGAGCATTGCCGCCCACCGTTCGCAGGAGCCTCCATGTTCAGTCTTTCCGTGACCCGCCCCGCCACCCGTGTGTGGCTCCTACTGCCCGTATTCGCCCTGTCCAGCTGCGGTGGCAACAACACCGGCGCGATCATCACCGTGCCCAATTCGGTGGTGGTGGCGGATACCAGAAATAACGGCGTTCTGGACATCATCCTCGCCTCCGCGCAGATCGATGAAACCGGGCTCACCCAACCGCCCGGCCTGCTGGATGTGATCCTCAACTCCGCCGCCACGCCTGGCACCTTCGCGGCCGGCGTCACTTACGACAGTTCCGCCTCCCCGCCCTCCGGTTTGGCTGTCGGGGACCTGACCGGCAATGGCAGCAAGGATATGGTGGTGGCCAATATCACCGCCGGCACGCTCTCGGTGTTCATGGAGACCTCACCCACCTCGGGAGCCTACAGCCCCGCCACCATCATCACCGTGGGCGGCCAACCCAATGACGTGCAGATCGCCGACATCAATGGCGATGGTCTTCCGGATCTCATCGTCGCGGACAACACCGGCAAGGTCACCTATCTGCTGCAGAACCCCGCCAGCCCGGGCACCTTTCAGGCGGGTGTCAGTCTGCCCATCAACAATCCGGCCATCACCGCCGAGGGCTCGGCTTTCAGCACCCGCGCCATCGCGGTGGCGGTCGGGGACCTCAATGGTGATGGCCTGCCGGACCTGGCCGTGACCAGCTTCGACATCAACGGCAACCTGGGTCAGGTGACCGTTTACTTTCAGGATCCGGCCAGCCCGGGCAGCTTCATCACCACCCCCACGGTTTTCAGCACCTACTGTGAACCCACCCAGATCCGCATCGTGGATGTGAACAAGGACGGCGCCAACGACATGGTGGTGGCCTGTCAGGGAACGGGGACTTTCGAGGACGCTAACGGCGCCATCGACGGCAACCCTCTGGGCCAGATTGCCGTGGCGGAATCCCTGTACGGGGCGATGGTCATCCTCCAGGATCCCAGCAGTCCCGGCACCTTTCCGCCACCGGTCGTGTACCCCACGATACAAGGATCCCTCAGCGTGGCCGTCGCCGATTTCAATATGGATGGGTGGCCGGATATCGCCATGAGCAGCCTCTTACAAGAGGGTGAAGGCACCGTGGCGACATTGACCCAGGACCCCGCCAATCCCGGAACCTTCATCAACCTGGCCACCTACCTCGGCGAGGGCCAACCCTCATCGATTGTCATCGGTGACGTCAACAACGATGGCCTGCCCGATCTCATCACGGCCGATTCCACCAGCGCGGTGTGGTATACGAATTCAAGCTCCGCCCCCGGTACCTTCGGCTCGCAGGGCCAGGTCGGGTTCACCGACTAGGGGTTCAGACCGTCGCGACCCGCTGCAGCTTCGAGCGGGTCGCGCCGTACAGGGCGTAGACGGTTGCGCCGATGCACAGCCACACCACAAAGCCGACCCAGGCCAGCTTCGGCAGTGTCGCCATCAGGCCCGCGCAGCACAGCGCCCCCGCCAGAGGCACCCACAAGCCGCCGGGTGCCTTGAAAGGCCGGGGCAGGTCCGGTCGGATTCGGCGCAGCACCAGGACCCCGCCGCAGACGATGCCGAAGGCCAGCAGCGTGCCCATGGAGATGATGTCCCCCAAAAGACCCAGCGGCAGAAGCCCGGCAGCGATGCAGGACACCAGGCCGGTCACGATGGCGCCGATATGGGGCGTGCGCGTACGCGGATGCACGCGGGCGAACGCCGCCGGCAGCAGCCCGTCACGTCCCATGGCATAGAAGATTCGCACCTGGCCCATGAGCGTGACCAGCAGCACCGAAAACAGGCCCACCAGAGCGACAAAGGCAACCAGGGACTTGGCCCACAGCACCGCAGGTCCGGCACGGTCCAGCGCCAGATACATCGGATCAGGTACATCCAGGTCCCGGTACCCGACCAGACCGGTGACGACAAAGCTCACCGCCAGGTACAGCACGGCGCAGATAGCCAGCCCCAGCAGCAGGCTCAAGGGCACCGTGCGCTGCGGATTGCGCGCCTCCTGCCCCATGGTCGACACCGCGTCAAAGCCGATATAGGCGAAGAACAGGATGGCCGTGCCCTGGAATACCCCGGACCAGCCGTAAACGCCAAAAGTGCCGGTGTTGTGCGGAATGTAGGGATGCCACAGCGCGCTATGCACATAGCGCGCACCGACAAAGACCACCACCAGGATGGCGGCGACCTTGGCCACCACCATGACATTGTTCAGCCAGGCCGAGGTCTTCAAGCCCCACAGCATCACCACCGTGCACAGCACCGTCACCAGGACAGCCGGCAGATTGACGAGGGTGGGCGTGCGGTAGATATGCCAGGCATCCTTGACATCAAAGGGGGCTGACAGCCAGCGCGCGGGCAGATCCACGCCCAGCTGGTGCAGGGTCGAGGTCGCATATCCGGCCCAGCTGATGGCGACCAGGGAGGCCGCGAACAGGTACTCGAGCATCAGGCACCAGCCCACGGTCCAGGCAATGCCCTCGCCCAGCGTCGCATAGGTGTACGAATAGGCGCTGCCGGCCACTGGAATCATGGCGGCAAGCTCCGAGTAACACAGGCCGGCCAGCAGACACACGATGCTGGCCAGCAGCAACGACAGGCCCACGGCGGGCCCGGAATGCTCGGCGGCGACATTGCCCGTCAGCACGAAGATGCCCGCTCCGACGGTGCCGCCGACGCCGATGCAGGTCAGGGCGAACACCCCGATGCTGCGCGGCAGGGCGCTCACCTCCCCTGCCACACCGGCCTCGGCGCACAGCTCCTCGACCGGTTTGCGGGCCCAGAGATTCAAGCGCCCATCAACTGCGGATCAGCCGCAGCAGCTCTTCGGTCTTCTCCTGCATCAGCGCCGTGCTGCCGCGCGACTCGACATTCAGGCGCACCAGCGGTTCGGTGTTCGAGCCGCGCAGGTTGAAGCGCCACTGTGCAAACTCCACCGACAGGCCATCGGTGAAGTCGACGTTCAATGCTGCGCCGGCATAGACCTTCTGCACCCGCGCGATCACCGCGTGCGCCTCGCCTTGCAGATGGGTATTGATCTCGCCGCTGGCCGGAAAGCGCCGCATGCGCTCGCCGACCAGCTGCGAGAGGGATTTGCCGGACTCGCAGATCACCTGCAGCACCAGCAGCCAGGGGATCATGCCGCTGTCGCAGTAGGCGAAGGAGCGATAGTAGTGATGCGCACTCATCTCCCCGCCATAGGCCCCATCCACCTCGCGCATCTTCTGCTTGATGAAGGCATGACCGGATTTGGAGAGCACCGGCACCCCGCCGGCGGCGCTGACCACATCGATGGTGTTCCAGGTCAGGCGCGGATCGTGCACGATGCGCGCGCCCGGCTCGCGCTTCAGAAATACTTCGGCCAGCAGGCCGACCAGGTAGTAGCCCTCGATGAAGGTGCCCGCCTCATCGAAGAAAAAGCAGCGGTCATAGTCCCCGTCCCAGGCCAGCCCCACAGCCGCGCCATGCTCGAGCACCGCCTGGCGCGTGGCATGCCGATTCTCCTCCAGCATGGGATTGGGAACCCCGTGCGGGAAGCTGCCATCAGGCTCATGGTTGAGCTTGATGAACTGGAACGGCAGATGCGCCTCCAGCAGGTCCACGATCAGGCCGGCCCCGCCATTGCCCGCATTGACCACCACCTTGAGGGGCTTGAGGCGGCTTAGGTCCACGTAGCCCAGCAGGTGCCGGATATAGCGCTCACGGATGTCCAGCGGCTGCTGGGTGCCCGCCCGGGCCGCCCGCGACGGAAAGGTACCGGCGGCGATGGCGGCCTGGATGTCCTTCAGCCCCGTGTCGGCGCTGATCGGACGGGCGTCCTCGCGCACGAACTTCATGCCGTTGTAGTCCGGCGGATTGTGGCTGGCGGTCACCATGATGCCGCCATCCAGCTGCCACTGCGCGGTGGCAAAGTAGCTGCCCTCGGTGCCGCACAGGCCGATGTCCAGCACATCCACGCCACACTCGTTGAGGCCACGCTTCAGGGCAGCGGCAAGCCCCGGGCTGGTCGTGCGGATGTCATAGCCCACCGCCACGGTGCGCGGCTTCACGAAGCCCGCATAGGCCCGGCCGATGTCATAGGCCAGGGGCTCATTGATCTCATCCGGGATGCGCCCCCGGACGTCATAGGCCTTGAACGCGGTGAGCTTGGTCATTCGTCCGTCCTAAGGGTCCTGGCGGCCGTACTGGTCCTGCAGCCGCACGATGTCATCCTCGCCCAGGTAAGAGCCGGACTGGACCTCGATCAGATACAGCGGGATCTTCCCCGGGTTCTCGATGCGGTGGCTCACCCCTATCGGGATGAAGGCGGACTGGTTTTCCTCCAGCAGGAAGACCTCCTCGCCGCGCGTGACCCGCGCGGTGCCCGATACCACCACCCAGTGCTCGGCGCGATGGTGATGCAGCTGCAGGGACTGGCTGGCACCCGGATTGATGCGCAAGCGGTTCACGACGAAGCGGGCGCCACTTTCGATGCGGTCATAGCTGCCCCAGGGTCGAAAGACCTCGCGGTGCAGGGAGTGCTCGTAGCGTCCCTGCTCCTTGAGCCGATTGACCAGCTTCTTCACATCCTGGACCCGATTCTTGGGGGCTACCAGGACCGCGTCCTTGGTTTCCACCACCACATGATTCTGCAGTCCGACGGTGGCCACGAGGCGGCTTTCGGCATACAGGTAGCAGCCGACTGAATCCTCCTGCAGCACATCGCCATGCGCGACATTGCCGTCCGCGTCCGCCTCACTGGCCGCATGCAGCGCTGACCAGGAGCCGACATCGCTCCAACCGGCGTCCAACGGCACGACCACGGCGCCACGGGTCTTCTCCATGACCGCATAGTCGATGGAATCGCTGGGGCAGGCCTCGAAGGCATCCACATCCAGGCGCGTGAAATCCAGATCCTCACGGCCCTGCTCGAAGGCGGCGCGGCAGGCCGCCGACATCTCCGGGGCGAGCAGCGCCAGCTCCTCGAGATAGCGCCCGGCCCGAAACAGGAACATGCCGCTGTTCCAGTAGTAGTCCCCGGCTTTGAGAAACTGCTGGGCACGGGCCAGGTCCGGCTTCTCAACGAAGCGGGCAATGCTGAAGACGGCCCCCTGCGCCTGGCCGCGCTGGATATAGCCGTAGCCGGTCTCAGGGCTGTCGGGCACGATGCCAAAGGTGACCAGCTGCCCCTGCTCGGCGGCGGGCAGCGCGGTGCGCACGGCCTGCTGGAACAGCGCCGTATCGCGGATCACATGGTCGGCCGGCAGCACCAGCAGCAAGGGATCAACGGCGCCGGATTCACGTAGCGCCGCCAGCGCCGCCAGCGCGATGGCCGGCGCGGTGTTGCGGCCGAAGGGTTCGAGCACGATGGCGCGCGGCTCGAGCTTCAAGGCGCGCAACTGCTCGGCCACCAGGAAGCGATGGGCCTCGTTGCACACCACCACCGGCGCCGCGCACTCCAGGCCCCCTACCCGCAGCGCGGTCTGCTGCAGCATGGTTCGGGGACCCAGCAACGCCAGCAGCTGCTTGGGGTACAACTCCCGCGACAGCGGCCACAAGCGGGTTCCGGCACCGCCGGAAAGGATGACGGGGATCAGCATGGCGGGGATTGTAAGCTCTGCAGCACCCGACGCAGGCTCACCCGCCAGTGCTGATGGTCCACGGGCATCAGCGCCAGCAGCGCGCGCTTGTCCAGGACGCTATAGGCGGGCCGTCGGGCCGGTGTCGGGTAGTCGGCCGTGCCGATCGCCGCCACCGTGATGTCCGGCGGCAACAGTCCCAGCAGCGTCGCTTCTTCGCATATGGCCATGGCAAAGTCATACCAGCTGGCCACCCCGGCGTCCGTGAAATGGTGCACCCCGCAGATCTGCGGGCGCTGCGCCAGGCCCCAGAGGACCTGCGCGAGCGAATCCGCCGCCGTGGGGGTGCCGACCTGGTCGGCGACCACCCGCACCTGCCGTTTCTCGGCCATGATCCGCAGCATGGTGCGCAGGAAGTTCGCGCCCTGGGCGGCATACACCCAGGCCGTGCGCAGCACCACCGAGGCCTGCGGCAAGAGCTCGCGCACCGCCTGCTCACCTTCCAGCTTGGTCAGCCCATAGACCCCCAGGGGCGCGGTGGGCGCATCCGGGGCATAGGGCTGGCTGGCGCGGCCATCGAATACGAAGTCGGTGGAGATATGCAGCAGCCGCGCACCCTGGGCCCCGGCTGCGCGCGCCAGGTGGCGGGGACCCTGGCTATTCACCCGTCGCGCCGCGTCGACCTCGGTTTCGGCCCGGTCCACGGCGGTGTAGGCGGCGGCATTGATGATGACGCTGGGGCGATGCTGTTCCACCATCCGGCTGACGGCCTCGGCATCCCCGACATCCAGCTGCGCATGGGTCAGGCCAACCGTGGCCACACCCACCGGCGCGGTAGCCAGCAAGCAGCGGCCCACCTGGCCCTGGGCGCCGGTGACGAGCACCTTCACGGGTAGACTTCCGCCTCCCGGAAGGCTCGTGCGGCCGCATCCCGCCCCGAAATGACGGGACTGACGCCGGCCGGCAGGGGCCAGCGGATGCCCAGATCCGCATCATCCCAGCGAATCGCGCGCTCATCATCGGGGTAGTAGAACTGCGTGCATTTGTAAAGGAAGTGCACCGACTCACTCAGGACCATGAAGCCATGGGCGAAGCCCCCGGGCACCCACAGCATGTGATGGTTGTCGGCGGTGAGCTCGGCGCCCACCCAGCGCCCGAAGGTGGGGGAGCTGCGGCGCAGGTCCACGGCCACATCAAACACTGCGCCGGTGACGACCCGCACCAGCTTGCCCTGGGGTTTGGTCAGCTGGTAGTGCAGTCCGCGCAGCACATGCCGTTCGGAACGATTCTGGTTGTCCTGGACGAACTTGAGGTCCAGTCCCGCTGCCGCAAAAGTGCGCTCGGTCCAGGATTCGAAGAAGTGGCCGCGCGCATCCTTGTAGACCTTGGGCTTGATGAGGACCACATCGGGAATGGCGGTGGGTTCAAATTCCATCCCGCACCTCGTCTTTCAGGACTTCAAGCAGGTAACTACCGTAGCCGGACTTCGCCAGTGCCGCGGCATGTTTTTCCAGCCGCGCTGCATCGATGAACCCCATGCGATAGGCGATCTCCTCCGGACAGCACACCTTCAGCCCTTGGCGCTTCTCGATAGCCTGGATGAACATCGCTGCCTCCAGCAGCGACTCGTGAGTACCGGTGTCCAGCCATGCCGTTCCACGACCCAGGATCTCCACATGCAGATCCCCGCGCGCAAGATAAGCGCGGTTCACGTCCGTGATCTCAAGCTCGCCGCGGGCCGAGGGCTTCAGGGATGCGGCGATCTCCAGCACGTCGTTGTCGTAGAAGTACAGTCCGGTGACGGCGTGGTGTGATCTGGGCCGCATGGGTTTCTCCTCGATGTCCAGCGCATGCCCCTGCGCATCGAAGCTCACCACGCCATAGCGCTCCGGATCACTGACGCGGTAGGCGAACACTGTTGCGCCCACTTTGCGTGCAGCCGCTGCGCGCATCTGTTCCGGGAGCCCGTGGCCGTAGAAAATATTGTCCCCGAGCACCAGCACACTGGGGTCGTGTCCGATGAAGCGCCGCCCGAGCGTGAAGGCTTGAGCGAGCCCTTCAGGGCGCGGCTGCTCGACGTAGCTCAGATTGACGCCCCACTGACTGCCGTCCCGGAGCAATTGTTGATACAGCGGCAGGTCCGTCGGTGTCGAGATCAGCAGAATCTCGCGCACCCCCGCCAGCATCAGCGTCGACAGCGGGTAGTAGACCATGGGCTTGTCGTAGACCGGCAGCAGCTGCTTGCTGATCCCCAATGTGACGGGATGCAGACGGGTGCCGGAGCCTCCGGC
>DATHMK010000039.1:0-74772 GCA_035487155.1 Steroidobacteraceae bacterium
GGATGTGCCCGAGAGCGCCCGCATCATGAACGAGGAGCCCTTCGGTCCGGTCGCGCTGATCAATTCCTTCACCTCCTTCGAGGAGGCCATCACGCGCGCCAATCGCCTGCCCTTTGGCCTGGCCGCCTATGCATTCTCGCGCTCCTCGCGCACCGTGAATCTGCTGGGCGAGCAGCTGGAGGCCGGCATGATCGGCATCAACAGCTTCCAGATCTCGGTACCGGAGTCACCGTTCGGCGGCATCAAGGAAAGCGGCCATGGTTCGGAGGAAGGCACCGAGGGCCTGGAGACCTGCCTGGTCACCAAGTTCGTCAACGCATCGTGACGCTGGCGAAGTCGATGGACAAGATCATGGCGCTGGCGAAGCGCCGTGGCTTCATCTATCAGGCGTCCGAGATCTACGGGGGTCAGAGCGGCTTCTGGGACTACGGTCCGCTCGGCGCGCAGCTGAAGAAGAATCTGCGCGATGCCTGGTGGGAGGACATGGTCCTCAATCCCTGCGGCGGCGAACCCGGCCCGGATGGCGAGCCGGTGCGCATCGTGCCGCTGGATACCAGCATCATCCAGAATCCGCGCGTGTGGGAGGCCAGTGGGCACATCGCCGGCTTCAGCGATCCGATGGTGGATTGCCGCGAGACCAAGCAGCGCTATCGATTCGACCATCTGATGCTGTACGTGCCGGTCAGCGGCGAGCGCAACGGCAAGCCGCTGTTCGCCTTCATGCCCGACACGCTGAGTGAACAGAAGCAGAAAAAGAAGGCCGAGAAGGCCTTCGGCGCGGCGCGCGCGGTGCCGCTGGCGCAGCTGCCGCACAGCGACTGGGGCCACGTGGTGGCGCCGGATGCGGAAAAAACCGGCACCCTCACCGAGCCGCGCGCCTTCAACCTGATGTTCAAGACCTATGTGGGCGCCACCGCCACCGAGGCTGACGTGGCGTACCTGCGCCCCGAGACGGCGCAGGGCATCTTCGTGCAGTTCAAGAATGTCATCGACACCACCCGGGTGAAGGTGCCGTTCGGCATCGCGCAGGTGGGCAAGGCGTTTCGCAACGAAGTCACGCCGCGCAATTTCACCTTTCGCAGTCGCGAATTCGAGCAGATGGAAATGGAATTCTTCTGCCATCCGGACTCGGCCCACGACTGGTATGCGTTCTGGCGCGATCAGCGCATGAAGTGGTGGCAGGGTCTGGGACTTGCCGGGGAAAATCTGCAGCTGCGGGTGCACGAGCGCGATGAGCTGGCGCATTATGCCAAGGAGGGCGCCGGCACGTCCGATGTGGAATATCGCTTTCCCTTCACCGCGCCGGGCTTCGGTGAACTCGAAGGCGTGGCGCATCGCTCCAACTACGATCTGACGCAGCACCAGAAGCACTCGCGCGTGCAGCTTGAATACTTCGACAACGAGCGCGGCGAGCTGCTGCCCAACGGTGGCCACAAGGGCGAGCGTTACCTGCCGCAGGTGATCGAGCCGGCCGCGGGGCTGGACCGAGGCGTGCTGGCGCTGCTGTGCGAGGCCTATACCGAGGATCCGGCACGGGCCAGCCCGGAACTGCTGCTGCTGAATCCGCGCATCGCGCCGATCAAGGCGGCGGTGTTTCCGCTGGTGAACAAGGACGGCATGCCGGAGATCAGCGAGCGGCTCTATCAGGACCTGCGTCGGCGGTACTGGCGACGCGGTGTGATCGAACACGACGTGAAGCAGGCCATCGGCAAGCGCTATGCGCGCATGGACGAAGCAGGCTGCCCGTACTGCATCACCATCGATGGCGAGACCGCCGCCAGCCACAGTGTCACCATCCGCGACCGCAACACGGCGCAGCAGACCCGTGTGGCGCTGGACAAGGTCAAGGATTTTCTGGAATCGAATCTCTTTGTTTCCTGACCTTGCGCTTGCGCGGCGGAACTTAAACTGGAGCTTGACGGAGCAAACGGCCACGGACGTCGCAAGACGCCGGGGCCGTCATGTTGGCGACCTGGGGGCTTGGGTAGACTGCGAGGGTCATGAGGAGCTCAGCGCTGCTTGGCCTGCTCACGTTGCTGATCGCGGCGACGGCCAGCGCGCATGCGCCCTGTTCACAGGCGACCCTGAACGGCCGCTATGTGATCACCTCGCGGAGTGATCTTGGCACTCCGGTGGCGGTGGCCCTGGTAGGCCTGGTCGATTTCGACGGGCACGGCCACATGCGTTCCGTGGCCACCCTGTCCCAGGAAGGCGTCACGGTGGCCAACCACACGCTGATCGGCAGCTACACCGTGAATGCGAACTGCGCCTTCACGCAGACGGCAAGCGACCCGACCGGTGCCGTCGAACATCTGGCCGGGGTGATTGCCGATGAGGCAGAGCACCTGCTGCTGATCGGCACCGAACCGAACGCCTATGCCACCGGGGATGCCCTGCGGCTGGAGCGCACCAGCTGCGAATCCCTGCCCGCCGCCACCTATGCGGCCCGCGGCCTGATGCTGTTCTCGCCCAATGGTCCGGAGACCCACGTTTCCACGGTGAGCGCGGATGCGGCAGGCAATCTGCTGATTACCGACAGCACCACCAATCTGGGCGCCGCGGTCAGCACCGGGGGCTCGGGCACGGCGCAGCTGGTGTTGCATGCGGACTGCAGCGTCAACATGGCCACCAGCGATGGCAGCTCACATTATGTCGGGGTGGCGCGCATTACCGACGGTCACATCGGTCTTTACCTGGTGGGAACCGATCCTGGAGTGACGGTGTTCTACACCGCCCTGGGAACCCCGCGCGAAGCCCCTTGAGGGCGCGGCTAGCGGCGAGCCCGGCCCTGCACGTAGTCGTGGATATTGCTCTGCCTGAGCGCCGCATCCGGCTCGCGTTCCTGCATCTCCACCGAAATGCCCACCGAGATGCCCAGCGGGGCGCGGGCATGGACCTCGCGCAGCTGCTCGCAGGCCGCGGCGAAGATCTCCTCGCAGGCCTGGCGGCGGGTGGCATGGTCCCGGCCCTCCCCGACGTTCACGGAAAGATGCACGAAAATGTTGTCGGGGCGGCGTCCCTCGTCCCGGTAGGGGTCGCTCTCATAGGCCCGGGTGCGCATGTCGCTGCGCGGGAAAATGCCGGTGGCCAGCGCCGCCTGCCGAATGGCCTCGACGAATTTGGGCAGATTCAGCTGCCGTCGCAGGTTCGCGGAGTGCTCTATGACGATGTGGGACACCAGAAAAGGATCGCACGACCCTTCAGGGTCGGGCAAGCGTCGCCGGGTTGCCGGCGCTTAGTCCGACAGGGCCTTCAGGTCGCGTAGCAGAGCGTTGCGCCCACGCTCAACCTGATCCAGTCGGTGCGCCGCGTCACGCAGCGCAAACAGGTCCTTGACGTGGGACTCGTGCAGCCGGCGATAGGCGGCGCGCGCCGCCAGCCATTGGCGGGTGGCGGTCTCAAAGCGCACCGACAGATCGCGTCGCATGTTGATGATCGACATGGAAGTCAGCGGCATACGTTTGCTCTCAAAGATCGCCCGGCGAAAGACTGCACTGAAGGTATTACAGGTATGCGACATGTACAGCGCAACTATATGAATTTGCGAGGCGCGTCTCAGCATGCCGGTGCGCATACAATGCCTTGGTGGCGGACCCCGCGCCGGGTGCCGCGAACAATGGAGTGAAGCGATGAGTTCAGAATTGCGGGTGGCGGTGATCACGGGTGCCGGCAGCGGCATTGGCCGGGCGGTCGCACTGGCCTTTCTGGGCGACGGCTACCGGGTAGTCCTGGCCGGTCGCCGGCAGGGGGCGCTGCAGCAGGTACTGGCCGCGGCCGGTGCCCCTGGGGGTAACGGCCTGGCAGTGGCCTGCGATGTGACCGATGCCAGCTCGGTTCAGGCGCTGTTTGCCAGGACCCGGGAGCAGTTCGGGCGCCTGGACGTGCTGTTCAACAATGCCGGGATCAGCGCCCCTGCCGTACCGTTGGAGGAACTGCCCCTGGCCACCTGGAATGCCGTGGTCGCCACCAATCTGACCGGCCCGTTCCTGTGCACCCAGGAGGCCTTTCGCATCATGAAAAGCCAGAGCCCGCGGGGCGGGCGCATCATCAACAATGGATCCATTTCCGCGCACGCGCCGCGCACCCGCTCTGCCGCCTACACCGCCACCAAACACGCCATCACCGGCCTCACCAAGTCCACCTCCCTGGATGGCCGGGAGTTCGACATCGCCTGCGGTCAGATCGACATCGGCAATGCCCGCACGGAGCTGGCGGATACGCTGGCCAAGTCCAGCGCGACGCCAGAACCTCTGATGGATGTCGAGCACGTGGCGCAGGCCGTACTCAACATGGCGCGCCTGCCGCTGTCGGCCAATGTCCAGTTCATGACCATCATGGCCACCAAGATGCCCTATATCGGGCGCGGCTGATCCGCCTCCGCAACGGTGGTTTGTTTGGCGGCGCTGTGCATGTTGGTGCTAGCAAAATGTTTGATGGCAGTTAGACTAGAGACTGTTCCACGCAGCAAATGCAACGCGCGGCATTTAGAGACCCACAGCGATGTGGCGCAAAGAACCGAAGCACAAGGCGGCGCCCGCAGCCGCGAAAAGGTCGAACTGGCATGCCGTGGAGGTGGTTTCGCCAAAGTCAGGCTGCCCCGCCGCCCAGGCTCTGAAGGGTCAGCGTTTCCTGTCTGCTGAGGCCCCCTTGCTGCCGCTGCCTGACTGCATCCGCTCCGCGCTTTGCGGCTGTTTGTACAGGAAATATGCGGACCGACGTACCGAGTCGCGGCGCGAGAACGACGATACGCCGCTGCGGCGCACGCTACGGCCCGCGCAGGACCGACGCACCAAGCGAGGGCGACGCAGGAGCGACTGAGAGTGCAACGGATTTGAGGGCCATAGTGTGTTGTCCAGCGAGCTCGAAAGTTGTCTCAATCAAGCCTTTCATCAGGCCTACATAGCGCACCATGAGCTGCTGAGCATCGAGCATTTGCTGCTCGCGATTCTGGATGTCCACCAGGTTCGCGAGGTGCTCGAGGGGTGTGGTGCGAACCTGGAACACCTTACCGACGACCTGCAGCAACACGCCAAAGCCAACACTCTGCCCCTGATACCCGGCGAGCATCGCCCGGTTCAACCCCACCGCAGCGTGCAGCGTGTGCTGCAGCGCGCCGCGCTTCACGTACAGGCCAGCGGCAAGACCGAAGTGGGGGTGCTCAACATCCTGGTGGCGATCTTTACCGAGAAACACAGTCACGCGGTATTGCTGCTGGGGCGCATGGGGGTCACGCGTCTGGTCGTGGTGAACTACCTGTCGGGATTGAAGCCCCCGGGTCTGGACAGCACCCGATGACCGAGCCGTCCACGCCGCCGCAAGAGCCGAGCGAGTTACCGGCGGCGCGGGTCGCAACGGTGCCGGATGCGGCGCCCCGGCCGCCACTTCCCAGGCAGGTTTTTGGACGCGGCTGCGCGAGCACAGGGTCCTGCAGTGGAGCCTGGCGTATCTTGGCGCAGCGCTCGCCCTGGCGCACGCGCAGGAACTGGTGGGCCACGGGTTTGAATGGCCCGAAATCACCGGTCGAATCCTGATTGGTGTGCTGGCGGTGGGATTCCCGATCGCCGTGGCGCTGCCGTGGTACCACGGACATAAGGGACTCACGCGCATCAGCGCCGGGGAGATGACCGTGGTCGCGATGCTGCTCGTGGTCGGCGCCGGTGTGCTCATGGTGCTGGTACGAAGCCCGCTGGGGCATGCGCAACCCCGGCCCGATACCTCCCAATTGCCATTGGCTTGCACGAGCGCGCCAATCCTCCCCGCGCCTGCCCTCAGCGTGCCACAACGCTGGGCAGCGGGGGCGAGCGAACTTGATCGCGCTCTGGCGCTCGCGCCGGGGAGTGCCCGAATCCTTCTGCTTCACGGCCTCGCGCCGGCCGCCCTCGGGCAATGGGATGCGGCGCGGCGCGTCGCGATCTGAACGCGTCGATTGCCCGCGATCCGCTGCTGCCGGCGGCCCACTTCCTGCGCGGTTCGATTGAGCTTGGGGCGGGAAATAGCAGCGAAGCTCAAAGCTCATTGAACCGGGCACTGAATATCGCTCCGGACTATGCGCTGGCGCACTTCACCCCGGCAGAAGCATTGCTGTTCAATGGGCAGAAGCAGGCGGCGCTTGGACAGATCGAGTTGGAGCCCATCGAGGTGGCTCGATGGGCCGGTCGCGCTGCCATCGACCAGGCGCTGGGCCGCAGGGCAGATTCGGATGCGGCGCTGAAGAAACTGATCGAGCAGACAGCGCAGCCCAACGCGCCGTACTTCATCGCCGGCGTGCATGCGTATCGGGGAGAGAGCGACAGCGCCTTCAGGTGGCTGGAGCGCTCGTTCACGCACCGCGACCCGGGCTGGTACCGGATCAAGGGCGGCCTTTTTTTGCACCCGGTCAGGCAGGATCCTCGCTACAAGGCATTCCTGCGGAAGATGAAACTGCCCGGATGATTGGGGCGGCCGCCTCGCGGGGCGCCCCCAGTCAGGGAACGATCTCGCTGACCATGCTCAAGGCGAGCGGGTCCGTCTTGCCCAACTCGCGTCGCCAGGGTTTCGCCCAGGAGTTGGTGTAGAGGGATTTGAGGAAGGCCTGATCCCAGGCACTCAGGCCGGCGGGCGCGGCTTTGGATGCGCCGTCAAACAGTTTCAGAATGGTCGGCGCATCATCCAGGCGCGCATCAGGGCGGATCTCCGCGAAACTGACCATGGAAACATAGTCGGCCAACTGGCCGATCGTGGCTCCCTGCAGTCGCGTCTTGTCCACGATGACCAGGACCCGTGTGATCGCCGCCCCCCGGCCATAGATGTTGTACCAGACCCGCACCGGTTGTGGCATGGCGGCGAACTGGTCGAGCAGGTAGGGGATTCCGCGCGGCCCAAAGGTAAAGTAGGAGTTCTTCGTCACCAGGCTGCGCAGCACGTCGTTCGGGCGATCGGTCGCATAGACGAAGAGATTCGGGCTGCAGTGTTCACCGTCCGTGCGTACCCCGACGGCGCGCGCCACCTGCGAGAGCCGGGCCAGTACGAACTCGGCGTGCGGGTGCGGAAGACCCGTCACCTGCGGGCAGACCTTGTCGCGCCATCCGGGCAGCAGCCCCTCTTTGGGATACTCCAGCTGCGGTGTGAGAAATGCCGGCTCCAGGGCAGCCGCCTCGGCCAGGTACTTGCTCACCTTCGGGTACAGTTCAGCACGCTGCGACTCCACGGTCGGCTGCGGCTGTCCCCCCGAGGTGGCGGCCGGCTCAGCCGTAGCACAAACGGCTACGCCCAGGCTCATAACGAGGATCATGAGTCGGGTACGCATCGCTATAGCTCCTGACTGAGGAGGACAAGGTCGCGAATCGCACGGCGCGAGGCCACGCTGAGGTTTAAATGGTAGATCTGAGGTGTTCTTTGCGGGATTAAACCTGGATTAGAGGTTGTTAATACCAACTGTAACCGGGGCCCAGGGGGCAGGCGGGGGGCATCAGTTTGCAGCGGCCAGACACACCACGCCCAGCACGATACTGAGCGCACCGATGAGGCGGATCCAGCCGACGGGTTCCTTGAGCAGGCGACTGCCGAAGTAGGTTCCAATCAATGTAGCCAGTTCGCGCGCCGGAGCCACATGACTGATGGGCGCGATGGTCATGGCCCACAGCACCAGGATGTAACCCAGCGGCCCGAGCACGCCCACCGTCAGGGCGGCACGACCATATTCGCGGATCTCCCCGCGCAGCTGCGGGCGGTCGGCGAGCGCGCGCGGCGCGAGCACGACGGCGCGAAACAGATTGCCGCTGTAGTCCACCACTATCGGGGAGATCGCCAGGAACTTGACGGCCCAACCATCATTCAAGGTATAGCTGGCAATGCAGGTTCCCGTGAGCAGGCCCCATAGGATTCCGGCGCGCGGGGAGTGCAGCCGGGTGCGTCCGAGGTCGGCGACCAGTGCAATGCCCAGGACCACCAGCAGCACTCCGATCACGGGGATCAAGCCGGTTCTTTCGCCCAAAAACCATGTCGCCCCGGCAAAGGACAGCAAGGGTCCGGTGCCGCGCGCAATGGGGTACACCAGCGACAGGTCGGCCGCGCGGTATCCGGCCTGGAGCGAGAGGGAGTAGGCCAGGTGCAGCAGGACCGTGGCGCCCAGCGCCAGCCAGGGTAGCGGCCCGGGGGGCCAATGGCTGTGCAGCAGGACCCAAATCACCGGGCCCATCCACATCACCAGCGAGGCCGTCGAGTACAGCCACACAAAGTGTGCTGAGCGGGCCGCCGATTTTGCGACCAGGTTCCAGCTCGCATGGGTCAATGCGGCCAGCAGGACGGCGAGCAATGCGGCGAGAGGCATCCGATCTTCCGTTAGGGCCGGGGGATGGACCTCCCCTATAGAGAGTTGAGGGCGGAGCTAGAGGGCGGCGGCAGCGCCTTGGGGGTTCGCGGTGGCCCGCAGCTGCTGCTGCTGACGAGCGCGGCGTTTGGCACCGATGCGGCGGATGTACAGATAGACCACCGGGGTGGTGTAGAGGGTCAGCAGCTGGCTGACGATGAGGCCGCCGACGATGGAGATGCCCAGCGGGCGACGCAGTTCGGTGCCGTCGCCCGATGACAGCGCCAGCGGCAGGGCGCCCGCAATGGCGGCACAGGTGGTCATCATGATGGGCCGGAAGCGCAGTGAACAGGCGCGCGCGATGGCATCACGGGGTACCAGGCCCAGGTTGCGTTCCGCATCCAGCGCGAAGTCCACCATCATGATGGCGTTCTTCTTGACGATGCCGATGAGCAGCATGATGCCCAGGAAGGCCACCAGACTCAGTTCGGTATTGGTGAGCAGCAGTGCCAGCAGTGCCCCCAAACCCGCCGAGGGAATGGTGGAAATGATGGTGATGGGCTGGGTGAAACTCTCATAGAGCATGCCCAGCACCACATAGATCGCCACCAATCCGGCCAGCAGGATCAGCGGCTGGGCGCTGGAGGATTGCTGGAACAGCTGCGTGGTCCCGTATGCGCTGCCGTGGATGCTGATGGGCATGTGGATGCGCGCCATGGTCTGCTCGATCGCCGCCAGCGCCGTTCCCAGCGCCACACCGGGCGCCAGATTGTAGGAAAAGGAGGTGGAGATCGACGTGCCGGTATGGTTGACGCTGACCGGAGTGGTGGAGGTGGTGTAATGGCTGAAGGCCGAGAACGGCACCACCGGTTCGGCCGCCAGGCTGATCGCGGCGCCGGTGGAGGTATTGCCGCGACCGGCATTCGCCAGCGAGTTGGAAGCGAGATTGCGCGCAGCGTCCTCGGCGACGGCGCTGGCCGAGGTGGTCACGCCCTTGAATGAAGTGGTGCCGGCCACCGCCTGGGTGGCCTGGGTCCCGGAGATCTGGCCGCCCGAGGTACTCAGGAACATACCCCGCAGCACTTCCGGGTTCAGCGAGTACTGGGGTGCCACTTCCAGCACCACGTGGTACTGCTGCGGACTGTACGGATTGTAGATCGTTGAGGTCAGTGCCTGGGTGAAGGAGTCGCCCAGCGAACTATCGATGATGCTTTCGTTCAGTCCCAGGCGCGAGGCAGCATCCCGGTCCACGATGAGATCGGTCTCCAGGCCGCCGGGCTGCAGGTCGGTGTCCACGTCGGTCACTTCCGGCACATCCTGCAGGGCAAGCTTCAGTTTCTGCGACCAGTCACGCAGCTCGCTCAGATCATCGCCCAGCAAAGTGTACTGATACTCGGAGTTGGCCTGGCGACCGCCGCCGCCACCGCCCAGATCCTGAACCGCCTGCAGGAAGGTAATGACGCCGTCGACCTTGTTCAGCTGCGGGCGCAGCCGGTTGATCACCTGGTCAGCCGAGATGTGACGCTCGGAGAGCGGCTTGAGCGTCACGTTGAACTGGGCGCTGGCGTTGCCGTTGAAGCCGCCGCCACCCACGGCTCCGGCCACGCTGTCCACCGCCGGGTCGGACTCGATGATCTTGGTGACCTGCTGCAGCTTGCCTTTGATCATCGCGAAGGACGCCATGGCATCCCCGCGCATTCCGCCCTGCAGCTGACCGGTGTCCTGCTGCGGCATGAATCCCTTTGGCAGAACTACGAACAGGTAGCCGGTGAGGAAGATGGTTGCGAACAGCGACAGCACCGTCAGCAGCGGGTGATTCAGCGGAAAGCTGAGCGTGCGCTCGTAGCCCTGACGCATGGACTCGAAGCCACTGTTGAAGCTGCGCGCGAATGCGTTGGGCCTGCGGTGGCTGTCGCGCCCCAGCAGACGCGAGCACATCATCGGGGTCGTGGTCAGTGACACCAGCAGGGAGATCATGATCGCGACGGACAGGACTACCGTGAATTCCTTGAACAGCCGCCCGGGGATGCCACCCAGGAACTGGAACGGCAGGAACACGGCGACCAGTGACAGGCTCATGGAGATGACGGTGAAGCCCACCTCGCGGGCGCCGAGCAGGGCGGCCTGCATGGGGTTGACGCCGTTTTCGATGTGGCGAGTGGAGTTCTCCATGACCACGATGGCATCGTCGACCACGAAACCTGTGGCGATGGTCATGGCCATCAGCGAGAAATTATCCAGGCTGTATCCGGCCAGGTACATGACGCCAAAAGTGCCCAGCAGGGAGACCGGCACCACGACCGCCGGAATCAGCGCGGCACGGAAACTGTTCAGGAAAATATAGACCACCAGGATGACCATCAGCACCGCAATGATCAAGGTCTGCTCGACCTGGTGCAGCGAGCCACGGATGGTGATGGAGCGGTCCTGAACGACCGCCACGTCGATGTTCTTGTCGATGTCGCCCTTGAGCTCCGGCAGCTCTTTTTTCACCGCATCGACCACTTCGACGATGTTGGCGCCGGGCTGCTGGAACACCTGGACGGTGATGGCGGCCTTGTCGTTGTAGAGTCCATAGGTGCGACGGTTCTCGGTGGCACCGTCCTCCTTGTCGAAGACCTGCGCCACATCGCTGAGACGGATCACTGCGCCATCGCGGCTGCCGATGATCAGGTCCCGATACTGCGAGGCCTCGCGGGCGTTGTCATTGGTATAGATCTGGTAGTGCAGATCTCCCACCTCGATGGCGCCCTTGGGCGCGTTGGCATTCGCGTTCGAGATCGCGGCCGCGACATCCTGCAGCGCGATGCCATATTTCGACAACGCCAGGGGATTGATCTCGACCCGCACCGCGGGCAGGGCGCTGCCGTTGATATTGACGACGCCGACGCCGGTGATCTGTGACAGACGCTGGGAGATCACGGCATCGGCCGCGTCGTAGATCTGACCCTGGGTGAGGACGTTCGAGGTGAGCGCCAGCGTCATAACCGGGTTCTGGGCGCTGTTGACCTTGCGGTACGAGGGGTTGCGCGTCAGCGCCGAGGGCAGGTCCGCATGCGCTGCTTCGATGGCGGCCTGGACATCCCGGGCGGCGCCGTCGATGTCGCGATCGATGCCAAAGGTCAGCTGGATGTTGCTGCTGCCGACGCTGCTCGAGGAGGTCATGTCGTCAACGTCGGCGATGGCGCCCAGGTGCCGTTCCAGGGGCGTGGCCACGGTTGCTGCCATCACTTCCGGGCTGGCGCCCGGCAGGCTCGCGGAAACGAAGATGGCCGGAACGTCGATTTTGGGCAGCGGTGCAACCGGGAGCAGGTTGAACGCGGCCGCCCCGGCCAACGCCAGTCCCAGCGTCAGCAGCGTGGTCGCGACGGGGCGGGCGATGAACGGTGCGGAGATGTTCACGTCGGCTGGTCCGCCAGTGCTCCAGGCGCGGTGTGGTCAGCGGTTTTTCTGCCGGCCAGGCGTTTGGCGATCCGGTCAAAGGCCAGGTAGATGACCGGGGTGGTGAACAGTGTCAGCACCTGGCTCACCAGCAGGCCACCGACAATGGTGACGCCCAGGGGATGGCGCAGCTCCGAACCGGTGCCGGTGCCGAACATCAGCGGCAGGGCGCCGAAGATGGCCGCGACCGTGGTCATCAGGATGGGCCTGAAGCGCAGCAGGCAGGCCTGGTAGATCGCCTCGCGCGGCGCCATGCCCTGGTTGCGCTCCGCGTCGATGGCGAAGTCGATCATCAGGATCGCGTTCTTCTTGACGATGCCGATCAGCAGGATGATGCCGATCAGGGCGATGATGGTCAGATCATCGCCGAACACGATCAGCGCCAGCAGCGCCCCGATGCCCGCCGAGGGCAGCGTCGACAGGATGGTAACCGGGTGAATGAAGCTCTCGTACAGCACACCCAGCACGATGTACATCACCAGTACCGCGGCCAACAGCAGCAGCAGCTCGTTGGAGAGGTTGTTGCGGAAGGCCAGCGCAGCGCCTTCGAAAGTCGTCGAGATGGTATCCGGCATCTGCAAGGACTGCTCGACCGATTCGATGGCATCCACCGCCGAGCCCAGCGAGGCATCCGGTGCCAGGTTGAATGAGACCGTGGCGGCCGGGAACTGCGCCAGGTGGTTGATCAGCAGCGGCTTGGCCTGCATTTCCAGTTTGGCCAGCGCCGACAACGGGACCTGTCCGCCGGCTGCCGAGGGTACATAGAGCGACTGGATGGAATCGGTCGAGGCGTAGCTCTTCGGGTCCGCCTCGATGATGACGCGGTACTGGTTCGACTGCGTGAAGATGGTGGAGACGATGCGCTGGCCGAAGGCATCGTACAGCGCATTGTCCACAGTTCCCACGCTCACACCCAAGCGTGCGGCGGTGTCGCGGTCGATGGTGATGTAGGCCGCCAGGCCGTTGTTTTCCAAATTGCTGACGACATCGGCGAGCTCCGGGCGCTCGCGCAGTGCCGCCACCAGTTTCGGCGTCCAGGTACTCAAGGTGTCGGCGTCGGCGCTCTCCAGGATGAACTGGTACTGCGTGCGGCTGACGGTATTGTCCAGCGACAGATCCTGCGAGGGCTGCATGTACAGGGTGATGCCCTGGACACCGGCCGTTTCCTGTTGCAGGCGGCGGATGACGCCCGTGACCGTATCGCTGCGTTCATCGCGGGGCTTGAGATTGATCAGGAAGCGGCCGCTGTTGAGGGTGACATTGCTGCCGTCGACGCCGATGAAGGACGACAGGCTCACGACATCCGGATCCTTGAGCACTGCGGCGGCAAGCGCTTGCTGACGCTCCGCCATCGACTGGTAGGAAATGGATTCGGTGGCCACCGACACGCCCTGGATGAGGCCGGTGTCCTGGTCGGGAAAGAAGCCCTTGGGAATCAGGATGTACAGACCCGCCGTAACGACCAGCGTGGCCACTGCCACATACAGGGTCAGACGCTGGTGGTCCAGTACCCAGGTGAGCTGACGTCCGTACCAGGCAATGGTGGGCTCCAGCCATTTGGATTGATCTTCATGGGCGCCGCCGTCGACCTTGCGCTGCTTGATGATCAGCGCACACAGCATCGGGACCAGAGTCAGCGATACCACGGCCGAGATGATGATGGTCACTGCAAGGGTCACCGCGAATTCGCGGAACAGCCGTCCGACAACATCCTGCATGAACAGCAGTGGAATGAGCACCGCCAGCAGCGAGACGGTCAGTGAGATGATGGTGAAGCCGATCTGGCCGGCGCCCTTCAGGGCGGCATCCAGCGGTGGCTCGCCCGCCTCGATGTAGCGGGAGATGTTCTCGATCATGACGATGGCATCGTCCACCACGAAACCGGTGGCGATGGTCAGCGCCATCAGCGACAGATTGTTGAGGCTGTACCCGGCCAGGTACATGACCGCAAAGGTTCCGATCAGGGACAGCGGCACCGAAAGGCTGGGAATCAGGGTTGCACGTAGGTCGCGCAGGAACAGGAAGATGACCAGCACCACCAGCAGCACGGCCAGGATCATCTCGAACTGCACATCCTTGATCGAGGCGCGGATGGTGATGGTGCGGTCGGTGAGCACCTTCACATCTACGCCCGCCGGTAGCGTTGATTTGAGACTCGGCAGCATCGCCTGAATCTCATTGACCACGTCCACCACGTTGGCGCCGGGCTGGCGCTGCACGTTGATGATGAGCGCGGGGGTGGTGTTCATCCACGCGCCCAGTTTGGTGTTCTCCGGCGCCTCGATCAGCGTGGCGACGTCCTTGAGCCGCACGGGCGCACCGTTGCGGTAGGCGACGACGATCTCGGCATACTCGCTGGCGCTGCGCAGCTGGTCGTTGGTGTTGATGGTATAGGCGCGCGTGGGCCCGTCGAAGGTGCCCTTGGGCCCGTTCTGGTTGGCGACGCTGATCGTGGTGCGCAGGTCATCCAGGTTCAACCCGTAGGCCGCCAGCGCGCGCGGGTTGACCACGGCGCGCACGGCCGGACGCTGGCCGCCGCTGATGCTGACCACGCCGACACCCTTCACCTGCGACAGTTTCTGCGCGATGCGGATGTCGGCCATGTCCTCGACCTGGGTGAGCGGCATGACCTCGGAGGTCACCCCGAGGGTCAGCACCGGGGCATCGGCCGGGTTCACCTTGGCGTAGATCGGCGGTGCGGGCAGGTCTGCGGGCAGCAGATTCTGGGCACCGCTGATGGCGGCCTGGACCTCCTCGCCGGCGATATCGATGGCCAGTGCCAGATCGAACTGCATGGTGATGACGGACGCACCCGCGGAGCTGGTCGAGGTCATCTGGTTCAGTCCGGGCATCTGGCCGAACTGCTTCTCCAGCGGCGCGGTGATCGAGGAGGTGATGACCTCGGGACTGGCGCCGGGATAGAAGGTCTGCACCTGAATGGTCGGGTAGGCGACTTCCGGCAGCGCTGCCAGCGGCAGCTCCTTGTAGCCGAGTGCGCCCACGACCAGGATGGCCACCATCAGCAGCGTGGTGGCTACCGGTCGAAGGACGAATATGCGTGACGGATTCATGTCGGCCTGCTCAGATCGCAGCCAGCTGCACGCTCAACCACCACCGGGAGGTCTGCCGCCGCCGTAGCCGCCGGGCGGCCCGTTGAAGCCGCCCTTGCGCTTCTTGCCGAAGGGAAAGCGCGGCTGATTCTTGCGTTCGGCCTGCGCCTGGGCGCGGGCCTTGGCAACTTCCGCGGCGGTGGCGTCCGGCAGCTCCACCTGGGCGCCTTCGCGCAGCCTATCGCCGCCATCGGTCACCACGACATCGTTGAGATCAAGACCCGAACGCACCGCCTGGTTCTCACCGTCCACCACGCCCAGCACCACCGGGCGTACGGTGACCGTGTTGTTCGCATTGACCAGGTAGACAAAGGCACTTTGCACGCCATCCGGCGCGCCGCGGCGCACCGCCGCCGCGGGAATGACGGTTTGATCCTTCAAGGTCGTGACCACCAGCGACACATTGACGAACTGCCCGGGGAACAGCAGCAGATCGGGATTATCGAAACTGGCGCGCAGCTTCAAGGTACCCGTGGTGGTGTCGATCAGGTTGTCAGTGGTTGAAAGCGTGCCATCCGCCAGATGCTGCTGGTCAGCCCGTCCGCTGGCATCAACCGCGAGGGTCGCGCCGGACTTGAGCTGGCGCATGATGTCAGGGACGTTGTCCTCCGGCACTGTGAACAGCACCGAGATCGGTTGCAGCTGGGTGACCACCACGATGCCGTTGGCATCACCGGGGGTCACATAGTTGCCCGGGTCGACCTGGCGCAGACCGATGCGCCCATTGATGGGTGAGGCGATCTGCGTGTAGGCGAGATTCAGTTCCGCGGTTTTCACCTGTGCCTTGTCCGAGGCGACGGTCCCGGTGTCCTGGCCGACCGTGGCGCGCTGCGTGTCCACCTGCTGCTGCGAGACCGAGTCCTGCTTGATCAGATCCTCATAGCGCTTCATGTCCAGCTGCGCATCGGCCAGCAAGGCCTCATCGCGGGCCAGAGTGGCCTTGGCCTGGTCCAGGGCGGCCTCGTAGGGCCTGGGGTCAATCACGGCGATCAGATCGCCCTTCTTGACCATCTGCCCTTCCTTGAAGTTCACCTTCTCCATGATGCCGCTGATCTGCGTCTTCACGGTGACTGTCGTCAGTGGAGTGACGGTGCCAAGACCGGGGATGCGTACGACGATGTCGCCCTTCTTGACGGTCGCGATGGAAACGGCAACCGCATTGTTGCGGAAATTGAATTGGGCGCGCGTATTCGCGGCGCTCTGCTGCCTGGCCCGGTGCAGGAACAGGGCACCACCGCCGACCGCCAGCACCACAATGGCAATGAGCAGCCAGTGGCGGCGCAGGAACGCCACCGGTTTGCTGGATGAGGAGACTTCGGTCTCCGGATCATATTCTTTCAGCACATCTTCCCCGCAAGTCGAAAAATCGGCCGGCACACTGGCATCCGGCTCCCGCGTCGCAAACATGGAGTTGCCATATCAAGTGCTCGGGTGTCGGTTCAATTCTATTGCTCGTGTGACACCCGGGCCGGATGCAAGTTTCGGCCCTGACGCTGCCCGTGGAGGCCGGCCCGGCCCCCGCGGAGCCAAAGATTAACACGCAGGATGTCAGGGGTTACGTAACAGAATGTGCTGATTAACGAACTGCTGCCCCAGGGTCACCGGCTGCACTTTGGAGGTGTTTGAGCGCCCCTGCCGGACCCCGGAACGTCACAAACCTTACGGAAAGCTGCGCGCCGCCTGGCCATGTCGTCCCCGGTCCCCGGCGAGGTCAAAACGCGACTTTCCGGGTGGGGCGACCAGCAATGAGGCCCAGCCATCCGGCGCCCGGGGCGGGTACCACAGCAGGGTCTGCGGATCCAGACGCGCCAGTTGGCGGGTGCCGGCCCAGGCCGCCCCGTCGGTCACGTGCAGTCCTTCAAACGGTCCATAGGCGGCCGAGGCCAGGCCGGCATTGTTCTCGAAATAGATGACCACCGGATCCAGGGATTCGGCGCGGGCGAACTCCGCATCACGCAGCAGCCAGCGCGACATCCAGGTCGCCACCGCGTCATTGCTGGCACCCCGGCAGAGCATGCTGCCGACGAAGCGGAAGAACTCACCCGGTTCGATGCTCTCCGCCGACCCTTCTCCGGGGGAATAAAACCTCAGTCGCAACATCTTCAGCCGACGGCCTCTCTGGCGCGATAGAAATTGCCGGAGCGCACCTTCACCAGGGCGGCGCTTGCATCAAAACTCACACCGGTGGGATCCCCGCCGGCGGCAACGACTTCCATCTGCTCGAGCAGCATGCGCCGCAGCATCATGATACCGCGATCGGAACTCACCAGATGCTCATCGGAGTGCAGAGTGATCGGCCCCTGTCCCGCCTGCGCCTCGAAGTCCCCGGGTGTGTTGCGATGTTCCGCCTCGGTCATCTGCCCCCAGGTCTTGCCGTTGAACAGCATGTTGCGAAAGGGCGAGTCCTTGGGAACCCTGGCAACCATGGCCTGGATGTAGTGCGTGTCATCCACCGGAACGACCCAGGAGATGCCCGTCGACGGCCCCGCCTTCAGGGTCACATCCGGCACGCTCATGATGTTGGGCAGCAGCCAGGAGGAAATCCGATCCACCTGTCGGCCGTCGGGCAGTTCGCGCACGGCCGAATAGCACACCCCAGCCTCGGTCTCGAAGAAGTCCACCTTGGGCATGACGGCAAACTGCGGCACGAATTGCACGGTGCTGAAAGTGGAGTGCAGGACCTGCACGTGAAACGGGTCCATCACATTGTCATTCATGTGCAACCAGCTGTAGGGCACCACCGGGATGGAATCATCCCCCGTTGCACCGAAGCCGCCGTAACTGCGCCACAGGGTCTCCCCGGGCGCGATGGCCTCGAGGTTGTCATACGCCGGCAGCACCGGACGCTTCTGCGGCGGACCCAGGTAAGCGAACACCAGCCCGTAGCGCTCCTGCACCGGATACCAGGGCTGGCGCGCGGACTCGCGGTGCCGGCCATGGTCCGGCTCGCAGGGCTGATCAAGGCAATGGCCCTCAACGTCGAACAGCCAGCCGTGGTAGCAGCAGCGGATGCCGTCCTGCTCTACCCGTCCGTAATAAAGAGAGGTTCCGCGATGCATGCAGCGCGGATAGAGCAGTCCGGCGCGCCCCTGACGGTCGCGGAACAGCACCAGGTCCTCGCCCAGTATGCGCACCTTGCGCGGCACCGCCTGCACGCTCTCGGACAGCGAGATGGGGTGCCAGTAGCGGCGCAGCAGCTCCCCGCAGGGTGTCCCGGGTCCGACCGCGGCGAGGGTGGCATTGAACTGTGCCCGCGGGCGCCCATAGGCGCAGCCTTGTGTGTCGTTCGACATGAATTCCCCTTCTGGCCGCATGATGGCCCGCCACGGCGAGCCGTTCAAGGATGCAGGATGCGCTCGAGCTGCTCCTGCAGTCGCTTTTCAGAGACGGGAATCAGGGTGCGCAGCTCCTGCGCATGCAGTGACACCCGGAACTCCTCCAGCATCCAGCGCAGCTGGCGCAGCGCCGGCAGCGCCGCCAGCGGCACGGCGCGCTGCGCGAGCACGCGCAGCTGCTCCTCGAAGGGTCGAATGCGGCTCGCGAGCGCGCTGTCGCGCTCGACGTTGGTGCTCATGCGGGTCGCCCGGCGCGCCATGGCCTTCAAGTACCGGGGCATCTGGCTGAACCAGGGCTGCGGCGGAGCGGCGGGGAATGGCGCCGCAAACAGAGCCTCCAGCTGTGCCCGCATCTGCGTCACCGCGCTACCGAACACCTCCGCGTGCAAAGTTTCGAGCGCGGCGCGGACGGCGCGCCGTTCCTCGAGAATGCTGCGCAGCAGCCCGATCAGGCGCGTGGCGGTGGCGTCCAGTTCGCCGCGGCGCGCCTCCAGGCGCGCCGCGAAGGCCTGCGCATCGCGGGGCAGCTCCTGATCATTGTCGAAGAAACATTCCTGGAAAATGCGCTCCATGCAGCCCTCGGCGAAGGGCCGGCTGCCGCCCAGGCCCTGCGCCAGCAGGATCAATGCGCGCTCATCGGCGCTGCGCCGCGCCACCTGCCGCGCCAGTTGCGGCAGCGCGAGTACCGCCAGGCGCGTCAGGCCGCCGCGTGACAGCTCCTGCGCCTCGGTGAGACTGCGCGCTTCGACCACGCTGACGCCCGGGCCGACATCGCGCAGCGCCGGCCAGACATTGAAGCTGACGCCGGCACGCAGCACCTGTTGCGTCTCCGGCAGCGCGCCGAACTCCCAGGCGCGCCAGGCATCAGGCGTGGCGCCGCCGGCGCGCCTCGGGCGTCGCAGCTGCCGGCGCAGCTGCGCCAGGTCCCGGCCCTCGGCCAGTACCTGCGGCAGAGCGTGGGTGCTCGGTCCGTCGCTGCTCGCCAGCACGCGGATATTCAGCCGCAGATGTTGCGGCAGCGGCGCCGCGGCCAGCTCCGCGGCCTTGATCGCCGTACCGGTGCGCGCCGTGATCCAGGCCGCAAGCCAGGTATGAAAGGGCGGCAGCGCAGCGCCGCCCACCGAGTCCAGGGCCGCTCGGGCCTGATCGGTGACCGGCACCAGCTGGCGTCGCAGTGTCTTGGGCAGCGAGCGCAGCAGTTCGGCGATCTTCTCCTGGCGCATGCCCGGCACCAGCCATGCCAGTTGTTCCGGGTCGAGCTCCTCGAGCAACTGTTCGGGCAGGTTGAGCGTAATGCCGTCGTTGTCAGCGCCCGGCTCGAAGAGGTAGGTGAGCGGCAGGTGATTGCCGGCAACGTTCAGGGTCTGCGGAAAGTTCTCCCCGGCGGCTTCAGGCGCAGCGCGCCGGCACAGGTCGGAGAGGCTCATCTGCAGGCCTTCGGGCGCCGATGCCGAGCGCTCGCGCCACCAGCGCTCAAAGCCGGCCACGGAATTGACTTGAAGCGGAATGCGCGTCGCGTAGAACTGCGCCTGCGCAGCGTCATCCACCAGGATGTCACGGCGCCGGATGCGCGCTTCGAGTCCTTCGACATAGGCCTTGAGGGTGCGGTTGGCGGCGAGGAACGGGGCGTCGATGCTGCTGCGTCCGGCGACCAGCGCCTCCTGCACGAAAATCTCGTGGGCCGCCTCAGGCGCAACCGCCCCGTAGCTGATGCGCCGCGCGCTCGCCAGCGGCAGACCATACAGGCTGACCGACTCCAGGGCGCTGACCTGGCCCCTGGAACTCACCCAGTGTGGATCGGAGTACTCGCGACGCAGCAGGTGGCCGGCCACAGCTTCGATCCAGCCGGGTTGGACCGCGGCCACCATGCGCGCATACAGCCGCGTGGTCTCCAGAAGATTGGCGGCCACCACCCACTTCGGCGGCTTGCTGGCCAGCGGCGTGCCGGGCGCGATGACAAAACGCGTGCCGCGGGCGCCCAGGAACTCGCGGCGCTCGTCCTGCAGGCCGATGCAGCCCAGCAGGCCGCTGAGAATGGCGCGATGCAGATCGGCGTGATCGGTCGCGGTCTCGTTGCGCTTCAGATTCAGGTCCCGCGCCGCGGCGCCAAGCTGGGCGTGAAGGTCCTGCCACTCGCGCATGCGCACGAAGGACAGGAAGTGCTCGCGGCACCACTTGCGCAGGGCCGACCCGCCGAGGGTGGCCGCCTGTTCATGAAAGCGCTGCCACAGGGTCAGCACCGTCACGAAGTCCGAGCGCGGATCGGCATAGCCCGCATGCACCTCGTCGGCCTGCGCCTGGGCATCGGCCGGGCGCTCCCTGGGATCCTGGGCGGCCAGGAAGGCCGTCACGATCAGCATCTCGGACAGACAGCGTAAACGCGCGGCAGCCAGCAGCATCCGGCCAAGCTTCGGATCGCAGGGCAGGGAGGCGATGCGCCGGCCCAGCGGGGTGATGCGACGCCCCTGGTCCATGGCGCCGAGCTCCTGCAGCTGCCGTACGCCGTCATTGATCTGCCGGGTATCAGGCGGGTCGGGAAAGGGGAAGTCCTGCGGATCTCCCAAGGAGGAGGCGGCCATCTGCAGCAGGACGCTGGCCAGATGGGTGCGCAGGATTTCCGGCGGGGTGAACTCCTCGCGCGCCAGGAAGTCCGCTTCGGAATACAGCCTGATGCAGATACCCGGGGCTTCGCGCCCGCAGCGACCGCGCCGCTGGTTGGCGCTGGCCTGGGACACCGGCTCCAGCGGCAGCCGCTGGACCTTGCTGCGGACACTGTAGCGGCTGATGCGCGCCAGGCCGCTGTCGATGACATGCCGCACCTGTGGCACGGTCAGGGAGGTCTCGGCCACATTGGTGGCCAGAATGACGCGCCGAGTGCGATGGGCCTCGAAGATCCTTTCCTGCTGCTGTGCCGTCAGCCGCGCATACAGCGGCATCACGTCCAGGTGCGGCAGGCGGGCCTGCTGCAGCGCCTGGGCGGCTTCACGGATGTGCTTTTCACCCGGCAGGAACACCAGGATGTCCCCACCTGGATCGCCGGCGCCGAGCTCGCGTACGGCCTCGACAATGCCCTCGGGCAGGGACAGCTCCGCGGCATCCTCATCGGCGGCCGCAAGCGGCCGGTAGCGCACTTCCACCGGATGGCTGCTGCCGGCCACGTCGATGACCGGGGCGCCGCCGAAAAACTGCGCCAGACGCTCGGTGTCGAGGGTGGCCGAGGTGACGATGACGCGCAGCTCGGCGCGCCTTGCGCACAGCCGCTTCAGGGCACCCAGCAGCAGGTCGATGTTCAAGCTGCGCTCGTGGGCCTCATCGATGATGAGCGTGTCATAGGCGGCCAGCTCGGCATCGAAGGTCAGCTGCCGCAACAGGATGCCATCGGTCATGAGCTTGAGGCGGCACTGCGGACCGGTGCGGTCTTCGAAGCGCACCTGGCAGCCGACCTCGGCGCCGACCCGGGTCCCAAGCTCGGCGGCGATCCGGTTGGCCAGGGCACGGGCGGCAATGCGCCGCGGCTGGGTATGGCCGATCATGCCCTGCAGGCCCCGTCCGGCGGCCAGACACAGCTTGGGAAGCTGGGTGGATTTGCCCGAGCCGGTGGCGCCGCACACGATGATGACGGGGTGGCTGGCGAGGGCCGCGGTGATGTCCGCAGCGTGGGCCGTGATGGGCAGCCCGGGGTCGGTGGCCAGGTTCAGCGGGGGGCGTTGCATAGGGCGCGGATTCTGGCCGAACATACGGCGGAAGCAAGGAGCGGCACATGGCACCTCAGACGACTTTACCCACCCCGGCCGGCTGGCCGCGGATGTCCTCTTCCCTGGCCTACCAGGATCCGGTCCGTGCCATCGACTGGCTGGGGGCGGCGTTCGGTTTTGCAGTGCGCATCAAGGTGCCCGATGCCTCCGGGGGGATCATGCATTCGGAGCTGACCTTCGGGGATGCCGTGGTGATGGTGGCCGGTGAGCGCTCCCATGGAGCCAGCCTCGCCCGCTCACCCAAATCCTTGAATGGCGCGACCACCCAGGGGCTTTTTGTCTATGTCGATGACATCCAGGCGCACTACACCCGTGCACTGGCAGCGGGTGCGGTGGTGCTGCGCGAGCTGGCGACCACCGATTACGGCGCGGAGCACTGGACCGACCGCGGCTACGCGGTTCTGGATCCCGAGGGCCACAGCTGGCATTTCGCGCAACGCCTGCGCACGGCGGCCCCCTGAACATGGTTCGATAGGCGTTGCGGCGGCTGTCGGCCCATGTCATAAAAGCCAGCTGCCACACCTACAGGATGCCATGAGGGGGATATGTCCATGATCGCCAAAGGCCGCGGCCCGCTAGCGGGCCTGACCCTGGGTGTGCTGGGCCTGGGCCTGGTGCTGCCGGCGTTTGCGCACCATTCCTTCGCACTGTTTGATCATCAGAACCGGGTTACCGTCAGCGGTACGGTGGTCAAGTTTGAATGGACCAATCCGCATGTATTCATCCAGCTGGAAGTGCCGGACGGCAGTGCCAGCAAGCACTACACGGTGGAGTGCGCGAGCCCCAATGTGCTCACGCGCGTGGGCTGGAAGTACAGCGACATCAAGCAGGGTGACAAAGTGACGCTGCTCATCAATCCGCTGCGCAACGGGCAGCCCGGCGGCATGCTGGAGAAGGCGACACTGGCCGACGGGCGTGAATTGAGCGACGGCAATCCGCCCGGCAGCGGCGTGTTTCCCCGCTCATGAGCCGCAAGGGAACGTCATGAATTTTCACAAGCTCAGTGTCCTTGCCGTGGCTGCGCTCGGCATCACGCTGGCGCAGGCCGCCGATACGGACCATGGCGCCGGCAGCAGTGCCGCGCCGGCGGATTTCACCGGTGACTGGCAGCGCTATCCGGGATTTGGCGGACGCGGTGGTCCGCCCGACCCGGCCACGCTGCCCCCGCCGGCCGGAAAGATGATGCTCAAGGCCCAGTACCAGGGGCCCTATGAGGTGAAACGTGCCAAGGAGGCTGAGTCCGACGCCAAGGGCGAACCGATCGCATCCTCGGGTGTGGACTGCCTGCCCTACGGCATGCCGGAGATGATGTCCGCGATCTATCCGCTGGAGATCCTGCAGACCAGGGGGCAGGTAACCATCATCGCCGAGGCCTTCTCCCAGGTGCGCCGCATCTACATCGGCAAGCCGCAGCTTAAAATCGCCGACGTGCCGCCGGGCTACTACGGTCATTCGGTGGCCCACTGGGAAGGCTCGACACTGGTGGTGGATACCGTGGGGGTGAAGGAGTCGGTGCTGGGGCACAGCGAGATGCCGCACAGCGACCAGATGCGCATCACCGAGCGCTTGCACCTGGTGACGCCCGACATCCTGCATGACCAGATCACCGTCCAGGATCCGGTGACCCTGGAGCAGCCCTGGACCTTCACCTTCGGCTACAAGCGCATTCCGAACTACGAAATGCTCGAGTACGTATGCGAGAACAACCACGAGTACATCGATGATCAAGGCGTGACGCATCTACGTCTGCAGGACAACAAGTGAGGACCTGAGCCATGAACGCTGCCCTGAAACCGGATTTCGCCCGTACCCAGGCCTTCATCGGGCAGAAGCACCGCTTGCTGATCAACAACGAATGGGTCGAGCCGCGCGCCGGTGGCCGCATCGAGGTGCTGAATCCTGCGACCGGCAAGCTGCTCGGCTATGCCGCGGCCGGTGGCGCCGAGGATATCGATCTGGCGGTGCGCGCCGCGCGCCACGCCTTTGAGAACGGCCCCTGGCCGAGCATGCCGCCGGTGGCGCGTGCGCGGCTGCTGTGGAAGCTCGCCGACCTCATCGAGCAGGCCGCCGATGAAATCGGCCAGGTGCTGAGCCTGGACAACGGCATGCCCTTTGGCATGGCGAAGTTCGCCGGCGCGCTGGGCACGGCCAATGGCCTGCGCTACACCGCCGGCTGGAGCGGCAAGGTGCACGGTGAGGTGCCGGAGCTGTCCGAACCCGGCAAGCTCGCCTACACCTTGCACGAGCCGGTGGGGGTGGTGGGCTGCATCACGCCCTGGAATTTCCCCTTCGCCATGGAGGCCGACAAGGCCGCCGCGGTGATCGCCTCGGGCTGCACCATGGTGCTCAAGCCCGCGGAGCTCACGCCCTTTGGCGCCCTGCTGTTGGGACGGCTGGTGCTCGAGGCGGGCATACCGCCGGGCGTGATCAACATCGTCACGGGTCTGGGCGATCCTGCCGGCAAGGCGCTGGTGGAGCATCCGGATGTGGACAAGATCGCCTTCACCGGATCGACCGCGACCGGCAAGTGGATCGTGCAGGCCTGCGCGGCCACCCTCAAACGCGTCACCCTGGAACTGGGCGGCAAGTCCCCCAACATCATCTTTGCCGACGCCGACATGGCGCGCGCCATTCCCGGTGCGGCCATGGCGGTATTCGCCAATTCCGGCCAGATCTGCGTGGCCGGGTCGCGCCTGTACATTCACAAGAAGGTGTTCGATCAGGTCGTCGATGGCATCACCGGCATGGCCAGATCGCTCAAAGTCGGCTCGGGTCTGGAGCCGGATACGAACCTGGGCCCGCTGGTCTCGCAAGGACAGCTGGATCGGGTCACCGGCTACATCGAAGCCGGTCGCAGCGAGGGCGCCGAAGTGGTGACGGGCGGGCAGCGCCAGGGTACCGAGGGCTACTTCGTGCAGCCCACGGTGCTGGCGCAGACCCATCGCAGCATGAAGGTGGTGCGCGAGGAAATATTCGGACCGGTGATCTGCGCCATGCCCATCGATGATGATGATCTTGACCGCATCGCGCGCGTGGCCAACGACACCACCTACGGTCTATCCGCGTATATCTGGACCCGCGATGTGGGCATCGTGCACAAGCTGGCCCGCAAGATCCGCGCCGGCACGGTGCAGGTCAATGGCGGCACCGGTTTGGATCCGGCCGTGCCCTTTGGCGGCTACAAGCAGTCCGGCTGGGGGCGCGAGCACGGTCGCGCCGGCGTGGAGAGCATGCTGGAAACCAAGGCCGTCGGCATTACGCTGTGAGGCTGCGGCCCACGCGCAGGTCGAGGGTCATGCGCAGCGCGTCTTCGCGGCCCTGGTAGTAGCCCGGTACCACCGGACCGGCACGGTAGCCCAGCGTTTCATAGAAGCGCCGGGCGCCGCTGTTGGTGAGGCGCAACTCCAGGCTCAGCAGGAAGGTGCCGGCCATCAGGGCGCTTTCGTGCAGCCAGTTCATGAGCTGCCGCCCCAGGGTCCGACGCTGATGGGTGGTGTCAACGGCGAGCAGGTTCAGGTGGGCGCGGTCATCGCCGAATTGCATGATGGCGAAGCCGGCCAGCGTCGCGCCGCAGCGGGCGGTCAGGACCACGCTATCGGTACGCTTGATGTGGCAAAGTACGCGTTCGGCCGACCATGAAGGCGGCAGCCCGGCTTCGATCAGGCGTCGCGACAGTGCAGCGATGACCGCGGCGTCGCGTGGCGCAGCCAGCTCGAAACGGTAGTCGTCCATGGGCCCAGATTAGGATATGTCAGAGGTGAAAGACCACCCCCACGTCAGTATCGTCGTCCCGGTGTACAACGAGGAGGCGAATCTGCCGCTGCTGTTCACCCGGTTGTACGCCACCCTCGAGCGGCTGGAGTGCAGCTGGGAGTGCGTATTTGTCGATGACGGCAGCAAGGATCGGTCCGTGGCGCTGCTGCGCGCGCAGTACCAGCAGCACCCGCAGCACACCCGCGTCATCGTGTTCCGCCGCAATTTCGGCCAGCATGCCGCCATCATGGCCGGGTTCGAAGCCGCGCAGGGCGACGTCATCATCACCCTGGATGCCGACCTGCAAAATCCGCCCGAGGAGATACCCAATCTGCTGGCGGCCGCCGATGCCGGCCACGACTACGTGGGCACGATCCGCATGGGACGCCAGGATCACTGGGCGCGCACTTTCCTGTCGCGGCGCATCAACTCGCTGCGCGAACGCATGACGCCCATCCGCATCACCGACCAGGGCTGCATGCTGCGCGCCTACTCGCGTCACGTGATCGACGCCATCAATGCCTCGCATGAGGTCAACACCTTCATTCCGGCGCTGGCGTACCTGTTTGCGCACAATCCGGTGGAGATCGAAGTGCGGCACGAAGCGCGGCACGCCGGGGAGTCGAAGTACTCGTTCTACAAGCTGATCCGGCTGAACTTCGATCTGATGACCGGATTTACGGTGGTGCCGCTGCAGCTGTTCTCAATGCTGGGCATGGGCATTTCCGGCATTTCCCTGGTGCTGTTTGCGTACCTGATCTGGGATCGCATCGTGCACGGCCCGGATGTGCAGGGTGTGTTCACGCTGTTCGCGATTGTGTTCTTCCTGCTGGGTCTGGCGCTGTTTGGCATCGGGCTGATCGGCGAATACGTGGGCCGCACCTACGAGCAGGTGCGCGGCCGACCCCGCTATCTGATCGCGGCGGTGCTGGCGCCGGGTGCGCAACCGGATCCCGAGCGCCTGCAGGTGCTCGAGACCACCCGTGTTTAGCGCAGTCGTATTCGGCTACAGCGAAGTCGGTACACGCTGTCTGCAGGTCCTGCTGGAGCATGGCGTTGAAGTACCCCTGGTGTTCACACATCAGGACCAGCCGGGGGAGCAGCGTTGGTTCGGCAGTGTCGCCGAGCTGGCCCGAGCGCAGGGCGTGCGCGCCGTGACCCCGGCGCACCCGGCTGCTCCGCAGTGGCTGGAGCAGATCCGCCGGCTGGCGCCCGACTACATCCTGGCCTGCTACTACCGTTCCATGCTGCCGTCGCAGCTGCTCGGCCTGGCCCGCTGGGGCGCGCTCAACATGCATGGCTCGCTGCTGCCGCGCTACCGGGGCCGGGCACCGGTCAACTGGGCGATTGCCAACGGGGAGACCGACACCGGTGCCACCTTGCACTACATGGTGGAGCGCCCCGACGCCGGGCCCATCGTCGCGCAGCAAGCCGTGGCCATCGGCCCGAATGATGATGCGCTGGCGGTGTCCATGGCGGTGGCGGCTGCCGCCGCCCGGGTGCTCACGGCCGCGCTGCCGGTGATGGCCGCGGGGCCGCCGCCGGGTCGGCCAATGGACCTGGCGCTGGGCTCATATTTCGGCGGCCGCCGGCCCGAGGATGGCCGGATCCGGCCGGACTGGCCGGGAATGCGGGTACACGCCATGATTCGCGCCGTGGCGCCACCCTTTCCCGGGGCTTTTCTCGAGGTCGAGGGCCGGCGCGTGGTGTTTGCAAGCTCGCATCTGACTGGCGAGCCGCCCCGCTACCCGCAGGCCGCGCCGTGCCTGTATGCGCTGCAGGGCCGGCTGTACCTGGAGTGCCAGGATGGCATCCGGCTGCTGATCGGCGCCGTGATCATCGAGGGCACGGCGCTGGATGGACGCGAATTTCAAGAGCGCTTCGGGCCGCAGCCGTGGCGCTTGAATGTTTCACTGCCTGCGATGGATAAGGAAAGATCATGAAGAAGCTGCTCATCCTGGGGGTCAATGGCTTCATTGGCCACCATCTGAGTGAAGCCGTCGTCCGTGAGACCGACTGGGACGTCTACGGTATGGACCTGGAGTCCGACCGGCTCGCCAATGTTCTGGAACATCCGCGATTCCACTTCTTTGAGGGCGATATCACCATCAACCGCGAATGGGTGGAGTACCACATCCGCAAGTGCGACACGGTGCTGCCGCTGGTGGCCATCGCCACCCCAGCCACCTACATCGCCGACCCGCTGCGAGTCTTCGAGCTGGACTTCGAGGCCAATCTGCCGCTGATCCGTCAGTGCGTGAAGCATCGCAAGCGGGTGGTGTTTCCCTCGACGTCCGAGATCTACGGCATGTCGCAGGAGGCCGAATTCCATCCCTACGAGTCGCCCCTGGTGCTGGGGCCGGTGCCGAAGTCGCGCTGGATCTACTCCTGCAGCAAGCAGCTGCTCGACCGGGTGATCTGGTCCTATGGCCAGGAGGGCAAGCTGGATCACACCCTGTTCCGGCCCTTCAACTGGATCGGACCGGGATTGGACCGCATGATGACCCCGAAGGAGGGCAGCTCGCGGGTGCTCACCCAGTTCCTGGGCAATATCGTGCGCAGCGAGGACATCAAGCTGGTCGACGGTGGCACGCAGCGGCGCTGCTTTTCCTATATTTCCGAGGGCATAGACTGCCTGTTGAAGATCATCGCCAACAAGGGCCGGGTCGCCACCGGCAAGATCTACAACATCGGCAATCCGGGGAACGATCTGTCCATCCGCGAGCTGGCCGAGATGATGCTGGCCATCGCGCGTTCGATTCCGGAGTACGCGCAGTTCGCCAAGCCGGTGAAGCTGGTGGATGTGTCGGCCGAAAAATACTATGGCACCGGCTACCAGGACGTGCGCGCGCGCCGGCCCTGGATCAAGAACACGGTGGAGGAACTGGGCTGGAAGCCCGACGTCGACATGCCCACTGCGCTGCGGCGCGTGTTTGAATCCTATAAGGCCAATCTCAAGGAAGCCCGCGCCCTGGTGGATGCGAACTGACCCGCCGTGCAGACCCGCCGGATCGCATTGAAGGTCGATGTCGACACGCTGCGCGGCACCCGTGAAGGCGTGCCGCGGCTGGTCACGGCCCTGACCCGCTTGCGGGCCGGCGGCAGCTTCTACTTCAGTCTCGGGCCCGATCACACCGGCAGGGCCCTGAAACGCGTGTTCCGCCGCGGCTTTCTGGGCAAGGTGCGTCGCACCAGCGTCGTGGAACACTACGGAATCCGTACGCTCCTGTACGGCACGCTGCTGCCGGGCCCGAGGATCGACACCAGGGCCGGTGCGCTGCTGCGCGCGGTGCGCGATGCCGGCTTCGAGGTGGGCGTGCACTGCCACGATCATGTGCGCTGGCAGGACGGTGTGGCGCAGGCCGATGCGGCCTGGACGCGCCGTGAGTTCGTGCGGGCGCTGGAGGCATTCCAGGGGGTATTCGGCGCCGCCACGCGCGCCCATGCGGCGGCCGGCTGGCAGATCAATGCCCAGGTGCTGCAACTGGAACACGAGTTCGGTCTTGACTACGCCAGTGACGCGCGCGGCACGGGTCCGTTCTGGCCCACCATGGGCGCCGTTGAGGGCCGCTGCCTGCAGCTGCCCACGACGCTGCCGACGTTCGATGAGCTGATCGGGGTGGACGGGATGGACGCGCAGGGGGCGGCCGAGCATATCCTGCAGCGGTCACGCTGCGGTGCCACGGACACGCATGTCTTCACGCTGCACGCCGAACTGGAAGGGCAGAAACTCTTCGCGCAATTCGAATACCTCTTGGGACGCTGGCGCGAGGCGGGCCTGGAGCTTGTGTCCCTGCACGACTATCACCGCCAGCTGGCCGGGGCTGCCATCGCGCGCCATGAACTGTCCTGGCAGGAGGTTCCGGGACGCTCCGGAACCCTCGCCGTGCAGGGGGTGGCACTGGCCGGCGCGGCGGTGCCGGCATGAGTGCGCCGCGCGGGCTCGCGGTGTTGTTCGGCGCCTGCGCGGCGCTGTGGCTGGTCACCTTGGGGTTTCGCGGGCTGTACAACCCGGATGAGGGCCGTTACGCGGAGATCTCCCGGGAGATGCTGGCCAGTGGCGATTGGGTGATTCCGCACCTGGACGGCCTGGTCTATATCGAGAAACCGCCGCTGCAGTACTGGGCCACCGCCATCAGCGAGGCGCTCTTCGGCCAGAATGACTGGGCGGCACGCCTGTACACCGGGCTGTGCGCCCTGGCCACGGTGTATGCCATCTGGGCGCTGATCCGGCGCGAGTGGGGCGCAATGGCCGCGGCACGCGGCGCCATCATGCTGGGCTCCTCGCTGTGGTTCCTGCTGCTGGGCCATCAGCTGACCCTGGACATGAGCCTGACGCTGTTCATGACGCTCACCTTCGCCGGCTTCTGCAATGCGCAGCGCTCCGAGCGCTGGCGCGGATGGATGCTGCTGTGCTGGGCGGCGATGGCCGGTGCCTTCATGACCAAGGGGCTGATTGCCGGGGTGCTGCCGCTGTTCACGCTCATCGGCTACTCGGCGCTGCAGCGGGATCTTGGCCCCTGGCGCCGGCTGCTGCCGCTGCGCGGCAGCGCACTCTTTGCGCTGCTGTGCCTGCCGTGGCTGCTGCTGATCCAGCACCGCTTGCCGCAGTTTTTTCAATTCTTCTTCGTGCGCGAACACTTCGAGCGCTTCTTGACCAAGATCGAGAATCGCTACCAGCCCTGGTGGTTCTTCATTCCGATACTGCTGGCGGGCATCCTGCCGTGGCTGGCGCCGGCTTTGCGTTCGCTGTGTCTGGACTGGCGTGGCAGCGGCGCGCGCCCCGGTTTCGACCTCAGGCGCTTCGCGTGGCTGTGGTGCGTCGTGATCTTCGTGTTCTTCTCCGCCTCCGACTCCAAACTCAGCACTTACATACTGCCGATGTTTCCGGTGCTGGCGCTGCTGATGGCGAGCGCACCGCTGCCGCGTCTGAACGCGGACCTGCGCGCAACGGCGATCGGAATGATGGCGCTGGGCGCGCTGCTGCTGGCGGCCGCCTGGATGCTGCCGCGCCTGCTGGCGCTGCCCTTGCTCCATGACCCGCGCAGTGGTCCGTACTTCGCCAACATACGACCCGCGCTGCTGCTGATGGGGGTGTGCAGCGCGGCGGGCGGCGCCTGCGCGTGGTGGGGGCGCCGCGATGAGCTGCGCCCGACGCTGGCCATTGGCCTGGGTGGCTTTGCCACCTGGACCGCCGCGCTGTGGGCCGCCGCGGTGGTGGCGCCGCTGTACTCAGGGGCGGGGCTTCTCGCCCAGCTGCCGGAGGGCCTGCGCCGGGAGGTACCGGTGTACAGCGTGCGCACGTATGATCAGAGCCTGACTTTCTATCTGAGGCATCCGGTGACGCTGGTGGAATATCGCGGTGAGCTGGATTTCGGCCAGACGCTGGAACCGAACAGGTCCATTGCCACCCTGGCGGCATTCGCGCCGGTGTGGCGTGACAGCAGCCAGGCACTGGCCGTCGTGGAGCAGAAAACCTACCAGCAGATGCAGGGTGAGGGATTTCCCATGGTGATCCGAGCGACCTCGCCCAAGACCTACATCGTGAGCCGACGATGACCTGGGTTACCTGGTGCCTGCTGCTGGGCGGTGTGCTGCTCAATGCATCAGCGCAACTGCTGCTCAAGGCCGCGACCCGTCACAGCGGTGAACTGGTGGCCGATTCGGGCCGGGTGTCCTGGGCGGGGGTGCTGCAGCTGCTTGGCGCCGTGCCGCTGTGGGTCGGGCTGGGCTGCTATGGAATCAGTGTGATTCTGTGGCTGGGCGCGCTGTCGCGGGTTCCGGTGAGCGTGGCCTATCCCATGCTGTCCATCGGCTATGTGGTCAACGCCTTCGCCGCCGCCATGCTGTTCGGCGAGGTCCTGAGCTTACCGAAGCTGGCCGGCATCGCCCTGATCTGTGCCGGCGTCTTTACGCTGGCCAGGATGCCGCATACGTGAGCACGCCGCCTGATTTCCTGCCCATGACCCGGCCGAGCATCGATGAGGCCACCATCCAGGGTGTGTGCGAGGTGCTGCGCAGCGGCTGGATCACCTCAGGACCGCAGGTGAAGGCCTTCGAGGCCGCACTTGGTGCCTACTTCGGCGGCCGCCCGGTGCGCGCCTTCAATTCCGGAACCTGCACCATGGAAGTCGGCCTGCGCATTGCGGGCATCGGTCCGGGCGATGAGGTGATCACGACGCCGCTGTCATGGGTGGCCACCAGCAATGTCATTCTGGCGGTCGGGGCCACGCCGCGCTTCGTGGACATCGATCCGCTCACCCGCAACATCGACCTGAAGCGCATCGAAGCGGCGCTCACACCGGCCACGCGCGCGCTGCTGCCGGTGGATCTGGCCGGCCTGCCGGTGGACCGCGACGCTCTGTATGCCATCGCCCGCAACCACGGCCTGCGCGTGATCGAGGATGCCGCGCAGTCGATGGGTGCGCGCAGCAATGGCCGGCCGATCGGAGCGCTGGGCGACCTGGTGTCCTTGAGCTTCCACCCCAACAAGAACATCACCACCATCGAGGGCGGCTGCCTGGTGCTCAACGATGAGCGCGAGGCGCGCCTCGCGGAGCAGTACCGCCTGCAGGGCGTGGTGCGCAGCGGCTTCGATGGCCTTGAGGTCGAGGTCGCCGGCGGCAAGTTCAACCTGACCGATGTGGCGGCGCGCGTCGGTCTGGGACAGCTGCCGCACCTGGCGCAGTTCAATGCGCGGCGCGTCGAGCTTGCGCGCCGGTACTTTGCCGAACTGACGGCGCGCGGCGCCAGCAGTTTCGGGCTGCAGCTGCCGGTGGCGGACTTCGAAAACAGCAACTGGCACATGTTCCAGGTGGTGCTGCCAGAGCAACGCCTCAGCATTGTCCGTGGCCAGGTCATGGAGCGGATGGCGGCCCTTGGCATTGGTACCGGCGCGCACTATCCGCCGATTCATCTGCTGGCCCTGTACCGTCGCCGCGGCTTCAAGCCCGGGGATTTCCCGATCGCCGAATACGTCGGGCGCAATATTCTGACATTGCCGCTGTTCCCCGCCATGAGCGAGGCGGATGTGGGGCGCGCGGCGGCGGCGCTGATGCAGGTCCTGTCGAGCGCTGCGCGCTACTGAAGCGCCGCCTGCGCGGTGGCCGCCGCCTCTTTGGCGGCCATGGCGCTGCTGCGCCCGGTGACCTCGGTGCTCACGTCAAAATACACGTCCTGCTCGCGCACGCCATTGTTCAGGGCAAAGCCGTGCACCACATCGTAGAAACGCCCGTTGCTGCCGCGGACCTCCACGTCACGAGTCTTGATCAGGATATGCTTGTCCGCCAGCAGATCCGATTCCTCATGCCGGCTCATGACCGGATAGGCGGAAGACTCGCTGCGGCCATCCCCGCCATGCGTCAGGGAGCGCATCAGGCCATCCGCAACGCGCGACTCAAGCCGCGCCGCGTCCCCGCTGAGGCAGTCGGCGCGCAAGCGATGCGCGGTGATCAGCGTGTAGTCGGCCTTGAGCACCTCCTCGAGCTTCTCCAGGGCCGTGGCGCAATCCTTGCCGTTGGCGGCGGTCTTGGCCTGTTCCAGGATGGAGCTGACGTTGCTGTCATAGGCATCCCATTGGCGGGTGAAGGGGAAGTTGCTGCGCAGCGCGGTGAAATCCACCGACTTGTCCCCGGCGGCGGCCCTGGCGGTCAGTTCATCGTAGCTGAGCTGGGCCTGATGGCGCCGCTCGATCAGGGCGGCAATCTGCGCCGCATCCGGAGCGCGATCCCCGAGTGAGTGGCGCTGACAATCGCCACTGTTCCAGTTCGCGTCAAAATGATCGGCGGTGAACTTGATGGTCCCGGGGTGGCCGAGCTCGGTGGTGAAGGTGGCATTGCCGTCCGCGTCGATCGTCCCCTTGAAGGCGCGGATGTTTCTGGGGCTGTTGTGCATCAGGCCCGACACCGCATCGCCGGACACCGTGATGGTCATCGTGGCCATGGCTCGACAGGAGCCCGAGGGGGGAATCTGCCCGATCCAGTTGCCGTCGAACGTCCCGGCGCTCGCCGCTGCGGCGTTGAGCATCGCCATGCCGATGGCACAACTCAGAAACCCCTTCATGAACTGCTCCTCGCCATCCGCTGTTGCTAGGGAAACGTGGCGGTCACCGCGGTTGCGGCGGCCATGGCGCTGCTGCGGCCGGTGACCTCGGTGGTCACATCGAAGTAGACGTCCTCAACCCGCACGCCATTCCACACCGACACGCCGTGTACGACATCGTAGAAGCGCCCGTTGCTGCCACGCACCTCCACATCCCGGGTCTTGAGCAGGATGTGCTTGTCGTTGAGCACGTCGCCTTCCTCATGCATGGTCATGACCGGATAGGCGGTCTGCTCGCTTCTGCCGTTGCCGGCATGGGTCAGGGAGTGCAGCAGCCCATCGGCGATCCGCGACTCGACACGGGCCGCATCGCCCTTGAGGCAATCACTGCGCACCTGATGCGCAACGATGACGGTGTAGTCGATCTTCAATACCTCGTCGAGCTTCTCCAGGGCCGTGGCGCAGTCCTTGCCGTTGGCGGCGACCTTGGCCTGTTCCATGATCGGACCGGTGGTACCGCTGTAGACGTCCCATTGGCGGGTGAAGGGATAGGCGCTGCGCAACACCGTGAAGTCGACCGTCCGGTCCCCGGCAGCAGCCTTGGCCGTCAGCTCATCATAGGTCGCCTGCGCCTGCTTGCGTTGGGCCAGCAGGGCGGCGGTCTGGGCTGCATCCGGTGCGCGATCCCCCAATGAATGACGCTGGCAGTTACCGCTGTTCCAGTTGGCATCGAAATGATCGGCGGTAAACTTGATGGTGCCGGAGTAGTGGTATTGAGGCACGGTGAAGCTGGCATTACCGTCGGCATCCACGCTCCCGGTAAAGGCTCGAACGTTGGCCCGATTGTGGATCACACCCGAGAGGTTGGTTCCTGACACCGTGATGGTCAGGACGGCAATGGATTGGCAGTGAACCCCCGAAGGCGGTATCTGACCGATCCAGTTGCCATCGAAGACCCCGGCCTGGGCGGGGCCGCAGACCGATGCCACCAGCACCACTGCCACACTCGCCAGCGCTCGCATGAAAGGCCGCTCCCTGGCGCTCATGGCATCATGGACGCGAGGGTGTCGATGGCCGCCATCCGGCTCTTGCGGCCAGCCACCAGGCTGCTGACATCAAAGTAGACGGTCCTGACGCTGGCGCCGTCTGCGGCCGAAGTACCCTGCACGACATCGTAGAGATGTCCATTGAGGCCGCGCAGCTGCGTCTGCCGCAGCTTCACCAGCAGGTGCCGGTTGGCCAGGACATCCATTTCCTCGCGCTGGGTCATCACCACGTAGGCGCTGGCCTCGCTGTTGCCATCGCCGCTGTCCATCAGGGAATGGATGAGCCCATCGGCGATGGTGGATTCGATTCTGGCGGCCGGCTCACGCCCACTTGCCGCGAGGCAGTCGCTGCGCAGGGCGTGTGCGGCGTCGATGGTGAAATCCAGCTTCAGGATCTCATCGATGTTCTCCAGGGCGGTTACGCAATCCTTGCCGGTCGCCGCGGCTGCGGCCTGCTCCAGCAACGCCGTGGTCTTGTTGCCGTAGGGGTCCCATTGGTCCGTATAGGGATAGGCGGCGCGCAGCATGGTGAAATCCACCGGATCGCCCTGCGCCGCCTTCTTGATCAGATCGGCGTAGCGGGTCTGCAGCTGCTTGCGCTGGGCATACGCTGCGGTCGCTTCACTGCTGCTGAGCGCCCGATCCCCCATGGCATGCCGCCGGCATGCCCGTGTGTTCCAGTTGGCCTCGAAATGATCCGTGCTGAACTTGATGGTGCCGGAGGAGTGCGGGTAGATGACCATGGTGCCGTTGCCCTCGGCGTCGATGGTGCCGCTGAACGCCTCGGTGCTGCCGAAAGTGCGTGCCTCACCCTGGAAGGTATTGTCCGACATCGTCAGCGTCATCACCGCGGTGCCGTTGCAGTTGTCCTGCGGCGCCAGCAGCGCGATCCAATTGCCATCGAAACCACCCGCCAGGGCGCGCGGGGCGCCAACGGCCAGCATCAGCGCCGCGATGACCAGTGTTGCAAGTGCGCGCACGGCAAATCTCCCTTGAGCCTTCGCTGTTATTTCCCGTCGGCGACCGAAACCTCTGCCACCGGTCGTTCGGTCGATCTGATGTAGAAAGTCCTGCCGGCGTGAACGATGGTGGACGCCGGCACATAGGAACGCGGCGCGATGTACACCGGATCCAGCAGCGCCCGCGGGTTGTAGGAGACGGTTTCGCCCGCATCCTGCTGGGGCGCGACCCCTCCGGCAGCGGCAGGCGTGTGACTGACGGACCCGTGCCGGCGCGCCGCAACCGCCTTGGGGACCGATGCAGTCAGCGTGGTGGTTCTTGCAACTTTGATGTGCACGGGTCGCAGGGGCGCAGTGGCCGCCGGGTCCTCACCCATCGCCGCCCGGGCACTGGCGAGCGTCAGGACCACCAGCGTCAGGCCTGCCACGACCAGCACGCGCAACGCTGGGCTGAGATTGCGGCGCGCGGTTGCGCACAGGATGCGCTCGATTCGCTGCTGTATGAGTGGACCCTTGGCCATGGCGACCAGCAGCGGCGCGGCCTGCGCGCAGCGCGCCACGTCGACCAGGATTTCGGCGTACATGAGCGGGTCATTCAGTCGCTGCACCGCCGCCTCATCACTTGCGGACTCGGCGATTTCGGAAAGCTTGGACTGCAGCCACCAGGCGAAGGGGCTGAACCAGAACAAGGCGCGGTGCAGCGAGGCCGCCAGCTGCACGAAGAAGTCGGCGCGGGCGATGTGGGCGGCTTCGTGCGCCAGCACCGCTTCGCGCTTGGCCGCGCTCCAGGTGATGAAGGCGGCGGGCAGCAGGATGGTGTGCGCCACCGAGGCGGGGCTCATCAGCGTGGCGCTGGCGCGGATCCTGCGCCCGCGCACCCAGTCGGCGCGGACGGGAACCGCGCGCAGGTACAGCCGCAAGGTCAGGAACACGCCGATGCCAAGGCGGCCCAGGCAGGCCGCGAGCCCCAGCAGGTACAGCGCGGACAGCAGCAGTCGACCATGGCTGGCGAGCCACGGCAGTCCCGGTGGGGCGTGAGCTGCGATGGACGGCGGCCCGCCGACAGCCGCCGCGGACCCGGATGTCAGGTTGGGCAGCGTGACCAGCAGCCGCGGCAGACAGTGGCTGAGCAGCGGCATCGACAGGGCGGCCGCCAGTACGAAGGTCCAGATGAGGGTCTCGGAGGTGGTGTCGCGCAGCCGGATCAGCTTCAGCAGCGCCCACACCAGGAGCCCGAGAAGCAGTGAGCGCAGTGCCGACTCCAGGAGCAGCGTCATTTTTTTCGCTCGCGGGCCTTTGAGATCCTATCCGAGAGCACCTGCAGCTCCTTGGGACTCAGTGTCGCGTTGTCCACCATTCCGGTCAGCACCTCTTCCAGCGAGCCGTTGCAGAACCAGTCCGCGATGCGCTGCACGGCCCGCGCCGCGACCTTGCCGCGGGCCTCGGCGGCGACAAAATGAAAGGTGCGGCCTTCCACGGTATGGGTGACGTAGCCTTTGTCTTCCAGGCGGCGCAGCACAGTGCGCACCGTGGATTCCTTGAGCGGGCGGCGCAGCTCCTCGCGGGCCTGCTCGGCCGTGATGCGGCCGTGCGCCCACACCAGCTGCATGACTTCGTGCTCGAGTTCGCCCAGGGCCTTGAGGTCGCTGCTCACCGTGCTCTCCTGTAATGCTACAAAGCGTAGCATAAGGGTTCCAACCGTCAAGTCGGACGGGGCGGGGGCCGCAGGGCGAGCCCTAGTGCCGGCGGGGCTTCAGCAGATAGTCGTAGCGATCCGCGGAATGCACGCGTACCAGGGAGGTGTGCTCGCCGCGGGTGAGGGTCAGGGGAATTTCGGCACCGGCCGGCCCGATGCTCCAGACCTTGCGGAACATGTCCGCGAGTCCCTCCACACCGTGCCCGGCTACCGCGGTAACTTCATCATTGACCCGCACGCCGGCGCGATGCGCCGGGCCATCCGGTGTCAAGGCCCCGACCACCAGGCGCCCCTGCTGTTCCGTGGCGTACATGCCCAGCCACGGGCGTGGCGTCTGCAGTGGTCGTCCGGCGCGCAGCATGTCATCCAGTATGGGATCCAGAAGATCCACGGGGACGAACAGGTTGGCATCGAAGGTTTCGTCGCGGTTGGATTCCTCCACCAGCAGCGAACCGACGCCCAGCAGCCGTCCGTCCGTGCCCACCAGGGCCGTGCCGCCCCACTGCGGGTGGGCCGGGGCGGTGAAGATCGCATCCTCCAGCAGGTATTCCCAGTGGCCGGCGAACTCGCGGCGCGCGGTGACGTGGACATTGAGTGAATGCGCCAGGCCGCCGTGGCCGATGACAATGGCGCTGGCACCCACCTCAAGGCCGAGCGCGGACCCGCGCTCCAGCACCGGTGCGCCCAGCTCGCCCAGCGGCTGTACCAGGCCAAAGCCGGACGTCGGGTCATAGCCGGCCACATGTCCTGGTACGGCACGGCCGTTATGGGTGGACAGCCACACGGTGCGCGCCTCGGTGATCAGGTAGCCGATGGTGAGCACCATGCCGTCCTCACCGATGACCACGCCGCTGCCGATGCGCTCGGTGCCGAGCAGCGGCGCTGTGAAGGCGCCTTCGGGAATCTCCGAATGCACCATGACCACTGAATGCAGCGCCGAATGCAGGTCGAACGGCAGCTGCTCCGGTCGGGGTTGCAGAGCAGCAGGAAAAGTCCAGTTCTTGGATACTGTCATGCGTGACTCAAATCTAGCAGGCTGCGCACTTTGCCGAAACTACCTGCTGGGCAAGTTTGCCGCCAAGAGGAAGATCGCGAATGTCAGGTGATGCGCTGCACGAGCGTGCCGCGAATGTGCCGGGTGTCGCAGTTTTGCGTCGCATTGCACTGGTAACGGCTCAGGAAGCACGAGCGCTCGACGCAGACCTGCTGCCGCTGGCGAATGCGCTGCACCACGTTGGTGTGGACGTGCACATCGTCTGCTGGGACGCGGCGCGGGATTGGTCACAATTTGACATGCTCCTGCTGCGCTCCACCTGGGACTATATGTCACGTCTTCAGGAATTCCTGAGCTGGGCAGAACAGGCCGCGCGCGCAGCACCGCTGGTCAACAGCCTGGCGATGGTCCGCTGGAATATCGACAAGCACTATCTTGGAGCACTGGCCAGCGCCGGCGTACCGGTGGTGCCCACCACCTTTCTGGAACCCGACGCCGATGTGACGGCCGAGCTGGATCAGTTCCTGGCGCACCGGCAGTGCACCGAGTTCGTGGTGAAGCCGGCGATCGGCGTCGGGTCGCGCGACGCCCAGCGCCATCACCGCGATGCGCGGGCGCTGGCGCTCGCGCATGCCAGCCGCCTGCTGGCGGCGGGGCGCTGTGCCTTGCTGCAGCCCTACCTGTCGCGGGTGGACGAGGAGGGCGAGGCGGCGTTGATTTTCTTCGGCGGCGAATTCAGCCATTCGATCCGCAAGGGTGCCATGCTGCGGCCGGGCGCCCCGCCCACCAACGCGGTGTTCTCACCGGAGACCATCAGCGCCCGCACGGCCGCGGCCGATGAGCTCGCGCTCGCCCGTCAGGTGCTGGCGGTGCTGCCCTTCGCCACGCCATTGTACGCGCGCGTGGATCTGATCCGCGATGCCCAAGGGCAGCCGCTGCTACTGGAACTGGAGTTGATCGAGCCGTCATTGTTCTTTGCCCAGGCGCCAGCGGCTGCCGCCCGTTTTGCCGAGTGCATCCGGCATTTCGCGCCCGCGACGGCGGTGCCGCTATAATCCAAGCCATGAACATCACATTCAGTCGAACCCCCACCGGCGCGGTCCTGGCCGCGTTGGTCGTTGCCCTCATGGCCGGTCGCGCCCCGGCAGCGCAGCCACCGGCGCTGACTTCGGGCCTGGACTTGGCCGGCATGGACAAGAGCGTGCGCCCCCAGGATGATTTCTATGACTATGCCGATGGCCACTGGCTGAAGAACACGCCCATTCCCGATGAACGCTCCAGCGTTTCCATTGCCAGCCAGTTGTACGACCGCAGCATCGATCAGCTGCACGAGTTGATCGAAACGGCCGCGAAGGACAGCGCGGCGCCGGCCAATTCCGAAGCGCGCAAGATCGGGGACCTGTACGCGAGCTTCATGGATGAGGCCACGGTGCAGGCTGCGGGACTCGGCGCCCTCAAGGGTGAACTGGCGCGAATCGATGCCCTGAAGAGCAAGAGTGAGTTGCCCGCCCTGTTCGCTCATCTGGATCGCATCGGAGTCTCCACGCCCTTTGGTGTGGGTACTCAGCCTGATCCGCGCGATTCCACGCGGGTGGCGGCGCGCGTCGATCAGGATGGCCTGGGGCTGCCGGATCGCGACTATTACATCAAGACCGATGATGTGCAGCTGCGCGCGATCCGCGGGCAGTATCTGATGGCCATCCAGAAGCTCCTGACCCTGGCGGGGCAGCGCGACACTGCGGCGCAGGCCAAGGCCATCCTGGCCCTGGAAACCCGCATGGCCCAGGCGCAATGGACCCGCACGGACCTGCGCGATCCGGTCAAGACCTACAACAAATTCGCGCTCACGCAGCTGGATGCGACCACGCCCGGCTACCCCTGGCGGGCGTACCTGGCCGACGTGGGCGTGGCCGGCAAGACCGACTACCTGCTCATCGGTGAACCGAGCTACTTCAAGGCCTTCGGGCAGATGGTGCAGCAGGAGCCTCTGTCGGTGTGGCAGAGCTATCTGCGCTGGCACCTGGTCTATGAATTCGCCCCTTATCTGGCCAAGGACTTCGTCAACGCGAACTTCGATTTCTTCAGCACCGCGCTGCGTGGCACACCGACCATCCGCCCGCGCTGGAAGCGTGGCGTCACGCTGGTGGACGGAGCGGTGGGCGAGGCGCTCGGCAAGCTGTATGTGGCCAAGTATTTTCCGCCCGCCACCAAGGCGCGCATGGACCAGCTGATCGACAACCTGATGGGCGCCTATCGCCAGGATGTCAACGCGCTTGACTGGATGGGGCCGGCGACCAAGAAACAGGCGCTCGACAAGCTTGCCAAGATGCGCCGCAAGATCGGCTATCCGAGTCGCTGGCGCGACTACAGTGGTCTGGTCATCCATCGTGATGACCTGGTCGGCAATGTCATCCGTTCCAATGAATGGGACTTCGCCTATCAGATGGGCAAGCTTGGCAAGCCCGTGGATCGCGAGGAGTGGGAACTGACGCCGCAGACCATCAACGCCTATTACCGCGATGACCTCAACGAGATCGTGTTTCCGGCCGCCTTTCTGCAGCCGCCGTATTTTGATCCCAGGGCCGATGATGCCGCCAACTATGGGGCCATCGGTGCCATTATTGGTCATGAGATGAGCCATGGGTTCGATGACCAGGGCAGCCAGTTCGACGCGGACGGCAATCTGCGCGACTGGTGGACCAAGGAGGATCACGAACGCTTTGCGGCCAAAACGGCCGCGCTCGTCGCGCAGTACGAGGCCTTCGAGGCGATTCCCGGCTATCACATCAACGGCAAGCTGACCCTTGGCGAGAACATCGCCGACAATTCCGGACTGGCGGTGGCCTACAAGGCCTACCGCCTGAGCCTGAAGGGCCAGCAGGCCCCCGTCATCGATGGCTTCAGCGGCGACCAGCGCTTCTTCCTGTCGTTCGCGCAGGGCTGGGCGGGCAAAGTGCGTGACAAGCAGCAGATCGTGTACCTGAAGTCCGATCCGCACTCCCCCTATGCGGCGCGTGGGTCACTGCCGCTTAAGAACCAGGACGCCTTCTACGGGGCCTTTGACGTGAAGCCGGGGGACAAAATGTACCTGCCTCCCGATAAACGCGTGCACATCTGGTGAGTCTGTCCACCTTCGACGTCTTCAAGATCGGCATCGGTCCGTCAAGCTCCCACACCATGGGCCCGATGCGGGCGGCACGCGAGTTCGCCCTGCGGTTGAAGTCCGCCGGAGTACTGGAACGCACCGTCGAGGTCGTGATTCGACTGTACGGTTCCCTGGCGCTGACCGGCAGCGGCCACGGCACCGACCGCGCGGTGCTGCTGGGGCTCATGGGGGAGGAGCCCCAGACGGTGGACCCGGATGCCATGGAACCTGCGCTGCAGCAGCTCCGCAGCAGCGGTGAGCTTGCGCTGCTGGGGCAGCACCTGATCCGGTTCGATGAGCCCATGCAGCTGCTGTTCATGCGCGCCGAGCGCCTGCCGCGGCATACCAACGGCGTGCGCTTCACCGCCCTGGATGGGGGCGGCGTGCGCCTTGCCGAGGAGGACTACTACTCGCTGGGTGGCGGCTTCATCGTTCGGGGTGATGACCCGGAGAGCCAGGACGCTGCGGCGGCCCCGCCGTATCCGTTCAGCTCGGGCGAGCAACTGCTGGCGCTATGCCGCGAGCACGGACTGGAAATCTTCGAGTTGATGCTGGCGAATGAACAGACCTGGCGCAGCACGGCACAGATCTGCGAGCAGCTGCTCGCCCTCTGGCATGTCATGCAGGCCTGCGTGGCGCGCGGCTTTCGTCAAACCGGCGTGCTGCCCGGTGTGCTCAAGGTAAGGCGGCGGGCGCCGAAAATGCACCGCACCCTGACCGAAGGCAGCGCGCCGCAGGGTGCGCTGGTGGCCATGGACTGGGTGAATGCCTGGGCGCTGGCGGTGAATGAAGAGAATGCCGCGGGCGGACGGGTGGTCACGGCCCCCACCAATGGCGCCGCCGGCATCGTGCCTGCGGTCTTGCACTTCTACGAACGCTTCGAGCCGGGCGCCAGCGAGCAGGGCATCATCCGCTTCCTGCTCACCGCCGGTGCCATCGGCATGCTCTACAAGCGCAACGCCTCCATCTCCGGCGCCGAGATGGGCTGCCAGGGCGAGGTCGGAGTGGCCTGCTCCATGGCAGCGGCGGGCCTGGTGGCGGCCCTGCATGGCACCAATGAACAGATCGAGAATGCCGCCGAGATCGGCATGGAGCACAACCTCGGACTCACCTGTGATCCGGTCGCCGGGCTGGTGCAGATCCCCTGCATCGAGCGCAATGCCATGGGCTCGGTCAAGGCCATCAATGCGGCGCGGCTGGCGATGCGCGGTGATGGCACGCACAAGGTGTCATTGGACCAGGTCATCGCCACGATGCGCCAGACCGGACATGACATGTCCACCATCTACAAGGAGACCTCCCAGGGAGGCCTGGCCGTGAATGTCCCGGACTGCTGATCCACCCGCGGACGCCGCCGATCCGTTTCTGTGGCTGGAGGACATCGAAGGCCAGCGCGCCCTGGCCTGGGTGCAGCAGCAGAATGAGCGCTCGCTCCAGCAGCTCACCGCCGATCCGCGCTATCACCACGATGAGCAGCAGGCGCGGGCGATTCTCGAGGATCGCAGCCGCATTCCCTACGGCAGCCTGCGTGGCGGCTTTGTCTACAATTTCTGGCAGGATGATGAGCACGTGCGCGGCCTGTGGCGCCGGACCGTCCTCGCCTCATATGAGACCGACAGCCCGAACTGGGAAATCCTGCTGGATGTGGATGCCCTGGCGCGCGCCGAAGGGCGCAACTGGGTCTACAAGGGCGTGACCTGTCAGCCCGACGATGCTCCACGCTGCCTGATCAGCCTGTCCGACGGTGGCCAGGACGCCAACGTGGTGCGCGAGTTCGATGTGCCCACGCGCAGTTTCGTCGCGGATGGTTTCAAGTTGCCCGAGGCCAAATCCGACCTCGCCTGGAAGGATGCCGACACCTTGCTGGTGGCGACCAGATTCGATGCGCACTCGCTCACCGAGTCCGGCTACCCCTATGTCGTCAAGGAATGGCATCGCGGCCAGCCGCTGGAGCAGGCTCGCGAGCTGTACCGTGGCGAGGCACAAGACGTAGCGGTGAGTCCGGGTCGGCTGGATGGGGCTCAGGGACAGAGCCTGCTGGTCATCGTGCGCGCCAGAACCTTTTTCAGCAGCGATTACCTGACAGTGGGCCCTGGGCCGCTGCGACCCATGACGCTGCCGCCGAAAGTGGATCTGCAGGGCATCAGTCACGGCGAGCTGCTGTTCCTGATCCGACAGGACTGGCAGATCGCGGGCGTTTCCTTCCGGACCGGCTCGCTGCTGTCCATGCCGCTGGCCTCGGTCAGCGATGCGCAACCCGCGATCCGCACGGTGCTCGTGCCCGGGCCGCGCGACTCGATCGAACAGGTGTCCGTGACCGGCAGTGGGGTACTGGCTGCACTGTATTCCAACGTCAAGGGACGACTGCTGCGTATGCAGTTCGACGGCCACGCCTGGACTGCAACCGACATCGCGCTGCCGGCGAACGGCTCGGTGGGCATTGCCACGGCCAACCAACGCAGTGACACCGCATTCGTGACCTACGAGGACTTCCTGACGCCGGCGACGCTGTACCGGGTGTCGGTAGCGACGCTGCAGGCGTTGCCCATCAAGAGCCTCGCCCAGAAGTTTGACGCCGCAAAATTCATGGTGGAGCAGCTCGAGGCGAGTTCCCGGGACGGAACCCGGGTGCCCTATTTCGTCGTGCGACCGAAGGCCTTCGTGGCCAATGGCGCCGCGCCGACGCTGTTGTACGGCTATGGCGGATTCAATGTCTCCATGCTGCCCGGTTATCTGGGCACGACCGGGAAACTGTGGCTGGAGCACGGTGGCCTGTACGTGCTGGCCAATATCCGCGGCGGTGGCGAGTTCGGGCCGGCCTGGCACGAGGCCGGGCTGAAGACCCGTCGGCAGGTGGTGTACGACGATTTCATCGCCGTCGCGCAGGACCTGATTGCGCGGCGCATCAGCTCGCCACGCCGCCTGGGGATCGAGGGTGGTTCCAATGGCGGGCTGTTGATGGGGGTCATGCTCACCCAGCGCCCCGAGCTGTTTCATGCGGCCGTCGTCCAGGTGCCGCTGCTGGATATGCTGCGCTTCGACAAACTGCTGGCCGGAGCCTCCTGGGTGGACGAATATGGGTCACCGCAGGTGCCGCCGGAGCGCGCCTGGCTGGAGCAGATGTCGCCTTATCAGAACCTGCACTTTAGGCAGGACTTCCCCGAAGTATTCCTGCTCACCTCAACCAAGGATGACCGGGTGCATCCTGGACATGCCCGCAAATACGCGGCGCGGCTTGAAGCACTGCACATGCCATTTCTGTACTACGAAAACATCGACGGCGGGCACTCGGCGGCGGCCGATCTGCGCGAGCGCGCCCGGCGTCTGGCACTGGAATTTGTCTACCTGTCACAGCGTCTGATGGATTGAGAGGCACAGCCATGCGCATGATGCTCCTGTTCGGGCTGCTGGCCGCGCCGGTACTGGCCGGCGCCGATAACCTGATCGGCTTTGATGCCGCGGGCAGCAGCGCGCAGCTGGCCGTGGAGCAGCAGTTCGATGCGCGGCTGGATCCGGCGGACTTGAGGACCTGGCTCCAGGACCTCTCCGCCGCGCCCAACAACGTGGGCTCGCCCCACGATCATCGCAATGCCGAGAAGGTGCGCGACATGCTCGCCTCCTGGGGCTGGAACGCGCGCATCGAAATCTTCCAGGTGCTCTACCCGACACCGATCGAGGAGCATCTGGAACTGGTGGCGCCCACCCGGCACGTGGCGCAGCTGCTGGAGCCGCCGATTCCCGGCGATGCGGGCAGCGCGGTCGCCGGTGCGCTGCCGGCCTACAACGTGTTCGGCGCGGACGGCGAGGTGACCGCCGAAGTGGTCTACGTGAACTTCGGATCGGATGCGGACTACCAGGAACTGGCGCGCCGCGGGGTCAGCGTCGCCGGCAAGATCGCGCTGGTGCGTTACGGTGAAATGTGGCGCGGCCTGAAGGTCAAAATCGCCCAGCAGCATGGCGCGGTCGGCTGCGTGATCTATTCGGATCCGCATGAGGAAGGCTACGCCGTGGGCGATGTCTATCCCGAAGGCGGGGGGCGGCCTGCGACCGGCATCCAGCGCGGCTCGGTGGCGGATCTGCTGATCTACCCGGGTGATCCCCTCACCCCTGGAGTGGGCGCAACGGCCGGTGCGCCCCGTCTGCCCATCCAGGACGCAGCGACGCTGATGAAGATTCCGGTGCTGCCCATCGCCTGGGCGGACGCGCAGCCCATTCTCGCCGCCCTGGGCGGTCCGGTGGCGCCTCCGGCCTGGCGCGGTTCACTGCCCCTCACCTATCACCTGGGACCGGGCGCGGCCAAGGTCCACCTGATGGTGAAATCGGATTGGAGCCTGAAGCCCATCTACGATGTCATCGCGACCGTTCCCGGGCGGGATTTTCCGGATGAGTGGGTGGTCCGTGGCAACCACCGTGATGGCTGGGTGGAGGGTGCCTGGGACCCACTGGCCGGCGCCATTGCGGAACTTGGCGAAGCCCGCGCCATCGGCGCTTTGCTCAAAACCGGCTGGCGGCCGCGACGCACGCTGCTGTACGCCAGCTGGGATGGCGAGGAGCCGGGCCTCATGGGTTCCACCGAATGGGTGGAAACGCACGCGCAGGAACTGCGCGACAAGGCCGTCCTGTATCTGAACTCGGATGAGAGCGGGCGCGGCTTCATCATGCCCGGCGGCAGCGATTCGCTGCAGCGTCTGCTGAATGAGGTGGCCGCGGCGGTCATCGATCCTGAAACCGGAGTCAGCGTGCAGGCGCGGCTGCGCGCCCGCACCCTCGCCAACGGCTTGGGTGCGGTCCTGGACGGGGACGCGCGTGCGGCGCTGGATGCCGCGGCGGCGGGTGGGGATCTGCCACTGCAGTCACTGGGCGCCGGATCCGACTTTGTTCCCTTCACCCATCACCTGGGCATCGCCACCTTGTCGGTGGAGTATGGCGGGGAGGCGGACCAGCAGGGCGTCTATCACTCCCGCTATGACACCTTCGATCACTACGTGCGTTTTGGGGATCCGGACTTCAAGTACTCGGTGCTGCTGGCGCAGACCAACGGGCGGCTGGTGCTGCGCATGGCCGATGCGCAATTGCTGCCGCAGCAGGGTGGTCCGCTGGCGCAGCGCATCGATGGCTACGTGCGCCAGCTGCACGCGCTGCTGGAGACCCGGCGCCGTCACGCGGCCGATGTCGAGCGGCTGCTGCGGCTGCGCGTCTTTGAACTGGCCGCCGATCCGCAGCGGCCCGTGCTGCCGCCACCGGCCGAAGCCCCGGTACCGAATGTGAATCTGGCGCCGCTGGATGAGGCGGTGCTGCGGCTGACGCGGGCGGCGCGCGCCTTCGATGCCGCCTATGCGGCGCAGCTTGCCGCACCGGGCAGCATGTCCAATGACCGTTCGCGCCGCATCAACGCGCTGCTGCGGGGTCTTGAACAGTTGATGACGGATCCGCGGGGCCTGCCGGGGCGCAGCTGGTACACGAATCTGATCGTGGCACCGGCGATGTCCAACGGTTATGCCGGCAAGACGCTGCCGGGCGTGCGCGAGGCGATCGAACAGGGGCAATGGCAGACGGCCGAGGACTATGCGCGCCGCACCGCCGCGGTTCTGGATGCCTGCAGCGCCCAGCTGGATCGGGCAACGGCTATGCTGCACCCGGCAGATTGACGAGCCGCGCCAGATCGCCCGTCTCGACCAGCGCCGTGGCCGCTTCGATGTCCGGATGGATCAGGCGGTCATGGTCATAGTTTGAAACCCGCTGCCGCAGCATCAGCAGCGCGTTCTCCAGGGGCGGGGAGCTGGTGAGCGGCCGATGAAATTCAATGCCCTGCCCGGCACACAGCAGTTCGATGCCCACGACGGTCGCGGCATTGCGGGTCATGTCGGTGAGGCGCCGGGCCGCATAGGTGGCCATGCTCACATGGTCCTCCTGATTGGCGCAGGTGGGGATGCTGTCCACGCTGGCCGGATGCGCCAGCGACTTGTTCTCCGAAACCAGTGCCGCGGCGGTGACCTGCGCGATCATGAATCCGGAATTCAAGCCGCTGTCGGGAACCAGGAAGGCCGGCAGGTTGCTCATCTTCGGGTCCACCATCACGGCGGTGCGCCGCTCGGACATGGCGCCGATTTCCGCGATGGCCACGGCGAGGCAGTCGGCGGCGAAGCCGACCGGCTCGGCGTGAAAGTTGCCTCCGGACAGCACCGCCTCATCCGCGGCGAACACCAGTGGATTGTCGGTGGCGGCGTTGGCCTCGATTTCAAGGATCCGCGCCACATGCACGATCGAATCCAGGCACGCGCCCATCACCTGGGGCTGGCAGCGCAGCGAGTACGGGTCCTGAACCTTGTCGCAGTCGCGGTGCGATTCGCGGATGCGGCTGCCGGCGAGCAGCCGCCGATACAGGCCGGCGACCCGCATCTGTCCGGGCTGGCCGCGTGCGGCGTGGATGCGCGCATCAAATGGCGCATCGCTGCCCTTGAGCGCATCGATCGACATGGCTCCGGCCACCACCGCCGCGCCGAACACCTGCTCGGCGGCGAACAGGCCCTTCAGGGCGAGCGCGGTGGACACCTGCGTGCCATTGAGCAGCGCCAGGCCCTCCTTGGGGGCCAGGGTCAGGGGTTCGAGCCCCAACTGCGACAGCACCTGCGCGGCCGGCAGCACGCGCCCCTTGAAGCGAATCTGTCCTTCACCCAGCAGCGCCGCGGTCATGTGCGCCAGTGGCGCAAGGTCTCCGCAGGCCCCGACCGAGCCGCGTGAGGGGATGCAGGGCAGGGCCTGCGCCTGCAGCAACGCAATCAGGCAGTGCAGGACCTGCGGGCGTACGCCCGAGTAGCCGCGCGCCAGGCTGATCAGCTTCAGCACCATGACCAGCCGCACCACCGCATCATCCAGCAGCGGACCGGTGCCCGCCGCATGCGAGAGCACCAGATTGCGCTGCAGTTGCACCAGCCGTTCGCGTGCAATGCGGGTCTGGGCCAGGAGGCCGAAGCCGGTATTGACCCCGTACACGGGGTCATCCTGATTCTCGATGCGCTCGATGACGGCGCGCGAGGCCGTGATTTTCTGCAGTGCCGGTGCACCCAGCTGCACCTCGACCTCGTGGTGCAGGACGGCGCGCAGCGCCTGCAGGGGTACCGGTTCGGCGGTCAGTGTCAGGGTCATCGGGGTACCTCAGCCGCCGCGCGGCATCATCGGCAGTTTCAGGCCGCGCTCGCGCGCGCAGTCCATGGCCTGCGGATAGCCGGCATCGGCATGACGCATCACTCCGGTGGCCGGATCGTTCCACAGCACCCGCTCGATGCGGCGCGCCGCCTCAGGCGTGCCGTCGCACACGATCACCACCCCGGCATGCTGCGAGAAGCCCATGCCCACCCCGCCGCCGTGATGAATCGAAACCCAGGTGGCGCCGCTTGCAGTATTGAGCAGGGCATTGAGCAGTGGCCAGTCCGACACCGCGTCCGAGCCGTCAAGCATGGCTTCGGTCTCGCGGTTGGGGCTGGCGACTGAACCTGCATCCAGGTGATCCCGTCCGATCACCACCGGCGCCTTGAGTTCACCGCGCGCCACCATCTCGTTGAAGGCCAGCCCCAGGCGGTGCCGATCCCCCAGGCCCACCCAGCAGATGCGCGCGGGCAGGCCCTGGAACTGGATACGTTCGCGGGCCATGTCCAGCCAGTTATGCAGGTGCGGGTCACTGGGAATGAGCTCCTTGACCTTGGCATCGGTGCGATAGATGTCTTCCGGGTCCCCCGACAGCGCCGCCCAGCGGAACGGACCGATGCCGCGGCAGAACAGCGGCCGTATATAGGCGGGCACGAACCCCGGGAAATCGAAGGCCTCCTTGAGGCCCTCATCCAGTGCTACCTGGCGGATGTTGTTGCCATAGTCGAAGACCGCCACGCCCTGCGCCTGGAACTGCAGCATCGCTTGCACATGACGCGCCATGGAATGGCGCGCGGCGGCGGCGACCGCCTGCGGATTCTCCACCCGCAGCTTTTCCCATTGGCCCAAGGTCCAGCCACCGGGCAGGTAGCCGTTGACCGGGTCGTGGGCCGAGGTCTGGTCCGTCAAGGCATCGGGCCGCACGCCCCGGCGCAGCAGCTGCGGCAGGATGTCGCAGACATTGCCGGTCAGACCCACCGACACCGCACGGCCGGCGTGCAGGGCGCGACCGATGAGTTCCAGCGCCTCATCCAGAGATTGCGCGGCGACGTCCAGATAGCCGGTCGCGAGGCGCCGCGCGATGCGATCCGGCCGACATTCCACGGCGAGCATGCAGGCCCCGGCCATGGTGGCCGCCAGCGGCTGGGCGCCGCCCATGCCCCCCAGGCCCGCGGTCAGTATCCATTTGCCGGCGAGATTGCCGTTGAAATGACGGCGTCCCATCTCGACGAAGGTCTCGTAGGTACCCTGCACGATGCCCTGGCTGCCGATGTAGATCCACGACCCGGCCGTCATCTGGCCGAACATCATCAGGCCTTTACGGTCCAGTTCATTGAAGTGTTCCCAGTTGGCCCAGTGCGGTACCAGATTGGAGTTGGCGATCAGCACCCGCGGCGCATCCGCGTGGGTGCGGAAGATGCCGACCGGTTTGCCCGATTGGATCAGCAGCGTCTCATCGTGTGCGAGGTTCTTCAGGCACTCGATGATGCGCTCATAGCACTCCCAGTTGCGTGCCGCCCGGCCGATGCCGCCGTACACCACCAGATCCTGCGGTCGCTCGGCCACATCCGGGTCCAGATTGTTCATCAGCATGCGCAGCGGCGCCTCGGTGAGCCAGCTGCGCGCGCTCAAGGTGGTGCCGCGCGCGGCGCGCACGGTGCGGGGGCCAGGTACGGAAGTGGTGCTCATGCCCGGTTTCCTCTAGGGAGTGAATTGACCTTGCAGTTCAAAGCGTGAGGCCGGATGCGACAGGGTCACGGCGCTGGCCACCGCACCGCCTGACCAGGTGCGCCGGCGCAGCACCAGGCACGGTTCAGTGACGTCCATCTGCAACAGCTGCGCGGTGGCCGAATCGGTGCGCGCGGCCTGCACAATGTGCTCCACCCTCTGCAGGGGGGCCACCTGCATCAGGTACGCATTGGGTGTGGTGCGCATGAAGTCCTGGCCCAGGTACAGCGGCGCCACCGCAGGATTCACATAGCGGTCCTCCAGCTGTATGGGCAGGCCGTTTTCCAGGTGCACCACGCGCGAATGGAACAACTCATGCCCCGCGCGCAGATTGAAATGCGCGGCGAGCTTGGTGGAGGCGGTGCAGCGTTCCAGGGTCAGCACGCGCGCGGTGTGCAGGTGGCCTCGCGCCAGGATTTCATCGGCGATATTGCGGATGGCCAGCGGGTGTCCCTGGGCGCGCCGGTCGGCGACGAAGGTGCCGACACCCTGAACCCGCACCAGGTAGCCCGCGTCGGTGAGCTCGCGCAGCGCCCGGTTGACCGTCATGCGCGAGGCGCCCACCTGGCGCACCAGTTCGTTCTCGGAGGGAATGCGCTGGGCGGGGGGCCAGTCACCGCCCGCGATCTGGCGGAGGATGAGGTGCTTGATCCGCTCGTAGAGGGGCGCATGGGGGGTAGTCACCGCCCCATTATCTATGGTTGTATATACAACTAGCAAGCCAAAGCGATTTGGCGCATTGCACTACACTGGCCGCACACCCATGACCGCTCCTCCTTTCACCCGCGCCCCCGATGCTCCGGCGCTGCCAGCGACCCCGTTGCGGTTCGTCGGCTTCTTCCTGGGCGAATTTCGCTGGTGGTACCTGGGGATGGTGCTGTTCGAGACGGTGAACGCCACCTGCGGCATCCTGATCCCCTACGCCCTGGCGCGGATCATCCGCACGGTCACCGGCCGCCATGCCGGCCAGGCGCTGCTGGCCGGGCCGCTGCGCTTTGCGTTGCTGCTGTTCCTGGGCCTGGCGGTGCTTGAAGTGATCGCCAGCCGCGCGGCCGGCTATTGCCAGGTGACGGTCGGCCCGCGCCAGCGTCATGCGGTGACCCGGGCGCTGTATGCCTATCTGCAGCATCACTCGCATCGCTACCTGCACAATGACTTCGCCGGCGCCCTGGCCCACAAGATCAGCGAGACCTCCCTGGGCGTCTCCCAGACCATCTGGGCGGTGATCTTTGATTTCTGGCCCATGGCCATCGTGTTCATCGTGGCCACAGGGGTGCTGTGGTCCGCTTTTCCGGGACTGGCCATATTTGTCGGCCTGTGGGCGGCCTGCTTCGTGAGTCTGTCGTGGTTCCTCGCCACGCGCGCGCGGCCCTTCGCCGTGACCGCCGCCGCCACCCGCAGCGATACCACCGGCAAGGTGGTCGATGCCGTCACCAATCTCACCAATACGCGGCTGTTCGCGCGCCTGCGCTTCGAGCGCGGCTATCTGGACCGGCAGCTCAATCACGAAATGCTCGCCATCAAGCGCTCCAATCACTATTCCGAGGGCGTGCGCTGGTTTCAGTTCACCGCGGCCCTGATCCTGAAGATCGGCACGCTGTACTACGCCCTGCTGCTGTGGAGCCGCGGTGCCATCAACGTCGCCGAATTCGTGATGGCGGCGACCACCGCGCTGCTCATCATCAACGAGGCGCGCAATCTCAGCCGCCGCTTCCTGGACTTCTTCGAGTACCTGGGCAATGTCACCAATGGCGTGCGCACCATCGTCAGGCCGCACGAAATCGTGGACCTGCCGGGCGCGATCCCGGCCCGCATCACCCGCGGCGCCATCGAGCTGCAGCATGTGAACTTCGCCTATGAGGGCGGCGCCACGGTGTTCCACGATCTTTCGGTGCGCATAGCGGCCGGGCAGAGGGTGGGGCTGGTGGGTTATTCGGGTTCGGGCAAATCGACCTTCGTCAGCCTGATCCTGCGGCTGTACGAGCCGCAATCCGGCCGGGTGCTGATCGACGGCACTGACGTACGCCAGGTCACCCAGGAGTCCCTGCATGCGCACCTGGGCCTGATTCCACAGGATCCGAGCCTGTTTCATCGCAGCCTGATGGAGAATATCCGCTATGGACGTCAGGGCGCCAGTGACGAGGAGGTGGTCACGGCGGCGCGCAAGGCCCATGCGCATGAGTTCATCCAGAACGTGCCCGGCGGTTATGCGGCGCTGGTGGGCGAGCGCGGCATCAAGCTCTCCGGCGGCCAGCGCCAGCGTGTCGCCATCGCCCGCGTCGTGCTCAAGAACGCGCCGATACTGATCCTGGACGAGGCCACCTCGAGCCTGGATTCGGTGACCGAAAAGGCCATCCAGGAGACCTTGACGGAGCTGATGCGTGATCGCACCGTGCTGGTGGTGGCCCACCGGCTGTCCACCATCGCCCACCTGGACCGGATCCTGGTGTTCAACGCCGGCCGCATCGTCGAGGACGGCTCGCATGCGCAGCTTCTGGCCGCCGGCGGGCTTTATGAGACGCTGTGGACGCGCCAGGCCGGCGGCTTTTTGCCCGACCGGCGTGATTCGGACGCGGAACTCGCGGATCTGGATGGCGGTAACGGCCCATCGCGGCGCCTTTCCCCTATAATTCCCTCATGAGCAAACCCGATCCAAGATCCGTTCCCTTCGGCAGTGTGTTCACTGACTTCATGGCCGTCGCCACCTTCAAGGATGGCGCCTGGTCAGGTTCCGAACTGAAGCCGCTGGCCGCGCTGTCGCTGCACCCCGCGGCGCATGCCCTGCATTACTGCAGCTCCTGCTTCGAGGGCTTCAAGGCGTATCGCCGCAACGATGGCGGCGTGCATATCTTTCGCCTCGAGCGCCACATCGAACGACTGCGGCAGAGTGCGCGGCTGCTGGTGCTGCCCGAACCGGATGCCAACCTGGTGCGCGGCATGGTCACGGCGCTGGTGGATCGCAGCCGCGATGAGGTTCCCGAGGCGCCCGGTTCCCTGTATCTGCGACCGCTGCTGTTCGGCACGACGCCCAACATCGGCGCGGCGGCGACGCCTGCCGACCAGGCGACGCTGGTGGTGATGGCGAGCCCGGTGTGGGACTACTTCGCCGGTGGCATGAAGCCGTTGCGCATCCTGATGGAACCCGCGCCGCGTTCGGCGCCGCACCTGGGCGTGGTCAAGACCGGTGGCAACTATGCCGCGGCGCTGGGGCCGACACTGGCCGCGCGTCGCGAGCACAAGGTGGACCAGGTGCTGTTCTGTCCGGGCGGGGAGGTACAGGAGACCGGTGCCGCCAATTTCCTGCTGCTGCGCGAAGGGCAGATCCTCACCCGCAGCCTGGATTCGACCTTCCTGCACGGCGTCACGCGCGATTCGCTGCTGACGCTGGCCAAGGACCTGGGCTACAGCATCGAGGAGCGCATCGTCACGGTCGAGGAGACCCTGCAGTGGGTCGCCACCGGGGAAGCTGCGCTGTCGGGCACGGCCGCCGTGCTGGCCGGAGTCGGCACGCTGATCTGGCAGGGGGGCGAGGTGAGCGTGGTCGACGGTAACGTGGGGCCCGTGACGCGGGCGCTGCGCGCCGCGCTCGTGGACGTGCAGCGCGGCGTGACGCCGGACCGGTTTGGCTGGCTCACAGCGGTGTGATCCAGCCATGACGAGGGTTCCGCGACTGCATGTTCCGCACCCTCCGGCACGGCCGGGCGAGACCCCTGATTTCAGCTACCTGCAGATCTCCCCGGCCGGAGCCATCGCGTGCCCCGAGGCCAGCGCGGCGCTGACCGACATCGAGTTCCTGGCCACCGGCATGGTGCGCGTACTGGATGACAACCAGGCGGCCGTGGGCCCGTGGAATCCGCACCTGGAACCGGCGGAACTGCAGTTCGGCCTGCGCCACATGCTGCTGACGCGGGTGTTTGACCAGCGCATGCAGAACATCCAGCGCCAGGGGCGGATTTCCTTCTACATCCGCTCCCTGGGCGAGGAGGCGGTGTCGGTGGCGCAGACCATGGCGCTGCGTCCGGATGACATGCTGTTTCCCGCCTATCGCAACCAGGGCGCGCACGTGGCGCGCGGTCACAGCATCGTCGAGCTGATGTGCCAGTGTCTGTCCAACACCGGTGATCCGTGCAAGGGCCGGCAGATGCCGATCATGTATCACTGGGCATCGGGCAATATCTTTTCCATCTCCGGCAACCTCGCCACGCAATATCCGCAGGCGGTGGGCTGGGCGATGGCCTCCGCGCTCAAGGGCGAGGATCGCATCGCCATGGCCTGGATCGGCGAGGGCAGCAGCGCGGAGGCGGACTTCCACCACGGCATGACCTTCGCCGCCGTGTACCGCGCCCCGGTGATCCTCAACATCGTCAACAACCAGTGGGCGATCTCCACCTTTCAGGGATTCGCCGGCGGTGAGCAGCGCAGTTTCGCCGCCCGCGGTCCCGGCTATGGCATTCCCGGCATCCGCGTCGACGGCAATGATTTTCTGGCGCTGCACGCGGTGACCGCATGGGCGGCCGAGCGCGCGCGGCGCGGCGCCGGCCCGACGCTGATCGAGCCGGTGACGTATCGTGCCTCGGCGCACTCCACCAGCGATGATCCGGCGCGCTACCGGCCAAAGGATGACTGGCAGGCGTGGCCGCTGGGTGATCCGGTGGAGCGTCTCAAACAGCATCTGATCGACCTGGGGGAGTGGTCGCAGCAGCGCCACGAGCAGCTGATCGCCGAACTCGAAGCGCACGTGGCCGATTGCTGGAAGCGGGCGCAGAGCGCCGGCACCATGACCGACGGCCCGCGGCTGGATCCGCGCACCATGTTCGAGGACGTGCTCGCCGTGATGCCCCCGCACCTGCTGCAGCAGCGTCAGCAGCTTGATCAGGAACTTGCGGCAGCCGCGAAGGACGCGACGCTTAGCTGAAGCTCGCGAAAGCAAACATGCCGCAGATGAACATGATCCAGGCGATCAACTCCGCATTGGATGTGATGCTGGAACGCGATCCCAGCGTGGTCCTGATGGGCGAGGATGTGGGCTACTTCGGCGGCGTGTTCCGCTGCACCGATGGTCTGCAGCGCAAGTACGGCGAGCAGCGCGTGCTGGATACACCGATCGCCGAGGGCGGTATCGTCGGCGCGGCGATCGGCATGGGGGTGCACGGCCTGAAGCCGGTGGTGGAAATACAGTTTGCCGACTATGCCTATCCCGCCTTCGATCAGATCGTCAGCGAGCTGGCACGCCTGCGTTACCGGACCGCGGGTGAATTTCACGCCGCCGTCACGGTGCGCATGCCCTGCGGCGGCGGCATACGCGGCGGCCAGACCCATTCGCAGAGTCCGGAAGGGATTTTCACGCATGTCTGCGGCATCAAGGTGGTGATGCCATCCAATCCCTATGACGCCAAGGGTCTGTTGATCAGCGCGATCGAGGATGAGGATCCGGTGATCTTCTTCGAACCCAAGCGCATCTACAGCGGACCCTTCGATGGCGAACACGAAAAGGCCGCCGTTCCCTGGAGCACTCACCCCAAGGGAGACGTGCCGGCGGGTCATTACAGCGTGCCGCTGTCGCGTGCCGAGATCGTGCGGCCCGGCACGCAGGTGACGGTGCTCGCCTACGGCACCATGGTGCACGTGGCGCAGACGGCGGTGACCCAGAGCGGCATCGATGCGGAGATCATCGACCTGCGTACGCTCTCGCCGCTGGATACGCAGACGCTGTGCGCCTCGGTGAATCGCACCGGCCGCTGCATCATCGTCCACGAAGCGACCCGCTTCGGCGGCTTCGGCGCGGAACTGTCGGCCACCGTGCAGGAGGCGTGCTTCTGGAACCTGCTGGCGCCCATCGAGCGGGTCACGGGCTGGGACACGCCCTATCCCCATGCCTTCGAATGGGAATACTTCCCCGGGCCCGACCGCATCGCGGCGGCGCTGACCCGGGTCATGGGAGATGCTGGATGAGCCGGTATGTATTCAAGCTTCCGGATCTGGGCGAGGGCGCGGTCGATGCCGAGATCGTTGCCTGGAAAGTGGCCGCGGGGGAGCAGGTCCAGGAGGACCAGCCGCTGGTGGAGATGCTGACGCAGAAGGCGACGGTGGAAGTCCCGGCGCCGGTTGCCGGACGCGTATTGAGTACCACCGGCAGTGCCGGTGATCGGATTGCCGTGGGCGCTGAGCTTGCGGTGTTCGAGACCGGCGCGGGTGCCGCCGCAGCCGAGCCGGCCCGGGCGCATCAGGACCCGCCGCCGGCCACGGCGCCTGCGGTCGCTGCGGCCAGCGGGCCGCACACGGCCGCGGTGCGACCCGGGCAACGCGTGGCCACCTCGCCCGCCATTCGCCGTCGCGCCCGCGAGGCCGGCGTGGACCTGGCTGCCATCGCCGGCAGTGGTCCGCACGGGCGCATCGTGCTCGCGGATCTGGAGTCGCACCTGAAGACCCACCAGGCAGGCACGTTGCGCGACACCGGTCCCATCCCCGCGGTGCGCGAGATTCCCGTGACCGGACTGCGCCGGCTGATCGCCGAACAGGTCAGCCACAGCGCACGCACCATTCCGCATTTCTCATACGTGGAGGAGGTGGATGTCACGGCGCTGGAAGCACTGCGCGAGCAGCTCAATGCCGGCCCGGGCAGCGCCCAGGGGGCGCTGAGCTACCTGCCATTCATCGTTCTGGGACTGATCCGCGCCCTGGCGCAGCATCCCCAGTGCAATGGGCGCTTCGATGAGACCCGGCAGCTGCTGCTGCACTATCGCGCGGTGCACGTGGGCATCGCGGTGCAGACCCCGCAGGGCCTGAAGGTGCCGGTGATCCATGATGCGCAGGAGCTGTCGCTGAAGGAACTCGACGCCGCGATCCGGCGTCTGAGCAACGCGGCACGCGACGGCCGCGCGCGCCCCGCGGAGCTCACCGGTTCGACCATTACCGTGACCAGCCTGGGGAAGCTCGGCGGGATAGCCTCGACGCCGATCATCAATCAGCCCGAGCTGGCCATCATCGGCGTCAACCGCGCCGTGGAGCGACCGGTGGTGCGCGCCGGCCTCATCACCGTGCGCCGCATGATGAACCTGTCATCGAGCTTCGATCACCGCTTCGTCGACGGCTTCGATGCCGCCAGGCTGATCCAGACCCTGCGCGAGTCACTGGAGCAGCCGGCGCTGCTGTTCATCGACCATGACCGGAGCAAACCATGAACAGGGGCACAAGACTCTGGGTCCTGACGTTCTCATGTTGCGCATTCGCACAAGCGGCACTGGCGGCGTCGGATCCGTACCTGTGGCTCGAGCAGGTAAACAGTCCGCGGGCGATGAACTGGGTGCGCGCCGAGAATGCGAAAACGGTTGCGGTGCTGGAGAAGGATCCGCGCTACCCGGAACTGTTCCAGCATGCGCTTGCGATCGCGCAGGCGAAGGACCGCATCCCGGCGCCCAGCATTGTGGATGGCGCAGTCTTCAATCTCTGGCAGGATGCCGAGCACGTGCGCGGGATCTGGCGGCGGACCAGTTTCGACAGCTATCGGTCAGCGGCGCCGCAGTGGACGACCGTCCTGGATCTGGACGCGCTCGCCAACACCGAGAAAGCCAATTGGTTCCTCAAGGATGTGACCTGCGTTGAGCCCAGTGAGCGGCGCTGCCTGCTCAGTCTCTCCGACGGCGGTGAGGATGCGGTAACGGTACGTGAGTTTGACCTGAGCGCGGCGCGCTTTGCGCCTGCAGGATTCGTGCTGCCGCATGGCAAGCAGCGCGTGAGCTGGGAGGATGATGACACGCTGCTGGTGGCCCGGGAGTGGAACCCGGGCGAGCTCACTGCCTCCGGCTACCCTTTCATAGTGAAGCGGCTCGCACGCGGGCAGACCCTGGCGCAGGCGCACGAGATCTTTCGCGGCACCGCGACCGATGGCGGCTATGGCGTAGAGCCCATCGTGCTGACCGACGGGTCGGGACACCGTGCAGTGCTGATCAAGCGGCCGCTGACGACCTTTGAAGCCGAGCACTACCTGGTGTCGGGCCAGGAGGTTTCGCGGCTCGCATTGCCGAAAAAATCCGACGTTGATGCGTTCGTGGACAATCAGCTCATTGTCAGTCTCGCCGCGGACTGGACCACCGGCGGCAAGAGCTTCGCGCAAGGCTCGCTGGTGGCCATCGACTGGAGCGCAGCCCGCCGCGACCCCGCTCATCTGGCGCCGGTCCTGCTGTACGCGCCCGGACCCCGTGAGAGTTTTGACGGCGCCGCGGCCACGCGTGATTCACTGATCGTCACGACCTTCGACAACGTCCGCGGGCGGGCCTTTGCCTATCGCCGCGGCGCGAATGGAACATGGACCCATTCACGGTTGCAATTGCCGGACAACGCGACCATCGCCATAGCCGACACCAATGTGCACGGAACCCAGGCATTTTTGTCCGTCACGGGCTTTCTGCAGCCGACCAGTCTGTGGCTGCTGGACGCCCCGGGCGCTACGCCCGTGCCGATCAAGACACTGTCGCCCAGGTTTGACGCCTCGCGCGATATGGTTGAACAGTTCCAGGTGGCCTCAAGTGACGGCACGAAAGTGCCGTACTTCGTGGTGCATCCGCGCGCGATGGCATTGGATGGCAACAACCCGACGATCCTGTATGCGTATGGCGGCTTTCAGGTTTCTGAAACGCCCGCCTACTCCGGGAACATAGGCAAGCTGTGGCTGGAGAAAGGCGGCGTCTTCGTCCTCGCGAACATCCGCGGCGGCGGGGAATTCGGGCCGGCGTGGCATGAAGCGGGGCTGAAGACTCACCGGCAGCTCATCTATGATGACTTCGCCGCGGTCGCGCGTGACCTGATCGCCCGCAAGATCACGACTCCGCGCCACCTTGGGATCCAGGGCGGTTCCAACGGGGGGCTGCTGATGGGGGTGGAGTTCACCCAGCATCCGGAATTGTGGAATGCCGTGGACATCCAGGTGCCGCTGCTGGACATGCTGCGCTTCGAGAAGATCGCCGCCGGCACCTCCTGGGCCGGCGAATACGGCAGCGTGAGCAATCCGCAGGAAGCGGCCTTCCTCGCCAAAATATCGCCGTACGCCAACTTGAGGCCGGACGGGCACTACCCGCAGGCCTTCATCTGGACCACCACCAAGGATGACCGGGTCGGACCGCAGCACGCGCGCAAGTTTGCCGCGCGGCTCGCGCAGTACGGCATTCCGTATCTGTTCTACGAAGTCACCGAAGGCGGCCACGGCTCAGGCGCCAATCTGGAAGAGATGGCGCGCACCACGGCGCTGGAGATGACGTATTTCACGCGCCAGCTGGTGGGCGGGCGCTGAACGGCGGCCGCCCGATCAGTCGGCGAACCCCAGGCCCCAGCCGCCATCGATGGTGATCTGCTGACCGGTGATGTAGGCCGAACCCGGTGAGGCCAGGAACAGCGCCAGCCCTTTGAGGTCATCGGGAAAGCCCACGCGGTGCATGGGAATGAACTTGCCCACCGTGGCCTGGGTTTCCGGCTTCTTGGCGTGGCCGCCGCCGATATTGGTGACGATGAACCCCGGTGCAATGGCATTGACCGTGATGCCATAGGCGGCCAGCTCCAGCGCCACGCACTGCGTGAGATGGAAGGCGCCGGCCTTGGCCGCCATGTAGGCCGAGCCGATCGCCGGTTCAACCTTGTTGGCGGCCAGGGAAGTGGTAACGATGATCCGGCCCGAGCGCCGCGGCCGCATATTGCGGGCGGCGGCCCGCAGCGTGGCGAATACGCCATTGAGGTTCACGTCGATGACGCGGTTCCAGCGCTCGTCGGAATAATTCTCCAACGCGCCTTCGGGCACGCGCTTGCGATCGCTGCCCACCCAGCCATCGACAAAACCGGCACCCGAATCAACGCCGGCATTGGCGAACACCACATCCAGCCGGCCATAGAGCTTGGCCGCCGCATCGATGGCAGCATCCAGGGCGGCATGATCGGTGACATTGACGCTGACGCCTCTGACGTCATGCCCGGCCGCCCTCAGGCGCGCGCTCTGCTCGGCGAGCTGCCCGGCATCGAGGTCCAGAATGGTCACCCGCGCGCCGTTCTCCGCCAGCGCCTCCGCATAGGCGAGCCCCAGTCCGCTGGCACCGCCGGTCACCACCACACCATAGCCGCGCACCGCGAACAGTTCCGAGATCTGCATTGCCGTCACCTCATGATGGGCCGTCGAGCCGCCGCCCCGCATATTACAATGAAGCGTGTACTGCAGGTTTCGCCGTCAAACTGTGCCTACCGGCCGCTCGTGCAGGGCCGGCCTGCTCGTGGGCGTCCTCGGCATCAGCCTGCAGCTCATCGGCCCCGGCGCCGTGCAGGGGGAGACTCTCGGGCCGGCCACGGAACTGTCGCCGGACCGGCGGCCGGTTCTGCTGCTGCAGCCACCGCAGGGTCAGCTGATGCTGGTGCGACATACCGTGCTGCTGCCGAACCATCGCGGGCCGCTGCCGGCGCCCTGGCGCACCGCGGAACCGGACCGCGGGTTTACCGCGGCGCTGTTGATGCAGCTGTCCCATGTGGCGGCGAACTGGCCATGGCGGACACTGATCCTCAGCACCTCCGCTCCCGAAAGCGACAGCCAGCTGCAGACCCTGGCCGGCGAGGACGCCGTGGTCGCCGTGGTGCACGATGAACTGGTGGATCTGAAGGGCAGGGTGCAGCTGCATGTGACCATGGAGCTGGTGACGGTGCGGGCGATCGCGACCCGCCAGGAGAACCGCGCACAGACTCCGGTGGAGTATTTCGCACCGCTGCTGGCGGCCGACAGCGCCATGCCGCGCCGCAGCCTGGCCGTCTTTGCCATGGACGGCCCCCTGGATGATCAGGTGAGTACCGCCGCGATCGATCTGAGCCAGTTTCTGGCGACCAGTGTGGCGCGCGTCTCAGTACCCGAGAGCCTGCGTGCGCACAATCCCAGCCTGGCAGAGTTGGGCGCCCATCCGGTGTGCGGTGCATGCCGTACCTCGGATTCCGTGGTCTATCAGCAACCCGGACGGGTGTGGGTGCGCGTTGCAAAGTCGGGCGGCAGCATCCTGTCACTGCCACTACAATCGGTTCGGCCGGCGCCATCGAGGAACAAAGAGTTTGGACCCCAGGCAATTCCGTGACGTCGTCGGACTGTTCGCGACCGGTGTGACGATCATCGTCGCCGAGGTCGCAGGTCAGGTCCATGCGATGACCGCCAATTCAGTGACCTCGGTGTCGCTGGATCCCCTGCTGATGCTGTTCTGTCCCTCGCGCAAGGCGCGCCTGGCGCAGGACCCGCAGGGACTGACCCGCTTCTCCATCAATATTCTGCGTCAGGACCAGCAGGCCCTGTCCACTTACTTCGCCGGCGGCTGGAAGGACTCGGCGCCGCCACCGTTCCGCTTCGTGGACAGCCCCGCCGGACCGCGCCTGGAAGGGGCACTGGCCACCATCGGCTGCCGCACGCACAGCATCCACGAAGCCGGCGATCACTACCTGGTGCTGGGCGAGGTGATCTTTCTGCATCAGGGCATCACGCCGCACCAGCCCCTGCTGTTCGTGTCGGGCAAGTATCGTCGCGTGGATTTCAGCGAAGGCGTGGTGGCGCCGGATCTGGCCGATGTCGAGGACGAACCGCCGCATATCTTCTACGATCACTGAAGGGCCTCAGGCATCCAGCCCAGGCCCGCTGCGGTCACCCCGGCGGGGTGATACTCCGCCCCCACCCAGCCGGCATAACCGCTGTCGCGGATGGTGCGAAAAATAGTCGCGAAATCCAGGCTCCCGGTACCCGGTTCATGCCGGCCGGGGTGATCGGCGAACTGCACGTGGCGGATGCGCGGCAGGTGGCGCAGGAAGGCCTGCGCCGGATCCAGCCCCAGCATGGCGGCGTGAAAGACATCAAACTGCAGCCCGGCCCGCGAGTCCGTGGTCGCAAGGATGTCGGCGGCCAGCTCGAAGTCCGCCACGCAGTAGCCGGGCGCGTTGACCGGATTGATCACTTCCAGCAGCGGCTGCGCGCCAACCTGCGCCAGGATGTGCGCGGCGAGGGCGAAGTTGTCCGTCAGGCGGCGCAGCGCGGCCGGCCGCTGCGCGGGTTCACAACGCCCGGCCAGTACATTGACCCAGCGGGCCCCGAGAGACTGCGCATACTCGGCCGCGCGTTGCAGTTCGGCGCGAAACTGCGCCTCGCGACCCGGGAGACTGGCGGTGCCGAAAGTGCCTGGATCCGCGCCCAGCGGCGCGTTGATCAATATCACTTGCACCTGTGCTGCACGTGCGGCGCTTGTCAGCGCGGCGGCCGACTGCTCGTAGGGATTCTGGATCTCCACTGTCGGAAAGCCCGCTTCGTGCGCCGCGGCGAAACGCTCAAGTAGCGGCATTTCCCGGAAAAGAAGGCTGATGTTCGCCGATAGTTGCAACATGATTTGACCTTGCCGCCGCCGTCGCCCGCCGCGGACAATGTAAACAAACGTGACCGGACCGCGTTAGTATCCATGGCGACATTGATGAGGTTCACCATGCGCAACACAAAATTTCTTGCCCTGATTCCCGCTCTGATGTTTTGCCTCGGCGCCGCGCCGACTCTATCGCAGGCGGCCGTGATCGTGGGTGTCTCCGTCAACTTCGCGCCACCGGTGCTGCCGGTGTATGAGCAGCCACCGTTGCCGGAGCCGGGGTATCTCTGGTCACCCGGCTACTGGGCCTGGGACGGCTCGGATTACTACTGGGTGCCGGGTACCTGGGTGGAACCGCCCAGTGACGGGATGTTGTGGACTCCCGGCTACTGGGGCTGGCAGGACGGCCTGTACGTCTGGAATGAAGGCTACTGGGGACCCACCGTGGGTTTCTACGGCGGTGTGAACTACGGCTTCGGCTACACCGGCGTGGGCTACCAGGGCGGCTACTGGCATGGCGGCGCCTTCTTCTATAACCGCTCGGTGGCCAATTTCGGCAACGTCAATATCGTCAATGTCTACAACGCGCCGGTCCAGGTGCACGAAACCACTCGCGTCAGTTTCAATGGTGGCCAGGGCGGCTTGCGCGCCCAACCCAGCGTCGATGAGCGCCGCGCGATGAGCGAGCATCACATCGCCCCGACCGGGATGCAGATGCAGCAAATGCAGCGCGCGCGCAGCATGCCCGAGCTGCATGCCAAGCAGAACGGTGGCCGACCGCAGGTCCTGACCACCGCGCGCGCCGGGGACTTCTCCCACCCCGGTCCGGGTGCGGGGCTGCATAACCACCCGCAGAACCAGGATCATGGCGCCGGCCCGCAACTACACCAGGGTCCGCCGTCACAGTCCGCCGGCGCAGGTCCGGCCATGCGTGGTCCGGAGCACCGTGAAGACGGTACCGGTCCGGCCATGCGCGGCGGGCCGCCGCCGCAGTCCCGTGAGCAGACCCAGCCGCGTGACCAGGTGCAGCCGCATGACCAGGTCCAGCAGCGCGAGGCGGTTCAGCACGAGCAGGCCCCGCGTCCGCAGGAAGGTCGGCCCCCGGAGGCGCGTCCCCAGGAGCACGCCCAGCCCAAGCACGAAGAGCCCAAGCACGATTCGGACGACAAGAAGGATCACTAGTTAGCTTGCTGACGGTGTAACGCCTTTGGCGCGCGCTGCACGAGCAAGGTCTCGTGGCACCGGCCGAGTCACCAAGCATCGGGCCCGCTCACCGCGGGCCCGATTGCGTTTGTGGCTGTGGCCGAGCGCGCGGCTGCGCCAGCGCACCTGGCGGGCGGTGCGCCGCGCACCGGGTCTGGTGCAGCTGCTGATTGCGCTGCTGGTGCTGGCCGGGGCCGCACTTGCCGTCAACGGCATCTACCAGGTGCTGCGCAAGCCCACGGAACTCTTCTTTCCGGTCAGCGGGGCACTCAACAAACTGCCCGCGCAAACCTGGAGCCGCTACGCGCCGATCTTCAAGGAACATGCGACGGCGGTGACCACCGCACCGTTCCTGGCGGCCCTGGCGCAGGTGGAGGCGGCGGGCAACCCGGTGGCCCGTACCTACTGGCGCTGGTCGTGGCGCCCGCATTTCTTCGAGCTGTATCGGCCGGCATCAAGCGCGGTGGGCATGTACCAGATCACCGATGGCACCTTCGCCGAAGCGCGCCAACTGTGCATCCACGATCACCAGGTGGCACGCGAGGGGGCCTGGAACGACTGGCATGCCTGCTGGATGAACGGGCTGTATTCTCGGGTCATCCCCAGTCATGCGGTGGAGCTGGTGTCGGCCTACCTCACCGCCAATACCGATGAGTTGCTGCTGCGCTATCACCACGGCAGGACCAGCCTGCAGCAGCGCCAGCAGCTGGCGACGGTGATCCACCTGTGCGGCACCGGGGCTGCGGCCATTTATGTCCGGCAGGGATTGCATGCCGCGCCCGGGCAGCACTGCGGCGATCAGGAGGTTGCGGCGTACCTGGGGCGGGTACAGGCCATGACGCGGGTTTTTGCCCGGCTGCAGGCGCAGGACCCGGCATCATAAGGCCTTTGTCGTGTCAACAGCTCCCACCGGGGGCGGGCATGATAATCTGCGCCGCTGACGCCAACCGGAATGGCCTGGAATGGCCAAGGGACCGCCCATGAACAACAGCGACCCGCGCCAAACCATCCTCACTTCGCCCATGGGCATGCTGCAGATCATCGTGGTGTTCATCGCGGTGGGTCTGAACGCCCTGGACGGATTCGACGTGATGTCCATCAGTTTCGCCTCCAACGGCATTCTCAGGGAGTGGCACATCACCAAAGCGGTGCTGGGCGCGGTGCTGTCAATGGAGCTGATCGGCATGGCCCTGGGCTCGGTGATCCTGGGCGGCCTGGCCGATCGCATCGGCCGCCGCCCGACCGTGCTCGGCTGCCTGGTGCTGATGACGGTCGGCATGCTGATGGCGACGCATGCCTCAGGGGTTTACGACCTGTCGGTGTGGCGCGTGCTGACCGGCCTGGGCATCGGTGGCGTGCTGGCTGCGGTGAACGCCATCACGGCGGAGTTCGCCAATGCGCGGCGTCGCGACGTGTGCGTCTCGTTCATGTCCATCGGATATCCGCTGGGCGCGGTATTCGGCGGCGTGATCGTCGGCCAGCTGTTGAAGACCTACGATTGGCGATCGGTGTTTTATTTTGGTTCGGCCTTCACCGTATCGCTGATTCCGCTGGTGTGGTTCCTGGTTCCCGAATCGGTCCACTGGCTGGCGCGCAAACAGCCCGCCGGCGCGCTGACGCGGATCAATCACGCCATGAAGCGCATGGGATTCGCGGCCATCGACAGCCTGCCGCAGCAGGTGGCGAACGTCGCCAAGGGCTCGATCGCGGACATCTTCGCTCCGGCGCTGGTTGCCACCACCATCATCCTCACCACCGCCTACTTCTTTCACGTCACGACCTTCTATTTCATCCTGAAATGGGTACCCAACATCATCCACACCATGGGTTTCCCGGATTCTTCCGCTGCCGGCGTGCTGACCTGGGCGAACGTCGGCGGTGCGGCCGGGGGTGCCTTGTTCGGTGTGCTGACCCAGAAGCTGCCGTTGAAACCGCTGACCATCATCACCATGGTGCTGGCCACGGTCGGGGTGATCATCTTCGGTCATAGCCCGGCAAACCTGGCCCGACTGTCGCTGCTGTGCGCCGGCGCCGGATTTTTCGGCAACGCGGGCATCGTGGGCATGTATGCGATTTTCGCGCGCGCCTATCCCACTCACGTGCGTGCCTTCGGTACCGGCTGGGCCATTGGCGTCGGCCGCGGTGGCGCGGCCCTGGCGCCGTGGGTGGCCGGCCTGCTGTTCCAGAGCGGTCATCCGGTGCCCGTGGTGGCACTGGTGATGGCGCTGGGCTCGACGGTTGCCGCCTGCGCCTTGCTGTTCCTTAAGCTGCGACCGGATGAGACCAGCGCCCAGCCGCAGGCCGTGAGCACGACCGCCGCCGTGGGCAATCTGTCGGGCGCATCGGCCATCTGAGCGCTGTGGGCCACCGGTTCACCGGTGGCCTATATTGCGAACCATGGTGTACCTGGCATCGTTGCCGGTTCTGATCTGGCTGTACCTGGCGCTGGCCCGCGGCGGCTTCTGGCGCGTGCGGCGCCTGCTGTCCACCGATGTGGCGCCCCTGGGCGCCAGCGCGCGCGTGGTGGCCATCATCCCGGCGCGCAACGAAGCCTCAGTCATTGGATTGGCCGTTCAATCGCTGCTGGCGCAGGATTTTGCCGGCGAGCTGCACATCGTGGTCGTGGATGATGCCAGCACCGATGGCACCGCCGCGATGGTGCGCACGGCTGCCACACAGGCCGGCGCGCTCGAGCGCGTGACCCTCATCAGGGGCCCCGGTCCGGACCCCGGCTGGAGCGGCAAGGTGTGCGCCATGGCCCGCGGCGTGGCCGCCGCCGGCGCACTGCGCTGCGACTATTTTCTGTTCACTGACGCGGATATCCACCACGAGCCCGATAATGTGGCGCGGCTGGTGGCCAATGCCCGGCGCCTGGACGCCGATCTGCTGTCCTCCATGGTGCAGCTCACCGTGAGCCATGCTGCCGAGCGCTGGCTGATTCCGGCGTTCGTGTTTTTTTTCCTGAAGCTGTATCCGCCGTCCTGGATTGCGCGCCCAGGTGCCACCGCCGGGGCGGCCGGCGGCTGCATGCTGGTGCGTCCGCAGGCGCTGGCGCGCAGTGGCGGCCTGGCCGCGATTCGCTCGCAGATCATCGACGACTGTTCGCTGGCGCAGTCCATCAAGCGCAGCGGTGGCCGAGTCTGTCTGGGACTCACGCGCCGGGCGCGCAGCCTGCGGCCCTATGGTTCGGCGGGTGAGATCGGGCGGATGATCTCGCGCACCGCCTTCAATCAACTGCGCCACTCGTGGCTGCTGCTGGCCGCGACGCTGCTGGGCCTGGTGCTGACCTACCTGTTGCCGCCGCTGCTGCTGCTCAGTGGCAGCCGGGTGGCAGTGGCCGCAGGCCTCGCGGCGTGGACGCTCATGAGCCTGTGCTACGCACCGATGGTGCGCTTCTACCGTCTCAATCCGCTGTGGATCCTGACCTTGCCGGCCGCCGCCGCGTTCTATGCCGGCGCGACCTTCCATTCAGCGTGGCAGTACCAGCAGGGGCGCGGCGGCCAGTGGAAGGGCCGCGCGCAGGACTCGCACGGCTAGTGATGGTGGCCGTGTGCGCCGTGGACGTGACCGTGCTCCAGCTCCTCTTCGGTCGCCGGGCGCACCTCGGTGATCGCGACCGCGAAGTTCAGGTTCTTGCCCGCCAGGGGATGATTGGCATCGATGGTGACCGTATCGCCCAGGACCTGGGTCACCGTGACTTCACGCGGACCCTCCTGGGTCTGCGCGTGCAGTTTCATGCCCACGCGGACATTCGCGATGCCCTTGAGCTGGCGGCGCGGCACGCGCTGCACCATGGCCGCATCGTATTCGCCATAGCCGTCGGCGGGGGTGATCTTCACATCCAGCTTGTCGCCGGCCACCTTGCCCGTCAGCTCGCGCTCCAGGCCGGCGACCAGGTTGCCATGGCCGTGAATGTAGGCCAGCGGATCGCCGCCGTCGGAGCTGTCGATCAGCTCGCCGGCGTCATCCTTGAGGGTGTAGTGAAACGTGACAACGGAGTCTTTTTGAATGCTCATGGCGGTGCGGTGGCAGTGCGGTTCGGCGCAGTGTAGCGAAATACGCCAATTCGCGGGAGTCAGGTAGCATGAGCGCGCGGCGCAAGGGCGCCACTGGAGCCGGATGCCGTGCAAAATCTGCTGATTCTTCCCATCGCCGCGGCCACCTGCGTGGCCACCATGCTGGGCGGATGGGTGGGAATCTCCCTGCGCGACCGCCTGCACCTGATCCTGGCCTTCAGCGCCGGCGCGGTGATTGGGGTGGCCTTCTTCGATCTGCTGCCGGAGGCCGTGGAACTGGGTGCCCGCACCGCTTCTCATGCGCTGCTGGGACCGCGCGCGGTGCTGGCCCTGGCGGGACTGGGATTCCTGCTGTACCTGCTGCTGGATCGCTCCCTGCCGGGACATGGGAGCGAGGCCCGCGGGCGCCCCAACCCGCAGCGCGCCTGGGCCGCGGCGACGAGCTTTGCCTTGCACAGCTTCCTGGATGGCTTTGCCATCGGCGTGGGCTTTCAGGCCAGCCGGGCGGTGGGCATCGCGGTCGCCGTGGCGGTACTGGCGCATGATTTTTCCGATGGCCTCAATACCGTCAGCGTCGTGTTGCGCAATGGCGGCGACCGGCGCGGTGCGTTCAAATGGCTGGTGGTGGACGCCCTGGCGCCCGTGGCCGGGGCGCTCACCAGCATGGCACTGACCATTCCCACTCAGGGGCTGGCCGTGGTGCTGGCGCTGTTCTCCGGGTTCTTCCTGTTCGTGGGGGGCAGCGATCTGCTGCCCGAGAGCCACCACGCGCATCCGCGCCTGCTGACCACTTTTGCGACCGTGCTGGGCGCGGCCTGCCTGTATGTGGTCGCGCAGGTGGCCGGCTGAAGAGGGCAGCCCGGTCAGGTGTTACCTGACCGGGACTTTCTTGGCAGCTGATTACTTCGGCTTGACGAATTTCAACGCGAACTCATCGGTGTGATACCGGATCGAGGCATCGCGCACCGGGGCCGTGTGCGGATCATCGGGGTTGTGCGCGGCATCGCTGCTGCCTGCCAGCTTGAAGCCGGCGGCCTCCACTTCAGTCTTGACCGCTTCGGGGTCGATCCGGTGCAGGGTGCTGGTGGCACTGATACCAGTGCCGGCGGCCGCGACGTGGTCGATGATCAGGAACACGCCACCGGGCTTCAACACTGAGAACACATGCTTGTTGAAAGCCGCGATGTCGGCATTGGGCCCATTGTGCAGGTCGTGGTAGTTGTCCGAGGTCCACACCAGATCCGCCCCGGTCGGAACGGTGGGGGGGTCCGAGTTGATCGCCGCAATGGTCATCACGGTGATGTTCGGGTAGTGCGGATCCTTGGCCAGGGTGTCCAGAGGATTGGCCATGGCCATGGCCGGCGCGCTGCCGCCGGGCGGAGCCGGCCGCGGCGGAAACCCAAGCGCGTAAATGTGACCCTTGGGACCGACCGTCACGCTGAGCAGGCGGGTGAAGTAGCCACCGCCGGGCAGCAACTCGACGATCTGTTCGCCCGGCTTGATGCCCGCGAAGGCCAGCATTTCCGCAGGCTTGCGCGCGGCGTCGCGATCGGTATCCGCCTGCGGCCGTGCGGGGTCGGCGACCGCTTCGGCGATCGGCTTTGGAATCTTGTCGGCAGCCAGAGCCGCTGAGCTGATGAAAGGCGCAGCCGCCAACGCTGCGGCGACGAACAGTGATGCACGCATAGGGATCCCCCTTGAGACTAAGACGGCCGCCATGATAGGCCGGCCATCCGTGCCATACCATCACAGCCGCGCTGCGGCTGCGCCTCAGCCGCGTTTGGTGCGGCGCGTCTTCGCACCACTATTGTGCCGCTGCTCCTGGGCGAGATGCGCGGCCAGTACCGAACTGATCAGGGGGCCGAAGCGCGAGGAGATCTCCTGGCACCGCGAGGTGTTGTGCAATTCCACGCCCTTGCGTTCGCTGCGGATGAGGCCGGCCTCGCGCAAAGCCTTGAAGTGTTGCGAAAGCGTGGACTTGGGAATAGGACGCTCGCTGATCTCGAGAAAGGCGGAGCAGGTCTGTGCACCATCGGCGCGCAGGATCTTCGCCAGGATATGCGCCCGCACCGGATCGCTGAGCGCATGCAATATGCCCTCAACAGTGATGTCGTCCAATGACGGGTGATACAGCGGCCGCATGACAATTGACCTTTTCAATGTCCGGCCGCCTCCGTTGACGCCGGCACTGACGGCGAGTATAACGCTAGTCCCATAGTTCACAAAACATGAACTAACGAACAATACGCGAAGGTAGAGCTGGAGAACCAACATGAGCACATTGACAGGACGAGTGGCCATCGTGACGGGCGCATCCAAGGGCATCGGCGCGCAGATCGCACGCGCGCTGGCGGCCGCCGGCGCCGCGGTGGTGGTGAACTACGCAGGTTCGCGCGCCGGCGCGGAGAACGTGGTGAGCGAGATCAAGCAGGCCGGCGGCAATGCCATCGCCGTGCAGGCCGATGTGGCCAAGGCGCAGGATGTGCAGCGCCTGGTGGCGCAGACCGTCAAGGCCTTCGGCGCGCCGGATATCCTGGTCAACAACGCCGGTGTCTATGAGTTCGCGCCGCTGGAAGCGCTGACCGCGGAGCTGTTTCATCGGCAGTTCGACATCAACGTACTGGGACTGCTGCAGGTGACGCAGGAGGCCGCCAAGCACTTCAGCCCCAAGGGCGGCAGCATCATCAACATCTCCTCGGTGGTGTCGCAGCTGAGTCTGCCGGGCTCCAGCGTGTATGCGGCCACCAAGGCCGCGGTGGATACCATCACCCGGGTGCTCGCCAAGGAACTGGGCGGGCGCCGCATCCGCGTGAATTCCATCAACCCCGGCGTGATCGAGACCGAGGGCACGCACACCCAGGGCATCATCGGCAGCGACTTCGAAAAGAACGTGGTGGCCCAGACTCCGCTGGGCCGCGTCGGTCAGCCCGATGATGTCGCCAAGGTGGCGGTATTCCTCGCTTCAGAGGATTCGGGCTGGATCAGCGGTGAGACCATCCTGACCGCGGGCGGCCTGCGCTAAGGCGCCTCACGGCACATCGCCACCACGCGGCGCCGTGCCGCCTGCAGGGCCGGTGCCGCGGCGTTGCGCAACGCACCCATGATGGCGCCGCGGATGGCGCGATCGCCTGCGGCCGCGGCCTGCAGATACCAGCCGGCCGCGGCTTGCGGGTCGCCGTGCTGCGCGAGCACGGCGGCGTAATTGAACTGGCCGCGAAAGTACCCGGTGCGGGCCGAGCGTTCGTACCAGAGCAGGGCAGCGGCGGGATCCGGGTCGCAGCCCCAGCCTTCCTCCAGGCAGCGACCCAGAAGATTCATGGCCCGCCCATGCCCTTGCGCGGAGGCCCGGCGATACCAGTACAGGGCCTGCTTGCGATCGCACGGCACACCGCGGCCATCGAAGAGCAGGTTGGCGAGATTGTATTCACCCCAGTCATAGCCGCACGCGGCGGCGGCACGATAATACTGCGCTGCCTGCGCGGCATCGGCCGTGGTGCCCCAGCCGTGCTCGAGGCAGCGGCCCACCATGTTCATGGCCTCCGCATCCTGGCGCGCGGCGGCACGATGGAACCAGGACAGCGCCGCGGCGGCGTCCACGGGCACACCGTTGCCTGCCAGCAGCATCCGTCCCAGTCGCAGCTGGGCCGCAATCAACCCAAATTCGGCCGCACTGCGGATCCACACCGCCGCCTCGGCCGGATCGCCGCTGAGCAGCTGCTGCAGTTGCCGATAACTGAGACGCTGCAGCTGCGCCATGCGCAGCTGGCGCTCCTCGGCACAATGCGCCCGCGCCAGCTGCTCGCGAGTCAGCGCCATGGGTGATTACAACTGCGCCCAGCGGCGCAGCAGGTTGTGGTAACAGCCGGTCAGGCGCAACAGGTTGCGGGCATCGGCACCCTGACCGGTCAGGTCGCGGATCGCGGCGTCCAGGTCATACAGCAGCGTGCGCGCGCCATCATCGCGCACCAGGCTCTGGATCCAGAAAAAAGCGGCGTCACGCGCGCCGCGGGTCACCGGCTGCACACGATGCAGGCTGCTCGCCGGATACAGCACCAGGTCGCCGGCGGCGAGTTTGACCGAATGGCTGCCGTACAGGTCATCGACCACGAGTTCACCGCCATCGTACTGCGCCGGATCGCTCAGGAACAGTGTCGCCGAGAGGTCGGTGCGCAGCCGGTGCGGCGTGCCGGGAATCTGGCGCACGGCATTGTCCACGTGATCGCCGAAGGCCATGCCCGGCTCATAGCGGTTGAACAGGGGCGGGAACACATGATGCGGCAGGGCGGCGCTGATGAAGGTGGCATTGCGTTCCAGCGCCGCCAGAATGATCCCGCGCGCCTCCTGCGCCGCCGGATCATCCTGCGGCACCTGCAGGTTCGACTTCACCGGCGCGGCGCGATGGCCGGCCGTCAGGCGGCCGTCGCCCCAGCATGCGCCGCTCAGATGGGCACGCACCCTCTGCAGCTCCTGCGCCGTGAGCACGCCCGTGACCGCAACCAGCATGAGCGTCAGAGGGTCACGTTGATGGACAGCGTGGCGCTGCGACCCGCGCCGGGTATGACGTGGTTTTCCGCGGCACTGGTGTAGTAGGGGGCCGCGAAGTAGTAGCGATTGAAGAGGTTCAGCCCATTCAGCTGCAGTGCGAGGTTGTGGCTCAATTTCCAGGACACCATCGCGTTCCACACCACATAGCCCGGCAGCCGTGCACTCTCGCCGCTGTCGGCAAAGCGCTGGCCCACCCAGTTGCCGCCGCCGCCGACCTCGATGCCGAAGGGCAGGTAGTACTCGCTCCACAGGTTCAGGGTGTTGTGCGCGACGTTGGGAATCTCCTTGCCCACATAGGCGGCGGTGCCCGAGGAGAGGGTGCTGCCATCGAGCAGGCTGTAGCCGGCGAACAGCTCCCAGTTCTGCGTCAGGTGGCCGTTGGCCTGCAGCTCCAGGCCATCGACGCGCTGATCGCCATTGAGAATGGTGAGCGTGGGATTGTCCGGATCATTGGTCTGGGCATTGTTCACCTCGGTACGAAACACTGCGGCGGATACCAGCAGGCCGCCGCCCAGCAGGGACTGCTTGGCGCCGGACTCGTAGCTTTTTGCCTTCACCGGTCCGAGATTTGCCGTCTTGGTGGTGAGGGTGAGCGCTTCGGCGGAGGGGTCGAATGAGGTTCCATAGGCGAGGTAGTAGGTCTGATCCGCGGTGGGCTTGAATTCAAAGGCGGCGCGCGGGCTGCCGACGTTGTCCACGTGATCGAGGTCGAGCACCGCGCCGCTGCTCACCGTGAGCTGAGCGTAGTCGGCCGAGAAACGGTCATAGCGCGCGCTGGCCAGCAGATCAAAGTACTGGTTGAAGCCGATGGTGTCGGTCACGTAGAAGGAATCCGAGCGCGCCGTGGTGTCCTGGCGGGAGGACACCGGCAGCATGCCGGGCAAAGGCTCGACGGGATCCGGGTCCAGCAACGAGGTTTCGGGAATCCAGGCGTTGTTGGTGTTGAAGGGATTGAGGTAGCGGTCCAGAGCCGAGGTCTGGCGCGCCACTTCCAATCCGGTGACCAGCGTGTGCGTGAGCGGCCCGGTGGTGAAATGGGCGGTGAGGTCCAGCTGTTCGGTCAGATTGGTCTGTACCCCCGAACTTCCCGGCAGGTCGCGCCCGACCAGGATAGCGGCCAACGGGGTGGTCGCGCTCGGAACCGTCGTCCCGAAATTCGGCATGGCGCTTTGGTAATCGAATTCGTAATGCGCATAGCGCACGGTGTCGGCAATTGACAGGTTGGGGCTGAAATCATGGCGGTAACGCGCCGTGGCGATGTCATCCAACGTGGTATTGACGTCGCTCGCCAGACCATAGTCATTGCTGCGCGGCACCGGTGCCGGCGCGCCATCGAGGAAGGGAATCCCGCCGTCCGGAACATTGTTCTCGTGCTGATGCAGATAGGTCAGCGTCAGGGTGTCCGCTGCGCCGATGCCGAAGGCGAGCGCCGGGGCGATGCCCCAGCGTCGATTCTTCACAAACTCGCGCCCCGCCCCTGCGGAGGATTCACCCATGACATTCAGGCGCAGGGCGGAAGCTGCGCCGAATGGCAGGTTGAAGTCGCCCGTGGTGCGGATCAGGTCATTGGTTCCCACGATCGAGGTGAAGTTCTCAAGCGGCATCATCAGGGGTGCTTTGGTGACCTGATTGATCGCGCCGCCGGTGGAGCCGCGGCCGAACAGCACGGCCGAAGGCCCTTCGAGCACTTCCACGGCATCGGCATCGAAAATGTCACGGGTGTACACCGCGGCATCGCGGATGCCGTCGATGAAGAAATCATTGAAGGCCGAGAAGCCGCGGATATTGACGGTATCGCCGCGTGCTGCGCCTTCGCCGGCGTTCAGGGTGATTCCCGGAACATTGCGCAGCGCATCCTCGAGCCGGGTGGCGCCCTGTGCCGTGATCAATTCACTGCTGATCACCGTGACACTCTGGGCGGTATTCAGCTCGGTCTCGCCCAGCTTGTCCCGCAGCACCGAGCGCACGCCCGTGACCGATACCTCCTGGATATTCTCGTCCCCGTCGTTGTCCGTCAGCGCGCTGGCGGCGGTATCGGCATGGGCCACGCTGCCCAGCACGCTCGTGGCGCACAGGCCGGCGGTACCCACGTACTGGCGCAGCGGGAGCCGCGAGCGGGCATGCGGCGTGGCGACAATTCCCTCGACGATCGTGCGCATTCAAAGTCCCGTGATGCATTACAGAAAGCAAATGATAATGATTCTCATCTCTACGTCAATGGAGGGA
>DATHMK010000040.1:0-9716 GCA_035487155.1 Steroidobacteraceae bacterium
GGTCGTCCTCTCAGACCAGCTACGGATCGTCGCCTTGGTGAGCCGTTACCTCACCAACTAGCTAATCCGACTTCGGCTCATCCAATAGCGCGAGGTCTTGCGACCCCCGCTTTCTCCCGTAGGACGTATGCGGTATTAGCCAACCTTTCGGTTGGTTATTCCCCACTACTGGGTAGATTCCGAAGCATTACTCACCCGTTCGCCGCTCGTCAGCATGTATTGCTACACCTGTTACCGCTCGACTTGCATGTGTTAGGCACGCCGCCAGCGTTCAATCTGAGCCAGGATCAAACTCTTCACTTGAAGTGCTTTGATCATCGAAATGAATGGCTCAAAAAAGACTCATTGCTGGACTTTCTTGGTCACTCGGTCAATTGCACTCCTTAGAGGCTTTGACGCGAGTCCCCACACAAGTTATCTGCCGAATTTTTAAATAGCATCCTGGGCGCAAAGGTCCAGGAGGTGTTCCCTCGAAAGGGGGGCGAAGTATAAGCGCTTGAGACTTATCGTCAACCCCTATTTGGGCACTCGTTTTGCCGGGCCGTGAGGCTTTCGCCACAGCCGCCAAGCAACTCGAGGGCGCGCAGTATAGCCAAGGTCTCCGGGGTGTCAACGCACCGTCACGAAATAATTTTCATCCCGCGACGCTGGACGCAAAGCGGCCGGAAAACAGCTGTTTAGGCCACTTCGGAACCTGGGGCTGAGGCTCACCCATGCGCACCGGCAAAACGTGGCCCAGAGCCGGCTCAGCCCTCGATTGCGGCCCTCACCGCGGCGTATACCGGTGCCGCAGCCGCACCCAGCAACAGCTGCGTCGCGCCATCCTTCAGCCGCGCCACCGCCCGCACCCCAAGCTGCTCCAGGGCACCCATATCCAGTGCCTGCGCATGCCGCAGCTGCAGCAGGATGCGATCGCCACCGAGCTCGAACCGGCCCACATTCCCCGCGCCGCCAAGGGCCGCGATCCAGGCCGAGGTGGCCTGGTCCGAAAGGCTTGGGGGCGCGGGCTGGCCCGGCGCCTGCGCCCGAATGGCGCTCTCAGTTACCTTAAGCTTGGCAGTACTAAAGCCCTGGTGCTCCCCGGCCCGATGCAGTTCGGCGCGTATCCGACCCGCCACCTGGTCGGCAATCGGGCCCAGCACCACCTGCAGCGATCCCCCGCCCAGATCCACCACCCCCCGGGACCCCATTTGCCGCAGCGCCGCCTGGTCAACGGCCGAACTGTCCCTCACCACCAGCCGCAAACGGGTGGTGCAGGCATCCACCGACTGCAGATTCCCTGCCCCGCCCAGGGCCGCGATGAAGCCATCGGCGCCGGCATCCTCTGCGGCGAGCCCCGCCGTGTGAGCATCGGGCTCACGGCCCGGCGTGGGCAGATCCAGGCGCACGATGAACAGCCTGAAAACCGCGTAGTACAGGCCAAAGTACAGCAGCCCGATGGGCAGCAGCAGCAGCGGCCGGGTTGCCCTGCCGTAGTTGAGGAGGTAATCGAAAAGCCCCGCGGAGAAGCTGAACCCCAGGTGTACCCGGGCCACATGCATGACGACCAGGGCCAGCCCGGTCAGCAGGGCATGCAGGGCATAGAGAACGGGCGCCAGGAACATGAAGCTGAATTCCACAGGCTCGGTGACCCCGGTCAGAAACGAGGTCAGGGCCATGGAGAGCAGCAGACCGCCAACGGCAGCCCGCCGTTCCGGCGCTGCACTGCGGTACATGGCCAGGCAGGCGGCCGGCAGTCCGAACATGAATACGGCAAAGAAGCCGCTCATGAAGTCCCCGGCCGAGGGGTCGCCGGCGAAGAACCGGTTCAGGTCACCGGTCGCGCCATGAAAGTCGCCGATCAGGAACCAGGCCACATTATTAAGGATGTGGTGCAGGCCGGTGACGACCAGCAGCCGGTTCAGGGTGCCATAGATAAAGAGACCGGCGGCACCTGAACCCAAGGCGGCGTGACTGAAGGCATCCAGGCCCTGCTCAAGGTAGGGCCAGGTATGGCCACAGACGGTGGCGACCACCAGCCCCAGGCACCCGGTTAGGATGGGTACGAAGCGCCGCCCGCCAAAGAACGCCAGGTAGCTGGGCAGGGTGATTTCGCTGAAGCGGTTGTAGCAGACCCCGGCTATGAGCCCCGAGAGGATGCCCAGCGGCACCGACAGCTTGGCCAGTTCACTGCTCTTATAGGCGGTGGCGGCAAGATCGCGCAGGGTGCCGGTCAGTCCGGCAACCACCCCGGGCGGCACGGCCAAGGCCACCTGGGCACCATGGGTCGCCACCAGGAAGCCGACGACGGCGGCAAGTCCGGCGGCACCGTGGTTCTCGCGCGCAAAACCCACCGCGACGCCCACCGCGAACAGCAACCCGAGATTGGAGAAAATGGCATCGCCGGCGGCCGCCACCCAGGCGATGTTGAGCAGGTCCGGTTGCCCCATTCGCAGCAGCAGTCCCGCCACCGGCAGTACCGCGATGGGCAGCATCAGCGCCCGGCCCAGTTGCTGCAGAATTCCCATTGCGGGTTTCATCAGGCCACCTCCGCGAACAAACCTCGTTGCGACTGCCAGTCCCGCGCCAGGGCACGCACCTGCGGCGCCCCATCCAGGGCGAGCGCCGCGTTCGCCAGGCTCTCGCACTCCGCGATCGTCACGCCGCGCACCAGTGCCTTGATGCGCGGAATCATCGCCGGCACGCACGACAGCTCGCGCACGCCCAGACCCAGCAACAGCGGCACCGCCAGCGCATCCGAAGCCAGCGCGCCGCACACCGCGACCTCGCGCTGCTGCCGATGCGCGGCCGTCGTCGTCATCCTGATCAGGCGCAGCACCGCCGGATGCAGGGCATCCAGGCGTCCGGCCAGCGCCGGGTGCAGCCGATCCATGGCCAGCGTGTACTGCGCCAGGTCATTGGTCCCGATGGACAGGAAATCCACGCTGCCCGACAACGCCTCGGCCAGCAGCGCACAGGAGGGAGTTTCGACCATGATTCCGACCTGTGGCAGCGGGCCCGGTCCCAGTTCCTGGCGCGCACGAAGCAGTGCGGCGCGCGCCTGCTGCAGATCGTTCGGCTCCGTCACCATGGGCAGCAGGATGCGGCAGGGGCCGTGCTGTGCGGCGCGCAGCATGGCGCGCAGCTGCACCTGGAACAGATCAGGGCGCCACAGGCTGGTGCGCAGGCCGCGCAGTCCCAGTGCCGGATTTGCCTCTGCGGGCAGCGGCAGATAGGCAATGGGTTTGTCGCCCCCGGCATCGAGCGTGCGGATGGTGAGCGGCCGTCCGTTCAGCCCCGCCAGTACCGCGCGATACACAGCGGTCTGTTCCTCCTCGCCGGGCGGTTCGCGCCGGTCAAGAAACAGAAACTCCGTGCGCAGCAGGCCGCAGCCCTCGGCTCCGGCCGCCAGTGCCGCGGCCACCTCCTCGATTCCACCCAGGTTGCAAAGCACCGCCACGCCAGTGCCATCGCGGGTCACGGCGGGCCCCTGGGCCTGAGCCGTATCCTGATCCGCGCGCGCAGCTCGCGCCTGCAGGCGCGAGCGCGCGGCACTGAGCGCCGGCACGTCCGGATTCACCAGCAGTTGTCCGGCATCCGCATCCAGCACCAGCGCAGCGCCTGAGCTGATCTGCAGCACCGCCTCGCCCATGGCGACCAGCGCCGGCACGCCCCGCGCCGCGGCCAGGATGGCCACATGCGAGGTCGGTCCACCGGCGCACATCACCAGACCGGCAAGCTTGCCGGCCTGCAGATTCAGCAGCTGGGAGGGCAGGATTTCATCGGCAACGACGATGGCGCCCTCGGGCAAGGCCGGCACCGAGTGCGGATCTTCGCCGGCAAGCACGGCCAGCACCTGGCGCTCCAGATCGCGCAGATCCGCGGCGCGCTCGCGCAGCCGCGGATCCTCGAGCAGAGTCAGTTGCGCGGCAAGCGATCGGCTCGCCCGACGATAGCTGAAGGCGGCGCCATATCCCTCGCCGATCGCCTGCTGCGCCCGCTGCAGCAGTTCCGGGTCTTCGCTCAGCACCGCATGTGTATCGAGTATCTCGCGCGCCGTGCCGGTGGCCGCGGACTGTCGCTGCCTCAGCGCCGTGCGCACGCGCTCCAAGGCCTGCTGCAGGGCCGTGCGCTCGGTTTGCGCATCGGCACCGTGCGCCGGCACTTCGCGGTCGGCACCCGCCAGAATCACCGCCACACCCACCGCAAAACCCGGCGCGGCGATCACGCCGGGCAACACCTGAGGCGCGCCCGATGACGACGGCTTGGCCGCCTGCGGTGCACTCGCCACGGGCACAACCGGCTTCTCCGCCACCGGCATCAAGGCCCGCAGCGCCACCATCACCGCGGCCGCATCCGCGCCCGCTGCCGCGACGGTCACGACGTCCCCCTGGCGCACGCCAAGCGCCATCAGCGCCACCGTGCTGCGCGCATTGGCGGTGCGGCCCGAGACACTCAGCGTCACCTCCGCGTTCAGCGGCTGCAGCGCCGCTGCGATCAATGCCGCGGGCCGGGCATGCAGGCCGTGGCTGAATGCCGCGACGAAGGTTTGCTGCAGCTGAGCGCCGCTGGAGGTGGTGCCCGCGCCCGGCGCCGTGCGCGACTGCGCCACGGCCTCCATCAGCAGATCCCCCGGCACCAGCACCCGGCCCGTGATCCGGCGCGTGATGCTCGCCCCGCAGGTCGGCGACAACAGCACGGGTGTCACCGCGCTGCGGGCGCCGCGCGCAATCACATCCAGGCTGAACTTCAGCAGCGGCGTACCGGGGAGGACCTTTGCGCCATCCTGCACCAGCAGCTCGAAGCCGCGATCGCCCAGCTGCACGGTATCGATGCCCACATGCATCAGCACTTCGGCACCCGCCAAGCGCAAGGTCAGAGCGTGGCGTCCGGCGGGCATCAAGAGCACCTCGCCGGCGCCGGGGGCGAACAGCACCTCGCCGGTGGGGTCGATGGCGACACCATCGCCCGCCAGACCCTGGGCAAATACCGGATCGGGCACCTCTTCCAACGGCAGAACATACCCTGCCAGCGGCGCCAGCAACTGTATGAGGCCACTCATGAGGTATGCAGCTCGAGCCAGTCGAGCACCCATAAGGGATCCGGCCCGCGCTGCGCGAACTGCAGACACAGGTCATGCACGCCCGGCACCGCCGGCGCGGCCGAGGCGGGCAGTACCGTCACCGCATTGGAGTCGCGAGCCGGGGCCAGCGGCAGGCGGGCATACAGCGGCCCATCACAGGTATCAAGATGCACCAGCAGTTCTCCCGCAGCTGTGGTCGGGCGCGCAAAGCGCATCCGCTCACGATCAGCGCCGATCTGGAAATTGAACGGCACCCGGCCGACCGCTGCAACCAGGCGAGCAACGGAGCTGAGATTCGCGCCCTGCCACAGCCAGCAGGGGTTTTCGATATCCACCGCGAAGATAGCCGGCAACGCGCCCCGCGCACCTACAGCCTCCAGCGCCAGGGGCACCGCGGCGCTGCACAGACGCAATTCGACGCTGCTGCGCCGGCCCGCAAGGCCGCGGTAGGTGCGCCAGCGAAAACTGCTCGACAGGACCTGGTCCTGTGCAAAGGTCGCCGCGACGATCAGCGCTCCGGGAGCAACTTTGAAGGGCCCACCGTAGCGCGCCGAGCGCGCATCGGGCGTCGTGCCGTCGGTGGTGTAGCGGATGTCTCCAAAGTCGGCCTGATGTGACAGGGTCACCGTGGCGCTGGAGGCATCGGGGGCATAGTCCACCCGGGCATCGACTCCGAACAGGCTTTCATCGAAGGGCAACCCCAGCTGCCGATAGCGGCGCACCTGCACGGCCATGCGCCGCTCGAAATCCGGCCAAGCGCGCGCCGACGCTTCACTCCAGCCCACTTCGGCCAGTGCCGCCAGGCGCGGGAATGCCATCGCCGCCACGCGCTCCGCAGTGCGCACATGTTCGGTCCAGACATTGCCCTGCAGGCCCAGCACATGAGCGCGCTGCGCGGCACTCAGATCCGAGGCCAGCGGTTCGAACTCATAGACATCCCGCAGACTGATCGGCACCAGACGCCCGGGCGGCTCCCAGGCGGCGAGTCCCTGGCGGTGATCGAAATACAATTGCGGATCGGGTGCGAGGACGGTGTCGTTGCCCTGGGCGCTGGCCGCACGCGCACCAGCCACGCCGCGCCAGGACATCACGATGGCGCTGGGTGGCAGATCCGGCGTGAGGGTCTCATCCCAACCCACGACCCTGCGGCCATGCGCGGCCACGAAGCGCGCGAGGCAGCCGTGGACATCCAGCGCCGGCGTGCCCTGCGGCGGCGGCACTTCATCACCACCAAGATGGATGTAGGGGCCCGGGAACAGCGCCAGCACTTCGCTGAGAACATCCTCGAGAAAACCGCAGCTCGCCGCGGTGGGCGCGAAGACGTTCTTGAACACGCCCCAGTCCGCGGGTACTGCTGGCACCTCATGCGGCTTCACGCCCAGTGCCGGATAACTGGCGATGGCGGCCGAGGCATGTCCCGGCACGTCAATCTCGGGAATCACCATGATGCTGCGGCGCGCAGCCAATGCCACGAGTTCGCGGACCTGCGCCTGGGTGTAGAACCCGCCATAGCGACCCGAGCCGCCAGCGGGGATGCGCCACGCGCCCACGCTGGTCAGTCGGGGGTATTTCAGGATCTGGATGCGCCAGCCCTGATCATCGGTGAGGTGCCAGTGCAGGACGTTGAGCTTGTGCAGTGCCATCCAGTCGATGAGCCGGGCGATGAAAGCCGGTGACTGGAAATGCCGGGCGGAATCGAGCATCAGGCCACGCCACGACAGGCGCGGATGATCCTCGATGAGTTGCGCATCGATGCTGCCGGCAGCTCCCGGGCCGCCATCCTGGACCAGCTGCCACAGGGTGATGCCGCCGTACAGCCAGCCAGCGGGGCCGTTGGCGGCCAGCTCGATACGCTGCGGCGTCACGCTCAGGCGGTAGCCCTCGGGGCCAAGCGCCGCATCATCAACCCGTCGCAGCATCAGCGCGCCATCCCGCGCGGCGCCGACCTGAACCGTCATCGGCAGCAGGGCCGGCCGGCCCTTGGCCAAAAGCTCGCGCAGACCCGCGGCTGCTGCCCGGGCCTGCGGGTCCGAGGCGGGAACAATGACGGTGAGCGCACTGCCCACCATGAATACCCCGGCACGGGATGTGACCTGAGCAGGTCTGGGGATCACATCCGCCGCTGGCCCCGGGGTGGCGCTGGCGCGCCACCCGGGGATCAGCAGCAGAACCGCCAATGCCCAGGCGGTTCGCGACAGCTCAGAGCGTGAGATGGACACCAGCATAGTACTGGCGACCATTGTTGTAGAACGCTCGCGGCTGGGTGGTGATTTCACCGTAGTACTTCAGGATCTCATTGGTCAGGTTCAGGGCATCGAACGACAGACTGATATGGTCCGTGATATTTACATTGACCGAGGCGTCCAGCGAGTCGGTATTGGCCTGGTTCTCCGCAAAGCTGCGGTCCAGCCCCACCAGGTAGTGCGAGCGATAGGTATACGCCAGACGCACGCTCAGCAGCTTGTTCTCGTAGTAGCCGGTGGCGTTATAGGTCTGCGCCGAAGTACCCACCATGGGCGTGCCGTCGGCGGTGGAACCGATGGCATGGGTGAAGTTGGCCTGCACGCCGAAGCCGCGCCAGATCGGCTGCTCGTACGCCAGCTCGAAGCCCTTGTCCTGGGCCGTGGTGTTGAAGGGCGAGGAGATGGTGTAGGGACCGAACTCCTTGTACTGCTGGTTGTAGAAGATCTGCGTGCCATTCAGATAGTCCACGTAGGAGGAGAAGTCCATGTAGAAGATGCTGGCCGACAGCAGTGACTGCGGGGCGAAGTACCATTCCAGTGAACTGTCGTAGGTGGCCGCCCGGATCGGCTTGAGGTTCGGGTTGCCGCCGTTGCCGGTCCAGTTCAGATCGGTCAGGTTCACCGCGCCACCCAGGGCACTGTAGTCAGGCCGCGCCATGGTCTCGGCCGCCGAAAAGCGCAGCAGCAGATCCTTGGTCAGGTCGAACTTCATGTTCGCGCTGGGCAGGATGTCGATGTAGTTGTTGTTGAAGGCCGTGGGCGTGAACGGTCCGAACGCCGAGGTGGTGATCGGAGCCGAACCGCCGGCAATGTTGACCAGGCTGTATTCGTGCGTGTACACGGCCCGCACCCCGAAGTTGCCGGCCCAACCGGGACCGCCGATGTTCGCCATGGCGTAGGCCGCCCAGTCACTCTCGCGCACGTCGCTCTCGCCCTGCCAGTACAGGCGCGAGGGGCCGGTTGAGACATTGGCGGCGGCGTAGGCGGCGATTGCCGGTTGGCCGAGCATCCAGATGTCCGAGAGCGGTCCGGAACCCAGCCCATTGCTGAAATTTGCCGGGTACATGCCACCGGTGTAGTCCGGGAAGGTCGTCCAGCAGGTGGAAAGGCATCCGCCATCCTCCGGGAAGCTGACCACGTGGCCATGCTCGGCATAGCGCACGCCGAACTTCACCGACTGGAAGGCATTGCTGTCGAGCTTGAACAGGGCATCGACCTGGCCGTAAGTCTCGGTGTCGGTCGCCTTGGCGATGTCATTCCAGGCCCAGCAGGTGCTGGCCCCCGTGGGCGTCGCCGAATCCGCGTAGGTCACGGTGGCGGGACTGCTGATGCCATTCATCTGATAGCTCAATGCGCCACTCTGGCAGGCCTCGTAGGCGGGCTCCGTGGGCGTATTGCCAAGACCCGCCGTGTAGCCCAGCTGGCTGGTGAGGAGCAATGAGTCCGTAACCTGCATCTTGCCATCCAGATCCAGATACCAGGTGCGCGCTTCGGCGCCCGGGCGCGAGATCTCATCATAGACAATGGTGTTCGCAGTGCCGGCCGGCCAACTGGCCGCGGTCACGGTGCCATTCACAACCGTCGCCGAGGTCGGGGCCACGCCGTTGTTGATCTGTTCGATCAGGAAGGCCATGTAGTTGGTGTTGTAGTTGTCCGCCTTCATGTCCGAGTAGAACCCGTTCAGGTCGAAGGACAGTCGATCGTTCGGCGCGAACTCCACATCGAAGGTCCCGCCTTCGCGCTTGCGGGTCTGCTCGAACAACGCCGAACCGATTTCATTCGGCATGACCGCTCCGGACAGTGCCGGATCGGCCAGCGCCATGGCGCTGCCCGGGGTGATTTCGGTGTAGCCGAGGAACTCCTGGCCGTTGCGCTGGATCTTGCGCTGCTCATCGAACCCCTGCACCAGCACACCGAAGGTGCTGTCGGTGTTCTTCCAGGCCAGCATGGCATTGGCCTGCGGCTCGGCCTTCCTGGCCAGATCGCCGTATTCGGCGCCAATGAAGGCGCTGGCCGTCAGGGACTTCTTCAGATCGAGTGGATGGATGGTCTGGATATCGACGCTGCCGGAGACGCCGCCTTCGGTCATGTCGGCGCTCTGCGCCTTGTGCACGACGACCGAGCCGACCATCTCGGAGGGCAGCAGGGTGTAGCTGACGCTGCGGCCGACGAGCTGGTATTGATCCAGGAGGTACCAATCGCCACTGGAGACCGCGTGCCCGTTGATGGTCGTTTGCGTAAGACTGGGGCTGGTGCCGCGGATGGCCACACGATCGTTCTCATCGAAGCCACCCTCTCCGCCCGCTGCGGAGGCGGTGTTCACGCCGGGCAGGCGCTGCACGGCATCGGCTACGTTCTTGTCCGGCAGCTTGCCGATGTCGCTCGACTCGATGACCTCCACGTCGTCCACG
>DATHMK010000041.1:0-9147 GCA_035487155.1 Steroidobacteraceae bacterium
ACCAGACTCTATGTGCAGCAGAGCGCGGCCGCGCGCGCCCTGCTCAGCGCCGGTGTGCCGGCGGCGCGCGTCAATGCGCTGTTCCCGGACCTGTCTGTGACGGCCAGGCGGGTGGCGCTGGCGGATGAACAGCAGGCCGCACTGCTCAATGAACAGCAGCAGCACCTGCGGCAGTATCTCTGGGAGGGCGGGTTTTTCCTGCTCGCACTGTTTGCCTGCATCGGCGTGATCTTCGCGGCCCTGCGTGCCGAGACCCGTGTGCTCAACGAGCAGGAACAGTTCCTGGCCCTCGTCTCGCACCAGTTCAAGACACCCCTGGCCAGTTTGCAGCTGTCGCTGGAGACCATGAGCCTGCGGCAACTGCCGCCGGAGCACTCGCGCGAGCTGATCGAGCGCATGCTGGCGGATCTGACCCGCATGGAGACCATGGTGGGCCAGATACTGGACAGCTCGCGTCTGTCGCAGGGCCGCATGGAATTGAAATCCGAAGCCGTGCCGCTGGAGGGCACGGTGAAGCGGGTGGTCGCCCAGTACCTGGAGCGCGCGCAACTGGATCACATCAGCATCGAATCACAGGTCCCGCCGCAGCTGCAGGTGCTCTCCGACCCCATAGCGGTGGACGCGGTGCTGCGCAATGTCCTGGAAAATGCACTGGCCGCCGTGGCCCCCGTGGGCGGCGGCAAGGTCAGCCTGGTGGCGCGCGCCGTGGGTGCGGAGATCGAACTGTCCGTGCGCGACAGCGGCATTGGCTTTCGCCCCGCCGACCAGGAGCAGCTGTTTCGCAAGTTCTCGCGGCTCAATGCCGGCGCGGGCAGCAGCTACTACGGCACCGGCCTGGGCCTGTTCATCGTGCGGCGGCTGATGCAGCTGACCGGCGGACGGGTCAGCGCCAGCAGCGACGGGCTGGGGCGCGGCGCCGAGTTCCTGTTGCACTGGCCCAGTGCCACGGAGCCGACATGAGCGAGGCGGTCTACCGCGTACTGGTGGTGGAGGATGATCCGCACCTGGCCGCCGGTGTGGTGGAGAACCTGCGCGCCGAAGGCTACCAGGTCGACAGCATCAATGACGGCCGCAAGGCCGTGGAGTGGTTCGACACCCACAGCAGCGATCTCATCGTGCTGGATGTCATGCTGCCCGGCATGGATGGTTTCGCGGTATGCAGTACCTTGCGCAGTCGCGGTACCACCACCCCGGTGCTGTTCCTGACGGCCCTGGGCGATGCGGCGGATCGTGTGCGCGGCCTGGAGGCCGGCGGTGATGACTATCTCGCCAAGCCCTTCCACCTGCAGGAGTTCCTGCTGCGGGTGCGCGCCATCCTGCGACGCTGGGACTGGTATCGGGCGAGCGTGCGCTCACAGGGCTCGGACATCCTCGAGTTCGCGGGCAATGAGGTGAACTTTCGAACCTTCCGCGGCCGCTCCCACAACGGCGAGGTCCAGGAGCTCACCGAGAAGGAAGCGATGATCCTCAAGGTTCTGGCCGAGACCCCGGGCGAGATCGTCTCGCGCGAGGATCTGCTGGAGAAGGTGTGGGGCTATGACGTCTTCCCCTCCACCCGCACCGTCGACAATTTCATCCTCAAACTGCGCAAGCGCTTTGAACGCGATCCGGCCAATCCGATTCATTTCCTCACCGTATGGGGCGTCGGCTACCGCTTCATGCCGGCGGATGAATCATGAGCCTGCGACCGCTGCGCATCGGCACGCGCGCCTCCGCGCTGGCGCTATGGCAGGCGAACCGGGTGGCGGACCTGATCCGCGCCCAGCCCGGCGCACCCGAGGTGCAGCTGGTGCACATCAGGACCGAAGGGGATGTACGCACCGACGTGCCGCTGTCGAGCATCGGCGGTCGCGCCTTCTTCACCCGCGAAATCGACCGGGCACAGCTTGATGGCGCGGTCGACATCGCCGTGCATTCGCTCAAGGATCTGTCGACTCAGATTGCACAGGGCCTGGAGCTGGCGGCAGTGCTGGAGCGTGAGGATCCGCGGGATGCGCTGGTGTCGCGCCAGGGTGCGACGCTTGAGGATCTGCCACCAGGCGCGCGGGTGGGCACCAGCAGTTTGCGCCGCCGCGCCTTCCTGCTGCGCGCGCGCCCCGACCTTGAGCTGCTGGAACTGCGCGGCAATGTTCCCACGCGCATCGAGCGCCTCGAGCAGGGCAAGTACGATGCCATCGTCCTGGCCACCGCGGGCCTGAAGCGCCTGGAGCTTGCCGCGCATATCGCGGCATTCATCGAACCCAGGGTGATGCCGCCGGCGGTCTCGCAGGGGGCCATCGGCGTGTGCGCGCGCTCGGGCGATGCAGCGGCCTGCCAATGGCTGCGCGCGCTCGATCACGCCGCAACGCGCCTGGCGGTGACCGCGGAGCGCGCGCTGCTGCGGCGACTGGAGGGGGGTTGCCAGGTGCCGCTGGGTGCGCTGGCCACTGTGCAGCAGCAGCAGCTGCACCTTGAGGCCAGTGTCTGTGCACTGGATGGCGCCGCATCCTTGGATGATCAGGATCAGGCGCCGCTTGGCGCCAATCCACTGGCCAGCGCGGCGGCGCTGGGCGTGCGCCTGGCCGAGCAGCTGCTGGCACGCGGCGCGGCCGAAATCATTGCCCGGCAACGCACATGAACGCGGCGGTGGTCGTGACCCGTGATGAACCCACCGATGGCCCCCTCAGCCGCGAGCTGCGCGCCCTGGGCCTGACGGTGCTGGGCTGGCCGGTGTTGAGCATCGGGCCGGCCGCCGATGCCGTACCCCTGGAGCAGGCGCTGCGTCGCCTGAATCGATTCGACTGGGTGGTGTTCGCCAGCCAGCATGCCGTCAACGAAGTGATTGCGCGCGTGCCGGTGCCGCCGGCCTACCTCAACATCGCGGCGGTGGGAGTGCGCACCGCGCAGGCGCTTGAGGCAGCGGGCTGGACCGTCAAGGCAGTGCCGGAGGACCAGAGCGCCGAAGGACTGGTGGCCTTGCTGGTCCCGCAGCTCAAGCCCGGGGCCAGCGTGCTGTTCCCGGCTGGATCGCGGTCCTTGCCGACACTGCGTGCGGGGCTGACCGCCGCCGGGGCCGAGGTCACACAGGTGGAGGCCTACGCCACGCAGGCCGCACCGCTGGATGTGAAGGCCTGTCACGACTGGCTCGAGCGCGGCGCCATAGGCGCGGTGACCTTCACCAGCCCTTCGGCCGTGACCGAACTTGACCGGGCCCTGGGGTCCACTGACTTCGACCGCCTGCTGCAGGGCGCGACCGCCATCACCCTGGGTTCGACCACCGGCAAGGCTCTGGCCGCACGCGGCTATCCCAGCGTACTCGCCACGCCGCCGACCCTCACCGGCATGGCCCACACCACCCTACGATTGATGCACACGAGAGCATGACCATGCGTTTTCCGACCGCAAGACCCCGCCGCCTGCGCCAGAGCGTTGGCTGGCGCGACCTGGTGCGCGAGACCGAACTGAGCGTCTCCGATTTCGTATACCCGATGTTCATCGTGCCGGGCAGCAAGGTACGACACCCGGTCTCCAGCATGCCCGGGGTGTCGCAGTTCTCGGTGGATGAAATCATCCCAGAAGCGCGCCAGGTGGCCGACAGCGGCGTGCGCGCCATCATCCTGTTCAGCGCGCCGGATCAGAAGGATCCGCAGGCGTCGGCATTCCTGGATCCGCAGGGCCTGGTGCCGCGCGCCATCGCGGGCATCAAGTCGGCCTGCCCGCAGCTTCTGGTGTGGACCGATGTCTGCCTGTGCAGCGCCACCGATCACGGCCACTGCGGCCATGTGCTGCCCGATGGCAGCATCGACAATGATTCCTCGATCGCAACCCTGGCCGAGGTCGCCCTCAATCATGCGCGCGCCGGCGCCGACGCCGTGGCGCCCAGTGACATGATGGACGGGCGCGTCGCCGCCATCCGCGAGCTGCTGGATGACAAGGGGTTTGACGCAACACCGGTGGTGTCCTACGCCGCCAAATATGCCTCGGCCTTCTACGGACCGTTTCGCGAGGCGGCCGATTCGGCCCCCGCCTTCGGCGATCGGCGCTCCTACCAGATGGACCCGGCGAATGCGCGTGAAGCGCTGCGCGAGGTGCTGCTGGATGTGGAGGAGGGCGCCGACATGGTCATGGTCAAACCGGCCGGGCCGTACCTGGATGTGATTCGCCGGGTGCGCGAGGCGGTGAACGTCCCGGTGGTGGCCTACCAGGTCTCGGGCGAATACAGCCTGATCAAGGCGGCCGCCGAACGCGGTTGGATCGAGGAGCGCGCCGCCGCGCTGGAAACTCTGGTCGGCATCAAGCGCGCCGGGGCCGACCTGATCCTTTCGTATTTCGCGCCGCACATGTCCGGGTGGCTGAAATGAGCGACGCCGACACCATCTTCATCAAGGCCTGCCGCCGCCAGGAAGTCGCGCACACGCCGGTATGGGTGATGCGCCAGGCGGGACGTTACCTGCCCGAGTACCGCGAGCTGCGCGCACGCGTGGACTTCGTCACCCTGACCCGCAGCGCGGAGCTGGCCGCCGAAGTCACGCTGCAGCCGGTGCAGCGCTTCGCTTTGGATGCGGCCATCCTGTTCAGCGACATCATGACGCCGCTGCAGGGCATGGGTGTGGCGCTGACTTTCGAACCCGGCCCGGTGGTGGCGAGCCCCATTCGAACCCTGCAGCAGGTCCAGGCGCTGCCCGCGCTGATGCCCGAGCGCGACGTGCCGTTCGTGCTGGATGCGGTGAAGCTGGTGCGCGCCAATGCGCCACGCGGCGTGCCGCTGATAGGCTTCGCCGGCGCGCCCTTCACCCTGCTGTGCTACCTGGTGAGCGGCAAGCCCTCCAAGGAATTCGGCATTGCGCGCAGTTTCCTCTACAACCAGCCCGAGGCCGCAACGGCGCTGATCGATCACCTGGCCGACGCCATGGCCGCCTACCTTGCCGCCCAGGCGCGCGCCGGGGCGCAGGCACTGATGCTGTTCGAGTCCTGGGCGGGCCTGCTGGCACCGCCGCAGTTCCGGCAGTTCGCGCTGCGTGGCGCAAAGCGCACCTTGAGTCAGCTGCGCACCCTGGGCGTGCCCTTGATCTACTACGCCAATCAGGGATCGGCGCTCATGGAAGAGGTCAGGGCGCTGGATGTGGATGTGATCGGTGTCGACTGGCGTTCGCCACTGGGCGCGGTGCGCCGCACCCTGGGGCCCGACAAGGCCGTACAGGGCAATCTCGATCCGGCGGCGCTGTTTGCGGAGCCGGAGGAATTGAAGCGCCAGATCGACATCGTCCTGGCGGAAGCCGGCCCGGGACCGGGCCATATCTTCAACCTGGGACATGGCATCTGGCCGGATACGGATCCGGATGCCGTCGCGCGCCTCATCGATCACGTGCACACGCGCACCGCTCGCTCAACCCGGGGGGCGGCGTGAGCAGCGACGCCTTTGCGCCGACCGCGGCGGCCTGGTTCAGCGACCTGCAGGCGCGCATCTGCGCCCGCTTCGAGGCCTTCGAACCCAAGGCGCGTTTCAGCGTCCGGCCCTGGAGCAAGCCCGAGGGGCATCGCCTGCAGGGCGGGGGCGAGAGCCGGTTGCTGCGCGGGGAGGTGTTCGAGAAGGTGGGCGTGAACACCAGTCATGTCTGGGGTTCCTTTGCGCCGCAGTTCCGTGCCCAGGTGGCCGGGGCCAGCGAGTCCGAAGGGCGCTTCACGGCCTGCGGCATATCACTCGTCGCGCATATGTCCAACCCGTATGTTCCGGCCGTGCACCTGAATCTGCGCTATCTGGCCACCAGCCGCGCCTGGTTCGGCGGCGGCTCGGACCTCACGCCCACCTTTGCCTTCGATGAAGATACCGCGGATTTCCATGCGGCCCTGCGTGGCGCCTGCGACGGCTATCGCCCCGACGCCTACGCCGAGTACAAGGCCTGGTGCGACCGCTATTTCTTCCTGCCCCATCGCCAGGAGCCGCGCGGCGTGGGCGGGATCTTCTTCGATGACCTGGCCAGCGGCGAATTAGAACGCGACTTCGCATTCGTGCGCGCCGTCGGCGAGGCCTTCCTGAGCGTCTATCCCACGCTGGTGCAGCGGCGCTTCCGCACCGCCTTTGATGAGGCCGCCCGGGAAAAGCTGCTTTTCAAGCGTGGCCGGTATGTCGAGTTCAATCTGGTCTATGACCGGGGCACCAAATTTGGTTTCGCCACCGATGCCGATCCCGAAGCCTATCTGATGAGTCTCCCGCCTGTCGTGAAGTGGTAAACGCACGGCTGCGTCGTATGGCACTATGGCGCATCGCCGGCGGCAGACCGCTGCTGGCCACGCTATAGAAAATGAATGAAACAGATGGCGTAAAGACGGGCTTGGGGCGCCCGGCCGGGGACCGACGTCGGGTGCTGATCGTGGATGATCACCCCATCGTCCGGCACGGCCTGAAAACCATGATCGACGCAGAGCCGGACCTGATGGTCTGCGGGGAGGCCCAGAGTGATCGGGAGGCCCGCGCCGCCCTGCGCGTGGTAAATCCCGATGTCATGATCGTGGATGTATCCCTCGCCCAGGGCGATGGCATGGACCTGGTACGCGAGGTGCACGCGCAGCGCCCGCAACTTCCCATGCTGGTGTTGTCCATGCACGATGAGGCCATCTACGCCGAGCGCCTGCTGGCCGCCGGCGCCCGCGGCTACATTATGAAGGAGGCCGCGTACGACCAACTGCTGGTCGCGCTGCGACGGGTACTGGGCGGGGGCGTCTACCTGAGTGACGCCATGTCCCGCCGGCTCGGCCGCGACGGCGATGCGGCGGACGACCTCGCCGATCCCGTCGGCCGCCTGAGCAATCGTGAACTGCAGGTCCTGAGCCTGATCGGCCGCGGCCTGTCATCGCGCCAGGCAGCCGAATCCTTGAACGTCAGCGTCAAGACCGTGGAATCTCATCGCCAGAGTCTGAAGCGCAAGCTCAATCTCGCCACCAATGCGCAGCTGCTGCAGTACGCATTGAAGTGGTACGCCAGCCGCTCGCGCGACTGATCCGGTCGCGGCACTCAGCCCGGCACCTGCATCCGCGCCTCTGTGCCGGCGATGTGATCCAGGCCCCAGGCCTTGATCGGCGCCATCACGGCACGCAGTGATCGTCCCTTCTCGGTCAATCGATACGCCTCCCGGCCGCTGATATCGCTGGATGGATAGCGTTCCACCAGGCCATTGGCGGCCAGGCGGCCGAGGCGTTCGGCAAGAATATTGGTGGCGATTTTTTCCGGAGAGGCGAGGAATTCCTTGAAGTGCGACTTGCCGCCCAGCAGGTCCCGAACGATCAGCAAGGTCCACTTGTCGCCGATCAAATCCAGGGTGCAGGCGACCGGGCACACCGAGCGACGTTTTGCGCCGTGAGCCGGGCGCGGCGGATTGCGCGGACGAACACCAGCTTTGCCGTTCATGGCTTGACTTTAGCCAGCATACTTGCAAAATGCAAGGTATTACTTGCGATATGCAAGCATCAACACTGGAGAAGGAAATGGAGCCCGCCAGAAACCTCGCCACCCTGATTCCCTTTGCCGGCAGCATTGCCCTGGGCCTGCTGGCATGGGGAGCGGTCGCTCGCAACTATGTGTGGCCACGCATGCGTGAGCTGCCGCTGCATGCTGCGGTGCGACCGATTCTGCATCTGCATCTGTTCCGCTACATCGGCTTGGCGCTGCTCGTGCCGGGCGTGGTCGGGAAAAACCTGCAGACGGCGTTTGCTGCGCCCGCCGCCTACGGCGATCTCATCGCACTGGGCTTGGCCTGGGTGTCGCTGATGCTCGGAGCTGGCCGCCAGGCACGCCTCGCGATCTGGGCATTTTGCCTTTGGGGTTGTGCCGACCTGCTATTCGCGTTCTATCAGGGCACCATCGGCGTAGTGATCGACCCGGCATCACTGGGCGCCGCCTGGTTCATCCCGACACTTGCCGTGCCGCTGCTGCTTTGGAGCCATGTGCTGGTGTTCGCAAGCCTGCTGCGTACTTCGCGGTCCGGCAGTTGGGTGGCGCATGCTGCGCACTAAGCACCATCATCCGCAAAGCAAACGGCGCGACAGCAAGGATTGGCCATGGCAGCGCCTTTGATCAGCGATCCATGAACACCTGAACGGGGGGCGCGCCGTTGGCCTTGCACCCGTAGGTGATGGACCTCAATTCCAATGGCAATCGCGTAAAGGTGATTCCATCTGCACCGGCGGCATGCGCTTGAAAATACGCGACATCCCGCTCCAGGGTGTTCGACACATGAATGCTCGCCGCATCGGGGTGAAAGTTGCCCAGATATGCGTGTTGCGAAGCGCCCAGCCTGAAATAAAATTCCGGGCCGGAGATGAAGCAGACATGCGGATTCATGATCCCCATCTCGATGCCGTAATCACCGGGTTCGAGTGCCACCCAACGCAGGTTGGTGTTGTCCTGGGGGATATCGGATTGTTCCCATGGGCTGTTGATGGCATAGGTGATGACGGGGTTTCTCCCGCCGTCCTTATCCACCCTGAAAATGACGATGGCCTTGGCAAAGAGGACGTTCTGCGCAGCAGAGGAGGTCGACAGCAGCACCAGGCTCCGGCCCGCGGAGTGCTGCAGAAGATCGGCGGGACGGATGGCTTGCTTGTTATAGGTGCAGCCCCACACCAGCGGCGCGGCCAGCCCAATGGCCGCGAATGACCGCAGAGCCTTCATGAAAAGAGCCGGGGGGTCGGCTCAGCTGCCTTGGATCTTGGTGACCGTGGCGCTCGCAGGTCGGTCCGCTGAACGATCCAGCGTCCGGTCCGACAGCCAGTCTGGATCGGGCAACTCGACGAAGGCCTCGCGCAGCGCGGCGCTCCAGCGTGAGCGGATGCCGCGGAAGTAGACATTGTCCGAATCGATGCTCATGTGCCGCGCCACGCAGAACTGGTCGCGGCGCACGATGACGAGATCCAGCGGCAATCCCACGGAGAGGTTGGACTGGATGGTCGAGTCCATCGACACCAGCGCGCACTTGGTGGCCTCGTTCAAACTGCTGGTGCGACGGATCACCCGATCGATGATGGGCTTGCCGTACTTGGACTCCCCGATCTGGAAATAGGTGGTCTCGGGCAGCGCCTCGATGAAATTACCTGCTGAATAGATGCTGAACAGGCGCGGGACCTCGTTGCGGATCTGTCCGCCCAAAATCATTTTGGCGTTGAACTCGACCC
>DATHMK010000042.1:0-59739 GCA_035487155.1 Steroidobacteraceae bacterium
GATTGAACAATGCGTAGGGAAGGCAAACGGGGGGTTTGCTATACCCCCCAGCAAGTGCCTATTTTTACAGGCTTTCGCAGAGACCTGAAAATTTTGCACACAAACGCTTTGCGCGGGTGTACGGTTTCGACGTTCAAGCATGAGGAGGTGATAAAGATGAGCGATACAAAATTGCCGAAACGAATTACGGAGGGGCGCATTGCTGCGTTAGAGGCACGCGTGACCGCGCTGGAAAAGCGCAGCAAGCCCGCCATTAGCGATTACGGCAAGGGTGAGGGTGCGATAGATATGCGCATGTTCAAAGGCAATCCGCGCCGCCGAACGGGGCACAAGGTAGGCAGCGCTCCGTACGGAGTGAAGTAACCGGATTTCTCCTAACGTGGCTGGGCGTGGATTTCGAGGCCAGGCGAGGTGAGGCCAGGTCGGGTCAGGTGAGGAGAGGTGAGGCCGGGGAGACCGTCAATCCCCGGCCTTTTTCATTTCAAACACGGCAATGCCGTACGGGGTATTTCGCGGGGTATTACCCCGTTTTTAGCCCATGTCGGGCACTCGCACTTCTATGACGCGAGTCACTGGTGATTCTCTATTGCTTTGGTCTTTGTGTGTTGATCAGGAGTTCAAAGGATCGGCCTTCGCCGGATCGATGCCCAGGGCCGTGATGGCCTTGCCGACCGTTGCGCGGTCGATCTTGCCTTCATCGGCCAGCGCCTTGAGCGTCGCCACCACGATGAAATTGCGGTCCACTTCGAAGTGCCGGCGCAGCGCCGCGCGGCTGTCGGAACGGCCATAGCCGTCCGTGCCCAGGGTGACATAGCGCTGCTCCACCCACTGACGGATCTGGTCGGGTATGGTGCGCATGTAGTCGGTGGCCGCGATGATGGGGCCGTCGACCTCCTTGAGGCAGGACTTCACATACGGCACCTTGGCCTCGGCCTGCGGATTGAGCAGATTGTGGCGCTCGCAGTCCAGCGCCTCGCGCCGCAGTTCGCTGAAGCTGGTCACCGAATAGATGTCGGCCGGCACGCCGTAGTCCTTCTCCAGGATCTGGGCGGCCGCGATGCACTCGCGCAGGATGGTGCCCGACCCGAACAGCGTCGCGCGTACCTTGCCCTTGCCGCCGGACTGCAGGCGGTACATGCCCTTGAGAATGCCCGCTTCGGCGCCCTTGGGCAGGGCCGGCTGCGCGTAGTTCTCGTTCATCACGGTGATGTAGAAGAACACCCGCTGCTGCTCCACGAACATGCGGCGCATGCCGTCGTGGATGATGACCGCGAGTTCATAGGCAAACGTCGGATCGTAGCTGACGCAGTTCGGAATGGTGCTGGCGTGCAGCAGGCTGTGGCCGTCCTGGTGCTGCAGGCCCTCACCGGCCAGGGTAGTGCGGCCGGCGGTCGCGCCCATCAGGAAGCCACGGGCCTGGATGTCACCGGCGGCCCACAGGAAGTCGCCCACCCGTTGAAAGCCGAACATGGAGTAATAGATGTAGAACGGCACCATGTTGATGCCGTGGTTGGCATAGGCAGTGCCCGCCGCAATCCACGAACAGGTGGCGCCGGCCTCGTTGATACCCTCTTCGAGCATCTGGCCTTTCTTGTCCTCGCGATAGGACATGAGGGTCTCGGCATCCTGCGGGGTATACAGCTGCCCCACCGAGGAGTAGATGCCGATCTGCCGGAACAGACCCTCCATGCCGAAGGTGCGCGCCTCGTCCGGAACGATGGGCACGATGTTCTTGCCGATGTTCTTGTCCTTCAGCAGCACGGTGAGGATGCGCACGAAGGCCATGGTGGTTGAGATTTCGCGCTCGCCGGTGCCCTCGAGCATGGCGTCGAAGGCCGACAGCGGCGGAATCGTCAGCGGCGGCGCCGTATTCTTGCGCGCCGGCAGATAGCCGCCCAGGGTGTTGCGTCTGCCGTGCAGATACTTGGCTTCCGCGGATGCTTCGGGCAGCTTCAGGTACGGAAGCTTCTCGATCTCCTCATCGCTCACCGGCAGCGCGAAGCGATCGCGGAATGCCCGCAAGCCCTCCACGTCCACTTTCTTCTGCTGGTGCGCGACCATCTGGCCCTCGCCGGCCTTGCCCAGGCCAAAACCCTTGACGGTCTTCGCCAGAATGACGGTGGGCTGGCCCTTGTGATTGGTGGCAGCGTGGTAGGCGGCAAAGACCTTCTTGGCGTCATGGCCACCACGCTTGAGGGCGTAGATGTCCGCGTCGCTCATGTTGGCGACCATCTCCTTGGTCTCGGGGTACTTGCCGAAGAAGTGTTCGCGGGTATAGGCGCCGCCCTTGGCCTTGTAGTTCTGGTATTCACCGTCGACGGTGTCCTCCATGACCTTCTGCAGCAGACCCTTCTGGTCGCGCGCCAGCAGCGGATCCCAGCGCGAGCCCCACAGCACCTTGATCACATTCCAGCCGGCACCCAGGTACGCCGCTTCCAGTTCCTGGATGATCTTGCCGTTGCCGCGCACCGGACCATCCAGGCGCTGCAGGTTGCAGTTGATGACGAACACCAGATTGTCGAGCTTCTCGCGCACCGGCATGGTGAGCGCGCCCATGGACTCCGGTTCGTCGGTTTCGCCATCGCCCAGGAAGCACCACACCTTGCGATCCGTCGCCGGCACCAGGCCGCGGTGTTCCATGTAGCGCACGAAACGCGCCTGGAAGATGGCCATCATCGGCCCCAGGCCCATGGATACGGTGGGGAACTGCCAGAAGTCGGGCATCAGCCACGGGTGTGGATACGAGGACAGTCCCACTCCGGGACCTTCGGATTCCTTGCGGAAGCGGTTCAACTGGTCTTCGGAAAATCGTCCTTCCAGAAAAGCCCGCGCATAGATGCCGGGCGAGGAATGGCCCTGCATGAACACCATGTCGCCGGGGTGCGCGGCCGAGGCTGCGCGCCAGAAATGATTGAAGCCGACTTCATACAGCGTCGCCGAGGAGGCGTAGCTCGCCAGGTGTCCGCCAAACTCCGAGGACACCTTGTTGGCCCTGAGCACCATGGCCACCGAGTTCCAGCGCAGGTAGGCCTCGATGCGCCGCTCCAGCGCGCGATCTCCGGGGTATTCCTTTTCCTGCGTTACCGGGATGGTGTTGACATAGGCGGTATTGGGCTTGAACGGCAGATAGGCGCCCGAGCGTCGCGCATGGTCGATCAGGCGATCCAGCAGAAAATGCGCACGCTCAGCACCGTGCGTCTTGAGGACGGAATCGATCGACTCCAGCCACTCCTGGGTTTCTGTCGGGTCAAGATCTTGCAATTTGGGAAGTTCCGTCATGGCGGCTCTCAAAACTCCGCCGCGATCGGCGGCGTTATACTTCCGCCGCAGGCCGCGGCCCCGCAGGCACGGGCGCGAACGGATGCTGTGCTAGGATGCGCAATTGGACTGCGCGTGAAATCGCGATGAATCAAGCTGCGTAATGATCCGGATTTCACTGGCGACGGTCAAGCAAGCATGGCGGAACGGGCCTCTTTCCGGGACGCTGCCCTCAATCTGCGCAATCCGGTCATGACATCTCGCTCAACATCGCTGCTGCCGGCTCAGGCACCCCCCAGGATCGAGCGCCGGGGGCGTTTGTCGGCGCGGGCCGCCGACGGCCTGGATGCCATACTAGTCATCATTCCCGCAGATACTTCCCCGGCGGTGTTTTCAGCACTGCCGCATGCGCCGCTGTGGGGCCGGATGTACGCCCGCAGAGCCCCTGCGGCGCGCCGCAGCGACGCTCACAAGGCGGGTCCGGCACCCGGCAGTATCCGCAGCATCAACCTCAGCAATGAGCATCAGACCCGACTCATATTGGGTGTGATGCCGCGCAATGCAAGTGCCTTTGAAATCCTCTCGCTCGCCGGCCGCATGGCGCGGGAACTGGGCAGCTGCACCCGGGGCGCGCTCGCGCTGGCGGCGCCGGATGAGCCAAACGGGGTTCAGGAGCGCGCACTGGAGGCCTTGCTCAGCGCCACCCTTGCCTGCGCCTTTGACATGCCAAGTTTTCGCACCTCGCGCAAGCGTGAGGCGAACCTGCATCAGGTCATCGTGGTCGGCGGAGCGCTGGATCTGCAAGCCATCCAGATCGCGGCCCGCGCCAACAGCCTGGCGCGCTGGCTTACCGCCATGCCGCCCAACAAGCTCGATGCCGGCGGCTATCAGCGGCTGCTGCGCGAACTGGCGCGCCGCCATGGACTCAAATTCCGCTGGCTGTCCGAAGCCGCCCTGAAGCGCATGGGCGCGGGCGCTTTTGTCGCGGTAGCGCAGGGCAATTCGCGGCGCAACGCCGGCATCGCGCACTTAAGCTACCGGCCGCCGCGCCACCGTGCCGGCGTGGATCTGGCCCTGGTGGGCAAGGGCGTCCTGTTCGACACCGGCGGCACCAATCTCAAAGCCCATCGCGGCATGCTCGATATGCACACCGACATGAACGGCAGTGCGGTGGCGCTGGCGAGCCTGTGTGCCCTGGCCGAGCAGCGCTCACCCCTGGCCGTGGATGCCTGGCTTGCCATCACCGAGAACCGTACCGGTCCTGAAGCCTTCGTTCCCCAGGATGTGGTGAGCGCGGTCAATGGCGTCAGCATCCAGGTGATCCATACCGACGCCGAGGGCCGCATGGTGCTCGCGGACACTCTGGCGCTGGCGGGCCGCACGCGCCCTGCCCTCATCGTGGACTATGCGACGCTCACGGGCGCCTGTGTGGTCGCCCTGGGAGAGCGCATGAGCGGCATCTTCGTGCAGCCGCCGGCGCTGGCGGCGAAGGCGCTGGCGGCCGGCGAGGCCAGCGGCGAGCGGGTCTGGAATTTCCCGCTGGAGGCCGACTACGACACCGAGCTGGAGAGCCGCATCGCCGATGTCATGCAGTGCACGCCGGACAGCAAGGCGGACCACATCCTGGCGGCGCGCTTCCTGTCGCGCTTCGTACCCGAGGCCACGGCCTGGATCCACATGGATCTTTCCGCCGCGGTGCGCAGCGGGGGCCTGGCGCATGTCAATACCGATATCACAGGCTTCGGGGTGCGCTATACCCTGGAGCTGCTGCGCGGTGGCAAGTTGCCGCTAGCGCCCGGGAAGAGCGCTCGATGACCACTGTGACGCTGCGCCGTCCGGATGACTGGCACCTGCACCTGCGCGATGGCGCGGCGCTGGCGGCGGTGCTGCCGTTTACCGCCGCGCGCTTCGGCCGCGCCATCGTCATGCCGAATCTGGCGCCGCCGGTGACCACGACCCAGCTGGCGGCCGCCTATCGCGAGCGGATCCTGGCCGCGCTGCCGGCCGGTTCGAACTTCAAGCCGCTGATGACGCTGTACCTCACCGATCGCACCGCGCCCGAAGAGGTGGCGCGGGCCAAGGCTGCCGGCATCGCCGGCTTCAAGCTCTACCCGGCCGGTGCCACCACCAATTCGGAGTCCGGGGTCACGGATCTGCGCAACATCCGGCGGGTGCTGGAGCAGATGAGCGAACACGAGGTGGTGCTGCAGATCCACGGCGAGGTCACCGGCGATGTGGACGTCTTCGATCGCGAAGCGCGCTTCATCGATGAGGTGCTGCTGCCGCTGTGCGTGCGCCATCCCGGATTGCGGATCGTGTTCGAGCACATCACCACGCGCCGGGCGGTGGAGTTCGTGCGCTCGGCGCGCGCCGGCGTGGCCGCCACCATCACACCCCAGCACCTGCTGCTGAATCGCAACGCCCTGTTCGCCGGGGGTATCCGCCCACACCTGTACTGCCTGCCGGTACTCAAGACCGAGGCGGACCGCGAGGCGCTGATCGATGCCGCGACCAGCGGCGATCCGCGCTTCTTCCTGGGCACCGACAGCGCCCCGCATGCGCGCCATACCAAGGAAGCGGCCTGCGGCTGCGCCGGGATCTTCAGCGCCCATGCGGCCATCGAACTGTATGCTGAAGTCTTTGACAGCGTCGGCCGACTGCCGCTGCTGCCGGGCTTTGCCGCCGAATTCGGGGCGGATTTCTACGGCCTGCCGCGCAATCCGGATTCCATCACCCTGGTCGCCGAACCATGGCAGGTGCCTGACAGCTATGCCTTCGGCAAGGAGACGCTGGTGCCGCTGCGGGCGGGTGAGTGGGTGCGCTGGCGCATGCTCGAGAGCCCCGCCAAGTGAGCGCGGAGCCGGGCACGCGCACCGCGACCGCCGCCCTCATGAGCCGTCGTTTCCGCGGCTTTCTGCCCGTGGTGATCGATGTGGAGACCGGCGGTTTCAATTCGCGTACCGATGCGCTGCTGGAAATCGCCGCCGTGTTCATCGAGATGGACGCCAGCGGCACCCTGTCGCGCGGCCTCACCCACAGCTTTCACGTACAGCCCTTCCCCGGGGCGCGACTGGATCCGGCCTCACTGAGCGTGACCGGCATCGATCCTTATCATCCGCTACGCCCGGCATTGCCGGAGCGCGAGGCGGTGCAGCGCATTTTCCGGGAAGTTCGCCACCAGCTGAAGAGCTACGACTGCCGCCGCGCCATCCTGGTGGGTCACAACGCGGCCTTTGATCTGGGCTTCATGAACGCGGCGCTGGAACGTACCGACATCAAACGCAATCCCTTCCACCCCTTCTCCTGCTTCGACACCGCGACCCTGGCCGGCGCGGCACTGGGCCAGACCGTGCTCGCCAAGGCCGTCACCGTCGCCGGCATCCAATGGGATGCCAGCTCGGCGCATTCGGCCTCCTACGACGCTGAGCGCACCGCGGATGTGTTCTGTTTTGTCTGCAACCACATGCAGTCGACCTATGCGGCGGCCCAGGAGCGGGCGGCACAGCTGGGATGGTTCGACAACGCGGTGGTCGAACCGGGCATCGGCGAGGTGTGAGACGCTAAGATCAGGCGGCGACGGCGCCGCTTTCCTGCAGCAGTTTCTTCAGTTCACCGCTGTGATACATCTCCAGCGCGATATCGCAGCCGCCCACCAGTTCACCCTTCACGTACAGCTGCGGGTAGGTGGGCCAGTTGGAGTAGCGCTTCAACGCCTCACGCAGCTCCGGCTCCTCGAATATGTTCACATGCTTGAATTGCGCGCCCACGGCGTTCAGGGCCGCCACGGTCTGCGCGGAGAAGCCACACTGCGGAAAATCCGGCGTGCCCTTCATGAACAACACCACCGGGGCCGAGTTCAGCTCGGCCTTGATCTTTTCCACTACGTCCATAATCCGATCCTCTTGATGGCGGCCCAAGGCCGCTGCGGGTGACATGCGCCAGATTATGGGGGCTGGGGAGGCATTCTTCAAACCGCGGCGCCTGCCACCTAGGAGGACACCTCCACGAAAGGGTGCGGGCGCCGTGCGAGTTTGCGCAGCGAATGGATGGTCAGGCCGACCAGGAACGTCACACCGCCGGCAACGACCGCCCAGGCCACCCAGCGGAACAAGGCTGGCAGGCCCTGCCAGCGGGCTGGATTGACATTCCAGGCGATCCACAACCACCACCAAGTCTGAGAATACATGACCAACGCCCCGGCCCAGGGATTGGGCGCGCGCGGTTTGGTCAGCCGGTTCGCCAGAACGGGCAGCGTCAGCAGCGGAATCAACACGAACACCGCAGTCACCTTCACATAGGCTGCGAGCGGCTGATGTTCAAGTTCCAACAGACTCAGCGCCAGGGCCAGCAACACCAGCAACGCGCCCACAGGAACGCTCAGGGCTACCAGACAAAGCCGTCGCAGCTGCTGCCTGCCGCCACCCTGACCCGGCAGCAGCGCCAACTCGGCCAACGCCTCGCTCTGCGAGACAAAAAGCCCCACCACGCGCGACAACGGCCCCAGCCAGCACAACCCAATGGCAACCACGAAGCTCATGGCCTCGGCGATATGCAACAGGATCGGGAACCCGCGCGGGCTGAGCGAGTTTTCAAACGACACCACCAGCAAGGGGGCGCCCCCCAGTACGGCGCACAGTACCGCGAGCTCCAGCACACGCCGCTTCCATGACGTGGTGGCATAAGGCGGTCCTAAGGCCAGGCGCATCGCCCGCCAGGGCCGCGGAACCTGCGCTGGGTCCGCTGCGCTGCGGGCCGCCGCGCTCAGACGCACGCCCGGCACCTTGCGTGTCCGTGAGCCCCCATGCCACAGGAGCGCCCCGCCGCTACCGGCCAGCGATCCCATTGCGATCAGCAAAACATCCCGGGCCGGTGCGCCCAGCGACCCGATGAAGGCGCACGGTGCGATGAAAACCAATGCGAGAATCAGGCACAGCGCGGCAGCCCGCAGCGGGCGAAGCTGCGGAATTCGCAACTCCTCCAGCACCTGCAGCAGCTCCCGCACCGAGAACACCAGCGACCAGGAGTACACCAGGTCCATCACAATGAGCACGAGGGTCGCGGATTCGCCGTGGTGAGGCACCTGCAGCGCCACCCAATAAATCTCCGCGGCCGCGCACCACGCACAGACCATCACCACCAGCGTGACCAGCTGAGTGGGGTTTGCGTAGATCGCAACGGCTGCCAGCCGCAGCCAACGCATCATTTCTGAAACCACGGGGCACCAGGATGATCCGTCACTTCAATGAACAGATCCTCAAGACTCATCGCCTCGAGGGAGCCGCCGCTGGCCACAGCCTCGCCTGGCCAAGCGTCAAGGCCCTGGCGCGTCAGCACAAGGGACACTCCGCCGTCGGGGCGCCGGCGGCGGGCAAGCTCGCCCGGCAGGCGCTTGCTCAGGGTGGCGGCGGCCTCCCGCGACAGACTCAATCTCGCGTGCGTTTCCTTCAGGTCATCCATCGGCGCATCGAGCAACAGCCGGCCCTCGTGCAGAAAGCACACGTGGGAGGCGACACGCTCCAGATCCGACACGATATGGGTGGAAAACAATACGGTGGTGCCGGCTTCCCCGGCGCGCACCGCGATCTCGCGCAGGAAGTCACGCCGCGCGACCGGATCCAGGGCAGAGGCGGGCTCATCCAGAACCAGCAATTCGGGGCAACTGGCCAGGACCCGAATCAGGGCGACGCGCTGGCGTTCGCCCGGGGAAAGCTTCGCAAGCCGCTGTGATGGGGCAATGTCCCAGCGCATCAGGGAATTCCACATGAATTCGCTGTCCCATTTCGGATAGAAGCTGCCGACAAACTGCAGCATGCGTTCTACCGTCATCCACTTCAGGGACTCCGGCAGCTGCGGCACATACCCCAGCCGGGATTTCGCGGCGTCAGTCAGATGCAGCGCCGGTTCGTCGAGGAGCATGGCGGAGCCTGAGTCCGGCATCAGCAGTCCCACCAGGATGCGCATGAGGGTGGTCTTGCCGGCGCCGTTGCGCCCGATGAGTCCCAGCACCGCTCCTTTGGGTATGGAGAAACTCACATCATCAAGGACCTTGCGGCCGCCGAAGTGCTTACGAATGTTCCGGCAGATCAGCGCCGATTCGTGAGATTCAGTCGTCTCGGATGCGCTCGCTGCGTTCATCATTCTGCCTCCCATAGCGCTCGCAATTTCTCGATGACCGCCTCAGCGCTCAGTCCGAGTTCACGGGCCTGACGCGACAGATCCTCCAGCAGCGGCTGCAGCTGCTGCAGGCGCCGATCGGTCGATTGCGCACGGCCGCGCACCGGCGCCACCACCATGCCCTTGCCGCGGCGTCGCTCCAGCAGACCTTCGAACTCCAGCTGGCCGTAGGCGCGCGACACGGTCATGGGGTTGATGGCGTGCCGGCCCGCCACGTCCCGGACCGAGGGCAGCTCATCCCCCGCACACAGCCGGCCGCTGGCGATCAGACGCCGTAGCTGCTGAGCAATCTGCCGATAGATGGGCTCGGCGGAGCCGGGCTGGATGACTAGCTCGTCTGACTCCATGTGTATCAAGACACTAATACAGTCGGGCCGCCACTGCAACCACCCCGGCGCCCGAAGGCTCAGGCGGGCCGGGTATCAGAACAGGCTGGGCACCCCGACATACAGCTGGTCTTCCAGGGAGTTGATCTGACGTAACAGATCATCGGACACGTGGCCTGCCATCAGGCGCCCCAGGTCCCAGACCTGCCAGGCGGCGAAGGGCTCCCAGGCGCCGATATAGAAGTCACCGGTGTCCTTGGTGAAGTTCACGACCGGACTCGCATTCAGTGCCGCCAACAGGTCCCGTTCGGTGGCCTCGCGAACGATGCCCTTGCCGGGTGGCCTCGTCGCCCACAGCAGCCGCAGCAGGTAAGCGTTGGGCAGGCTGTCGAACTGCGCTCGCTCGGACAGGTCAGGGGATTGTCGGGCGAAGGCGATGGCATAGCGCGGGTCGTTCCCGAACAACGGACCGGCCTTCTCGACCAGCGCACAGAACGGGCGCGGATCAGCGGGCATGCAGGCCGTGGCCGCGGGTCCTCGTGCGAGATTCATTTCTAGCACGGTGACCAGGGCCTCCAGACCCGCGCCACGATCGATGGCGCCCTCGGCACGGGATACGTACACATCCTGGGCGGGCGGCACCGCATGGTTGGCGACCTCGCGGGACAGCAGCGCGAAGATGTCCGGGAACACGCTGGGCCACGCGGGCACCGCCGCCGCCGCGCTCAGATGCGGTGGCAGCGGAAAAGGTGCCTGCGCGCGCCACTGACGGCGGGTGAGCTTCCAGTGCATGACGACCGGGTCCTTGCCCGGACGCTGCGCCATGACCCAAAGCTCCTGCGGCACCTGGCCGGTGGCCGCAAGATCATCGGCAATCAACGGATGGATGTGCACAAAGCTCGCCCAGAACCGGCGCAGTCCGCCGCGCACGGCCTCGGGCACGGGTTCGGCGTCGTACCGCACCGCGACCACTTCCGCGCCGCCCTCCTCCCAGCGCGTGCGCCCATCCAGAACGCTGCGCTGCACCGATGGTCGCGGCAGTTTCTCGGACACCACACCCAGACCACTCTCCATCCAGAACGGATCCTGTGAATTCGGGTCCTTGTCCATGGGTAGTCCGGCCGCCTGCATGGACTTGCGCAGCGCAACCCGATTCTCAAGTTCCGCGACCCGGAACCAGACTTCGGCAAAGAGCGAATTGTTGAAGAAATGTTTGTCAGGATCGACGCTGTAGACACGGCGCAGCTGATAGTCGTGGAGCCGCAGACCATGCTGATCTGCCACGTAGTCGTAGTCCTTGCTCAGTCCAGCGCTGATTGTCTGCAGGTCCTGCCCGGCCACATCGCTTGAAAACTGCAGCTGCAGTTCACCCGTTCCCGGTGGGTGCAGCGACCGGACCTCGTCGCTGCCGGCGGCAGGCGACACAGCGGCGGCGGCGGTGCAACACAGGAGCAGGCACAGGGCCCCGGCGCAGCGCAGGCGTGTGTCCAGGCCATTACACCTCGAAGGTTTCATGCAGGCGCTCCCGGCTTGCCAATGGCTGGATCACATGCACAATTGTATCCGAACGTGCCAGTCATTCTGTGCTGAGGCCTGACCATGAAGAAGCTCGACCTTGCCCGGGTGCCCGCCAAGAGCGGCAGCAGTTATCCGCATCCCTTCGACACCCAGTGCCGCGGTCAGTCCTGCCAACGCCTGGCGCGCCATGCGGGCCTGACACTGTTCGGCGTCAACTTGACGGTCATCGAGCCGGGCGCCTGGTCCAGTCAGCGTCACTGGCACACCCATGAAGATGAGTTCATCTGGGTGGTGGATGGTGAGCTGACCCTGATTACCGATGCCGGCGAAGAGCTGCTGCGGGCCGGGGACTGCGCCGCCTTCCGGCGTGGCGAGCCCGACGGCCATCACCTGGTCAATCAATCCGGCCGAGCCGCCACAGTGCTCGAGATCGGCAATGCGGATGCGCAGGATCGCTGCACCTACTCGGACATTGACATGATCGCCGAAGGACGCGGCTACGCCCACCGCGACGGAACGCCGTATCCGGCGAATGAATGAAAGGGCGGCGGCCTCAGTGGGTGTAGGTCACCAGGATCTGACCCGCCGCCAGAATGTGGCCATCGATCGCCGTCAGTAACTGTCGTCCGGTCGTGTCCACCGGCAGGCCCAGAACCGTATCGAGCGCATACACGGTAATGGCATAGTGGTGCGTGGACCCTGGAGACGGGCAAGGCCCTGAATAGCCGAACTCACGCGCGTCATTCTTGCCCTGCTGGGTGCCATCCGGCAGCGGGTCCCGCGGCAGACCTTCATCCAGATCGCTTCGGTCGGCAGGCATGTCGAACACCAGCCAGTGGACGTAGTTGTGCCGATGCAGATGGCCGACGGGCGCGTCCTTGTCCTCCATCATCAGCACCATGCTCTTGGTACCGGCCGGCGGGGCACTCCAGGAGATCTGGGGTGAAAGGCTGGAACCCTTGCAGCCGGCACCGTCCGGCAATGAACCGCTCGTGACACTGGTGCTGGTGACCTGCAGGGAAGCACTCACCTGCTGCTGAATCGTCTGCGGGCTGCACCCGCACAGGGCTGCCGCCAATGTCAGGGTCGCCAATAAGGGTCGCAGATGCTGCATGCCTGCAGTGTACACGACGGCCTATCCGGCGCTTACTTCGGTGCACACCAGTTTGGTTTCCAGATATTCACTCATGCCGAAGCTTGAACCCTCGCGACCCAGGCCGGACTCCTTCACGCCGCCAAAGGGGGCGACCGTGGTCGACATGAGCCCGGTGTTCACACCGACCATTCCGTACTGCAGGGCTTCGGACACGCGCCAGGCGCGATTCAGGTCGCGCGTGTAGAAGTACGCGGCCAGTCCCGCCGTGGTGTCATTGGCGAGCGCAACGGCCTGCGCCTCGGTATCGAACTTCACGATTCCCGCCAAGGGTCCGAAGGTCTCCTCGCGAAACAGCGCAGCCTGTGAACTCACCTCGGTGATCACGGTGGGCTGGAAGAACGTGCCGCGCAGCCGCTTGCCGCCGGCGAGCAGTTTTCCGCCCTTGGCCAGCGCGTCCTCAACATGCCGCTCCACCTTCTCCAGCGCCGCTTGATTGATCAGCGGTCCTTGCTGCGTGACCGCCTCGAGGCCATCGCCAATCACCAGGTCTGCGACCTTGGCAGACAGCCTGGCGACGAATTCATCGTGAATGCCCCGCTGCACCAGGATGCGGTTGGCGCACACGCAGGTCTGGCCGGTGTTGCGGAACTTTGAAGTCAACGCGCCCTCCACCGCCTTGTCCAGGTCGGCGTCATCGAACACGATGAAGGGGGCATTGCCCCCCAGTTCCAGGGACACATGCTTCACCGTGCCCATGCAACGCGCGGCGAGCAGCTTGCCGACCCGCGTCGAGCCGGTGAACGTGAACTTGCGAATGCGCGGATCGGTGGTGAGGACCTCGCCGATGGCGGTCGGCTCACCGGTCACCACGTTGAACACGCCATCGGGCACACCGGCCTTGGCTCCAAGCCAGGCCAGCGCCAGGGCCGAGAACGGGGTCAGTTCCGAGGGCTTCAGAATCACGGTGCAGCCGGCGGCCAGCGCCGGACCGACCTTGCGCGTGATCATCGCGGAGGGGAAATTCCACGGTGTGATGGCCGCGACCACCCCGACCGGTTCGCGCAGCACCACCAGCCGCTTATCCGGCATGTGTCCGGGAATCACCTGGCCGTAGACGCGGCGACTCTCCTGTGCAAACCATTCGATGAAAGAGGCCGAATAGGCGATCTCGCCGCGCGATTCACTCAGCGGCTTGCCCTGCTCGGCCGTCATCAGCCGCGCCAGATCCTCCTGGTTGGCCATGATCAGATCGAACCAGCGCTGCAGGATGGTGCCGCGCTCGGCGGCCGACACGCGTCGCCAGGACTCGAAGGCGCGCGCCGCGGCGGCCACCGCCCGTTCGCTCTCCACGGCACCCAGCGCCGGTACCCGACCCAACACCTGCTGGGTCGCGGGGTTGAAAACCTCCAGGGTCCGGTCCCCTTGGATCCACTGCCCATCGATGTAGGCCGCTTCGCGCAGCAGCTCACCGCTGCTCAAAGCCAGGCGCCCCTGCTCCTGATTCGTGGCATGCAACATCATGGCGACCTCCAGCCGCTGAGGATATCATTGCGGCAATGAACGCACTTCCGGCAGATCTCCCCGGTTCGCTGCCCGCGGATCTTGGCCAGCAGGTCGCTCAGGCCCTGAGCGAGGACGTTGCCGGGGGCGATGTCACCGCCAATCTGGTGCCGGCGCGGCAGCGGGTGCGCGGACGGGTGATCACCCGCGAACCCATGATCCTTTGCGGCATTGCCTGGGTCGAGGAGACATTCCGGCAATTGGACCCGCGCATCAGCCTCAACTGGGCGCTTGCCGAAGGCAGCCGGGCGCAGGCCGACGCGACCCTGCTGATCATTGAAGGCTCGGCGCGACCCATTCTCAGCGGCGAGCGCACGGCGCTGAACTTCCTGCAGCTGCTGTCGGCCACCGCCACCGAGGCACGGCGTTTCGTGGATGCCGTGGCCGGTACGGGTTGCACCATCCTGGATACGCGCAAGACCATTCCCGGATTGCGCACCGCACAGAAGTACGCCGTGGTCTGCGGGGGCGCCCGCAACCACCGCATGGGCCTGTACGACATGGTGCTCATCAAGGAGAACCATATCGCGGCGGCCGGTTCGATCACCCAGGCGATTGGCAATGCACGCCGCTCGGCGCCACGCCTGCAGGTTGAAACCGAAGTGGAGTCCCTGACGCAGCTCGAGGAGGCCCTGCTGGCGCGTCCCGACATCGTCATGCTGGACAATTTCACCCTCGAGGATCTGCGCACGGCGGTTGACCGCAATCGTCAGGCCGGATCCCCGGTGAAGCTCGAGGCCTCGGGGGGCGCCAGCCTGGAAACCGTACGCGCCATCGCCGAGACCGGAGTTGATTTCATCTCGGTGGGCTCGATTACCAAGCATGTGCACGCGATCGACCTGTCGATGCGATTGGAATATTCCCCTTAAGGGCACTCAGATGCGCAGCGGCGTCGCCATTTGTTTGGGCAATGCGCTTCTGCTGTTGGGGATTGCCGCCCAGGCGGATCCCGCAACTCCAGATCTGCATGCGTTGCTGAGCATCGGCACCACCAAGCCGCAGACGAACCTGAGATGGGGAATGGGCCAGGCGCAGGTTCAGGCGCTATATCCGCAGTTTGTACCGCAGACCTTGGCCCTGGGCACCCACACTCTTCAGGGCGCGATTCGCTTTCGTGGCTGCAACTTCACCTTGCGGCTGGACAGCGATAACAACCCCAAGCCCCAAGGCATGCTTGAGTCGGCAGGTGCGGAGTATGCATCGGGCAATCTGCCCCGCTGCCGAGCCGGCTTGGAATCCGGGCTCAGGGCGCTTTATGGGCGACCTGAAATCACCCAACATCCGGCAGGGTGGCCCGACGGCTCGGGGCCTCCCGCCACGGTGATCATGGAGTGGTCGAGCCCCAACACTTGCATACGTCTGTGGTGGGAAGACGCCGCAGGACATTGGCGCCAGTCCTTGCGTGTGACGTTGAGCGAGAAGCGCGCCGGCTGCGGCGGCTATGACGATCAGGTCGTCACCCAATGAGGTTAGGTCCCGACCGCCTTTAAGACCCGCTGCGGCTGCGCGATGCCGTAGCCCTGTGCATAGTCGACGCCCAGGCCGGTCAGCATCTGAATGATCTCGGCGTTCTCGGCGAACTCGGCGATGGTCTGCTTGCCGGTCAGGTGGCCGATCTCATTGATGGAGCGCACCATCTCACGATCGATGGGATCGCGCAGGATTTCGCGCACGAAGCTGCCATCGATCTTCAGGTAGTCGACCGGGAAATGCTTGAGGTAGCCGAACGAGGACAGGCCGGTGCCGAAGTCATCCAGCGCGAACTTGCAGCCCAGTTCCTTCAGCGACTGGATGAAGCGGTTGGCCTGCGAGAAGCTCGCCACCGCCGCGGTCTCGGTGATCTCGAAACAGATCTTCGAAGCATCCAGGCCGCTGCGGTGGAACTGGTCGATGACGAACGGCAGGAACTTGTCATCTCCCAGGCTCTGCCCGGACAGATTGATGGAGCACAGTTTCAGGGTCTCGCGTTCGTCGGCCTCGGAGACCAGCCAGCGCAGCGCATTCTCGATCACCCAGCGATCGATGGCCGGCGCAATGCCATAGCGCTCGGCCGCGGCGATGAAATTGTCCGGCGAGACGATGCGGCCGCCCTCATCGCGCATGCGCAGCAGCAGTTCATAGTGCTGGCCCGGATCGGGGCGCTGCAGCGGCTGGATGGCCATGCGGAAGAGCTCAAAGCGGCCCTCCTCCAGCGCCGCGTTGATCCGCGCCGCCCACTGCATCTCGCGCCGCCGTCGCATGAGCTCGATGTCGTTCTCGGCAAAACTGTGGACCCGGTTGCGTCCGGCTTCCTTGGCCGCCTGGCAGGCGCTGTCGGCGGCCGACAGAATCGACGCCACGTCCTCGTTCTCGGCGGTGATGGGCACCACGCCGACGCTGGCACCAAGCCTGAATACCCGATCCTCCCAGGTGAAACGGAAGGTGCGCACCGCCTCGCGCAGCTGCTCGGCGGTGTGCATGGCCTCATCCAGCGAGCAGCTTTCCAGCAGGATTCCGAACTCGTCCCCGCCCAGGCGTGACAGCGTGTCGCGCCAGCGGACCTTGGATTTGAGCAGCGCGCCCACCTGACCCAGCAGCGCATCACCGGCGCTGTGTCCGCAGCTGTCGTTGACGATCTTGAACTGATCGATGTCCAGGTAACACAAGGCGTAGGAGGCCTCGCGCGCCTTGGCGCTCTTCAGCGCCCGCTCCATGCGCGCCTCGAACTCGCGGCGGTTGACCAGACCTGTGAGAAGGTCATGGCTGGCGTGATAGGACAGCCGGCGATTGAGCTCGCGCGACTCGCTCACGTCGTGGAACACCAGCACGCCACCGGCCACGTGACCGGCGCCGTCACGGATCGGGGCCGCGGTGCTCTCCACGTACAGTTCATTGCCGTCGCGGCGTATCAAAAGGACCGGCCGCACCGACTTGATGGGCCGCACGCGGCGGATGGCGACGGTGAGCGGGTTTTCCAAAGGCTCGCAGGTCTCCTCGTGGAAGGCGCGGAACACCTCCTCCACCGGACGGCCCATGGCATCCTCCAGCCGCCAGCCGGTCAGCTCCTCGGCCACCGGGTTGATGTAGTCGATACTGGAGTCGGCATTGGTGGTGACCACGCCATCGCCGATGGATTGCAGGGTGATCTGCGCGCTCTCCTTCTCGCGAAACAGCGCCTCCTCGTACAGTTTGCGTTCGGTGATGTCCAGTTCCACCCCGACCAGGCGCAGCAGCCGTCCATGGGCATCCACGCGCGCCTGCGCACGGCTGATCACCCAGCGCCATTCGCCGCTGCGATGACGCATGCGGTGCACGCTCTCGAAAATCGGCAGCTTGCCGGCCACATGGTCGCGAATCGCATTCTGCACCCGCGTCATGTCATCCGGGTGCACGAGATTGCGCCAGTCGGGAGACTCGCGCATGTCCTCATCCGCATAGCCCAGCATGGCTTTCCAGCGGGGCGAGAAATAGACCTCGTTGTTCTCCAGATCGAAGTCCCAGACCCCGTCGTTGGCGGCGGCCTGGGTCAGGTGCAGACGTTCCTCGACCTTGGCCAGCCGCTGCGACATGCGCAGCCGGTCAAGCCCGGTCGCGACGCTGGTGCCGACCAGTTTCAGCAGCAACTGCAGGTTCACATCCCAGGCGCCCTGCGGCATGGCACGGGCCAGCGCCAGGATGCCTGCGGGTACTTTCTGGATATGGAATACCACCATCAGCAGCGAGCCCATCTGCAGCGCGGCAAAGCGCCGGCCCTCGATGGCCTGGGTGGCCTTGGGCATCACGGTGTCGCGCAGTTCGCTCAGCCGCAGATGATCCAGGCGGGAATTGAGCCAGGGATAATCCTTCAGCGCATCCCCGGTCAGGGCCTCGGGCTGGCAGTGGGCCAGACCGCGCCGGGCCACCTGCACCTGGCCGAACTTCAAGTCCTCGCCGATGAAGGCGAGAAAGGCGCAGTCACTGATGGTCAGGTCGGCAAGGTGCTGGAGATTTCTCTGGATGGTGGCGTCGGCCGAGCCCTTGCGCAGGTTCTGCAGGTCGACCGCGATTTTGGTACAGGCAACATCGATACCGACAACTGCGGGGGGTGACTTGCCACTCCACACGTCGGTGGACAGGACATCGGAGGCGGTGAACTCCACGCTGGAGTCTGGCGGTACGCTCGGCATTGCGACCTGTTTGGCGGCTCTGTTTCGCTGTGGTTGCGAGTTTTACCGATAATGGCATACCGAAGCAGGAATTCAAGCTAAGGTACTGTCTGTGCTTGAAGTATTTGCCAGGACTGCGACCTGGTAGAGCCTGAGCAGCTCCGCTTCCATCTCCCTTTGCAGGGTTTCCATGGCCGCGGCATCCAGCACCCGTGCGACATAACGCGGGGCGCCGATGGCGAGGCTGATCCGGGAAAAGGGCACCGGGATGACGAACTTGTCCCACTTGATCAGCCACGCCCGCGAGGCGGCGTAGGCCATGGGCAGCATGGGGCGCCCGGACATCTGCGCCAGCAGGATGGCGCCGGGCTTGAACTTGAAGCGCGGCCCCTTGGGCCCGTCGGGCGTCACCACCGGGGAGACATTCTCCTTGACCAGGGCCAGGTAGTAGTCGCGCAACGCCCGGGCACCGGTGTGGGAGGAGGATCCGCGGATGGCCCGGGCACCGATCCGGGTGACCATCATCGCCCCCAGTTCGCCATCCACCGAGGGACTGATCAGCCAGCCTGGCATCAGCCGCCCGCGCGCGCGTTGCTGCAGCAGGTAGCGCGCGCAGAACAGCTGGTGCTGGTGCCAGTAGCACGGCACCAGCGAGGGCGCCTGGGCCAGCGCCGCGCTGAGGTGTTCCTCGCCCACGATCCGTCCGCTGCGGCAGCTCAGCCACCACAGCCGGATGATGGTCATGCCCAGCGGCACAATCACTGCGTACAGCGCCCGACGGGCCCGCGTCATGCGCCGGCCCGAGCGCGTCACGGTCTTGTAAACGGTGTTGCGGAGCTCCCCGCCCGGGTCGGTATCGGCCATGCGACAATATTACATGACCTCCGCCGACCCACCCGTCAGCCCAGCGCGTTCGCAGCCCCCTGAAGCCGATGTGCAGTTCGATATCGGCGCCACCGAGGACTCGCTGCAGCGGATGACGGAACTGTTCGCACGTTACGGGGATATCTACCGGGTGTATGCGCCGGGCCGCAAAGGCCACACCTGGGTCATCAATCATCCGGATGACGTGAAACGCGTGCTGGTGGGCAATCACCGCAATTACACCAAGGGCACGGGGCTTGACCGGGTGAAGATCCTCCTGGGCAACGGCCTCATGACCAGCGAAGGGGATTTCTGGCGCCGCCAGCGCTACATGATGCAGCCCTTCTTCCACCGGCGCGTGGTCACCGGATTCAACGAGCTGATCGATGCGGCCAACAACCGCTTCATCGACAAGTGGGCCGCCCAGGCCGCCCGCGGTGAACTGGTCAACCTGACCGATGACATGAGCGAGCTCACCCTGCAGATCGTCCTGGGCTCGATCTTCGGTAAGGATCTGCTCACCCTGAGCCAGCAGCCCGGCGGCAATCCCTTCGAAGTGGTCACCAAGGAAACCGCCCGCGACCTTAAGTTCGCCTTCCGTTTCCGTTCACTGGCCAAGCTGGTCTCCAATCTCATGGCCCAGCGTCGCGCCGAACCGGCCGAGCATTTCGACTATCTGAGCATGCTCATGAACGCCCGGGACAAGGAGACCGGTGATCCCATGACCGAACGGGCGCTCATCGATGAGGTGATGACGCTGGTGGTGGCGGGTCATGAGACCACCGCCAGCGGCCTGAACTGGGTGTGGTACCTGCTGGCCCGGCACCCCGAAGCGGACGCCCGGCTGCACGCCGAAATTGAGGCCACCCCGGAACTGACCGCGCCGGGCCTGGGTCGGATGGAAGAGCTGCAGTACACCCAGAATGTCATCAACGAGGCCCTGCGCCTGTATCCTCCGGGGTGGGTGCTGTCCCGCCGCTGCGTCGAAGCCGATGAGCTCTCCGGCTTTGTCATTCCGGCGGGAACGGACGTGCTGCTCAGTCCCTATCTGCTGCACCGTCATCCCCGGTTCTGGAAGGACCCGGAGGCCTTCCGGCCCGAGCGCTTCGATGCCGAGCACGAGGCCGAACGGCCGCGTTTTGCCTATATCCCCTTCGCCGCCGGCCCCCGGCATTGCATCGGCGAATCCCTGGCCCTTTACGAGATGCTCATGCACCTGTACAAGGTCGCCCGTCACTACCGGCTGAAGCTCGCCTCGGATGAGCCCATCGAGCTGGAAGCGCAGATCAACCTGCGCACCCGTAAACCACTGTTCATGAGGCTCGAGCGCCGCTGATGACCACTTTCGCCACACTCACCGAACTGCTCGAAGCCAATCGCAAGATCGCCCGCAGCATCACCTACCTGGAAGGTGAGCAGAACGAGCGCAGCGTCAGCTTTGCCGACCTTTACACCCGCGCCGTGGGCATCCTGTACCACCTGCAGAAACTCGGCGCCAGTCGCGGGGATCACCTGATCCTGTTCCTGGGCGACAACGAACCCTTCATCGACGCCTTCTGGGGCGCCATCCTGGGCGGCATCATCCCGGTGCCCGTGGCCCTGGGGATCAGCGATGAACACCGCCACAAACTGCTGCGCATCGCCCGCAAGCTCGGCCAACCCTTTCTGTACACCGATCAGCGCTCGCTGGAGCGCATCGGCAGCTTCGCCGCTCAGGTCGGCGAGGCATCCACCTTCGAGCAGCTGAAGCGGCGAACCTTCCTGGTGGATCAGCTGGATGACATCTCACGGCCCGGCAAGCCCTACAGCGCAGCGCCGGAGGATGTGGCCTTCATCCAGTTCTCCTCCGGCTCCACCAGCGAGCCCAAGGGCGTGGTGCTGACCCACCGCAACATCCTCGCCAATTGCCGCGGAGTGAGCGAGGCCGCGCGCCTGACCGAGCAGGACGTGAGCCTGTCCTGGATGCCGCTCACCCATGACATGGGCCTGATCGGTTTTCACATCTTCATGCTGGTCAACCGGATTCACCAGCACCTGATGCCCACCGACCTGTTCGTGCGCCGCCCGCTGCTGTGGCTCACCTTTGCCAGCCAGAAGCGCGCCAGCTTGATGTGTTCGCCGAACTTCGGCTACCGCCATTATCTGAAGGTCCTGGGCGACCGCCCCGTCGCTGGCCTGGACCTGTCCAGTGTGCGGCTGCTGTTCAACGGCGCGGAGCCCATTTCGGTTGAACTGTGCGAGGAGTTTCTCGCCCGCATGCAACCGGCGCGGCTGGCGCGCACGACCATGTTTCCGGTGTACGGGCTGGCCGAGGCATCCTTGGCCGCAACCTTTCCCATTCCGGGAAGCGCGCTGCGCACCGCGCGCTTTGACCGGCACCACCTGAGTGTCGGGGAGGCCGCACAGGAGGCCCAGGCCGGATCCAAGGATGCGCTGAATCTGGTGTCCGTCGGGCGCGCCATTCCCTACTGCAAGGTGCGCCTGTGCGCGGATCAGGGCGAGGAGGTGGCCGAGGGCAGCGTGGGCCACATCCTCATCACCGGCGAAAACGTCACCCAGGGATATTTTGCAGACCCGGCCGTCAACGCGGCCAGCTTCAGCGCCGATGGCTGGCTGCGCACCGGTGACCTGGGCGTGATGACCCAGGGAGACCTCTTCATCACCGGGCGCGCCAAGGAAATCCTGTTCGTCAACGGCCAGAACTACTACCCGCATGACCTCGAGGGCATCGCCCAGGCCGCCGCAGGCCTGGATCTGGGCAAGGTGGTGGTTGCGGGCGTGCGGCCCGCGGGCGCACAGACCGACCACATCATCGTCTTCGTCCTGCATCGCGGCGACCTGCAGGAGTTTCTGCCCCTGGCCATTGAAGTCGCCAAGCTCATCAATGAGCACACCGGCCTGGAAGTCTCTGAGGTGGTGCCGGTGAAGCGCATCCCCAAGACCACCAGCGGCAAGATCCAGCGTCATCTGCTGGAGCAGGCCTACATTGAGGGCGAGTTCAGCGCGGAACTGGCGCAGCTGGCCGCGCTGCGTGCGGCGCTGCGGGGCCCGGCCTCGGCCTCGCGCTCCGACATCGAGGAGCAGATCCGCAACATCTGTGATGCGGCGCTTGAGGGCAAGAAGCTCGACGTGCACGACAATCTGTTCGAGGTCGGCGCCAGTTCCCTGAAGCTGATCGAGATTCACGAACAGATCGATCAGCAGTTCCCGGGGCAGATCGACCTCACCGAGCTCTTCGACTACCCGACCATCGCGGAACTGGCCGCGCACCTGGAAGGCAAGCTCGCAGCGCAGAAAGGCTGAGAGCTCGCTGGGGTTCAACTGTCCCGCAGTGCCACGGCCACCGGCACGCGGGCGGCGCGCAGCGCCGGCAACAAGCCCCCCAGCAGCCCGAGCGCACAGGCGAAGACAATGCCCTGTGTCATCAGCAACGGTGTGACGGTGAGCCTGAAAACCAGGCTGCCCGCTGCATGCAGGTTGCCGTTGAAGGCAAGCCAGGCCAGCAAGGCGCCCAGCGCCGCCCCCAGCAGCGACAGCAGCAGCGCCTCGGCCAGTATGGAAAAGAGGATGGCCCCTGCACCAAAGCCGAACACCCGCAGCGTCGCAATTTCCGTGGAGCGGGTGCTGACCGCCGAGTACAGCGTATTGAGCGCACCGAACAGGGCCCCCAAGCCCATGACGCCACCGACCAGGTAGGCCACGATGGTCAGAAAGCGATTCAAGTCCCGTGCCTGAACGGCCAGATAGTCATTCTCGCGCAGCACATCCACTGCGAGCGCGGGATTGCTGACGAGCGCAGCCTTGAACTGGTTGAAGGCCTCCGGCGTGGTGAGCAGGACCGTCATGCTGTTGAAGGCATTGGCGCGCATCCCGGAAATGACGGTTTCAGCATCGGCCAGCATTTCCGACTCGAAGCCGCTGCCACCGCTTTCAAAGGTTCCCGTCACCGTCCAGTCCCCTTCGGGCAAGGTCACCTTGCTGCCGACCTCCAGGCCCTCGAACGCGGTCTGAGCCGACTTGCCGACGATCACCTCGTGCGTCGCGGGCCGGAACAGCCGCCCATCGATCAGCTTGATTTCCGGACGCAGCGCGAAGCCGCCCGGGCTCATGCCGCGCACATCCACGTAGGCATCGAGCCCATTGCTCTTCTTGGTGACGGCCACGTAGGCCATGTAATCCGCCGAGACTATCGGCTTGCCATCGGCCGCCTTGCGAATTCCCGGTCCATCGGCAATGACCGGAACATTGTCACGGGTGATCGAACTGGCGCCTTCGTATTGCGAGTTGCGGCTGAGCACGATGGCGCGGTCGGCGCGACCGGTGCTGCCGATGGTGCGCATGAACCCGGTCGACATCGAAAGGATGGAGATGCTCACGGCGACCACGCAGGCCATGCCGACCACCACCACCAGCGAGGGACCCAGACGCTGGGGGATGGCGCGCAGACCAATCGCCGTTACCGCAAGAATCTGTCTGAGCGCGTTCATGATGGCGGTCCTGCCTCAATGTCGCGACAGGGCGTCGACGATGGTGAGCTGTCTGACCCGCCAGGCGGGATACACGCTGCTGATGATGGCGACCATCAATGCCAGCGCAAAACCGCGCAAGGAGTCACCCCAGCCGGTCTGCAGCAGTGCCACGAAGTCCTGAATCAGCGGCCGCGTCAGCGGAATGGCGAGTTTCGCGACCAAGAGGCCCACGCTCGCCGCGATCAGGCACAGCAGCACCGATTCGGCGATGACCAGCCGCAACACGGCATTGTCGGAGAACCCCAGGGTCTTCAGCACCGCGATCTCCGGGACCCGCTCGCGTACGGACTGCAGCATGGTATTGCCGGTCACGAACAGCAGCATGAAGAAGACGGCACCGACGACGGCATGGGTGAAGAGCTGCATGTCGCCCAGGTACTGCAGTCCGGACTGCACGGTGGATTTTTCCGAGGAGGTCCGGGTCGGGGATGCGGAATTGGCGAACAGGTGGTCAATCTGGTGACTGATCTGCACGGCGCGTTCAGGATCCTTGATGCGCACCAGGAACCGGTCAATGGTGCCCTTGCCGCTGGCGCTGGCCTCATCCAGATACTCGTAGTTGCACAGGAACCAGCCGGCCTGACCGGGGTAGTTCGTGTCATCGACAATGCCCACCACATCGAAGGTCCACACCTGGCTGCCATCCACACGTGGGGTCTGGGTCTGCAGCGGGATCTTGTCGCCCACCTTCCAGCCGTACTTGTTGTGGTAGTAGACGCTGACCACGACACCGGTCCTGGTTTGGCGCAAGGCGGCAATGTGTGCCGGGGTGATGGTGATTTCCGGCCGCAGGGAGAAGAAGCGCTCATCCCTGGCGATGACCAGTACGCCCTCCTTCGGGTTCTGGTAATAGCCGTACAGGCCACGTCGCGGGGCCACCACCGCCACCCCCGGAACGCGCGCGATCTGCTCGGCGTAGGCGATCTGCATCGGCGCACCGAAGCGCGAATCGGTGAACAGTCGATCCAAGCGGGACGCCTGCAGGGTGCGAGCGAAGCCCGCATCGATGCCCGAGAGGATTCCGAACAGCACGAACGCCACCACGATGGACAGCAGGGTAAGAATGGTGCGGGCCGGTTTACGCCACAGTCCTGCCCACAGCAGCGGTAGGTATTTCACTAAGCTATGATCCGCGATAGCGTGACGGCCGTCCACGCTTGAGGGGGCAGGATGAGTCTCGAGCGTCGCGCATTCCTAAGGTTTCTCAGCGCCAGCCCGCTGTACGCGGCGCTGGCACCCTGGACCCGGGCCCTGGCGCAGGATCATCTGCCGGCTTCGGCCGCCGCGGCGCTGGATGTCTTCGAACTGGAGGCCGTCGCCCAGACACTGGTACCTGCGGCGCACTGGGGCTACCTGCAAAGCGGCGTCGACGGGGATGTCACGCTGCGCGCCAACCAGGCCGCCTACCAACGTTATGAACTGCAGCCACGCCGCCTGGTTGACGTGAGCCACATGGACCTTGCGACCTCGGTATTCGGCATCAAGGTGGCCTCCCCCATCGGCTGCTGGCCGATCGGGAGCCTGCGCGCCTTGCATCCGGAAGGTGACATCGCCGTCGCCCGGGCCACCCGGAACAAGAACTCGCTGCAGATCATGTCGACCCAGGCCTCATTCCCGGTGGAGGAGATCAACGAGGTCCGCGGTACCCCGGTGTGGTACCAGCTCTACACCACCAATCGGTTCGAGGTCACGAAGAAGCTGGTCAAGCGCGCCGAGGCCGCCGGCTGTCCGGTGGTGGCCGTGACGGTGGATACCCCGGCGGGCCGCAATACCGAGACCGCCTCGCGCCTGCGCCGCGATGACACCCGCACCTGCGCGGACTGCCACGCGGTGGATGAGCATGGCAATCCACGCCCGCTGATCAGCACCAAGCCGATGTTCGGTGGCATCGACACCCAGGGGCTGGGACTGACCCAGGCCTCACTGACCTGGGACTTCGTGAAGCGCCTGAAGGATGTGACCCAGATGAAGGTGGTCCTCAAGGGCATCGAGTCCGGCGCGGATGCGGCGCTGGCGGTACAGAACGGCGCCGACGGCATCATCGTCTCCAATCACGGCGGACGTTCCATCGAGAGCGGTCGCGCCACGCTCGAATCACTGCCCGAAGTGGTGCGCGGCGTCGCCGGTCGGATTCCGGTGCTGGTCGATGGAGGCGTGCGTCGGGGCACGGACGCCTTCAAGGCGCTGGCCCTCGGCGCCAGCGCCGTCGGCATCGGACGGCCCTATGCCTGGGGCCTCGCGGCCTTCGGACAGGAGGGTGTGGAACGGGTGCTCGACATCCTCAACCTGGAACTGCGCCTGGCCATGGTCGGCTGCGGCACGCGCAGCGTGGCGGAGATCAGCTCGGCCTCACTGATCGACACCGCTCGCAAGTAAGGCGATCTTGCCGAGCAGGTGCCCTGCCTCCAGGCGCTTGTGGGCCTGGGCAGCATCCTGGAGCGGATACACCGCGGCGACGGGCACGCGCAGGTTTGCCGCCACCACTTCCCGGTTCAACCGCTCAAGTTCCGCCGTGCCCCCCACGAAGTTGTAGAGAATCATGCGGATGGCGCCGCGCGGTCGGGGAATGGGTTCAAGCCCGTACAGGTAGGCGACCCGGCCTGATCCGGGCCGAAGCGCATCGATGCAGCGTTCCAGCGGGTCTCCGCCCGCGAGGCCCAGCACGGCGTCCACCCCTTGCGGGGCAAATGCCTTGGCGGCCGCCGCGATGTCGCCGCTGCGCCCGTTGACGACGGCGTCGGCGCCCAGCTGTCTTGCCAGTGCCAGGCCCTCATCGGTGGTTGCGGTCGCCAGCACCCGTACGCCCCGATGCTTGGCGATTTGCACGGCCAGGGTACCGACGCCACCGGAGGCACCGTGGATGATCAAGGACTGACCGGGGCGCAATTCCAGCACGTCATCGATGCCCTGCAGCGCCGACAGCCCGCTGATGGCCAGGATGCTGGCCTGTGTGAGATCGATTGACCGGGGCACAGGCGCGATGCGATCGGCCCGCGCCTTCACGTATTGGGCATAGAAGCCGATACCGGTCACCCCGTACACCTCATCGCCCAGTTTGAAGGTGTGCACGTCCGCTCCCAGCGCGACGATCCTCCCCGAACCCTCCCCGCCCAGTACGAACGGCGGTGAGCGAACGCTGATGTGCTGGCGCATATCGGCCTCCCACACCGACACACCGGCCGCGTGCACCTTGATCAGCACCTCATCCGCCTTCGGGGTGGGCACCGGCACACGATGAATCGTGAGGACCTCCGGTCCGCCGGCCTTATCGAAGCCGGCGGCGTTCATGGTGTCAGGCACGGCGTGCGTGCCCGCGCCGAAACTCGGGCCGCACAGGCCCATGAGCGCAATGACCCAGGCCGGCAAACGAAGCTGCTTCATGGTGTGATCCGGGAATCTAAGGTTTGAGCGGCAGCGGGGCCACATCCACCCCCTTGGCCTGGCGCAACACCCGCGCCGCCTCACCGCCGGGTGCCCACAGGATCAGGAGCTTCGCAGGCCCCGATTTGGGTACCAGGTGCCGCACATGATCGCCGGGCCTGACGATGCCGACCATGCCCGGTGTCAGTTCGTAGAGCTTGCCGTTCACTTCGTGATCGTAGGTGCCGGAGAGCACGTAGATGACTTCCAGGGATCCGTGGGTATGGCTGCCCACCGTGGTGCCGGGCGCCAGCGTCACCTCGACCATCTCCAGTTCCTTGCCGCCGAGGTTCGATTCATTGAGCAGCAGCTTCCATTCGCTGCCCGCGCCCCCTGCGATGTGATCCTTGATGCCGTTGGTGGCGTAGGTATAAGTGGCGGGTTCATCGCCGCTCGCCAGGGGCGCGACCAGCAACAGCAGGGCGAGCGGCCAGCAGGTTCGCAGCATCGTTCTCATCGTCTTACCCCTTTTGATCAGTAGTCCACAGCATGCCGGCGGGTCAACCGCCCGGTGTGTTGTCCACCCAGTTCGCCGGTGGCTCAGGCGCCACGCCCAGATTGGTGAACAGGGCGCGCAGCGCGCTCTGCTCGGTCGGATAGCGCTCGACGTATCCCGCCAGGTCGCGCGTGGCGGTTGGCGAGTTGAACTTCGCCGCAAGATTGCTCATTTGCTGCATTCGGTAACGCAACCCGCGCCGCTCCAGGGTGATCTGCTGACTCTCGGCGGAGCCCTCCGGCCACAGCCTGAGCGCCAGCGTCGTACCAAAAGCCTCGAACAACACCGTGTCGGCCTTCATGAAGGACGCGGCAATGCGCCGACACTGCGCCAGCACCTCGGCCTCCTCGACATCCTGCTCTGAACAGGCCCTGGAAACCGGCTGCAGCGGCGACATCATGGCGGCCTCCACGCCAATCACTTCCACCATGGCCGCGACGGTATCAAAACCCTGCCGGCCGGCCGCCGCCCCCGTCAGGTGCGAGACCAGCGTATTCCAGTACATCGTGATGCGCTGCGATTGGGCCAGAGCCTGCCGCGCCGCCCGCCAGGGTGCATTCAGATTGTCGTGATCCGCGCGCACCAGTTGATACAGCCAGGGCATGCCGTTTTCCGGGTCCAGCTGACTTAATCGCACTTCCAGCGCTGCCGTGTCACAACCGGCCGTGCCGGCGCACAGCTGCAACGCAAGGAACACCAGGTCCGCCCGCTGCGGCGCGACGGCGGAGGCCCGCGCGGCGAGCTCCATCGGGGTAGCGGTGGCATTTCCGGGCAGCTCGCGCGCGAACAGCGCGCTGGCCGCCAGTGAATCCGCATCGGTGCGGGCGGCAAGCTCGGCCTGCAGGCGCCGCAACCGTGCGTCGTGCTGCGCCAGCTTCTCTTTGGCGGCGCGGTCCTGCTTGGATTCGGTATTGGCGGCAGCCGCCTCTTCGGTCTGCTGGCGGTGCGCGCTGGCCGCCTGCTGCGCCTGCTGCGACTGGTGCCACTTCGCCATGGTCCCGCAGGCGGCTGTCAGGACCAGTGCCACGGCGGCGGCGCCCGGCATTGCGCGACTGAGGCTAACTCGCATACAGGGACTTCTTGAGCTTCCAGCGCTTGTGCGACCAGGGCCAGTCCGTGGGTGCCGCGCGGATCTGCGCCTCGACCAGCCGCGCATAGCGTTCGGTGAGCGCGCCGCTGGCCAGCTTCTCTCCCGGCTGCGACAGGGCGGTGATCGACATGGCGTAGTGGCCACGCCGGATGCGGCGCAGGCCGACGAAGAATGCGGGGAACTTGGTGACGCGGGTGATTTCCTCGGCGCCCATGAAGAATGCCGTATCGCGGTTCATGAAGCGGGTCCAGTGGCGCCGCTCGCTGTCACGCGGTTCCTGGTCGGCCACCATGGCGATGGCGCGCGGCGTGCGGCCGCCGCGCAGGATATGCGCCAGCAGTTCCTGCGCCGGCACCAGTTGCGCTCCGAAGCGGCTGCGGGCCTTGAGCATCTCGCGCTGCGCCCAGCCATCCACCAGGGGTTTGTAGGCGGCCTCCAGGGGGTACCCCAGCTGCAAGGACAGGGCCAGCAGCATCCACTCCCAGTTGCATTGATGTGCGGCCACCAGCAGCACCGGTGTTCCGGCGTCCAGGGCGGCCTTCACCGGCTCAAAGCCCTCCGCGACCACCCGTTGCCGCAGGTCATCGGCGCTGAGGTTGACCGATCGGATCACTTCCACCAGCACCTGGGCGAATCCGCGATAGTAGTCGCGCATCAGGCGCTGCAGCTGCGCCTGGGTCAGATCCGGGAAGGAGGCCGTCAGATTCGCGCGCAAGGCGCGCTGTTCCACCCGCACCACCCGCCAGGACAGCCAGGCCAGCACATCCGCCAGCGGATTCATGACCCACCAGGGAAGTGCTGCGAGCAGCCGCACCCACCAGGCGGGGCGCCCTTGTGCGTTGCGGTCTGCCACTGACCTGCGATCCTGAACGCCACCCGCCAAGGCGGCAACGGCCATCAGGATACCGCGTGCGGCGGGGCCTTAGCAGCTGCCGGAGGGGGTGATTCGTGGGACATCAGCAGCCGCGACACGCGTGGGCCGACCCAGCGCTCGACATCATCCACCAGCGTGAAGACGGCCGGCACGATGACCAGGGTCAGCGCGGTGGAGGTGATGAGTCCGCCCATGACCGCGATGGACATCGAGGAGCGGAACATTTCGCCGCGGAACAGCTGCAGGGCGACGGGAAGCATGCCGGCGATCATGGCGACCGTCGTCATGACAATGGGACGGGCGCGCTTGTGGCCCGCTTCCATCAGCGCCTGGGTGCGCTCGGTGCCCGCCCGCATCTCCTCGATGGCGAAGTCCACCAGCAGGATCGAGTTCTTGGCCACGATACCCATCAGCATCAGAAAACCGATGATCACCGACAGCGACAGCGACAGGTGCGTCAACAACAGCGCCACGGCCGCGCCCCCCACCGACAGCGGCAGGGCCGACAGAATGGTCAGCGGCTGGAACACGCGCGCGAACAGCAGCACCAGCACGGCGAACACCATCATGATGCCGGTGCCCATCGCGAGGCCGAAGCTGGCCTTCAGCTCGTTGGCCAGCTGCGCATCGCCGGTATCCACTTCGCGTACGCCCGGGGGCAGGTGCTTCATGGTCGGCAGGTCATCGACCTGGGTCATCGCCGGACCCAGTTCCGAATGATTCAGATCCGCGTCCAGCTCGATGCGACGGCTCTGGTTGTAGCGCTGCACGCGACTGGGTCCCTGGCCGAATGCGATATCGGCCACCGCCTTCAGCGGCACGGTGCGGCCGCCGGCCGCCGGCACCGGCAGGTTCTGCAAGGTGGCCAGGTCGCGCCGGGAACTCTCGAGCAGGCTGACCCGGATGGGAATCTGCCGATCGGAGAGCGAGAACTTGGCGCCATTCTGGGGCAGATCCCCCAAGGTGGCGATGCGGATGGTGGAACTGATGCTTTCCACCGTGACCCCGAGGGCCGCCGCCAGGTCCAAGCGCGGCCGGATCACGATCTCGGGCTGCTGCAGATCGGCGTTGATCCGCGGATCGCGCAGCACGGTGATCGTGCGCATCTCGTTCAGGACCTTGGCCGCGGTACTGTCCAGGAGCGCCGGGTCATCCCCGGTCAGGAACAGGGTCAGATCGGCATCACCGCCCGAGGCGCTGTTCACCTGGAAGTGAATGCGCGCATCGGGTATCAGGCGCAGCTCCTTCATCACCTTTTCCTCGAACTCCGAGGAGGTCTCGTGGCGCTGGCCGGCCGGAATCAGCTCCACGTACAGCGTCGCGAGGCGTACGTCATTGTTGTCACCGGCGTACTCCACGATGCTCTTCACTTCGGGGTACTTGCCGATGATGGCACTGGCGCGTGCTGAGATCGCCGCGGTCTGTTCCAGCCGCACGCCCGGGGGCAGCTCGATGGACAAGGCGGCACTGTCGCTGTTGTCCGGCGGGAACACCGAGGTCGGCAGGAAATAGAACGCCATGATGGACAGGGCGTAGATGACCGCGCCCGCGCCCAGGGTCTTCCAGCGATGCTCGACGCACCAGCGCAGCAGCCGCAGATACCACAGCATCACCGGACCGTCCGGATGGATCTTATGGTCGCTCTTCAAGGTATAGGCGGCGATCACCGGGGTCAGGAGGCGTGCGACGAGCAACGAGAAGAACACCGCCGCCGCCACCGTCAGGCCGAACTGCTTGAAGAACTGGCCGATGATGCCACCCATGAAACTGACCGGCAGGAACACCGCAATGATGGCCGAGGAGGTGGCGACCACCGCCAGGCCGATCTGGTCGGCGGCATCCAGGGCGGCCTGGTAGCCGCTCTTGCCCATATGCATGTGGCGCACGATGTTCTCGATCTCCACGATCGCATCGTCCACCAGCACGCCGGCCACCAGTGACAGCGCCAGCAGGCTGATCTGGTTCAGCGTGAAGCCCATGAGGTCCATGAAGGCGAAGGTCGGGATGGCCGACAGCGGAATGGCCAGGGCCGAGATGGCCGTGGCCCGCAAATCGCGCAGGAACAGCCACACCACCGCCACCGCCAGCAGTGAACCCTCGATCAGCGCCTCAAGCGCCGTGCGGTAGGTGCGCTTGGTGAGTTCCACCGTGGTGAAGACCCGCGAAATGCTGACATTGCCGTATTCTTTGGAGACTTTCGCGATCTCGGCTTCGACCTGCTTGAGCACCTCGACATCCGAAGCGCCCTTGCTCTTCATGACCGCGAAGGTGATGGCCGGCCGCCCGTTCAGGCGCGAGATGGTGCGCAGCTCCGCCACACCATCGGTCACCTCGGCGAAATCACGCAGCCGGGCGCTTCCGCCAATGGGCAGATTGATCTGCACATCCCCGAGGGTGAGCGCCGATTGCGCGCCGCCGAGCACCCTGATGGTCTGTTCGCCACCGCCCACCTGAGCGCGGCCGCCGGCGGCATCAAGGTTCAGGTCACGCAACTGCTGGTTGACCTGCACCGCGGTCAGTCCCAGCGCCTGCATGCGTGCCGGGTCCAGGTCGACGCGCATCTGCCGATCCACGCCGCCGCCTCGGGATACCTGCCCCACGCCCGGTACGGCCAGCAGCCGCTTGGTGAGCGCGTTGTCCACGAACCAGGACAGTTCCTGCTCACTCATCTGGGTGGTGCTCACCGCGAAGTAAGCAACCGGACCGCTCGCCACCTGCACCCGCTGCACCAGCGGCTCCTGAATGCCCTGCGGCAGGTCCGGGCGCACCTTGTTCACCGCATCGCGCACATCGGTCACGGCCCGGTCAATGGGCGTGCCGATCTGGAACTCGAGGAAGGTCTCGGCGCTGCCCTCGCTGGCGGTGGATGAGATGTTGCGCACATTGCCGATGCCGGCAACCGCGCCCTCCACCTTCTGCAGGATCTGGTTCTCGATCTCCGAGGGCGCGGCACCCGGCTGGGAGATGAAGACGTCCACGATTGGATAGTCGATGTCCGGGTTCTGATTGATCGGCAGGCGGATGAAGGACACGATGCCGACGCAGGTCAGCACGACGAACAGCACCACCGGCAGCACCGGGTGGCGTATCGCCCATGCGGAAATATTGCGCATGATGGGTCAAGTCCTCGGGGCAGCGACTTCGACGCGTTCACCCACGCGCAAGAATCCGGCAGCCGTCATGATCACGCGCTCAGTACCGGTCAGGCCCGAGGAGATCACCAGGCCCTTGCTGTTGGTGTCGGACACATGCACATCGCGGCGCTCCACATGATTGTCGGCGTTCACCACCAGCACATACGTGCCCTTGTCATCCGACAGTACCGCGGTCTGCGGCAGCACCGGCCGCTCGCCCCGGCCCACGATCACTTCGCCGCGCGCAAAGGCGCCCGGCCGCAACTGCGGATCCGGCGACAGCTGGATGCGCACTTCGCCAAGACGCGTCTGAGGATCAATCACCGCGCCCAGCAGCCGCACCTTGCCGGCGAAGGGCTTGTCGACACCGGTGAGGTAGACATCCGAACTCTGGCCCACGTGCAGGCTGGGCAGGTCCTGTTCGGCCACCAGCGCCCGCATTTCAACTTCAGAGCCGCGCGCCAGGCGGAACATGGCATTGCCGCCCGGCGTCACGATCTGGCCGACTTCCGCCGCGCGCGTGAGCACCACGCCATCCATCGGGGCGCGCACCTGGGTATGCGACAGGCGTGCCTGATACTCCGCCAGCTGCGCCGCGGCGACCTTGACTTCAGCATCCGCGGTGATCGCCGCCGCGCGGCGCTTCTCGATGTCTTCCTTGGACAGCGCGCCGGCGGCGGCCACGCCCTGCGCACGCCCGTACTCCGCGGCCGCCAGGCCCGCGTTCGCCCTGGCTTCATCCAGCGATGCTGCGAGCCTGTCCACCTGCGGCTTGAGGATGGATTCATCCACCTGTGCGAGCAGCTGCCCGGCCTTGACGTGATCGCCGGCCTCCACATAGATCGCCGCGACTCGCCCGGTCTCCCCTTCGGTGCCGATGGGCATGTCGTAGCGGGCATTGATGGTGCCGGTGAACGCCACCGTGGAAGTGATGGCCGAGATCCCCGGGACGGCGGCCGTGACCAGGGGAATGGTCCCTTCCGTGGTCGAGGAATCACCGCCCCGACGGGTGCCGAAGTAGATCGCTGCGCCAAGGGCCAGCAGGCCCACCACGGCGGCCACTCCCACCATGGCCAGACGCGCCCGCGTCCAGCGATTGGCAACAGGTTCGTTCATGGGATTTTCGTCGACGTTCGCGGCATTTTGCGGCCCAATCCAAGCAATGGGCTGCTCGTCCTGCGCGCTGTTCGATTCTGGTTGAGGACCCAAGTCTTTCCCCTGTCGCGGCCTCAGCCGCGCCCAAGTCATATGGTGTTATATATAACTATATCACCAGGGTGGCGTCAAGCTCCCATGTTCTGCCCACTGGCAACCGGTGGGAGAATCACTTGTGACAAATTGCAAGACGCCAGGCTCGACGCGCAATTGGACCTGCGCCACCGCATTTGGTGCCGGCGGATTGCGCTAATGACCGGGGTCTTCGGACATCTTGCGCCAGGACAGCAGGCCCAGCGATTCAGTCGTGGCCGCGAGCGGCCCCATGGGCAGCAGCGGTGCAGGATCAGTGTGCCGCAGCAACGGTTCGGGAACCAGCGCCGCCAGGGGTTGATCCAGAACGATCGCCGCCCGCCACACCACATCCAGTGGCACGCGCTGCCGGCCGGATTCGATGTTGGCGTAGGAAGGCCGCGGCAATCCGATGCGACGGGCCAGTTCCTGCTGCGTGATGCGACGCGCCTTGCGCGCGCGCTGCAGGCGTAAACCCACCTCGCGATCGAATCCGGCTCTGTCAAACCCCATGCGGCTGCCCCTTCTTGACCCAGGAATACTAAGTCAGACAACTCAGGATGTGTATGGGCTCGACAAAACCGTGTACCTCAAGCACAATTGTTGGCCTGATGATCAACGACCCGGAGCGCCTATGCTGACGAAAGACCAAGTGACCAGCCCCGCCGTCATGGAGGGCTGGCTGCGCGACCTGAGCCTGCCGCCCGTTCTGCGCCAGGATGGGATGAACAACTGGAACCTGGAGTTCACGGTCACCGGATCGAACACGCTGGTCATGAACCTGGTCAATCCCAAATCCATCCCGCGCGCCGTCATGCTGGTATGCGGCATGTCCCCGGTGGCGGCGCATGTGACCGCGTTCCAGGCGCTGAGCGCCGCGGACCGCGGGGAATTCTGGAGGGATCTGCGCACCCTGCTGAGCCGCGAATTCGTCGAATTTCAGCTCGAGGGCACACCCGGGGTGGAGTGTCCGAAGGTATTGCGCATCAGCGCGGTTCGATTCGATGACGGGCTGACCCTGGATTCCTTCTCGAGCACGCTGTCCTCCGTGTGCAAGGCCTGCGGGGATGCCATCGTCCTGTTCACCGAGCGCCTGGGCGATCCCAATGCACCGGCGGGCGGTGAGTTTGCGTTTCGCAAATCAGCCACTCAGTAACCCAGCTTGAGGTGGATCTCGCCGTAGATCTCGCGCGGATCATCCCAATGGTAGCCGTCAAAGGTGAGGCTGTTGTCGACGAGCAGATGCTTGTCGGCAACATTCACCACGGTCAGTGAGGCGGAAAGACGGGCATTGAACTCCTTGCCGATGCTCACATCCAGGGTTGCATGGCTGGGCAGATGACTCGGCGGTGCATCGCCATTTGAGAACCCTGAGCCGAAGTACAGATTCATCGAGGCATAGGCCTGCCAGGGCAATTGCGCGCGAAAGCCCATGTTGAGCGTATTGCGCTGGTCGTGATCCAGCGCGTAGTAGCCGGTGGGTGGCGTGAAATCGGTGAGGCCACCGGTGATGGCGCCGGTGCCATCGGCCGTCTGATTCGAATACGTCACGTACACCTGCTCGCCGGCCCAGAAGCGCGGTGAACGCAAGGTGAGCTCGTTACCCTGGATCAGCGCTCCGGTAATGGTGATCGGCAGGAATACGTTGGAGCTGCCGATGGGGTTGTGGTCGAAGAAGTTCTGCGACTGCGTCCGGAAGTGATCCAGGTCCACCGTCCAGCCGCTCACCGGAATGGTCAGGCCCACCTGATATTCCTCATCGCGCTCGCCGTGCAGCGGCAGAAATCCCAGGGCGCTGCTTTGCGCAAAGGCCAGCAGCGGACCGGAGATGGTCTCAAGCGGCGGAGGCTGATAGAACTTTCCCCAAAAACCCCGCAACACCCAGCCTGCGAACGGCAGCTTGATGGCGGTACCCAGCCGCGGATCGGTCGCATTCTCGGAAATGAGGCCTTCGAAGCGGGTCTGCCGGACTCCGGCGGAGAGGGCCAGCCAATCGGTGGCCTGGAAGGTGTCCTGCAGCCAGGCCGCCTCGACATTGGCCTTCGGCCTGAGCGACTGCACCACGGGCGAATAGCTGCCATCGTTGAACAGCACATTGAAGAACTGGTTATCCGCCTGTCCGAAGCCATACACACCGGCCTCCAGGGTGTTGCGGCCGGTGCTGACGTGCAGGCTTTCCTGGCCGCCGAGGTAGCTGGAGGAGCGCTGCGCCGTGGTACTGATCGGGAAGTCCCCTGCGGCGCCGTCGTAATCGGCACGGTTGTAGTGGTAGAACAGCGAACTCGTCAGGGTGACCGAACTGCCCAAAGTGCGGACCCACGAAAAAAGTGCGTAGGAGTCCGCCTCGCGCTGAACATCCGCGGCGATCTGCCCCGGCGTATTCGGGATCTGGTAGTCATCGCGGCGTGCCGAAACCACCAGCCGCAACTGATCATCCGCCGTGAGGTTATAGGTCAGCGTGGAGAAGCCCCCGAAACCATCCTCCGCGTCGTGGAGGATCTGTGCGTCCGGCGTCATGAGCCCAAGATCGCTGCGATTGGCGTTGACGCTCGCGTAGTACGCAAACTGGTCGGTATGACCCCCGACGCTGGCATAGTCATTGGTCTGGGCGAAATTGCCGCCACTGACCATCAGGTCCGCTTCGTTGTCGCGTTCAAATCCGGTGCGCGGCACGACATTGAAGACACCATAGGTTCGATCACCCTCGGCGGCGCCGTAACCGCCGCGATCGACCTCCATGTAATCGATGTCCTTGGGATCAATCTGCGGACCCAGGTTGCTGGCAATGTTGGTGTTGGGAATCTCCACGCCGTCCACTTCCCAGGTGACCTGATGTCCCCCCCGCACATGCAGCTGATCGTGCACGAAGTACGCGCCCGGCACATAGTCGGTGATCATGGACAGGCTGTTGCTGCGATCGGCCCCCGGGGTCATCTGGATGTCCTGCCGATTCACCAGCGTGCTGGTGGTGAAGGTCTCGGCATTGGGCAGCGCACTGGCCCTCACCGTGACCGTTTCCAATGAGTCACCCGAACTGAGTTGAATATGGGTCGAGGGCGCAGCCCCCGCCACGACCGTCAGCGGTTGTGCGGCGCTCACAAATCCACTTTGACTGACGTTCAAGATGTAATCGCCCAGAGGCACCCCGGCAAAGGCGAACTCGCCATTGGCGTCGGTTTGCGAACTGCGCGACCAGGCTGAGGCGGCGGCTTTGAGCTGCACGGTGGCCGCGGCCAGGGGACGGTGCTGGCCATCGTGCACCACGCCGTGAACGTCGCCTATGTCCGCTGCCCGCACCAACGCCGGTGAAATGAGCAACGCAGTGATGAGGATGACCAGCAACCGGTTTCGCGCAGGCGCCATGGTCGGCGCGCTTCGATCAGCGGGGCACATAGGGAAACCCTTCCGAACCTGAAGGACAATGCTCGATGAGAGCGCTGCCTTGCGGTCGCGCTCTCAGTGGGGGTGCTGGAACCGAAGCCCCAGCCGATGAGGATCAAGTCAGACGCTGAGGGGAGGTCCGCGCGGCAGACTTGTCGGCACGATGGTGCCGCGAGGGAGGGATTTTTCCGGCGGAAAGACCCCATCGGAAGGGACGAAGGGCGTGAACGTCGTCAGTGCTGCGGCATGTCCTGCGGCCATCACCGAGGCGACGGCGGTATAGGGACAGAACTCCACGCCGTGCCGCTGAGTGGGTCCGCCCGCACCCTGATCCGCGCTCCCCGACATGTCCATGCCAGGCATGTCCATGGCGGGAACGGGCGCGTAGCCGCTGCACAGCACGATGCCGCCCGCCCCGGGCATGAATCCCGCCGGGATCAGTGCGCGGCTGAACAGCGCGGCAAACAGCAATGCTGCAAACCACCCGCGTGCCAGCCATCGTTGCGCCGTTGCGTGTCTCACGCGTCAAGCTTAGCACCGTCAAGGGTCGATTTCGTGCACCATTTGATGCGCGATCTGACTGCGCTGCAGCTTCATTTTCTGATCGGTTGCATACAGGGATTTGAGGAACGCCTGATCCCAGGCGGTCAGGCTGGCGGGCGCCTGCTGCGGGGCGCCATCGAACAGTTTCAGGATGGTGGAGGCATCGCCCAGTTTTGCGCCGGGCTTCAGATCCGCGAGGGCGACCATTCCGACATAGTCGGCGAGCTGCCCACGCGTCACCCCCTGCAGCCGCGCCCTGTCGATGACCACGAACACGCGCTCGAGGGACCACATGGAGCCGATCATGAGCAGGGAGCCGGTCGCCGGAACCTTGGGCGGCTCGTCATTCGGACCGCGAATGAGCGTCCAGCCCTCAAGATTGCGCTCCTGAGAGGTGTACCAGACCCTGACGGCCCGAGGCGTGGCGATGAACCGGTCGATGACATCCGGGGGCTCCGCATTGTTGTAGCCGAAGGTGAACCCGTAATTACGCTTCTCCATGGCCTGCAGAAGCTGCTGCGGCTCAACGGATACCAGGATGTAGAGATTCGGATTGCACTGTTCCCCGGCCAGCGGGACCCCGGCCGCCTGCGCGACCTCGGTGACACGGCCGAGGATGAATTCGCCATCGTCCCGCGGCAGGCCCGACACCAGCGGACAGACGGGCTTCTGCCAGCGCGGCAACCCGTCTTCGTTGGCGACCGCGGCAATCTGGTTCACGAAGCTTTCCACCCGTCGCACCAGTTCGTTGTGATGGGCCGTGACCGTGACTTCCTGCAAGGTGTCGGCGGCCGGCGCTGCATTACCGGCCGCCAACACCGCCTGGCCTGCAACCACGGCCAGCAGCGCAGCCACCGGCAGCCCGTACGATGTCATTGACATGGGCATCGCTCAAGCGCTCATCAGGGAATGATCTCACGCACCATCGCGCGCGCGATCTGAGTGCGCTGCAGATGCGATTTCTGGTCAGTGGCATACAGGGATTTCAGAAAGGTCTGATCCCATTCGGTCAGGCCGGCGGGCGCGTCCCGAGGGGCGCCGTCGAACAGCTTCAGAATGGTGGGCGCATCGCCCAGTTGGGCGCCGGGTTTGAGCTTCGCGAGCCCCGTCATGGCGACATAGTCGGCGAGCTGGCCGAGCTGCACTCCATGCAGATGCGTGCTGTCGACGATGACGAAGACTCTGGAGAACGTCCAGAGGGTGTTGAACTGAAGATGGGTCCCGCCCGCGACAGCGGACCCGCACCGATAGTACTGGGTGGGATCACACGCGGGACTGTGCGGATTCGTTACGCACTGCGAGAACAATTCAGATGCCGGACAGTAGCCAAGCGGCTTGCCCCAGGCATCCTTCTCGGCGGAGCTGTACCAGACCCGGACGGCGCGCGGAGTGGTGATGAAGGCATCGACGACGCCTGCCGGTGTCTCAATGGGCGGATAAAACGACGCATCAAAGCCGAAAGTGTAGGCGCGATTGCGCTTCTCCATCCCGCGCAGCAGGTCTTCGGGCTGGTCCGTCACCAGCACGTAGAGATTCGGGTGGCAGTGTTCATCCGCGAGCGGCACCCCCGCGCCGCGCGCAATCTCCGACACCCGCTCGAGAATGAACTCACCATCGCGCCGGGGAAGGCCCGAGACCAGCGGGCACACCGGTGGCAGCTGCCAGCGCGCCAGACCTTCGCCGCCATTTTCTGCGGCCGCGATCTGGGTGACGAATTTCTCGACTCTGGGCGTCAGATCCAGGCGCCGGGCCGTCACCGTGACTTCCGCCAACTTCTCGGCAGGGCCGGACCCGGCATCGGCGGCCCAAACCGATCGGGCCGCCAGAGCAGCCAGCGCCGCGGTCAGCGCGCAGATGTGCGATTTCAGGGACACGGCGCCATTCCGCAGCCTCTCACCCAGGGCGGAATCTTATGCTGAGCGCTCTTCGATCGCCACTTTGAGCGCGACGCGCGTGGCGAAGGGGATGGGGCAATCCGGCCGCTATTGGGCGAGCGCCCGCAACGAATCCTCGGTGAGCGGCTTGACCAGGAAGGCATCGAAGCCGGCAGTCAGCGTCTGCGCCCGATTGCCTGAAGAGCCATAACCGGAGACCGCCACCAGCCGCACATTCTTCAGCCTCGGATCCGCTTTGCAGGCGCGGGCCACCGCATACCCATCCATGCCCCCGGGCAATCCGAGGTCGCACACGATGACATCCGGGACCGTCTCCCGTGCACGGGCGATGGCCGATGCACCATCAGCGGCGATGTGTACCGAGGCTCCCGACAGCCTGAGAAGCTCGGCCATTCCCTGCGCAAGGTCCTGGTTGTCCTCGACAATCAGAATGATTCTCGGGATCAGCGGTTTAGCGACGCTGTCATCGATACTGATGTCATTGAGACGGGCCACGACCGGCATCGTCAGCGTAAAGACCGCGCCCATGCCGATACCCGGGCTCATCGCCTTCAGTGAACCGCCGAGCAGGGTCGCCAGGCGTGAGGCGATCGCCAGTCCCAGCCCCAAGCCACCCGATGACTGTTCGCGAGCGGGTTCATGCTGCACGAAAGGCTCGAAGAGTCGCTGGGCAAAGGCCGTGTCAAAGCCGATGCCCGAATCGCGGATGGCGACAGTGGCGGAGCCGTTCCCGGCCGCGACCGTCACGCTCACAGTGCCCCCTGCCGGGGTGAACTTGATGGCGTTCGACAAAAGATTGTCCAGAACCTGTCGCAGTCGCATGCGGTCCGAATTGACGAAACACGCGGCTTCGGGGATTTCGGCGCTCAATGTCAGTCCGGCATCGCGCGCCTGGGCCCCGTGCTCCTCGAGAGCGTCAGTCAACAGGCTTTGCAGTGCAAAAGGTTCCAGGCGCACGGAGACTTTTCCGAAGGCGGTGCGCGAGGCGTCCAGCAGGTCATCCAGCATCCGGGCGATGGCCGCGGACTGGCGCACCACCCGCTCAACGATGGGCGCGGCGCGTTCATCCGGCAGGTCCAGGAGCCGCAGGGTATAGGCGGCGGTGCGGATTGCCGCCAGTGGGTTGCGCAACTCGTGCGCCAGCACCGCGATGAATTGATCCTTCTGGCGATCCTTCTCCTCGAGGGCCCGCTTGGCTTTTTTCAGCTCTTCGCGCTCATGCAGATCGCGTAGCTGCAGCAGTTCCGCAAACGTGCGCTCACCCATCTCGGAGCGGTTCGCTTCGGGATCCTCCAGCAACAGGCGCGCCAGTTCCTCATGCACACGCATCAGAGCCAGCATGTCATCTTCGGTTTCGATCTCAGGATGCAGCATCGTCCAGTAATGCGCCGTACGGATGAATGCCAGGCAGCCGCTGAGCCGTTCAAAATCGCCCAGCCCGAAGGTACGCACCAGCGCATGTCTGGCCGCTTCGCTGCGCGCAGGCTCCACGAACATGATGGCTGCACAGGCAAAGACAGCGTCCTCCCTGTCCGACCCGGCAGCGGGCCACACATCGGGCTCGGAGGGCGCCGCCTGAAGACTCGCGTAGACGGGTTCCATATCCCGATGCCAGGGCGAGGGTCTACGCAGCAGGGCAATCACCTCATCAACAGTATGAGTGCCCGCAGTGATGTCGCCCGCGGCCCTGCCATGGGCGCCGCCGAGTAAAAATCCGACATGTCGCACGATGCAGTAGCGCATCGGACAGAATCTTGAAAGCCAAACGAACAGGCGCTCCTTGAAGCCCGAAGGAATGGGGTTATCAAGATAGCCGGCCTTGGCGAAAACCCAGAGCTGCTCGAGCAGTTCCGGCGTGGCGCGCGCCGAGCGGAAGAAATTGGGCAAAATACCGAACCGACCGGCGACTTCGATTTCAAAGGCACCGCTTAAGCCAGGGAGGTCTTGCATACGGTCCTGTATAGCAGACCGGGCCATGCCAAATGCCCGCCCCGGCCAAGGGGTTGATATCGCAGGTGATTGAAAGCATCGATCGCACCGAACCTCAGCCCGAGGCGCGGCCGAAAATCGATTAAGTTATGTACCCTAGCGCACATAGTGCGACCACGGCTCTTCGTAGAATGAGAGCGTGAGCATGGAATCAACGCCTGAGCAAAATATCGAACGCCTGCGCGTGGCCGAACTCGAAGCCAAGGAGCGTTATCGCGAGGCCATGCGGCACACCGACGTGCCCGCGATGCGACACGCGGCGGACCACTGGATCACTGCGTGGGATGCGCTGAACGACTGCATCACCAAGTCCGGACGCCTGAGTCGGGGTATCAGCTGATCAGGCGCACGGGACGTCACTCATTCGTCACCGCCGCGGTACCGACTTCGTAACTGCATGGCCACTATCCTGAAAGCCTTTCATGCAAGGCTTGGTGGATCCCGATGGCCCTACCCGCGTTACACGCCTTCCTGGCCCCCCTCCTGGCGCAGCGGCGGATCTGCCGGTCTGAATTCCTGCGTCAGCAGTCCGCGGTAGCCGCCATCACCGACAAGACGCGCGGCGCCGCCACGCGGCTGGCGGGCCTGTCGCGGCTCGATGATTTTCAGGCCCTCCTGGTGCGACGCAAATCCGGCCCACGCCGCCGCGCCGACCTTCGTGAACGGTGCATAGGCCTGCCTGCCAGCCATCTGGATTCCGGCGCGGCGCGCGTGGATGCGCTGCGCGGCGCCACGGCGGTGCTGCAGTCCGAGGGGCTGGGTTATCACGAAGTGGATTGGGTGGCGCTGCCAGCACGCGATGAGCTGACGCTGCCGTCAGCCTATGCGACGGAAATCGCCGCGCTGCAGGAAGGCGGCGTGGATGCGGTGTATGTACGCGGCCCGGCGGGACTGGAGGCGGCGCGGGCCGCCGACATGCGGATGCTGGTGGACATCAGCGCGGAGCGCGACCCCTGGGTCAGGATCAACACCGCGCTGCTGCGGACGGTGACGGTCAGTGAGCGGTTGCTGCGCGAGCATGCTGAGGCCGTTGAGCGGCAATCGCGCGAGCCTGCGCTGTCGCTGCCGGCGCATATGACCCTGGACGAGGCTGCGCTGTGTGTTCTGGAGGCCCTCAAGACCTTTATGCTGCGCTGGAACTTCGTGCGCTCGGATTTCAAGATCCGCAGCTGGGCGGATTGGCAACCGCCGGCGCGTACCGGGTCCTGCGAGCTGCTGCACGCCGGGCCGGTGATTCAGTTTATTTGACGGCTCTTTGCTGACACTGCGCTGAATTCGCCTTGAATCCGGTCATCCGGCCAATGCGCTGCGCCCAGACCTGACAGGTGTATTCATCGGCGTACACGGCCACCTCGACCGGTTCGAAGCGCGGCACCGAATCCACCGCGACGTAGCTAGCGCTGGCCGGATTGGTGGTGTTCTGCCCATCCAGCTGCGGCCCGCCGACCAGCTTCATCGCCATCAGTACCCAAACGACGTGTGCCATCCCTACCCCCGGTCCTGAAGGCCCATTGCTCAGTCAGAAGGCCATAACGCCAAAGGCCGAGCCCCAATACTGTGAATTAATTCACATCTTCAGCTCGGCCGCTACATTTTGTAATAAATAAGTCGGGCAAGCGGTTCAGTGGCCGCTCAAATCGATCCAAGCGCGGGCCTTTTTCGCGCCTGAACCCAGCTTGCCGACAGCCTGCTCCGGGGTAAGCCGCTGCATCGGCATGCGGTAGGGTATAGTATTAGTACTACATTCTGTATAATAACAAGTATGGTGCCACGCAGCGAAATTCCGGCAATCGCCCTCGAAGTGCGTGACTTGCGAATGCGCTACGGGACCCGGGACGTGCTGAGCGGCGTGACGTTCACCGCAGAGCGCGGGGAAGTGTTGGCCCTGCTCGGACCGAACGGTGCGGGGAAGACCACCACGATCGAGATCCTCGAGGGGTTTCGCGCGCGCTCGGCCGGCGCGGTGTCGGTGCTCGGGACCGATCCGGCACGCGGCAATGAAGCGTGGCGAGCCCGGCTCGGCGTCGTACTGCAGTCATGGCGCGACCACAAGTTCTGGCGCGTGCGTGAGCTGCTCGCCTATCTGGCTCGGTTCTATGCTCCGTTTGCCACGGCTGATGTCGCACGGCCCTGGGAGGTGGACGAACTGATCGGGGTTGTCGGTCTTGCGATGAGTGCCCATGCCCGGATCGGGACGCTATCGGGCGGGGAGCGCCGGCGCCTGGATGTTGCAATCGGGATCGTGGGGCGCCCCGAGATCGTCTTTCTGGATGAGCCCACGGCCGGCTTCGATCCCCACGCACGTCGCGACTTCCACGATCTGGTGCACCGACTGTCCGACCTCGAGAACACGACGATCTTGATGACCACTCACGACTTGGACGAGGCGGAAAAGATCGCTGACCGGATACTGGTGCTCGACGAAGGGCGAATCATCGCTGCGGGCAGCGCCGACGAGCTCGCCCGTGACCTCACGACACCTGCCGAAGTGCGCTGGACCTGCGGTGGACGGCGTCACGTGCACGCGGTGCGCGAGGGCGACCCCACCACCTTCGTGCGCGACCTGCTGAGCCAGAACCCGGACGTCACCGAGCTTGAGGTGCGCCGCGCAAGTCTCGAGGACAGCTACATGGCACTGGTCCGGCGCGCGCAGTTGCGCCAGTTCGCCAGCGGCGGGGAACCCGGTGCGCCCGCTGCGAACAGCCCCGAGGTGCAGGCATGAGCGCCACGGCCGTGCGGGACCCGCGTTGGGCCGCCGTGCGCGCCGGCCTCTACTGCGGCTGGATCGAAACCCGTCAGGCGTACACCCAGCCAGCCTCCCTCCTCTTTTATCTGACCGTGCGGGTGATGTATGCCGTCGCCCTGGTGTGGATGCGTGGCAAAACCGTGCCCGGCACGCACTTCGCCCTTGGTGCCATGGTGCTGCCGAGCCTGCTGGGCATGTCGATCGCCTTCGGCGGCCTCGCGGGCCCGGCAACCGCCATCGCCTATGATCGTGAGGACGGTACGCTGTTGCGCGCCAAAGCCACACCGAACGGCATGCTCGGCTACCTCATCGGCAAGATCATGAAATTTGCCTTGACGACGCTCATCGGCATTTTCCTGATGGTCATACCCGGCATCATCGTTGCGGATGACTTGGTGTTCGACGCCCGGACATGGCTGATGCTCGCATTGATCTTCGTCGCTGGAATGATGTCCACTGTCCCCATCGCCCTGGCACTTGGCGCACTCATGAAATCCACCGTGCAGTCCATGATGGTGATCCTGGCAGTCGTCCTGCTCATCGCGCCATCGGGCATCTTCTATCCGCTCACGGCTTTACCGCCATGGATGCAGTGGGTGGGGCAGGCCTTCCCACTCTACTGGGTGGGCCTGGGCGCCCGCTCCGCGATGCTCCCGGCGCAGATGGCGGGGGCCGAGATCGGCGCATCGTGGCGTTCGGTTCAGACCTTCAGCGTGCTCGGCCTGTGGGCAGTGATCGGCATGCTGCTCGCCCCGACTCTGCTGCGCCGCATGGCAAGGCGTCAGTCCGGATCCGCTTTGGCCAAGGTGCGCGAACGCGTCATGTCCAAAGGCTACTGACCCGTGGGAGATTCCAGCGACGTCGTCCACAACCGTGTGGCGATGCTGCGCGCAGAACGCCGCATCTCGCGGCGCGAGCTCGCCGCAGCGCTCGGCGTGCACTACCAGACAATCGGCTACCTCGAACGCGGCGAATACAGCCCCTCCCTGCACCTGGCACTGAGCATCGCGGCCTACTTCGAGGTCCCGATCGAAGTGGTGTTCTCCCTGAAGCCGTACAAGCGACTTGGGGAGTGAGGTCGGGATCATGAAGACCCTGGCCCTGCGACTGGTCGCCTACTCTCTTAGAAACGTCAGGGCATGGAACCTGGCCTTGTGCGCATTCGCCATCTGTGTGGCCATCACGGCCCACGCGGGGCTGATCCCGGGACACACGCCCCCGCTCATCAAGCCCGAACAACAGGAAACCTCAAACAGCAGTACTGCGCGAGAGGATGATGAGCCGTGAGGCGCCCGCCGCTGCTTCAAGTCAGCGCAAGTGCCGGGTCAGGCCGCGGGGCTTGCGGGAAGCTACGGTAGAGCGAAAGCAACCACCGCATCCCCAAGAGACTCCTCGGAAATTACCTGAAGTCCGCCTGCCGCGACCACCAGGTATTGTTTGCCAGTCATCTCGTAGGTCATCGGGGTAGCGTTTCCGGGAGCCGGCAACACCGCACTCCAGAGCTCCTCCCCGGTCTCCACATTGAACGCCCGGATCTTCGAGTCGGGAGTGCCGGCCATGAAAATAAGTCCGCCCTCCGTGGTGATCGGACCTCCGAGGCTGATGGATCCCGGCGGTACGGCACCGTGTGAGCCACCGAAGTCGTTCATCGAGCCCAAGGGAATTCGCCAGCGGATCGTTCCTTTGACCATGTCAACCGCGGTCAGTGTGCCCCAAGGAGGTGCTCCGCATGGCAAATCGGAGGGCGATTGCAGAAAGCGGCGCAGCATTGCGTAAGGGGTCCCGCGTTGCAGTCCATAATCTCCGTCTTCATGATTGGAACGGATCTGGTCGCGGGCAATCAATCGCACTCGGCCGATGAGATTATTCGTGTTCACGATCAGAAGATTGCGAATCGGGTCAAAAGCATAGCCACTCCAGTTCATACCGCCGAGGTTGCCGGGGATGACCAGAGTGCCTTGCAGACTCGGCGGGGTGAAAACACCTTCATTGCGCAGCTTGCCTATGGCTGCCTTGCAGGCTTCGCGATCCGATGGCGTGGGTCCCCACGCCTCGTCAATCGAAAAGTGCTGCGGCGCCAGTGGCGGTGGCAGAAGCGGAAAGGGCTGAGTAGCAGCAGCCTTCTCCCCGGGAATATCGCTGGGGGGTACGGCCCGTTCTTCGACCGGAAAAAATGGCTGGCCCGTGTCACGGTCAAGGACATACAGCAGCCCGGTCTTGTTTCCCTGGATGACCACCGGAACATTCTGTCCGTCGCGCGGCAGTGTCGCCAACAGGGGAAGTGGGGCAGTGTCGTAATCCCATAGGTCGTGGTGGACCAATTGAAACCCCCACGCAAGTTTTCCGGACTTCGCGTGCAGGGCCACCACCGAGTTTGCCCACTTGTTGTCCCCAGGACGCAGACCGCCGTAGTAGCCCGGACTGGCGCTCCCGGTAGGGATGAAGACCAAATCACGCGCCAAATCCACGGTCATGATCGACCAGGCATTGGCTGCCCCACTCATCCATGATGAGGCAGTGCTGGGTACGTTCTGCGGAATGGGGTCCCAACTCCAGCGCAGGGCTCCGCTACGTGCATCGAAAGCCCGCACCACCCCAGAAGGCATGTCGACTCGAACGTTATCGTCAATGGCTGATCCGACGATCACCATGTCGTCGATCGTGACCGGCGGCGAAGTCATGTGATACCAGCCCAGCATATGTTCGCCGAGGTTGGCATGTTGATATCCCGGAACCTTGCGCAAATCCACCTGCCCCGAGGCGCCAAAATCCCTGCAGGGCATTCCCGTCATGGCATCCAGCGCGATCAAGCGGGCATCCAGTGTCGCCTCGAATATTCGGCGCCTGCAGTTCTTGCCCCCGGTGGCAGCCGGATCCCGCCACGTTGCTACGCCGCGATTGATAAGGCCGTCACCGTAGTCGAGGCTTTCGTCGATCTTGGGATCATAGGACCAGAGTTCCTTGCCCGTGGTCGGGTCAAGCGCAATAACCCGGTTGAAGGGAGTCGTCAGATAGAGCCTGCCATCAACCAGAATCGGGGTGGCCTCAAAGCCGCTTCGCTTTCTGCCATCAGTTCCATTGGAGAGGTCTCCGGTGTGGAAAACCCACGCGACCTTGAGCTTCGCGACATTTTCCCGGTTGATTTGGGAAAGCACGGAATGCCGCATGCCTCCGGGATCATTGCCGTAGGCAGGCCAGTCCGAATCTCCTCTGACTTGACCGTGCGCATAAAACACAAGGCTGATCGAAGCCAGGAGCACTGCCATGAAATGCGCCGAATGCCGCGATCTTTGAAATGTCATAAGGCCGCCGTCGTCGATACGCCCTGAAAAAGTCTAGAGCAATGCTCAAGATTCAGAATCGAAACCGGGATGAGCGGGACTGTAGCAGGGACAGCACGGCTACCGCATGCGGCGAACGGCCGGTAATCGGCCAGCACTCCCAGTGGCAGTACCGCCGGTTTTGGCCGAAAGCGCCGGAGATCATTCCTGAATCGATGTCTGCGTACGGGCATCACACAGCGGCGGATTCAATCCTTCGAAGGTTCAGTGGCACTCGAAATCATCCTTTCGGCTTTACGACCGGTGTGCTATATTTGTGCTACAGTGACGGGAAAGCAGCGCCACAATGGCAGCAACAACCACTATCCGACTACCACCGAAATTGCGCGCGCGGCTCGGTAGTCTCGCCAAGCAAACGGGGCGTTCCGCCCATAGCCTGATCGTAGAAGCCGTCGAACGGCACACCCACTACGAAGAGCAGATGCGCAGTCTTGTCAAAGAGGCGCTGGCCGCAGACTCGGAAATCGACAAAACCGGCGAGGTCTATCGCGCCGGCGACGTTCACGCGTGGATGAAGCGGCTGGCGACCGAGGAGTCAGCGCCACGACCCAAGCCATGGCGCAGGTAGTCTATTCGGCGCGTTCGTTGGAACATATTGAGCGCGCCTTTCAGTTCCTACGCGAAACGAACCCTGCCGCAGCGCTGGATGCAGTGACAGCGATCCAGACGGCAGTTGACAACCTTGCGGCACATCCATTGATTGGCCGGCGCCTCGAAGGCGAGCTGCGCGAGCTGGTAGTTTCGTACGGACACACTGGTTACATCGCGCTGTATCGGTTTGTGGTACCGCAAAATGAGGTACGCATCCTGCCCATACGTCACCAGCGAGAGCTGGGCTTTCAACCCTAAGCGGCCGTCGAGGCCCAAAGCCGTTGGTCGTCAGCGCCTGCTTTCTGGCAACGAGAAGTCCCCAACGGCCAGGAATGCCCCCTCGTATCTTTGTGATTTCATAGGTGCCGACTCACAGAATCGAACTGTGGACCCCATCATTACGAACCCCACCAATCCATTCAAGATCAAATAGTTACGCCACTGATACCGGCTGAAAGCAGGCCGACGCAGGCGGTACCGGGGTACAAAAGGGGCACAGTGATTTCGTGGCCGCCGAATCGGCTATGCCGGGAGCCGGCGGGCCGTTGTATACTGTATACATACACTATACGACACACATGTGATTAAGTCGTTTAGACATGCCGGGCTGCAAGGGTACTTTGAGAAAGGCTCGAAGGCCGGTATCCGCCCCGAGCATGCGAAACGCCTCACGCCGATCCTGACCGCCTTGAGTGCGGCGGCGAAGCCCTCGGACATGAATGTGCCCGGGTGGCGGTTGCACGAACTGAAGCCAAATCAGCCCGGCGTTTGGTCAGTGACGGTGAGCGGCAATTGGCGCGTTACGTTTATGTTTGAAGGTGGCGATGTCGTGGTTGTGGATTACCTCGACTATCACTGAGCTTTACAGCGTGTGGCATTTAGCGGTAGAGGAACGAAGCATGGAGATGCATAGCCCGGCGCACCCGGGAGCGGTGTTGAAAGAATGGTTGGCCGATATCAGCGTGACTGCTGCGGCCGAGCGGTTGGGCGTGTCGCGCCTGTCGCTGTCGAAGGTGCTGAATGAGAATGGGGGCATCAGCCCTGACATGGACCTGCGGTTGTCCAAGGCCCTGGGCACGTCGCAGGGGTTCTGGTATCGGATGCAGGCCCAGTGGGACATGGCACAGGCTAAGCGCCGTTTTAAAGCGAAAGTGAAGCCGATCCCACGTGCAGAGCTTCAGTCGGAAACTACGACGTGAGGATTGACGGGAGTGGCGCTGGAGCCGGCATCATTTAATGAAACCGTGTCGGCAGTTCGTAACTCATTGATTTCTTGGTGCCGACTCACAGAATCGAACTGTGGACCCCATCATTACGAATGATGTGCTCTACCAACTGAGCTAAGTCGGCGCCGGAAGGGACGCAATAACGGGCGCGGATTGTACTAAGAATCAGCGCGCTTTCAGGAAATTTTTCTCACCCTGATAACCAGGTCAATGCCGGCCAACTCCATGCCGGCAGGCAGCGCAGGCAGGCGTGCAAATTCGACCTCAGGGACCGGCAGGTCCATCAGCGCCCCGGTGTCCAGGTCATGGAAATGGTAGTGCGGGGCCACATTGGAATCGAACCAGGTGCGGGCGCCATCCACCGACAGCTGGCGGATCAGACCCCGCTCGGCGAACAGGTTCAGGGTGTTGTAGACCGTGGCCTTGGAGACCCTGGCCCCGGCGGCCCGCAGTGTCGCCAGGATCTGCTCGGCGGACAGGTGCTGCGGGGAGGCCAGCAGTAATGCGGCGATTCTGACGCGCTGCGCCGTGGGCCGGATGCCGAACCCGGTCAGGCGCCGGGCACACTGCCCGGGAGGGTCAGATAAGCCGTTCTCCTGCATGGCTGCCAGTATAACCTAGGATGCCGGACCCACTTCGGGACGGCGCAGTTCGCGGGGCAAGCCGAAGATCACATGCTCCTCGCGCCCGGCGATCTCCTGCGGCACTTTCGCGCCCCACTCGCGCAGCTGGTTGATGACCTCCTGCACCAGGACTTCCGGAGCCGAGGCGCCGGCCGTGACGCCCACCACGTTCTTGCCCTCGAACCAGGCGCGGTGCATGTCAGCCGCCCCGTCCACCAGATATCCGGGAATACCCGCCCGCTCGGCAAGCTCGCGCAGGCGGTTGGAATTGGAGCTGGCCCGCGATCCCACCACCACCAGCACATCAGCGTTCTCGAGCAGTTTCTTCACCGCATCCTGACGGTTCTGCGTGGCGTAGCAGATGTCTTCCTTGCGTGGCGTGGCAAGGCCGGGGAAGCGCTTGCGCAGCGCCTCGACGATCTCCGCCGTGTCATCCACCGACAGCGTCGTCTGGGTCACGAAGGCGAGCTTGGCCGGATCATGTACCTGAAGCTGCTCGGCTTCCCTGACGTTCTGCACCAGCCAGATGCGACCGCCGAAGCTGGTATCAAAACGTCCCAGTGTGCCCTCGACCTCCGGATGGCCGTGGTGGCCGATCAGGATCACATCGAAGCCATCGCGCGCATAGCGCTGCACTTCCATATGCACCTTCGTGACCAGCGGACAGGTGGCATCAAATACCGTGAGCCTGCGATCCTTGGCCCCGGCCTCTATGGCCGTTGAGACCCCATGCGCCGAGAAAATGAGCGTCGCGCCCTCCGGAACCTCCTCCAGCTCCTCGATGAACACCGCGCCGAGATTGCGCAGTCGATCCACCACATGCTTGTTGTGGACCACTTCGTGGCGCACATACACCGGCGCGCCGAACATGGACAGCGCCCGCTCGACGATCTCGATGGCGCGATCCACGCCGGCACAGAAGCCGCGGGGGTTGGCGAGCAGTACTTGCATCAGTTCGAACTCCTGCGATCCGTGAAGGCTTCCAGCAGCATCAGCGCCGCCCCGACCGTGATGGCCGAGTCCGCCACATTGAAGGCCGGAAACTGCGCATCATTCCAATGCGCCAGTATGAAATCCACGACCTGGCCGTTGACCAGCCGGTCGATCAGGTTGCCCAGCGCGCCGGCCAGTATCAGCGCCGCGCTCAGCGAGAGCAGTTTCTGGCGCCGCCCGTCGAGGGTTCGCAGCCACACCAAAAGGCCAATACCGACCACCACCGCCAGGCCCGAGAACAGCCACCGCTGCCAGCCCGAGGCGCTGTCAAGCATGCTCCAGGCCGCCCCGCGATTGTACCTGAGGGTGATATCCAGCACCGGCAGCAGGCTGCGGATGCCCCCATAGGGGATGTGGTTCACAATCCAGGCCTTGGAGAGCTGATCCACGGCAATCACCAGCGCCACCAGCGGCAGCCACAGCCAGCCGCTGCGCAGGGCGGTAGGCCGTGGCGGCTTGACGGCGGGGCTGGCGGCGTTCACGCGTACCTCCGCACTTCCCCGGCGCCTTCCAGGTTCGCAAGGCACCGGCCACACACTTCAGGATGCGCCGGATGGCTGCCCACATCGGGGCGGTGGTGCCAGCAGCGCACGCACTTGAGGGCCGTGGCAGCCCGCACCTTGAGCCACACCCCTTCGCGCGCCGTCTCGGTTGCGGGCACCGCGCCCGGCGGGGGGCTGGAGGCCTTGTGGACTTTGGCCTCCGAGGTGATGAGCAGGAAGCGCAGCTCATCCCCTAGTGCGTTGCAGCGCTCGAACTCCGCCGGCACGCAGTACACATCCACTTCCGCATCCAGCGGCGCGCCGATCTGCTGCGCCTCGCGCAGCTTTTCAAGCTCGCGCGAGACGTCGCGTTTCAACAGCAGGAACATCGCCCAGTCGATGTCATGCGCCGCGCCCTGCGGCAAGGCATGCCATTGCGCCAGGAACACCGATTCCAGGGACCTGCCCGGCAGCTCGCGCCAGATCTCCTCGGCCGTGTACGACAGCACCGGCGCCAGCCAGCGCACCATGGCGTGGGCGATGTGGTACAGCGCGGTCTGGGCCGAGCGGCGTGCATGGCTGCCGGCCGGGGTGGTATAGAGACGGTCGCGAACGATGTCCAGGTACAGGGCGCTCAAGTCCACGATGCAGAAATTGTGGATCTTGTGATAGACCAGATGGAAGGCGTACTCGCGGTAGGCCTCGATGATTTCGGCCTGCAGCTGCGCCGTGCGGCTCACGGCCCACCGGTCCAGCGCCACCATCTCGGCCGGGTGCACCATATCCCGCGACGGCTCAAATCCATGCAGGTTGCCCAGCAGGAAACGCGCGGTGTTGCGCATGCGCCGATAGGCATCGGCGGTGCGGTTCAGCAGCGCATCCGACACGCTCATCTCATTGGCATAGTCGGTGGCGGCCACCCACAGCCGCAGCACATCCGCGCCCAGGGATCCGACCACCTTCTGCGGCGGTATCACATTGCCCAGGGACTTGGACATCTTGCGGCCCTTTTCATCCACGGTGAAGCCGTGAGTGACGACGCCGCGATACGGTGCCTGCCGGTACAGGGCTTCACACATCAACAGCGAACTTTGGAACCAGCCGCGATGCTGATCGGAACCTTCGATATACAGATCCACCGGCCTCGCAAATTCCGGGCGCGTCGCCGCCATGAAGTCAAACGAGATGCCCGAGTCCGCCCAGACGTCCATCACGTCCTTGAGCTTCTCGTAGTCGGCCGCATCGCTGCCCAGAAGCTCGGCCGGATCGAGCGAGAACCAGGCCTCTATGCCCTGGCGCGCAACGCGCTCGGCCACCGCCTCGATGAGCTCGGCAGTGCGCGGATGCAGCTCGCCGCTTTGTTTGTGCACGAACATCGCCAGCGGCACCCCCCAGGTACGCTGGCGCGAGATACACCAGTCCGGGCGGTCGGCGATCATGCCGCTGATGCGCTGTTCGCCCCAGGCCGGCGTCCACTTGACCTTGCGGATGTCACGCAGCGCGTGCGCGCGCAGACCCTCCTGATCCATGCTGATGAACCACTGCGGGGTGGTGCGGAACACCACCGGGGAGTGATGCCGCCAGCAATGCGGGTAGCTGTGCACATAGGCTTCATCGTGGATCAGCGTGCCATTGGCACGCATGGTCTCGACGATGAGCTTGCCGCCCTCCTCCAGTTTAAGGCCGCCGACCAGCGGCGTGTCGGGCAGGAAGCGGCCATCGTTGCCGGTGGGATTGGGTACGGCAAGGTTGTAGCGGCGCGCCACCGCGAAATCTTCCTGGCCATGGGCCGGCGCGGTATGTACCGCGCCGGTGCCCGCATCGGCGGTGACGTGATCGCCCAGGATCACCGGCACATCGTAGGCCTGGAAGGGATGTTTGACGCGCAGGCCTTCCAGCACCCGGCCCTTGAAGGCCCCCGTGACCGGATCGGAGGCCACGGCATCGGCGATGCGCAGCTTGTAGCGCGCCACACATTGCGGTGCCAGTTCCGCGGCCAGTATCAGGTTGCGGCCATAGGCACTGACCAGTACGTAGTCAAAGTCCGGGTTCACCGCCACGGCCTGATTGGCCGGCAGCGACCAGGGCGTCGTCGTCCAGATCACGATGTCGGTGGGGGTTGCGCCCAGGGATGCGGGCACCGCGCCGATGCGCTTTTCCAGATCGCGATTGTCCAGCACCCGGAACGCCACATCGATGGCGATGGAGGTGTGATCCTCATACTCCACTTCGGCCTCGGCCAGCGCCGAGCGGCAGTCAAAGCACCAGTGAACCGGCTTGACGCCCTTGTACAGATGGCCGTTGGCGATGATCCGGCCGAGTACGCGGATCTGATGCGCCTCGTAGTGCGAGTCCATGGTCAGATAGGGATGATCCCAATCGCCCAGCACGCCCAAGCGCTTGAAATCCACGCGCTGCAGGTTCACCTGCTCATTGGCGAAGGCGCGGCAGGCGGCGCGGAATCCGGCTGCGTCGAGTTTCTGGCCCGGCCGGCCATGCTTTTTTTCCACCTGCTGTTCGATCGGCAGGCCATGCCCGTCCCAGCCCGGCACATAGGGGGCATCGAAGCCATCCAGCTGCCGCGACTTGACGATGATGTCCTTGAGGATCTTGTCCAGGGCATGACCCAGGTGAATGGGGCCGTTGGCATAGGGCGGCCCATCGAGCAGGATGAAACGCGGCCGGCCCTTGGAGGCCGCGCGGATGCGGCCGTAGAGATCCGAGGTTTCCCATTCGGCCAGCATCTTCGGTTCGCGCTGCGCCAGGTCCGCCTTCATCGGAAAGCTGGTCTGCGGCACATTGATGGTTTGCTTGTAATCAGGCACTTTCCAACTCATTTCAAAATTTCAACGGCGCGCGCCTGCGCAGCATCCACATGGATCTGCGCGACCATCGCCTCCAGCGACTCGAACTTCACCTCCGGCCGCAGATACTGCACACACTCCACCGCGATCTCGCGGCCATACAGGTCGCCCGCGAAATCGAAAATATGCACCTCCAGCAAGGGCTCGGTGCCCCCCACCGTGGGCCGCGTGCCGATGCTGGCCACGCCGCGCAGAGCGGTATCCGCGCCCTGTATCCGCACCCTGACCGCGAAGATGCCGGCCAGCGGCAGGCGCCGATGCGCAAAGCGCAGATTGGCCGTGGGGAAACCCAGCTTACGTCCCAGCTGTTCCCCGCGCACCACCCGCCCGATCATCGTATAGGGACGGCCCAGCAGGCGCTCGGCGCGCCTCAGGTCCCCCGCGGCCAAGGCCTCGCGGATGGCGCTGCTGCTTAAGCGCTCCCCGCCCAGGGTCACCGGCGCCATGATGTCCACCGCAAACCCCAGGCGCTGGCCGGCCGCCTGCAGCATCTGCGCCGTGCCGCCACCCCCCTTGCCGAACCTGAAATCATGCCCCACGACGACGATGGAAGGCCGCAGCCGCTCGGCCAGAAGCTGCGCGAACTGGTCGGCCGAGAGGCTGCGGGTGGCCGTCCCGAAGCGCAGCACGCACACCCCGTCCAGTTGCATATGTTCAAGGCAGCGCCAGCGTTCACGCAGTGAAGTGAGCCGGGCGGGCGGGTGGTCGGGGGTGAGGAACTCCCGCGGCATGGGCTCGAAGGTGACCATGAGGGTGGGCACGGCCAGGCGCCCGGCATGCTCACGCAGCCGCTTCAGCAGTGCCTGATGCCCCAGGTGAAGGCCGTCATAGGTACCTACGGTCAGGGCCTGGCCACCCTCGAGGGCGCCGGCTGGCGGGAGTCCACGAATCAATTGCATTTCGTTGAAATTATAGGCAAGTCGCTCTGCCCTAAGTTGACAACCTTGAGGTCGATCAGCAGACTACCGGCCCCTTGAATCGGGCAAGTCCCGTCCCTTTTGGAGAGTCCTTTGGCCAATACCAAGTCCGCGGAAAAAGCCGCCAAACAGGCTGAGAAGCACCGCGCACGCAATGTTGCCCTTCGTTCGCGCATGCGCAGCGCCGTTCGCAAGGTCACCGCTGCCGTAGAAGGGGGTAACAAGGAAGCCGCGGGCACCAGCTACCGCGAAGCCGTTCCGGTCATCGATTCCCTGGTGAACAAGAACATCATTCATCGCAACAAGGCCAATCGGCACAAGAGCCGGCTCGCAGCGCGCATCCGCGCGATGCACTGAGGCTCATTCCTGCGCGGCCTCCTCGGCCACCGGTTGGGTGCGTTCCAGGAAGCTCATCACGGCCTGCACCAGCTCCGGCGTTCCCGCCCCCGTCGCCCCTGAAATCAGGAAGTGCGGGCCGCGAAAGCGCAGCCGCCGCACGATGTCCTTGGCCCGCGCCTGCGCCTCTTCAGGCGGCAGCAGATCGCTCTTGTTCAAAAGCAGCCAGCGCGGCTTCTTGGCCAGGTCGGCACTGAATTTCTTGAGCTCCCCGGCGATGGCGCGGGCGTCCTTGACCGGATCGGCCGCAGGATCCAGCGGCGCGATATCCACCAGGTGCAGCAGCACGCGGGTGCGCTGCAGGTGTTTCAGGAAGCGTATGCCAAGGCCCGCGCCCTCCGCCGCCCCCTCGATGAGACCGGGAATGTCGGCCATCACGAAACTGCGCTGATCCCCCGCGCTCACCACGCCGAGATTCGGATACAAAGTGGTGAAGGGGTAGTCGGCGACCTTGGGACGGGCATGGGAGACCGCGCGGATCAGGGTGGACTTGCCGGCATTGGGCAGCCCCAGCAGGCCCACATCGGCGATGACCTTCATTTCCAGTTCCAGCTGGCGCTTTTCCCCGGGCAGGCCGGTGCCGAACTGGCGCGGTGAGCGGTTGGTGCTGGACTTGAAACGGGTATTGCCCCAGCCGCCCTTGCCGCCGCGGGCCACCAGGAGCTCATCCCCGACCTTGGTCAGGTCCCCCAGCTGCTCGGCGGTGTCCGCATCCCGGATCACCGTGCCCACCGGCACGGCCACGTACAGGTCGGCGCCCGCAGCCCCGGTGCAGTCATTGCCGCTGCCGGCGGTGCCATGGGGCGCCCGGAAGGTCCGCTCGACCCGAAAATCAGCCAGGGTATTGATGCCGGGGACGGCTTTGAGCCACACGCTGCCGCCATGGCCACCATCCCCGCCATCAGGGCCGCCGAAAGGGACGAATTTTTCGCGCCGGAAACTGGCGCAGCCGCGGCCACCGTTGCCCGCCTGGACTTTGACGCGGGCTTCATCGACGAATTTCATGAGGGCGGGGAACCTGCGAACCGAGTGCCGGCCCTCAAGCGATCAGTTGGTGGCGGAAGTCGCCTCAGCCTCGGGCAGCACGCTGACATAGGTCCGCTGCTCGACACCCTTGCGGGCGAACTGCACCCGACCGGTCACCAGGGCAAACAGGGTATGGTCCGTGCCCACGCCCACGTTCGGACCGGCGCGCATCGGGGTGCCGCGCTGGCGAACCAGGATATTGCCGGCCGCCACCAGTTCGCCGCCGAAGCGCTTGACACCCAGGCGCTTGGAGTGTGAATCGCGGCCGTTTCGGGTACTGCCGCCAGCCTTTTTATGTGCCATGTCTGCTGATCCTTGAGATATGAGGCGCGTTCAGGCCGCGCTGATGTCAGTGACCTTCACTTCGGTGAAGAGCTGACGGTGCGTGCCCTGACGCAGATAATGCTTGCGGCGGCGGAACTTGACGATGACGGCCTTATCACCCTGGCCATGGCGCACGACGGTGGCGAGCACCTTGCTGCCGGCCACGGTGGGGGACCCGATCTTGACATTGACGCCCTCGCCCACCAGCCGTACGTCGGCGAACTCGACCGTGTCGCCCGGGCTGGCGTCCAGTTTCTCTATCTTCAGGACCGCGTCCTTGGTGACCCGATACTGCTTGCCGCCTGTGGCGATAACCGCGTACATGTTGAATTCCTGCAATGAAGTAGCGCGCCTACCGAAGGTCTTCGGGCTACGCGAAAGGTCGCGCATTCTACTGACCGGGGCCGGGCGGGTCAAACCTTGAGTTTTCCAGCCCTCACGCGGACTTACGCGCCGGGACCCCGTCAGCTACGATGCCTGAGTCTATACAGCCTGGCAGCCATGACCCTCGTAGAAATCCGTTCCATAGTCCACTCCGACCTCAATGCCGTGGACGCCGTCATCAGGGCGAGGCTCAAGAGCTCCGTGCCCCTGGTGGACCGCATCGCCGAGCACATCATTGCCGGCGGGGGTAAGCGCCTGCGGCCGCTGCTGGTGGTCCTGGCGGGCCGGGCCTGCAATTACACCGGCAACGCTCACGTTGAAGCTGCAGCTTTCATCGAGTTCATCCATACCGCCACCTTGCTGCATGACGATGTGGTGGACGGGTCCTCCATGCGCCGCGGCCGGGATACCGCCAATGAGGTCTTCGGCAACCAGGCCAGCGTGCTGGTCGGGGACTTCGTCTACTCCCGGGCCTTCCAGATGATGGCGAGCCTGGGCAGCCAGCGGGTGCTGGCCATCATGGCCGATGCCACCAATGTCATCGCCGAGGGCGAAGTGCTGCAGCTCATGCATGCGCATGACCCGGAGACCACCGAACAGCGCTACCTGGAAGTCATCTATAGAAAGACCGCTCGCCTGTTCGAGGCCGGCGCCGAAGTTGCGGCGGTCCTGGCCAATGGCTCACCCGAAGTGCAGCGCGCCCTGGCCAACTACGGCCGGCACCTGGGAACCGCCTATCAGCTGGTGGATGATGTGCTGGATTTCCGCTCCAACCCGGCCGAGCGTGGCAAGAACCTGGGCGATGATCTGGCCGAAGGCAAACCCACCTTGCCGTTGATTCATGCGCTGCGATCGGCCGGCGAAGCAGACCGCGCCCTGATCCGCACCGCCATCCGCCAGGGCGGCTTGGCACAGCTTGAGCCCATCGTCGCCGCCATCGAATCCACCGGCGGCATTGATTACGCTTCACGCGTGGCGCAGCGCGAATCCGAGCTCGCGCTTGAGGCGCTGACCGTACTGCCCGAAACACCCTACCGCAGCGGCCTTGCCGCGCTGGCTGAATTTGCCGTCGCACATACCACCTAGTGCCGGGGGAACCATGAAAAACACCGCTCTTTTGCGCACCATTCCGCTGGCCCTGGCCTGGACCCTGCTGTCCACCCTCACCTTGAGCGGCTGCATCAATTCCCACGACAGCGAGAGCGCTGACAATGCCGCTCAAGGGTCGGGCGGCGATGCCAGTGATACGGATCACGACGCCAGCGGCAGCCATTCCATCAATGGCTCGATTCATGTCAGCGCCGGCACCCCGGGCGGCGAGGTCAGCACCATCAATGGCTCCATCCATGCCGATGACAATGCGCAACTTTCAGGAGGCCACACCGTCAACGGCAATATCAGCATCGGGGATCACGCCACGGCCACCTCACTGACCACCGTCAACGGCGGCATCAGCCTGGGCCAGGGCGCGAAAGTCACCGAGACGGTCACCACGGTCAACGGAACACTGGCGCTGCGCTCCGGTTCCGAGGTGGGCGGTAGGTTGGCCAACGTCAACGGCACCATCATCCTGGCTGCAGCCACCGTGAACGGCGGCATCACCACGGTGAACGGCAATATCGATGTGGGCGCCAACTCCCATGTGCAGGGCGGCATTACCGTCCATAAGCCTTCCACCGGGTTCTTCCAGTGGTGGAGCGATTCCGACAAGCCCCGGGTGGTCATCGGACCGGGCTCCGTGGTCGAAGGCAACTTGACCTTCGAGCGCGCCGTGCACCTGTATGTCAGCGACACCGCGACCATTGGCAAGGTGACCGGCGCCACCCCGGTCAAGTTCACCGGCGACCACCCCCCCGCCGGCTGACCCCAACTGGCGCTGCTTGTTCCGGCGCCGTGGGGTCCGGTACACTGCGCGCCCCCGCGCAAGCCCCCGAAGGCTTGCCGGTCCGGCCAGATTCGGGATGTAGCTCAGCCTGGTAGAGCACTACGTTCGGGACGTAGGTGTCGCAGGTTCAAATCCTGTCATCCCGACCAATGATTCCATTGAAGTTCTGATACCTCGCAGCCCCTTGGGTTCCACTTTTTTGAGCTCATGGGTTCGAGAATGGGTTCCACTTTCTTGCTCTCGTGGGAAAGCCTGTACGGCGGCACTACAGCGACAAACTTGTCGGGGGAAATGCGCTCCGAATCGAAAGCTACAACTAACGTGCGTCGATGAGTCCCGTCAGGAAGCGCACGACCCTTGGGTCGTTGCATCGGGGCATTTAGACGAAACACCGACCAGCAAGGAACCAAAGGTAGGGACCTTGAGTTGATGCGCAACAACGG
>DATHMK010000043.1:0-3721 GCA_035487155.1 Steroidobacteraceae bacterium
CTGCTTCACGTACTGCACCACCGGCCGGGTGATCTCGCGGTACGGCGAGGCCACCACTGTCAGCGGGACCGGGATGTCGCTGCGCTCCCACTCTTCCTGCAGCCGCGCGGTCTCGGCCTCGTCCACGTTCACCGTGATCGCCTCGAGGTGGCTCGGCCGGGTGGCCCGCGCGTAGGCGAGCGCGCGCAAGGTGGGCAGGTGCAGCTTGGAGACCAGCACGATCGCCCGGTTGCTCGCGGGCAGCGTCACCGGCGCTTCGGCCGGCGGCACGAGCTCGGCGGCCACGCTGTCGTAGTGCCGGTGGATGCCGCGCATGGTGAGCCAGATCACCGGCATCGCGACGACCACGATCCAGGCTCCGCTGGCGAACTTGCTGATCAGCACGATGACCAGGACGACGCCGGTGAAGCAGGCGCCGATCGTGTTGATCGTCCGCGAGCGGTACATCTTGCGCCTGACTGCGCGGTCGGTGACGGTGCGCAGCAGGCGGTTCCAGTGCCGGATCATGCCGGTCTGGCTGCAGGTGAACGACACGAACACACCGATGATGTAGAGCTGGATCAGCCGCGTCGGTGACGCCTGGAACACCACGATCAGCAGGATCGCGAACCCGGACAGCAGCAGGATGCCGTTGCTGTAGGCCAGCCGGTCGCCCCGGTTGCGCAGCTGGCGGGGCAGGAACCCGTCCCGGGACAGGATCGACGCCAGCACCGGGAAGCCGTTGAACGCGGTGTTGGCGGCCAGCACCAGGATCAGCGCGGTGACCAGCTGCAGGAAGTAGAACAGCAGTGAGCCGTGGCCAAACACCGCCTGCCCGACCTGGGCGATCACGGTGGTCTGGTACTTGACATGCGGCAGGCAGTTGGCCGTGCTCGGGCAGATGTGCACGTGGCTGATCAGCGCCAGCGCGGTGACCCCGGCGAACATCGAGACCGCGATGATGCCGAGCATGGCCAGCGTGGTCGCCGCGTTCTTGCTCTTCGGCTTGCGGAACGCCGGCACCCCGTTGCTGATCGCCTCGACCCCGGTGAGCGCGGTGCAGCCGGACGAGAACGCGCGGAGCAGCAGGAACACCAGCAGCAGGCCGGTGTAGGTGTGCGCGTTGGGGATCTGGTATCCGGCGCTCGCCGCGCGCAGGTGATGGCCGAGGCCGACCCGGGTCAGCCCCCAGATGATCATCAGCACCACGACGCCGATGAAGCAGTAGGTGGGGATCGCGAACACGGTCCCGGACTCCCGCACGCCGCGCAGGTTCATCAGCGCTATCACCGCCACGACGACCACCGCGATGATCGTGGCGTGCGACTCCAGCGAGGGGAACGCCGAGGCCAGGTTTGCCACGCCCGCGGACACCGAGACCGCGACGGTCAGCGTGTAGTCGACCATCAGCGCGCTGGCGACCGCCAGGCCCACCCGCTGCCCGAGGTTCGTGCTGGACACCTCGTAGTCCCCGCCGCCCGACGGGTAGGCGTGCACGTTCTGCCGGTAGGAGGCCACCACGACCAGCATCAGCACCCCGACGGCGAGCGCGATCCACGGCGTGTAGCCGGTGAACAGCGCGATGCCGCCGACCGAGAGCACGATCAGGATCTCCTCGGTGGCGTAGGCAACGGAGGAGAGCGCGTCGCTGGCGAACACCGGGAGTGCTATCCGCTTCGGCAGCAGAGTATGGCCGAGCTTGTCGCTCTGCATGGGGCGCCCGACCAGCACCCGCTTGACAACCCCCAGATCCATGGCCACGAGCGCATGCTAGGCCCGAATGCGTGGTTTCGCATAGCGCCGGTAATGAATTATCCAAGCGTGCGGCGGCTGAAGCGGCCGGTAGACGCCACCATCTGACTGCCCTGGGTGCTGCCCGCGACGTTGTCCGCGGGTTGTGCTCAACCTCAGCCAGGTTCGCGGGCTTGTTATAGGTAGAGCATCAATGCCGGGCAGCGGGAGGCGTGCATGGAGCGGGCCAGCGACACCGCATCGAAGCGCCAGTTCGAGGGCTTCGCTGCCGGCGCGGCAGATGCCCTGTTCCGCACCGGCTACCTGATGACAGGAGATCCCCGGGACGCCGAGGACCTGGTCCAGGAGACCTTTCTGCGAGTGGCGCGGCGGTGGGACCAGGTGCGATCGATGGATCATCCGACCGCCTATGCGCGCCGGATCCTGATCAACCTGGCGCTCCGCGATGCTGACCGCCGCACCCGGCACAAAGCAGAACTGGCGCCGCCACCGGCAGGCATCGAGGCCGATCAGGAGGCGGCGCGTGCGCTCCGGGAAATCGACGACCTCGCGGAATTCCGCTGGGCGCTGACACAGCTGCCCGCGCGTCAGCGGGCCGTGCTGGTGCTGCGCTACTGGGCCGACCTGCCTGTCGGGGAGGTCGCGGACATCCTGGGCTGTTCTGCCGGGACGGTCAAGAGCACCGCATCCCGGGCGGCCGCGCGGCTCGCCCAGATCCTCACCCGCGACGAGCCAGCACCCGAATCCGCCGCTCCCCGGCCTATCTGAAAGGACGCATCTGATGATCACCAGCGAACTGGAGAATGAACTGCGCCGGACCTTCGCCCTCGCCGACGCGCAGATCACAGTCCCCGGCCACGCGCGCCAGCGGCTGCTGGGCCGCGATTACCACCCGCGGCGGCGGAACCGGCGGCTAGCCGCGGGGATCACTGCCACCGCAGCCGCGGCGGCGCTGGTCCTGATCCTGGGCCTGTCCGGCGCGATCGGCAGCGCGCCAGCGCAGCGCACCGGCACGATCCGGACCGCGGCATTCACACTCGTCCAGAACGCCAGCGGCACGGCGACGCTGACCATCAACCCCAGGGTGCTTTTCGAGCCCGCAACCCTGCAGCGCGACCTCGAAGCAGATCACATCCCGGCCATGGTCACAGCGGGCAGCTTCTGCTCCTCCAACCCGGCACCATCCGGTTTCTCGCAGGCCGTATCCATCCCGGTCCAGGCCCGGCAGCACCGTGTCAAGGTGACGATCAACCCCGCGGCAATGCCCGCCGGAACCAAGCTGAGCTTCGGCCACTTCCAGCTCGCGACCAGCCAGCAGACCTCGATCGCGCTCATCGACGCAGGCTCCTACACCTGCACGAGCACCGCACCCACCGCACTCCCGTCCGGCGGCGGCGCGCTACTGCGCTACAGCGGCGGCACCTCGTGACGAACATCTGCCAGTAGCGGCCCTGGCCCGGGCCTCTGGTATCAGCCAATGCCAGCCCCGGGCCCAAGACGGCGCTTACCGGCGCGAACGGCACGCGATCGTGCGTGGCCGGTTTGGCGTGGATCCAAACATTCAGCGATAGCCGGTATTGGGCTAGGCTGGCCCGGGCCGATTAGGCCTCGGGGTTCGCGAATCCCGCAGTTGCCATTGACACACATGCCGTTATGCCCCAGTATTCGCGGCGCGCATCGCGCGAGCGCGCATCGCCCGATAGCCGCAGTTCGCCGGCGTCGCAGGCAGCGCAACCTGCAGCAATCTGCAGCACGCCCCATTGGCCGCGGACGGTCAGGGCTGTTGCTGGGCGCCGTTCGGATGCACGGTGCGGTTCGAAAAAGTTCCACGATCCCGTGTCATTCATGCCCAACCGGTTGTGCGGATGGCCGTATGTGCGCAATGCTGGCACCGCGGTCACAGGTTAACAATACAGTCAGCTGGAGCACGGCTTATGTCTCAGGACATCGCCGCGCGGCTTCCGCTACTCGGCGCGTTCGGGCTGCGTCG
>DATHMK010000044.1:0-5636 GCA_035487155.1 Steroidobacteraceae bacterium
TCGATCTCCCCGACCAGGAAGCGTGGTTCGCACCCTGGGCCGAGGCCATGCGACGGCGTCGCGATTGGCGCTCGACCGAACGCCTGTTGGGCCCCGCGAGAACTTGGGACCACTGGTGGGACCACCGGCACCTTTTGCAACGCTCGTAAGTCATTGGTCGGAACGCCGAGATTTGAACTCGGGACCCCTTGCACCCCATGCAAGTGCGCTACCAGACTGCGCCACGTTCCGATCGGGTAATTATAACGGGTTGCGCCGTTAGCGGCGCAGCAGCTTGAGCACTTCCTCGAGCTCCAGCCGAAGCTGCCGCACGATCTGCTGACTCTGGCTCACATCGGTGCGCGCCTCTTCACCGGTGAGCTTGTTGCGCGCGCCACCGATGGTGAAGCCCTGCTCATACAGCAGGCTGCGGATCTGGCGGATCACGATCACATCCTGGCGCTGGTAGTAGCGGCGGTTGCCACGGCGCTTGACGGGCTTGAGCTGCGGGAACTCCTGCTCCCAGTAACGCAATACATGCGGCTTCACTCCGCAAAGGTCGCTGACCTCGCCGATAGTGAAGTAACGCTTGCCGGGAATCGGCGGCAGCGTGTCGTTATTCTTTGGCTCCAACATAAGCTTCGACCCGTGCCTTCAGTTTCTGCCCAGGACGGAAGGTTACGACACGTCGTGCCGTAATCGGAATCTCTTCGCCCGTTTTCGGATTGCGCCCCGGGCGCTGGTTCTTGTCCCGGAGGTCAAAGTTTCCGAATCCGGACAACTTTACCTGTTCACCCTTAGAGAGTGCCGCACGCACTTCTTCAAAAAACAGGTCCACCAGCTCGCGCGCTTCGCGCTTGTTGAGGCCCAGCTGATTGAAGAGCGCCTCCGCCATCTCAGCCTTCGTGAGAGCCGTCATAGGCTTATTCTCGTATTCTCGCATCCAGGTTCTCACGCAGATCAGCCACCACGGCCGCCACTGCGCGCTCTACTTCGTCATCGGTTAGGGTGCGAGAAATATCTTGGAAAATCAAGCCCAAAGCAACGCTTTTTCGCCCTTCTTCTATGCCTGCACCGCGGTATACGTCAAATATACGCAGATTTCGCAGGGAGCTTGACCCCGACAAGATTACACGCTCGCGCAAGGCACTGAAAGTGACTTTCTCAGGCAGCACCACGGCCAGGTCCCGACGCACCTGCGGGAAGCGCGAAATCTCGCTTCCGCGCGGCAAAATCACCCGCAATGCAACAACATCGACCTCGAACAGAACCGGCACATGGTTAAATCCCAGCTCGCGCACCAGCCGCGGGTGCAGCTCCCCGATCCAGCCCACGGGACTGCCCGCGCGTAGCACGCGGGCGCTGCGGCCCGGGTGCAGACAGCTCAGGGCCGCCGCCTCGAAACTGAATTCCACCGCCGCGCCCGTGGCCGCCAGCAACGACTGCAGATCGGCCTTGACGTCGTAAAAATCCTCACTCTCACGCGCTTCGCCGCTGCCCCACTGCTCAGGCAGGCGCTTGCCCAGGGCAATGCCCGCCAGCGAATCCACTTCCGTGACCTTGCCGCCCTTGACGGCAAAACGCGCGCCATGCTCGAAGAGGCGGATGCGATCCTGCTGCCGGCGCTGATTTTCAAGCGCCGCGCGCACCAGCCCGGGCCACAGCGACACACGCATGACCGACAGGTCCGAGGCAATGGCATTGGCCAGCGCCAATGTTTCGGTCTCCGGAAACAGCAGTGCCTGCAGTGCCGGATCCACGAAGGCGAAGCTGATGGTCTCGTGATAACCGCGGGCCACCAGGGCCTCGAGCAGGGCGCGCTCCGGGGCACTGGCCTCCGGCAGCGGCAGGAATCTCTGCGGCCGTAGCGCCGGCCGCTCGGGGATGGCCGCAAAGCCCATGATGCGCGCCACCTCCTCGATCAGATCCTCTTCGATGCTGATGTCGAAGCGGTGCGGCGGGGGCACCACACTCCAGCCCTCGGGCCTTGGCGTCGCCTGCATCTGCAGGTTCCTGAAGATGTTCGACACCTGGCCATCCGGCACGGCAATCCCCAGCAGGCGCGTGAGCCGTTCACGACGCAGGGTGACCGCAGGGCGCGTCGGCAGTCTGGCCTTCTCCTCCGTGATCACCAGCGGTCCGGGCCTGCCGCCTGCGATCGCTATCAACAATTCCGTGGCACGCTCCATGGCGCGTGCCTGGCCCGATGGGTCCACGCCGCGCTCAAAACGCTGGCTGGCATCGGTATGAAGCCCAAGACGGCGCGCGCGACCCCGGATACTGTCCGGCGCGAACCAGGCCACTTCCAGGAACACGTCCCGCGTCGCGGTGCTCACCGCGGTGCGCTCGCCGCCCATGATGCCGGCCAGGCCCACCGCACCCGCATCATCCGCAATCACCAGCATGTCCGCATCAAGGGTGGTGTCACGGCCATCCAGCAGCCTCAGCGCCTCGCCCGCCTTGGCCGTGCGCGCGACGATGGAACCAGAAACCTTCGCCAGATCGTAGGCGTGCATGGGCTGGCCCAGTTCCAGCAGCACGTAATTGGTGACGTCCACCGCCGGGCTGATGCAACGCACGCCCGCACGGCGCAGCCGTTCGCGCAGCCACAGTGGTGTCGGCCTGGTGTTGTCGATACCGCGGATGATGCGCCCGACGAACTTAGGGCAGGCCGCGGCATCCTCCAGCCGCACGGATTGCTGGTCAGAGAGCACGTTGCCGACCGAGGCACCCGCGGGCGAGTGCAGCGCCGCCTCGCTCAATGCCGCCACTTCGCGCGCCACGCCAATGATCGACATGGCATCACCGCGGTTCGCGGTCACGTTCAGTTCCAGAACGGTGTCATCCAGCTGCAGGTACTCGCGCAGTGCCGTACCCAGCGGGGCATCCTGCGGCAGCTCGAGAATGCCCGCATTGGAGTCGCCCAGTCCCAGCTCCTTCGAGGAGCAGAGCATGCCGCGTGATTCGACACCGCGCAGCTTGGCGGGGCCGATCTTCAGGCCACCCGGCAGTTCCGCCCCGAGGGTGGCGAGCGCGGTGCGCAGTCCGGCGCGGGCATTGGGGGCGCCGCAAACGATCTGCAGCGGCTCACCTGAGCCGGTGGTCACCCGACAAACGCGCAGCTTGTCGGCCTGCGGATGCGGATCTGCCTGCAGTATCTGCGCCACGACCACGCCACTGAAGGCCGGTGCCGCAGCTTCCACCGCCTCCAGCTCCAGTCCCGCCATGGTCAGGCGCGCGCCCAGCTCGGCCGCCGGCCACGGCACCCGTACCCACTCACTCAGCCAGGAAATCGGGACTTTCATGGGTTGTCAGAACGCCGGGAACTGCTCGAGGAAGCGCAGATCGTTGTCGAAGAACAGCCGCATGTCGTTCACGCCATAGCGCAGCATGGCCAGCCGATCAATGCCCGCACCGAAGGCATAGCCGGTATAGCGCTCAGGATCCACTCCGCTGGCCTTGAGCACCTGCGGATGCACCATGCCGCAGCCGCAGATTTCAAGCCAGCCGGTGTGCTTGCAGATGCGACAGCCGGCGCCATCGCAGAAGACACACGACATGTCCACCTCAGCGGAGGGCTCGGTGAAGGGAAAATAAGAAGGCCGCAGTCGCATCGCCAGGTCGCGCTCGAAGAATGCCTCCACGAAACCGTGCAGGATGGCCTTCAGGTTCGCGAAGCTGATGTTCTCGTCCACCACCAGGCCCTCGAGCTGGTGAAACATGGGCGAGTGGGTGACATCCGAGTCGCTGCGATAGACGCGACCGGGGGCGATCACGGCCAGGGGCGCGCCGCGGGCCATCAGGGCGCGTATCTGCACCGGGGAGGTGTGGGTGCGCAGCAGCCGACCGTCGGCGAAGTAGAAGGTGTCGTGCATCGCCCGCGCCGGATGGTTGGCGGGGATGTTCAGCGCCTCGAAATTATGGAAGTCGTCCTCGATCTCCGGACCTTCGGCCACATCAAAACCGGCGCTGCGAAAGAGGGCCTCGATGCGCAGCCTGGCACGCGTGACCGGGTGCAGCGCACCGCGCTGCTCGCCGCGTCCCGGCAGCGTGACATCGATGGCCCCTGATGCCAGGCGCGCCTCATCCTGGGCGCGCTCAAGCTCGAGGCGACGCGCCTCGATCGCCTCCTGCACCCGCACCTTGGCTTCATTGATACGCGCGCCGGCCGCCGGGCGCTCACTGGCCGGCAGTGCACCCAGGGCCTTCAACTGTTCGGTGAGGACGCCCTTCTTGCCCAGCCAGCGGACCCGGCATTCCTCCAGGGCCGCGAGCGCACCGCACGCCGCCACTTCGCGCAGCGCCTCGGCCACGACGGAGCCCAGATCGCTCACGTCAGCGAATCAGGCCGCAATACCGAGTGCCGTCTTCGCCTGCTGTGCGATCGCGCCAAAAGCGTCCGTATCGTGCACGGCGAGATCCGCCAGCATCTTGCGGTCGATTTCGACGCCGGCCCGGTTCAGGCCGTCGATCATGCGGCTGTAGCTTAGGCCGTAGATGCGGGCCGCGGCATTGATGCGCGCGATCCACAGGGCGCGGAACTCGCGCTTCTTGGCGCGCCGATCGCGATAGGCGTACTGACCGGCCTTGATGACCGCCTGCTTGGCGGCGCGGTAAATCTTGCGACGGGCGTTGTAGTAGCCCTTCGCCTTACCCAGAACTTTATTGTGGCGGGCTCGCGCCGTCACACCACGCTTGACTCGTGCCATGGAATTTCTCCGAAAGCGATACGACTAGTGATTCGGGAGCAGCGCCGGCAGACGGCCGACATCGCTCTCGTGAACCAGGCTGCTGCCGCCTGAGCGCGCATGACGCTTTCGCTTGCGGGACTTATGACCGAGGTTATGGCGGCGGCCGGTGGCATATGCCTTGTAGCCCTTCGCAGTTTTGCGAATGCGCTTGGCCGCAGCCCGGTTGGTCTTCAACTTGGGCATGTTCTAACTCCTGTTTGTAGCCCCGTTCGCAAGGCGCCTTGCGGCACCCACTGGCGGGCGAACGACACGCGCGTCGGGCCCTTGCGGGTCAGACGCCTGTGGCGTTACTTCTTTTTCGGTGCAAATACCATGATCATCTGCTTTCCCTCCATCATCGGGTTCTGCTCGATCATGCCCAGCTGGCTAAGATCGGCTGAAACCCGGGCCAGGAGCTTGCGCCCGATATCCTGGTGCACCATTTCACGGCCGCGGAACCTCAAGGTCACCTTGGCCTTATCACCTTCTGTCAGGAAGCGGATCAGATTACGCAGCTTGACCTGGTAATCCGCCTCCTCCGTACCAGGCCGGAATTTCACTTCCTTGACCTGAATCTGCTTCTGCTTGCGCTTCGCCGAGTGGGCCTTCTTGTTCGCTTCGAACAGGAATTTCCCGTAGTCCATGATGCGCACGACCGGCGGCTCCGCCGTCGGGGAAACCTCTACCAGATCCAGTTCCGCCTGGGTGGCCATCGCCAGGGCCTCGAATCGGGTCATTACTCCCGCCTGGGAACCGTCCGCTGCGATTACTCGCAAACTGGGCGAAGTGATCTCGTCGTTGCGCCGGACGCGCTTGGATGCAATAGCGATGCGTCAATCCTCCAAAGTTCGGCGACCGTGGCTGCTGAGTTCGACCTGCAGGCGTTCCAGGAACGTCTCCACAGACATCGCACCCAGATCCTTGCCG
>DATHMK010000045.1:0-36710 GCA_035487155.1 Steroidobacteraceae bacterium
TCGGTGGCGTGCACGATGTTGCCCGGGTCCACCAGCCGGATGCCGGTGCGCCCGTTGATGGGCGCGGTGATGGTGGTATAGCTCAACTGGGTGCGCGCATTCTCGATGGTCGCGTCATCGCTTTTGAGCTGCGCCTGGGCCTGCGCCAGGGTGGCGCGCTGCGTATCCACGGTCTGCTTGCTGGCCAGATCCTGTGGCGCCAAGAGCAGGTAGCGGTCCATGTCGCGCTGCGCATTCGCCAGCATCGCCTCATCCTTCGCGTGCTGCGCGAGCGCCTGATCCAGCGCCGCCTTGAAGGGTCGCGGGTCGATCTGGGCCAGCAGCTGCCCCTTCTTCAGCGTCTGCCCTTCCGTGAAGGCCACGGTGTCCAGCTGGCCATCCACCCGGGCGGTGACCTTGACGGTATAGAAGGCCTGCACGGTCCCCAGACCCTGCAGATATCCTGGAACATCCTTGCGCTCCGCTGCAGCGGCATCCACCGGAACCGCCGCCGGTGCGGAGCGCGTGTCGGCCGCCCGGGCACCGTGGCGCGAATATGACCAGATGATGCCCAGCGCGAGCGCGATGGCCATGACGCTGAGTGCTACCCGGGGCCGGCCCAGTTGCCTGATGGGACCGTTCAAACTTCGCCCCTCATTCCCTGCGCTCCTGTTGTGTGTCCCAACCGCCGCCGAGTGCCTGATACAGGCTGACCAGCGCCGTCAGATGCGCCAGGCGCACCTGCGCCTGCGTGTCCTGCGCGGTCAGCAGCGCGGTTTCGGTGGTCAGGACGGTGAGTATGTTGATGGTTCCGGCATGGAACTGCTGCTGCGAGAAGTCGTAGGCGCGCCGCGCCGTCTGGGTCGCCCGTTCCTGGCGCAGCTGCTGCTCCGCGGATTCATGGACCTCGGTCAGCGAGTCCTGGGTGTTGCCGAAGGCGGAGATCACCGCCTTGTGGTAGTCGGCCAGCAGTTCCCGGTAGCGCCCCTTGCTCTGCGCATAGGCGCCGGCGAGCTGACCGCCTTCAAAGATCGGCTGGGTGATCCCGGCGCCGATGTCGAAAATGCGGCTGCCCGGCAGCAGCAGCGTGGACAGGGCGGAGCTTTGCACCCCGCCGCTGGCCGTCAGCTGGATGGTGGGCAGAAAGGCGGCCCGCGCGGCGCGCACATTGGCATTGGCGGCCACCAGCTGGGCCTCGGCGGAGGCGACATCGGGACGCCGGGTCAACAGGCCCGCCGGCAGCCCGGTCACGACCGGTGGCGCCGTGACCCCCTCAAGGGTGGTCTGCCCCAGCTGCAGCTGGTCCGGCGTGGTACCGACCAGGATGGCGAGCGCCGCCAGGGTATGTGACAGCTGCGCCCGCAGCGCCGGGACCGCGGCATCCTCGGTGTCCACCAGTGACTGCTGTTGCGCCACATCCAGCGCCGTGGCCGTGCCAACCTGCTGCTCGAACTGCAGCCCGCGCAGGGTCTCGCGCGCATTGGCCAGGTTGTTGGTGGCCACCTCGACCCGGTCACGCAGCGACAGCGCCGTGAAGTAGGTGGTCGCGACCGAGGCCATCAGCGACAGCTGTACGGTCTCGCGGTCGTAACGGCTGCCGAAGTCCTGCGCGACGGCCGCGGCGCGCAAGGCCGCATTGCGACCCCAGAAGTCCAGCTCATAGGCCGCGCTCAGCTGCGCGGTGAAGGTGGTAATGGAGATGGCCTGGTTGGTGCCATTGGGCAGGATCATGCGCTGGCGCGCGGGCGTGAAGCCGGCCTGCAGCGCGGGCAGCAACGGTGCACCGGCGATGCGCACCTGGGCGTCCGATTGTTCAACGCGCGCGACGGCGGCCTGCAGGTCGTCATTGGCCTGCTGCGCCTGGTCCATGAGCCGATCCAGGTCGGGCGATGCAAAGGCGTGCCACCACTGCGCATCCGGCCAGGTGCTGGGCTCCGCGGGCCGGGGCTGCGAAGGGGTCGACTCGGGGGTCACCGGGGTCCACGCCGCCGGCGCCGGTATGTCCGGACGCACATAGTGCGGTCCCAGGTTGCAGGCCGACAGCAAGGCGCCGGCCACGATGAGCGCGAGTCGTCCAGGGGCGCAAGGGCCGGTTGCAGCGGTCGGATCAGTCATGCAGTTTGGTGTTCGTGACGCTATGGCGCGAAGACGGGCCCGGACACGGTGCCCGAGGTTACGCCACCGCCATTCTGAAAGCGCTCGAATTCAGCCAGACTGGCCGGAAGATTAAAGTCCGTTAATCCCCTTGCTCAAGCATGTTTTTCTTCGAGATTTGGCAGCAGGACGGCCAGCAGTCCCACCAGCGGCAGCCAGGCGCAGACCCGGTATACGAACTCGATGCTGGTGGCATCGGCCAGGTCACCCAGCACCGCTGCCCCGATGGCACCCATGCCGAAGGCAAAGCCGAAGAACAAGCCGGCCACCGTCCCGGTCTTGCCGGGCATCAGCTCCTGCGCATACACCACGATGGCCGGAAAGGCCGAAGCCAGAATGAAGCCGATGGGCAGCGTCAGCACGATGGTCCAGAACAGGTTCGCGTGCGGCAGCAGCAGCGTGAAGGGCAGCACCCCCAGAATGGACACCCAGATCACGATCTTGCGTCCGAAGCGATCGCCCAGGGGGCCGCCGAAAATGGTGCCCAGCGCCACGGCGGCGAGGAAGGCGAACAGCATGATCTGGGCATCGCGCACGCCGACGCGGAAGTGCTCGATCAGATAGAAGGTGTAGTAGCTGGTGAGGCTCGCCAGGTAGAAGTATTTGCTGAAAATGAGGGCCAGCAGCACCGCGATGACAGCCCGTACCCGGCCCGCGCTCAAGGCCGGCTGCGCGCCTTCCTTGCGTACCCGGGGCGTCAGCCGCGCGAACCCGTGAGTGCGCGCCCAGTGGCCCACCTGCGTCAGCACGAATATGCCCAGCAGCGCAAACAGCCCGAACCAGGCGACACTTTTCTGGCCCAGCGGCAGCACGATGAAGGCTGCGAGCAGCGGGCCGATCGCCGAGCCGACGTTGCCGCCCACCTGGAAGATGGACTGCGCCAGACCATGGGCGCCGCCCGAAGCCATGCGCGCCACGCGCGAGGATTCAGGATGAAAGACGCTCGAGCCGGTGCCGATCAGGGCGGCCGCGATCAGCAGCGCCGTGTAGGCATGCGCCAGCGCCAAAAGCAGCAGGCCGCACAGCGAGAAGCCCATGCCCACGGCCAGCGAGTAGGGCTTGGGCTTGCGGTCGGTGAAGGCGCCGATGATGGGCTGCAGGAGCGAGGCGGTGACCTGGTAGGTGAAGGTGAGCAGGCCGATCTGCATGAATGACAGCCGGTAGGAGCTCTTGAGCATCGGATACATCGACGGCAGCAGCGACTGCATCATGTCATTGAGCAGATGGCTGAAGCTGATGGCCAGCAGCACCGACATGGCGGTCTTGTGGACCACCTGGGCTGGCCGGGCGAGTTCTGATGTGGTGTTCAAAGCAGGCACCTGAGGTGTGCCCGATTCACGTCAAGCGACTGCGCTGACGGGCTCCACCGTGACATTGACGGCCAGCTCATGGCTGCCGCCTCCGAGAATGATTCCACGCAACGGCGAGACGTCCCCGAAATCACGTCCCCATGCGACGGCCACGTGCTCGACACCCACCCAGGTATTGTTGGTCGGGTCGAGCTCGATCCAGCCGAAGGGTGGACTATACACCGCGACCCAGGCGTGCGAGGCACCCCCGCCGATCAGGGGCGCAGCCCCGGGCTGCGCCTGCGGCGGACGCACGCGGATGTAACCACTGACATACCGGGCCGCAAGGCCCCGCGAGCGCAGACAGGCGATCATCAGGTGCGCGAAGTCCTGGCACACACCGTGGCGCTTTTCCAGCACTTCCATCAGCGGCGTGGAGACACTGGTCTCCCCGGGCGCATAGCGCAACTCACGATGCAGTGTGCGCATCAGATCATTGGCGCAGCTGAGCACCGGCCGCCCCGGCGCGAAGCACGCGGCGCCAAATTCGGTGAAGGCACGCTTGACGCGCACATAGGCCGACTCGTGGCGGAAGCGGCAGATGTCCAGGTTGGCGCGCGCCGGCCAGTGGCCGTGATAGGCGAGGTTGCTGGCGACGCGCTCCCAGGGGTGGGATTCATCGGCGGGTATGCCCGGGCGCGGGTATACCTCGACCTGCAAGTCGCTGCTGACGGTGAGCTCACGGTGCGGGCTCTGGAACTCCACCCGCGTGAGCGGATTGCCGAAGGCATCGATGTCATCGCGGCGATGATTCGGAGCCGGAGAGATCTGCAGCGAATATTCCAGGCACTGCTGATAGGGGGTGGGCCGCGGCACCAGGTGCAGCAGCTGGTGCGAATGCACCACATCGGCCGCATACCGATAGCGGGTCTCATGAACGATGCGGTAGTGGGTCCTCGCGCTCACGTGGACAGCGCCTGCGAATCCAGGCTGGTGTGGGAAAAGTGACGCATCGACAGCCGGTCTGAGACCTGTCCGGCCGCATTGGCCAGCTGCTGCAGGCGCGCGGCCAGATGCTGGCGTGCCGCCCCGGCCGCCGGGCCATCCCCCTCCAGCACCAGCAGCTGCGAGTCGGTCAGTGCCGGAATCGGCAGCTCCAGTTCATCGGCCGCCTCGAGCTGCAACAGCCCGGCGAGTTCGAACAGATCCTGGTTGATTGCCTGCCAGAGGAAGGCGAGGGCGCGCGGATGCTCGGCGTCGCGGATCAGAAGATCCAGTGCCGGACCCAGCCGCGGGGAGGCCACATAGCGCGGCCGGTAGATCCTCAGGCTGTCGCAGACATTGAGCAGCCATTCGACATGTCCGTGCTGCTTGGCGGTTTCCGTTGACAGATGTCGTGACAGCAGCCGCGACACGAACTGCAGGCGCTCCAGGCGCCGCCCGATGCGCAGCAGGCGCCAGCCCGCATCCTGGGTCATGTCATCCAGCGCGAATCCCGCCAGGGCCGCCAGCGACAGCAGCAGCCGATCCAGTGTCTGGCGCGGCGCCTCACGGGCCACGGTGCCCGCGTGCAGCTGCTGCTGCAGGCTCGTTATGGCCTGCCAGCACCCTGCGGATAATCGTCCACGCACCTGCGAGGCGCACCAGCCCAGGCGCCGCAGGTCCGCGACCAGGCCGCGCGGATTGGCTTCATCATTCAGGCTGGTCGTTGGCTCCGCATCCGCTGCGATCACATCCAGTTCCCGGCACATGCGTACGCCGCTGCGCCACATCTGCGCATCCACGCGCACCGCGAGCGTGGCGCGCAGCAGTTCCGCCTTGTCCTCGCAGCGCACGGTGTAGCGGCCCATCCAGTAGAGATTTTCAACCAGCCGCGAGGGCGTCAGGTCCTGGCGCGCCGTGGCCCGTGCCGGGCCTGAGCTGACTTCCAGGATCGGCGCCGGGCGGTGCGGGTCCGGCAACACCCAGATGTCCTTGCTGGCCCCGCCGCGCTGCGTGGTCACGGCATTGATCGAAGCATCGGTGGCCACCCGCGCCAGTCCGCCGGGCATGACGATGCGACCGCCGCCGGTGGCGAAGGCATAGACGCGGATGGTGACGGCCTTGGCCGCGAACCCGGAAACTCCCGTGCCGCGCAGTACCGGCGCCTGCGACAGGGCCAGATGCTCCTGGGCCACATAGGCGTAGGGCCGGGTGCGCAGGCGCGCGATCATCGCCTCGCGCGCCGGGCCCACCAGGGCACGGCCGAACACCGGCTCGAAGTGCTGATTGGGATAGGCGGGCTTGATCACCAGGTCATTGAGATGCGCCAGCACATATTCCAGGGCCGGATCCTCGCCGCACCACCAGGTCGCCACCGACGGCAGGCTCAGCGGCTCGCCCAGCAGCCGCTCGGACACGCCGGGGTGAAAGCCCAGCCAGGCCGCGGATTCCAGCACGCCGGTGCCCAGGGCGTTGGCCAGCACCACCCGTCCGGCGCGCACGGCGCCGAGCAGGCCGGGCACCCCCAGCGCCGAGTCGCTGCGCAATTCCAGCGGATCACAGAAATCATCATCCAGGCGGCGCAGGATGGCATGCACCCGCTTCAGACCCGCCAGGGTCTTCAGATACACGGTGTCGTTGCGCACCGTCAGATCGGTGCCCTCGGAAAGCGCCACTCCCAGCTGCCGCGCCAGGTAGGCATGCTCGAAATAGGTCTCGTTGAACGGCCCTGAGGTCAGCACCACTGCGAGCGGGCTTTCCCCGGGCTCGACCTGTTCGAGCAGCTTGACGCGCAGCGCGGCGAAGAAGCCGCGCAGCCGGCGGATGTCCAGATCGCGCAGCGGATCGGGCAGCACCTGCTCGATGATCTCGCGGTTCTCCAGCGCATAGCCGGCGCCGGAGGGCGCCTGGGTGCGATCGCCCAGAACCCACCAGCGCCCGTCGGGCGCGCGTGCCAGATCCGCCGCATAGATGTGCAGCCAGGTGCCCCCGGCGGGCACGATGCCGTGCGCCGGCCACAGAAAATTCGGATGACCGAAGGGCAGCTCCGCCGGCACCACGCCTTCGGCGATCAGACGCTGCGGTCCGTACAGATCGGCGAGCAGCGCATCGAGCAGGCGCGCGCGCTGGGCCACGCCCTGTTCGATCTGACGCCACTCCTCGGCCGCGATCATCAGCGGCAGCGGGTCCAGCGCCCAGGGTCGGTCGGCGCCCTTGGGGTCCGCATAGACGTTGTAGGTAACGCCGTTTTCGCTGATCAGCCGGCGCGTCAGCTCGATGCCGCGGCGCGTCACATCGGCCCCTGGCTGCGTCGCCAGACGTTCCAGCAACACCTTCCAGTGCGGACGGATCGCCCCGTCGCGATCCAGCAGTTCATCATAGCGGCGCGCGTCCGCGCTGTAGCCGCCCAGATAGGTGGCGGCCGCGGAGGGTGCAGGACGGATGATGCCTCTCATCGCTCGGGGGTATCAGGTGCGGCGCAGATCCAGTGTGAAGGGCAGTTCGCTCGAGGGCTCCTCGGCCGGCACCGCGACCCGTCCGGGGGTATGGCCCATGCGGAAGAAACGGGCGCGACGCCGGCTCTCCGATTCGAAGGCATTGACGGGAAATGTCGCGTAGTTGCGGCCACCGGGGTGCATGACGTGATACTGACAGCCTCCCAGTGACCTTTCCATCCACTGGTCCACCAGATCAAATGTCAGGGGCGCATGCACGCCGATGGTCGGATGCAGTGCATTGGGCGGCTGCCAGGCCCGATACCGAACGCCGGCCACGAACTCGCCGACGCGGCCGGTGGGACGCAGCGGTACGCGCCGGCCGTTGCAGGTGATGGCATAGCGATCCGGCGCCAGGCCGGTCACCTTGACCTGCAGGCGTTCCACCGATGAATCCACGTAGCGGACGGCGCCGCCCGGGGCGCCCTGTTCGCCCATGACATGCCAGGGCTCCAGTGCAGTGCGCAGTTCCACCTCGGCACCGACGGCGGTGAAGTCTCCGTAGCGGGGAAAGCGGAACTCAAAATGCGGCGCGAACCATTCACTGCGCAGGGCGTGTCCGGCCGCATTCTGCTCGGCCAGGACGTCGGCGAAATCCTGCTCGACGAAATGCGGCAGCATGAAGCGGTCGTGAAGCTCGCTGCCCCAGCGTGCCAGGCGCGCAGGCTCGTAGGGAGCGCGCCAGAACCGCGCGACCAGCGATCGCAGCAGCAGCTGCTGCGCCAGGCTCATGCGTGCATGGGGCGGCATTTCAAAGGCGCGCAGCTCCAGCAGGCCGTTGCGCCCGGCGGGTCCGTCGGGGGAGTAGAGCTTGTCGATGCAGAACTCGGCGCGATGCGTATTGCCCGTCACGTCGGTGAGCAGGTTGCGGAACAGCCGATCAACCAGCCATGGCGGACACTCCTCGCCCGCCCGCGGCAGCTGCGTGAATGCCACTTCCAGCTCGTACAGCGAGTCGTTGCGCGCCTCATCGGTGCGCGGCGCCTGCGAGGTGGGACCGATGAAGAGCCCGGAGAACAGGTACGAGAGCGAGGGATGGTTGTGCCAGTAGCACACCAGGCTGCGCAGCAGGTCGGGCCGGCGCAGGAACGGGGAGTCCGGGGCGGTGGCGCCCCCGAGCACGAAGTGATTGCCGCCGCCGGTGCCGGTGTGCCGGCCATCGAGCATGAATTTCTCGGTCGAGAGGCGCGACTGGCGCGCCTGCTCGTACAGATGCGTGGTGTGCGCCACCAACTCGTCCCAGCTGCCCGATGGGTGGATGTTGACCTCGATGACACCCGGATCCGGAGTGACGCTGAAGCGCTGCAGCCGCGGATCCTTCGGTGGCTCATAGCCCTCGATGATCAGCGGTTGGCAGAGCGACTCGGCCGCGCTCTGCACCGCCGCGACCAGCTCCAGGTACTCCTCCAGCTGCTCGGTTGGCGGCATGAACACGTACAGCACGCCATCGCGTGCTTCGGCGCACATGGCGGTGCGCGTGATCCAGTGCGCGGATTCCTGCGGTTCGGGCGCGCGCGCAGCGGTGCCGGAGGGCGCCCCTGAGCCGCGCGGGAGCTGCCTGCGGATGTCGGCCGCGGAGGCCAGTGGCGCGAACACCTGCATGGGATCGGGAAGGTGCACGGAGGGCTGCTCGCCCGGCTTCACCCAGGGCAGGGAGTCCAGCGGCAGCCGGTAGCCCAGTGGCGAGTCCCCGGGGATCAGGTAGCAGCGCTCATCGCGCAGGAACCAGGGCCCGGTCTGCCAGCGCGTGCCGGCGGCATTGCGGCCCAGCGGCATCACGTACCCCACGGCGCGCTCCAATCCGTGTTCAAACACCCGCGCCAGCCGCGTGCGCTCCTGCGGATCCTCCAGGTTCGAGGCCAAGGGATCGACATTGGCGGGCAGGCGCCGTTCGCGCCACAGATAATAAAAGGCATCCTCGTACGCGGGCAGGATGTTCTCGGCGCTGATTCCCAGGCGCGCTGCGATGAGCTCCAGCAAGCGCTGCGCCGTGCGCGCCGAGACGTCATAGTCGAGCGATTCATCGGCCAGCAGCTCGGAGTTGGACCAGATCGGCTCGCCATCCTTGCGCCAGAAGCAGTTCAATGACCAGCGCGGCAGCGCCTCGCCGGGGTACCACTTGCCCTGGCCGAAATGGGCCAGGCCGTGCGGCGCATAGTGGCGGCGCAGGCGATGATACAGTTCGGCCGCAAGCTTGCGTTTCTCCTCGCCCAGTGCCGTGGTATTCCACTCCGGGCCATCCGGATCGTCGATGGAAACGAAGGTCGGCTCACCGCCCATGGTCAGCCGCACGTCGTGGGCCGTGAGTTCGCGGTCGATGTCATGGCCCAGGGATTGGATCTGCGCCCACTGGGCTTCGCTGTAGGGCAGCGTGACGCGCGGCGCCTCCCAGATCCGCTCGATGCGCATGTGGTGCTCGAAGCTCACCTGCGAGTCCTCGACCCGTCCGGATATCGGCGCCGCCGCCGAGGGCTCCGGCGTGCAGGCCAGCGCAATGTGGCCCTCGCCGGCGAGCAGGCCCGAGGTCGGATCAAGTCCGATCCAGCCGGCCCCGGGCAGATACACCTCGCACCAGGCATGCAGGTCGGTGAAATCCCGCTCGGTACCCGATGGGCCATCCAGCGACTTCACATCGGCGACCAGCTGGATCAGGTAACCCGAAGCGAAGCGCGCCGCAAGCCCCAGATGCCGCAGCAGCTGCACCAGCAGCCAGGAGGAATCCCGGCAGGAGCCGGAGGCGTTCTGCAGCGTCTGTTCCGGAGTCTGCACACCCGGTTCCATGCGTATCAGGTAGCGGATGTCGCGCGCCAGGGTCTGGTTCAACTGCACCAGAAAATCCACGGTCACGGTCGGCGTGCGCGGGATATCGGCCAGGTAGTCCTTGAAGCGCGGCGTCAGCGGCAGGCGCGCCAGGTACGGCGCCAGATCGCGCTGCTCGGCATCTTCATAGGCAAATGGAACCGTCTGCGCATAGGGCTCGAGAAAGAAATCGAATGGATTGAGCACCGCCATCTCGGCGACCAGATCCACCTCTATGCACAACTCCCGGGTGCGATCCGGGAAGGTCACGCGCGCGAGGTAGTTGGCCTGCGGGTCCTGCTGCCAGTTGATGAAGTGCTTGGCGGGAGTGACCTTGAGGGCATAGGAGAGGATGCGGGTGCGGCAATGAGGCGCCGGGCGCAGCCTTATGACCTGCGGCCCCAGGGCTACGGGCCGGTCGTAGCGGTAGTGGGTGACATGGTTCAGGGCGATGTGAATCGACACTTGGGTCTCCGGCGCGACATGTTTATATCTTGAGTGCCTATTATACGGGCCCGGAGCACCCGCCAGTTCGCACCAATTTGGCACATCACGCACCAACTAACAGCGACTGCGTCGTATTGTTTGAATGCCGTGCGCCGGCACTGGTATGTTGGCTGCTCGGGAGCGGCCGGAACGATGGCTTGCTATCCGGCACTGCCGGACAAAGCGCGCCGGCTGCTAGGCGTGGTCGGGCACTGACCAGGCCGCACTGATCTTCGCGGCCACCTGTTCGGGCGTCAGCTGCGCCACCTCGATGCTGCGGTCCAGGTCCTTCAGCGGACCGTACAAGGCGGCGTCGGTGACCTGAAACAGCCCCATGGTGGGCGTCTCGGTGGTGCTCGCCAGGTGCATGGGACCGGCATCGGCCGACACGAACAGCTGCAGCGTCGAGATGGCGGCGGTCAGCTGCCGCTGCCCCGCCAGGTGCAGGCTGGCAAAGCCCGCTACCGTGGGCGCCGTGGCGGGGCCGGGCAGGAACTCCACGGGAATCACCTGCGGCCGCAGCGCCAGGAACGCCCGCCAGAATCGCGCCCACCAGGCCGGTGACAGCGTCTTCAGGCCGGTGGCATGCCCGAAGTAGCCGACCAGGGGCCTGGCCGGTGTGAGCGCGATATTTGCGGCCTGCAACGCGGTCTTGATGGCGGCGCGGCCGGCGGCGACCTCATCCGCGCGCAGCGGTAGCCACAGGCGCAGCGCCGCCGGATCCCAGGCCGCCCCGAGCGCCGTGGTCAACAGATACGCGGGCTGCCGGCCCTGGTGCATGGCTCCGGCCGGCAGCGCTACCGCATGGGTGAGCGCGGCCCATTGCGAGGGCAGGCTGAAGCCCAGACGGAAACGGGCCCGCGTCAGCGACAGGATCAGGCGCCCGCTGGTGGAAAACGGAGTCGGGTCGATGGCCAGGTCATAGTGCGCGGCGCGCAGCTGCCGCAGCGCGCGCCAGTAACCGCTGATCAGGCCCCGGCCTTTGTGGGGGAACAGAATGATCTGCCGCACGCCCGGCAGGCCGGCCAGCAGCGTCCGCGCCTGCGGATAGGACAGCGCCAGGTCGATTCGGGCCTGCGGCAGCAGCGCGTGGAGCCGCTCGATCATGGGCGTCAGGAACAGCGTGTTGCCCAGGCGCCCGTTGATGCGGCCGATGAGTACCGTGTGAATCTGCCGCGGATCCAGCAGGCTCGCCGTGTGCCGCCGGCCGAACAGTCGCTGCAGCACCAGACCCAGGGCGTAGCGCAGCTGTCCGCGCAGCTCGCGCAGGTGGCGGCGGATCAGCGCACCCACCCGCGGCACGGACCCGGAACTCAATGCGACTGCGGTTCCTGGCCGGGTTTCGGATCAGACAGCGGGAAGGTCTGCGCGCCGGGGCTGCCGGCCGGAGGCGGTGCGGCAGGTGCGGTACTCACCGGGGCGGGCGCGGGCGGTGTTTGCGCGGTCGCACCGGTGGTGCGGTCCACGGTGTCCAAGAAGCGCCTGGCGATTTCGTTGCTGGTGCGGACAGTGCCGCTGATGATGTCGTAGGCGTTGACCACGCCCTTGTCATAGAAGCGCGCGTCGGCGTTGTTGTCGATGGTCAGACCGCTGCCGTCCAGCGCGATGCCGGCGAACAGGCCCCGGCTGCGTGAGTAGGAATACACTTCGGCCGACAGCGTCGGGTCGGTGCCCGCCGAAGCGGAGCGACCGACGGGACCGGCGGCCACCGAGGCATCCGCGCCCAGCGTCAGCTGGCCGCTGGCGATGCGATCGATGCTGCGCTTGGTGGTGAACACCAGGATCACATCGGTGGACGTGACGCCCCACTGGAAGCCGAAGCTGCCGCCCGTCAGGTTGACGAAGATCGGATCACTGAAGTGGCCACTGGGATCGCGCGCCACGAGTACGCCATTGCCGCGGCGACCGCCAAAGAAAAAGGCGATCTTGGTGACATCCGGTACCACGGCGATGCCATAGGCGCGCTCCAGCAGGCGGGTGGGCACGAACTGATCGGGCGAACCCATCGCTTCGTTCAGGATCTGGCTTGCCGTCAGCAGGCGCGCTTCTTCGCGCCCCTGGGCATGGACTGCGACACTGGTGCATACCAGGGCAAGAGCGGCCAGCAGAGCAGATGTTCGCATGCGCGGGATCCTTGAGTTGAACTGTGCCAAGCTTACTCCAGCCGGGCAGACAGTAGGAGCCTTAAGCAGTGAACCGAACAGCAGCGTGGCAGTCCAAACTCCTGCGGATTCTCGTCCGCACTTCGGGCGTGCTGGCGGCGTTGATGTGCGCGAGCCTGTCCGTGCCGGCCCAGGCCGAGTGGATCTATCGCGACGCACCCATCATGGGGACGCGCTGCGATGTGGAACTGTGGAGCGAGGACCGGCTCAAGGGCGAAGCGGCGATTTCGGCGGTGTTTGATGAGCTGCGCCGCATCGACAACGAGTTCAGCACCTTCAAGCCGCAAAGCGAGGTCTCGCAGGTCAACGAGCGGGCGGCCAAGGCGCCGATGCGCATCTCCAAGGAGCTGTTCGATCTGATCGCAACCTCGATCGACTATTCAAAACTGACGCGCGGCACCTTCGACATCACCTACGCCAGCGTCGGGTACATGTACAACTACCCGGACCATGTCCGTCCCAGCGAGGCGCAGATCGCCGCCGCGCTGCCGGAGAGCAACTACCGGCATATCCACCTGGACAGCTCGGCCCAGACCGTCTTCTTCGACCACCCCGGGGTGCGCATCGATTTCGGCGGCATCGGCAAGGGTTACGCTGTGGACCGTGGCATCGCCGTGCTGCAGGGCCTGGGGATCACCCGGGCCATGGTCAATGCCGGCGGGGACTCACGCATCATCGGCGATCGCTTCGGTAAACCCTGGATCATCGGCATCCGCGATCCGGACGACCGCAACCGGACGATCCTGCGGATACCCCTGGCCGATACGGCCTTCTCGACTTCCGGGGACTACGAACGCTTCTTTGACGAGGGTGGGGTGCGCTACCACCACATCCTGGATCCCAGGACCGGGAAGTCCCCGCACGTGGTGCGCAGCGTCACCATCATCGGGCCCTACGCCACGCGTACCGATGCGCTCACCAAGAGCGTGTTCGTGATGGGCGTGAAGGAGGGGCTCGAGTTCATCAACGGTCTGCCGGACGTTGATGTCATCGCCATCACACCCGACCGCAAGGTGTGGTATTCGAAAGGTCTGGAGAATCCGGAAAAACCCGAGGCGGGCGCCAAGTGAGGCTCAGTAATACACCGACAGGAACAGCTGCATCACATTGAGTCCCACGGTGTACAAAGGCTCGGCGCCGGCGTCGATGCCCTTGGCTGGATCGATCAGCAGCGCATCGCGGAAGTCCTTGTAGTCGAACATGAAGTGATCGAAGCGGAAATTCGCCGTGCTCTTGGAGATCCAGGGCGCATCCGGGATGTGGAACTCATAGGAAGCCCCGGTGCCGATGGTGAAGCTGTTGAAGGAGGACAGCTCGCGATTGCGCGACATGAAATTGAACTCATTCGCCGAGGCGAACAGGTCGCTGTAGAAGTCGGCATGGGTCTGGGTGTAGAAGCGGAAATTGCCGTCGAAGGTCCAGTGGCGCCACGGCTGGGTATAACCAATCTGCGCGGTGTGGGCGCGGATACCCCAGGTGTCCTCGAAATAGCGGTACTGCAGATCCAGCGCGGCATGCCACGGCAGATAGTATTTATAGTCCAGCCCCAGGGCATTGCTGGTGCGGGTGCTCGGGTCCACTTCCGGTCCCAGGGCGAAACCTGAACCGCCGGCCTGCACGTACATCATGGAGCGATAGGGATTGCTCAGCCAACCCTGGTCGGTGATGACCTCGAAGTTCGCCGAGAGAATGGCATTGCGGGTCAGGATCTGCGTGATACCCACCCCATAGGAGCGTTCGTCCATGTCCTTTTCGCCAAAGGCGGGATCATGGACTTTCTCGACGCAGGGGTAGGCGAGGGACTTGTCGTCCACCAGGCACACCATCTTGAAGACGTCGTTCCAGGTGCGGTGATAGGTCATGCTGATGGTGGTCAGATCACCGAACATGCTCTGGCTGATGCCGAAACTGGCGGTGTTGGAGCGATAGTCGGGCTCGTAGCTGTGGGTGACCCCGACGGTATAGGTGGTCTTGCCGTACAGGAACTCGGCGTTCAGGCCATCCTGAGTGCGCGTCTCGCGGTAGGGACTGGCGCCGGAGGTGCGCACATCGATGGAGGCGCCGGACACGATGTCCTCAAGATGGTTGTACGAGACCGAAACGTGATCGCCGATTTTCTTGCGCACCAGGAACGACAGCCCGTTGATATCCTGGCCGCCGCCGGAGTAGTGGGTCGCCAGGGCGTCGACCCGGTCCTCCGGCAGCACATCGGTGCGGCTGGCGACGCAATACAGGGTGGACAGAAGCGCTAGGGTCGCCGGGGCCAGCCAGCGCCCCGGATGCCCGTTTGCAGACTTCAATTGCATCCGCAGCCGCCACCCGCAGCGCCGCTGCCGCCGCGGGATGCCGAGCGCACTTCAAACACGTGGTCCATGTAGGCCGATGAGACCGGGTCGGGGTCGAAGGCCATGATCGGATCGGCGAGACGTTCGCGTTCGTAGGGCTTCACCCAGGGCTGGATGGGTGTGCAGGCGCACAGCTGCGCCATCAGCGCCGCGGCTGCGGCCAGGCCCAGGACGGCTGGTGCAATGCGCATGATTACTCCCGCAGCAGCGTGCGGATCTGGTCCATGTACTGGTTTTCGGCCCCGTCCTGATAGCTCTGATGCACCATCCGGACATTGCCCTTGCGATCTATGAATACCGTGGTGGGCATGACCTGCACATTATATAGGCCGCTGACCTGGCTCTTGGCGTCGAACAGCACCGGAAAGCTCACCGGCGTTTGCGACAGGAACTTCTCCGCGTCCTTCTGATCCGGCTCTACGTTCACGCCGATGAGCGTGAAGCCCAGCGGCTTGTATTTCTTGTAGATGGTTTCCAGCAGCGGCATTTCCTTGCGGCACGGCACGCACCAGCTGGCCCAGAAATTGATCATGACCACCTGGCCCTTGAACTGGGACAGCTGAATGGTCGACCCGCCGCGGGCGGGCAGGCTGAAGGTCGGGGCAGGGGCGGGCGCGTCAGCGGTGGCGGCGGCCGCCCCGGAGAGGATCAGTGTCAGGGCCAGCAGGCCCGATTTTGTCCATCGTGTGAACATGTTGCAGCGCTCCTAAAAGAATACGGTCAGCCCCAGATGGGCCTCGAGATTGCTGGCGAGCTTGTTCACACCCAGCAGGTCGGAATTGAACACCCGGTCCTCGACGGCGACGTGAACTGCAAGCCAGTCCGACGGCAGGACCTTGAAGCCGGCGCCGAAGTTGCCGGTGAACTTGGAGTCACCGCCAAAGTCCGTCGCGCCGACACCCGCAAGAATGTAAAAAGAGCTCGTCATGGCGTGGTTGCGACCGATAAAGACCTCGCCAGGCAGGAAGTTGTAGCCTACTGACATGTCGTAGTACTTGAACCATCTCTCATTGTCGGTAAGCAGCGAGATATCGCTCAAGGTTTCGAAGCTGGTGCGCCCCGCCTTGGAGCGTCCGGCCTCGGCCTGGAAGAAGAAGTCCTCGGTGATGTGGTAGCCGGCCTGCACCCCGAACACCCGGTGGGCGCCAAAGTCCTCGATGTTCAAGGTGCCCACGTAGCCCCCCAGCTCGATGTCCTGGGACTTGATCCGCGGCACCTTGACGTTGCGCCGCTCCACCTCAGGCTCGATGACCCGTGGCGGGGTGCTTTCTTCCTCGGTGGCTCGATCGGTGCTGGCGCCCTCATCCGCGGGCGCCGCCGGCGCGGGTGCGTCATGGCCGAACAGATGACGCAGCGTCGCGCATCCTGACAGGCTGCCCGCGAGCCCCAGCAGCACTGTCAGAAGAAGAATGCGAAGCCGAATTTCCATTCGTCCACCTGCTGGTTTTGGTTGCGGTTGGTGAAAATGATGTGTTCCTTGAACTCGCCGCGCAGGAAGAAGCGCCGCGTCAGGTAATACCGTACGCCGCCCCCGACATAGGCCGACTGCTCGGTGCGATCCTCGGGCTGCACCAGGGTGGCCTTGGGTTCGATGCGCACCACGCCGGTTCCTATCATCACGAACGGGGCCACGCGCGCCTGCGGATAGAAGATGTGGGCCAATCCCAGATCCAGCGTGGTGCCATCCGAGGCCGGCCCGAGGAATTCCCCGATGGACAGTTCGGCCGCCAGATTCGGATTGGCGAACACGGCGCCATAGAGTGAAACAGCCGAGGCGCCGCCATAATCGCCATAGAAGAAGGCGCCGGCCTCGAAGCGGTGCGAGGTGAAGGCGCTCAGGTCGCCCACGTCGTAGTGAAAGGCGGTGCCATCGGCGAGCAACGTCTGCTCCATGTCATGCGCGGACGCCCAGCCCTCCACACCGCTGGCGGTGCGCACCTTGAACCAGTCCGTGTAGCGCTTGAGCACATCCACGCTGGCGTCCCGCTCCACCACATTGAAGACCGGATAGCCCCGGCCCGGGCCCGTGTGCAGCTCAAGGTAGGGGGCGTGCACGAACACCTGCAGGTAGGCACCCGCCGCCCATACCGGCCGCGGCGCCACCGTCAGCGCCAGGCACACCAGCAGCGCGACCAGGGCGCACAAACGCACGCAAAGCCGGTAGCCGTCAATCGAGGGGCGCGGTCGGATCGAATGGATTGTTGAAATACTGAGCCCCTATGTCCAGCCAGTCGGAAATCAACCGCAGCTCCGCCGGGCTGAGATATCCCGCGTGGGTTCCGCTGGTCGCGAATTCATTGAAGAACTGTGTCGACCCCAATGCGCTGCCGGCATTCGCCGGCGGCCCGATGCTGACCGGCACCTGTGTCGGCAGACCCGTGGTCGGATCAATCGGACCGTTGACCATAACGTCCGTCAGCACGCCCATCATAATGGCCTGCTCGTCGTGGGCAAACAGTAGTCTTCGATAAGAGACCGGCTGCAGCGGTTCCTCGTTGGAGGCGGTGCTGGTGAGGTCCAGCTGGGTGACGCCCGCCGGCACCTGCGGAGCACCGGCGGTACTGGTGGGGCTGTGGCAGCTGGTACACGGCCCGGTCTGGCCCGCGGCCACACCGCCGACGTAGGTGCGCGGCAGCAGCCACAGCGGCTGGATGCTCTCGTTGTAGTTGATGATGATGCGGCACAGGGACGACCAGGGCTGGCAGCCGGCGTTGGCGGGGGATAACCAGGCCAGGGTCGGGGCGGTGGCAAACTCCGCGCCGATGCTCTGATACGTCAGGTTGCTGATGGGCGTTCCGGGCGTCGCCGCGGCAGGATTGGTCCACAGGTCGGTGTATCCGGGGTCCTGCACCGGCATGTTCTGCAGGCAGTGGGGTGAATCGACCTGGCAGCTGGCGGCGCTGAGGGTTTCGGCCATGGTCATGCCGCTGGTCGTGGGCACCAGTGGGGCGCTGGCGGCGGTGATGGTGCTGGAATAGGAGGTCAGCGAGTTGGTGAAGGGGACCGAGGCCGTGCCCCCGGCATAGGCTGAATTGAAGGCGCCGAAGCGGCCGTGGGAGAGCGCCGTCTGGCCCGGCAGCGGCATCTGCTGCGAGGCCGGTGTGTGACAGCCATTGCAGTGCACCGTCTCGCCCGGGATCAGCTGCAGCCAGGCATCGTGGATGGGGCTGCCGGCGATGCGCTTGCCGGTGGCATCCAGAATGCTGATCTGGAACGCCACGTAGGCGGGTACCTGGATGACCACCGAGCCGTCCGGCTGTATCGGCGCATAGCCCAGGATTTCGCGCATGTAGTCGGTGGCGCCGAAGGCCGCTGCATCCAGCTTCAGGGTCTGCGGGTCCGGTATCGACACGGGCTTTTCCAGCCGAATGAAGCGCGCGAGGCGCATGTTCGGTGGCGTCAGGGCCGGATTGGCCACCGCCTGGGTGCTGGGTCGGGCGGTGTCGACGCCATCAAAGTCATACACGTCGCGGATGTCGATCTCCCCGACGCCGTTGTTGTACATGTCCTGGTCCAGGCCCACGCCGGGTTGCTGGTCGACGATTTCCGCCGGCAGCGTGCGCGGCTGGGCCGCCACCAGATCCGTAACCATGACCCCGGCCACCGGCTGCATCACCGGCTGCAGGGTGTTCGCCGTCGGATCAAACATCCAGACGCTGTACAGCGGCGGCGCCGACTGCGCGGTGGGGTCAGCGAGGGTCGTGGAGGTGCACGCCTGCGGCGCGCTCGAGCTGGCCGTCTGCAGCCGGCACTGCGTCCAGCTCACCAGGATGCGCCCGGTCCCGTCCCACAGCGGATAACCCGAAAAGAAGCGCCCGCCCGGGGAAGGTCCGGGCACGGTGAGCACCGGATTGGAGGTCGCCAGGGTCTGCGCCGGGCCGGTGAGGGAGGAGCCCGCCTGCGCCGGCTGGGTATTCTCCACATAGTTGGCGGTGTCGATGATGATCAGGTCCCCGCCGGTGTCGTTGACATTGGCGTAGCTGTAGGGACGCACCAGCGCCAGGATGCGGCCGTCCTGCATCTCATGCGTCTTCACGAATTCGATGACGTTGTTGTTGAGGCCGTCGGCCGTGGTGCCGGTGGCATGGCTGTTGGCGCCGTACAGCAGCTGCATGTCGGTGCCATCCGGATTGGCGCTGTACAGGTGCATGCCGTCCTTGCCCGGCGCGTCATCCCAGCGGCTCCACATCACCCGGCCATTGGACAGCACGGTCGGGTCGCGGTCATGGCTCTGGTTGAAGGAGATCTGATGGATGTTGCTGCCGTCGCTGTTCATGACATGCAGCACGGCGGCCGGCTCGGTGTTGGCCTCGTCCTGGGCGATGAACTGCGGCTTGCCCTCATCCAGCAGGATGGCCTGCGACTGGCGCTGCCGCGTGGAGCTGAAGACTACGCGGCCGTCGGGCAGGAACTGCGGGGCCACGTCATTGACCGTGGCCGGATCCGGGTCGGTGTCCGGGTTGACGAACAGGCTCAAGGTATCGGTGGCGATGACGTACTGCCAGATGCGCCAGGAGGGCGCCTTGTTCTGCTGCTGGTTCTTGGCCAGCGGCCCGCGCATGGCGAAGAGGATGGTGGTGCCGTCGGCCGAGACGCTGACATCCTTGATGTCGTAGTTGCCGGCGTTCTTGGTGCCGGTGCCGGTGATGCGCGAGGTGATGTTGGTCTCGGTGCCGGTGGGCGAGGCGCGGCTGCGCATGAACAGGTCCGCGGACGGGATCGCGAAGCGCAGCATGCGCAGATCCATGGCCGGGGCCTGCGCCTGCGTCGGATCGGCGTAACGCTTCACATAGAAAATCGGGAAATCGACGGTGGCCGGATCGGCACCTTGGCCGCTGGCTTCCTGGACGTTGCCGGCGCCGCTGCTGCAGGCAGCCAGGATCAGCACCGCGGCGCCCAGCAGCGCCGGGCGCAGGTACGAGAATGTTGATTTCAGGTTCGCTTCAGCCGGCACGGCAGGCTCCGTTTCGCACCCAGGCAACATATTACGTAATCCGCGTTGCTGCGCTGACAGTTGTGCCAATTACGTCACAGCTCTGAATGGATGATTCCGACCCCAGGGACCTGCGCCCACACAATAGGACGCGTTTAAGGGGTCTTGCGGGGTGCAGCATAGCCGCAGCGCCTGATTACGGGGATGTCTGCGCGACGCGACGTCGGCCTCTTGAGACATTCTGGACTGGGGTTTCCCGTGCGTATAGTCCGCCACGCACAAGGTACAACGGTGGAGACAGGGCGTCCCATGAGCACGAAGCAGACCTTTCGATCCGCACGCCGGACAGCCGGCACGCGAGCGCTGGTGACGCTGGTTGCCGCGCTGTGCGCGCTGCCCGCCGGCGCCGGCCCCAATGAGCAGGCCAAGCGCATCTTCGATCGCATTGCCGGCGTGCCGCCCAATGCCACGGAGCTGGCGCAGATGGCCACCTTCATCCAGAACGGCGATCCGACCAGTGCCGCGAACATCGCGTTGCAGGCGCCGCAGTTCTACAACACCACGCTCAAGAATTTCTCGATGCCGTGGACCAATCGCGACCAGACGATGTTCGCGCCACTCAATGATTACGTGGCGACCTTCATCGGCATGGTCCGCGATGACGTGGATTTCAGTACGGCGCTGTCGGCCGACATCCTTTACGTGAGCAATGCTCCGGGCCTGCCGGCCCCCTCGACGGGCGACAACAATCACTACGCCACGGCCGAGGCCCAGGGCGTGGATATGTTCTCGACCCTGACGGCGACCACGCAGTCGGGGGTCTATGGCCTGCCGACCGCGGCGACCGCGGGCCTCATGACCACGCGCGCCTCGACGTCCTCGTTCTTCATCAATGGCACCAACCGCGCCATGTTCCGCTTCACCCTGATGGCGCATCTGTGCAACGACCTGCCGACGGTGGAGGACATCACCCGGCCCCCGGATCGCATCCGTCAGGACGTGAGCCGCTCACCGGGCGGCGACAGTCGCGTGTTCCTCAACAGCTGCATCGGCTGCCACAGCGGCATGGACCCCATGGCGCAGGCCTTTGCCTATTACAACTTCGTCGGCACCGCGGTCGGCGATGGCACCAATACCGGTTCGCTGTCGTACACCCCGGGCACCACCCAGGCCAAGTACCACATCAACACCGGCAATTTTCCGCAAGGGTACGTGACCCCGGATGACGGCTGGATCAACCGCTGGCGCCAGGGACCCAATCAGACTCTGGGCTGGGATCCAACCCTGCCGGGCAGTGGCAACGGTGCCAAGAGCCTGGGCCAGGAACTGGGCCGCAGCGCTACCTTCGCCAACTGCCAGGCGCAGAAGGTGTTCCAGGCCGTGTGTTACCGCGCTCCGGCCAGCCAGGCTGACCTGAACCAGGTTTCCACCATGCAGAGCGCATTCCAGGCCGGCGGCTACAAGTACAAGCCGCTGTTCGCCGCCGCCGCCGTGTACTGCATGGGCAGTTAGAGGACAGCCATGAATCAGTACCATCAGTGGATTGTCACCAACACCGCGCGCCTGGGCCTGCGGCGTCTCGCCGCGCTGGCCATGCTCGCCGGCCTTGCGGCGCTCAGCGCCTGTAGCGGCGGCGCCGCGACCACCGCCAACCCGGTCACCACCGCGACCCAGGCCGCCACCTACAGCGGTCCGCCGCCGGCGACCGCGGACGTGCAGGCCTTCATGGTCAACCTGTGGGCCAATGTCAAGGCCACCAACCGCTGCGGCGGCTGTCACACCCAGGGTGGCCAGTCACCGCAGTTCGCGCGCACCGACGATGTGAACCTGGCGTACCAGGCCGCCAATACCGTGGTCAACCTGGCGCAGCCGGATCAGTCGCTGATGGTGCAGAAGGTTGCTGGCGGCCATAACTGCTGGCTGGCATCCCCTTCGGCCTGCGGTGACACCATCACGGTGTGGATCCAGAACTGGGCCGGCTCCACGGCCACGGGCAGTGAGAACATCAAGCTGGTGGCACCCCCGGATGAGACGGTCGGCAACTCCAAGACCTTCCCGACCTCCCCTGCGACCTTCCAGACCACGATCTATCCGATCGTGACCCAGTGGTGCTCACGCTGCCATTCCGAATCGGCACTGACCCCGCAGCAGCCGTATTTCGCCAGCGCGGATGTCAACGAGGCGTACGCCGACGCGCAGGCCAAGATCAATCTGGCCGACGCCAATCCCAGCAACGCAAATCCTCCGGTGCCCTGCGTGGTCACTGCCACCTCCACCACCTGTCTGTCGCGCTTCGTCGCACGTCTGGCGACCGACCATCACAACTGCTGGAGCGACTGCACCACCGACGCCCAGACCATGCTGACGGCCATCGAGAATTTCGCCGACCCGATCCCGCTCACCACCGTGGATCCCACCTTGGTGATATCCAAGGCGCTGACCATGTTTGACGGGACGGTCGCCTCGGGCCAGAACCGCTACACCACCAGCCAGATCGCGCTGTATGAGTTCAAGACCGGCACTGGCACCATTGCCTATGACACCAGCGGCGTGGAGCCGGAGCTGGACCTGAACCTCACCGGCAACTACACCTGGGATGCCGGCTGGGGCGTGGTCTTCGCGCCGGGCGCCAATGGCCAAAGCACCAAGGCCCAGGGCACGACCACCAACAGCCAGAAGCTGTACAACATGATCACCAGCACCGGTGAGTTCAGCATCGAGGCGTGGGTGTCCCCGGCCAACGTGGCCCAGACCGGCGTGAACATCGTCAGCTACTCGGGCGGCCCGACGCTGCGCGATGCGACCCTGTTTCAGAATGCCTTCTCCTACGCCGGCAATGTGCGCAGCAGTGTGACCGACACCAACGGCGCTCCGGCGCTGGTCACCAATGCCAACAGCATGCTGGCGCAGGCGGCCCTGCAGCACGTGGTCCTCACCTACGACCCGGTCAACGGCCGCAAACTGTATGTGAACGGCGTGTTCAGCGGGGATGTCGACCCGGCCGGCGGCGGCACGCTCGCCAATTGGGACAACACTTTCGCCCTGGTCGTGGGCGATGAGACCTCCGACACCACGGGCAAGACTCAGTTCCAGGGTGAGCTGCGCATGGTGGCGATCCACAACCGCGCTCTGACCGCGGCGCAGGTCCAGCAGAACTACGCGGCAGGCGTAGGACAGAAATACTTCATGCTGTTTGACGTGACCCAGCTCACGGGCGTGCCGCAAAGCTACGTCATGATGACGCTGGCCCTGAATGACAGCTACTCATACCTGTTCAGCAATCCGACCTTCATCAGCCTGGATCCGACCCAGACGCCCAACGGCATTCCGATCAGCGGCATCCGTATCGGCATCAATGGCACGGAAGCCACGGTGGGGCAGAGCTACATCCCGCTGAACACCACCGTCACCACGGCCAACTACAGCAATACCAGCGGGCAGCTGCTGTCGAGCGTCGGCGCGGTGATCGCCCTGCAGAACGGGCCGGCGACCGATCAGTTCTTCCTGAGTTTCGCGCAGATCGGTTCCCAGACCCATGTCTATACGAATCCGACCTTCGCCGTTCCGGCGCCCACTCCGGGCCCCGCAGAGCCGGATCTGGGCATACGCACCTTCGAGCGTCTCTCGGACACCATGGCCAAGGTGACCGGCGTGCCGAGCAACGATGCCAACGTGCAGTCGGTGTACACCAGCGTGCTGTCATCCTTGCCGCCGGTGCCGGACCTGAGCGCCTTCTCGGCCGCCAACCAGACCGCCGTGGCGCAGCTGGCAGTGGCCTACTGCAGCGAGATGGTCAACACGCGCGGCACGGCGGTGTTCGGTGCGGGCTTTGATCCGACCCAGGGCGGTTCGTACTTCTCGGCGCCCATCAACACCAACAGCAATCGCGACGCGGTGATCAATGCGCTGTACACCAACCTGGTGGGCGGCACCATCACTGCCAACCTGGCGACGCAACCGACGTTCGCCGAGGTTCAGGCGGAGCTGAATTCGCTGATCACGAACCTGACCCCCGCCACGTACGCCAGCACGGCCAATCGTTCGGGCGTGGTGACAACGGCCGCCTGCGCAGCGCTGCTGGGCAGTTCCGCAACCGTCGTGCAGTAAGCGCGGACCACAGGAATCTGGAGACCGTATGATCATTCGCAAGAAACTGCCGCGCAGCCACAAGCTCTACGAGCCCATCCGCCACGAGGGCAGCCATCCGCGCCCGGTGACGCGCCGTGACTTCCTGGGCACGGGCTTCCTGTCGAGCTCCGCGGTGCTGATCGGTTCCTCGGCGATGGTCGCCGCCTTCACCGACCCGCGCGCGGCGCGGGCCGGGACGCTGGCCTCGGACATCCAGGCGCTGCAGACAGCCTGCGGCATCATCACCAATGGCGCCGGCAAGATTCCCTTCATCTGCTTCGATCTGGCGGGCGGCGCGAACCTGAACGGTTCGGAGATCCTGATCGGCCAGGCCGGCGGCCAGCTGGATTTCCTCACCACGGCCGGATACGGAATGCTGGGCCTGCCCGGTGACATGCTGCCGAACTCGCCCAACACGGGCGCGCCCGGCGGCAACTTCATCGACACCAGCCTGGGTGCGGCCTGGCACTCCGATGGCGCCATCCTGCGCGGCATCAAGTCGGTGGCCTCCACCGCGGCCATGGCGAACACCAACGGCGTGGGCATCGCGGCCATGTCGCAGAATGACACCTCGATGAATCCGCACAATCCGATGTACGGCATCTATGATGCCGGCGCCAACGGCTCGCTGCTGACACTGATCGGCACCGAGCCTACGGTTTCCGGCGGCAATTCGGTGGCCCCGACCGCGCTCATCAATCTGAGCGTGAGCCCCACGGTGGTCACTCAGTCCAGCGACATCACCGGCCTGGTGAACACCGGTCAGCTCGGGACCATGTTCAGCGATCCCAATGACGCCGTGAACGTGCTGGAGTCCACCATCCGCATCAGCGGTGGCAACACCGTCGGCACCATGGGCGGGGAGCTGGGCCAGGTCACGGCGGGGGATACGACGGTGAGCGCGGCGCTGCAGTCGCAGACGCGCTGCAGCTACGTGAAGTCCACGGTGCTGGTGAATGAGTTCGGCAACCCGACCACGCTCAACCCCGACATTGATCCGCAGATCGTCGGCGCCTCGGGCATCTTTACGCCCGCCATGTATTCCCAGCAGAACTTCCAGATGACCGCCGCGGTCATGAAAATGGTGGTCAATGGCTTCGCCGGCGCCGGCACCATCAGCCTGGGCGGCTTCGATTACCACGATGGCACGCGTGCCACCGGAGAAACCCGCAACTTCAACGCCGGCGTGTGCATCGGCGCCTGCCTGGAGTACGCCAAGCGCGTGGGCGTGCCGCTGATGGTGTATGTATTCAGCGACGGTTCCTTGAGCTCGACCAACATGATCGACACCTCGGCAGCAGGCCGGGGCAAGTTCGGCTGGCAGGGTGACAACTCCTCGGTCGCCGCCAGCTTCTTCCTGGTCTACAATCCGGCGGGACGGCCGGTGGTCAACCCCTCGGCCACCACGCCCAACCAGATCGGTTCCTACACCGCGGGCGGCGCGGTCAACAGCTCCTCCAGCCCCGCGGCCAATGCCGTCAACCTGCTGGTGAACACAGTCATTCTCAACTACATGGCCCTGCACGGTCAGCAAGGGAACTTTGCCAGCACCATCGCCAACAATGGACTGGGAACCAACCTGGATTCGCTGATCGCCTTCGAGCCAGTTGTGAACGGAGTCATTGGCGGCTAATTGGGTACACACCGCGCCCTGCGCTAATGTTAAATTCTGTCTGCGAGGGCCGCCGGTCGCCGTGGCGGACCCATGGATGACTGTGCGTGAAGTCTTTTCGCGGTTGGAAGCTGGCTCAACGCTGCATTGCAGCTGTGACGCTGACCATCCTGTGTCTTGCGGCGAGCGCCCAGGGCTTTGCCCTGCTCGGCCAGCCGGCACCGGATTTCGCGTTGCGCTCATTCAGCGGCATCAACGTGCGCCTCTCGGAGGACCGTGGCGATGTCGTGGTCCTGACCTTTTGGGGCAGCCAGTGCGGGGTGTGCCGCAAGCAGCTTGACCTCCTGGATCACAGTTTCAGCACTTACCGCTCGGCCGGCCTTCATATGTATGGCGTCAGCGTCGATGATGATGCAGCCCATGCCCGCCAGTTCGTGGCCGCCCATCCGCTCACCTTTGTGATGCTCGAGGATCCCGCGAAGGACGTGGCCCGCCTTTACCAGATCGACAATCTGCCGACTACAGTTCTAATAGACCGTGGCGGCATCGTGCGTCATGTTTACCGCGACTTCGGCCCCCGGGACGAGGCGCTTTACCTCAGTCAGCTGCGCGAGCTGCTCAACGAATGACCGGAAGTGCCATGCCAGTAACAGAGAAAACCGGCCGGATACGCCACTGCCTGGCCGCGAGCCTGCTGGGGGGCCTGGTTCTGGGCCTTTGCGCCGTGTCGCTGGGGACCCGGGCCGCTGACGCCCCGGCGGTCTCCTCGGCGCCGGGGGATGCAACAGCGGCAGCAGCGGCCGATGCCAGCAGCCCCGCCTCCTCGGCCCCGGCCGGCGCCACCGCGCCGGGTGCTGCCGACACCCGCAGCCTGGATGAGGACACCCAGGCGCTCAAGAAGGACGTCGTGGACCTGAATCGCGACCTGTTCGTGCTGGAGGAGGAACTGCTGTTCCCGGCCAATACCCAGGTGGCCATCTACGTGTCCATGGATGTGGGCGAGTTCTTTGCGCTCGACTCGATCACGCTCAAGATCGACAACAAGGAAGTCACCAACTATCTGTACACCCCGCGCGAGGTCGACGCGCTGCTCAAGGGCGGCGTGCAGCGCCTGTACCTGGGCAATCTCAAGGTGGGCAACCATGAGCTGGTGGCGTTCTTTTCCGGCAAGGGGCCCGACAACCGCGACTACAAGCGCGGCGCCTCCCTCAAATTCGAGAAGAGCATCGGCGCCAAGTACCTGGAGCTGAAGATCGAGGATCGGCAGCGCAAGATGCAGCCGGACTTCGAGATCAAGGATTGGGAGTAGCCACTCCCGATGCGAGTCCTGCGCCAATTGTCCTGCGTCCTGCTGGCCGCGCTTGCCGGCGTGGCGCAGGCTGCGCAGCACGATCCGCAGAAGCTGGCGCCCATCCGGGTGCAGGATCTGCAGTACGGCGATGTGCTGTTTCATTACTACCAGCAGGATGACTTCGAGGCGCTGACCCGGCTGCTGGCCTACCAGCATTGGAACCAGCTGCCGCACCATGAACTGGATTCGCAGCTGCTGCTGGGCGGCCTGTATCTGTCGCTGGGGCTGTACAACGAAGCGGGCGAGCGTTTCTCGAAGCTTCTCACCCCGAATGTGCCGCAGGGCGTGCGCAACCGCGCGTGGTTCTACTTGGGCGAGATCTGGTACGCGCGCGGCTACCTGGACAAGGCTGTGGATGCCTTGCGCCAGGTCCAGGGCCAGCTGCCGCTGCAGCAGGAGTCGCAGCGGATCCATCTGCTGGCCAATGCGCTGCTGCGCCAGGGCAAGTACGAGGAAGCCATCGCCCTGCTGGAGGCCTTCAAGGGACCCCCGGACTGGCTGGCCTTCGCGCGCTTCAATCTGGGCGTGGCGCTGGTGCGTCAGCAGCGCATGCCGGAGGCGGATGGCTACCTGACGGCCGTGGGTACCTTGAGCAGCACCCAGCCGGAACTGGTGGCGCTGCGCGATCGCGCCAACCTGGCGCTGGGCTTCGCCTATCTGCAGGCCAATCAGCCGGACAAGGCACGGGTGCCGCTGGAACGCGTGCATCTGAATGGCGCGTATTCGAACAAGGCGCTGCTCGGGCTGGGCTGGGCGGATGCCGCCCTGGGGGACTACCAGGCGGCGCTGGCGCCCTGGACGGAGCTGCGCAACCGCAGTCTGCTGGACTCGGCGGTCCAGGAATCGTACCTGGCAGTGCCGTATGCCTACGGCAAGCTCGAGGCCAACGCCCAGGCCGCGCAGGATTACGAGTCCGCGCTGACCTCCTTCGCCGCCGAGCAGAAGGCGCTGGATGGCGCCATCGGGCGCATCCAGTCCGGAACCATGCTGCAGGATCTGCTCGCCAGCGATGAGCAGACCCACTATGGCTGGTTCTGGCAGCTGCGCAATCTGCCGGATGAACCCGAATCGCGCTACCTGTACTCCATCATGGCCGGCCATGACTTCCAGGAGGGCCTGAAGAACTACCGCGATCTGACCTTCCTGGGCGCCTCGCTGGATGTCTGGTCGGACAGCACCCAGGCCTTCGGCGACATGATCGATACCCGCGAGCGCGCCTATGCGCAGCGCCTGCCCCAGGTGGACCGGCTGCTGGCCTCCGGTGCGGTGGATCAGCTGCAGCATCGCCGCGATGATCTGGATGCGCGTCTGACGGCAATCGATGTGCGCCAGGATGTGGCCGCGCTCGGATCGCCCGAGGAGCGCGCGCACTGGGAGCAGATCCGCCAGCTCGAGGAGGTGCTGGCGGGTGCGCCGCATGATGAGCAGAACGACGCCCTGCGCGAGCGGCTGCGACTGGTGAAGGGCGTGCTGTTCTACCAGCTCACCGATGCCTTCAAGGCACGCCAGTGGCAGGAGCGGCGCACCCTCAAGGACCTGGATCTGGCCCTGCACGAAGCGCAGAGCCGCTGGATACGGGTGGATAAGGCACGCCATAGCGTGCCCACCAACAACGGTGAATTCGCCGCGCGTCTGGCGCTGCTGAAGACCCGCATCACGGAACTTCAGACCCGCCTGGCCAGCGCCGAGAAGGGGCAGCAGGCCTACCTGCAGCAGATCGCGGTGGCGGAGCTCTCGGACCAGAAGGACCGCCTGGACGCCTATGAGGTGCAGGCGCGCTTTGCACTGGCGACGATGTACGACAAGGCCGCGAACAGCGAGTCGGCCAAGCCCAATCCGGCACCCCCTGCGCCCGCCGCCGCGCCCAGCCCCGCGCCTGACCCATCCGGAGCTGCGAAATGAGCGCCGCCATCGGCCTGCGAGGCGCGACGCTGCTGCTGTGCGCCTGCGCGTGCACCTGGGCGGCCGCCGCTTCGGCCGCGGACCCCACGCAGAATTCGCAGCAGACCATCGGGGACCTGGTGCGCAAGGCGCCGGTGCCGGTGCAGAAGAACACCTCGGCGGCGGCTGACTCCGCCAAGGCGATGGAGAACTACAAGCGCTTCCTGGAACTGCAGCGCACCGATCCGAACCTGCGTGCCGAGGCCATGCGCCGTCTGGGCGATCTGAACCAGGAAAGCGACCAGCTGGACAACCTGGACCGGGACCTGTCGCAGGTCGACCTGAACAGCGCCGAGGCCATCCGTCTGTACACGCTGCTGCTGAAGGCCTATCCGGACTATGTGCGCAACGACCAGGTGCTCTACCAGATGGCGCGCGCCTACGAGGCCACCAGCAAGCCCGAGCAGGCCCTGGCCACGCTGGATCAGCTGATCGCCCGCTACCCGCGCACCCGGATGCTGGATGAGGTGCAGTTCCGGCGCGGCGAGCTGCTGTTCTCGGCCAAGGACTACCGGCAGGCCGCGACGGCCTACGCGGTGGTGATCAAGCTCGGCACCAGCTCCTCGTTCTACACCCAGTCGCTGTACAAGAACGGCTGGTCACTGTTCAAGCAGTCCTTGAACGAGGACAGCCTGCCATCCTTCGCCGGCGTTCTGGATCAGCAGCTGCTGGCCGGCGTGCCCGGCGGCCCCATGAAGCCGTTGGAGCAGCTCTCGCGCGCCAATCGCGAACTGGTCGATGACACGCTGCGCGTGATGAGCATCACCTTCTCCTATCTTGACGGCGCGCCCAGCGTCGATGCCTTCCTGGCCGGCCGCGGCACTCCGGCCTATGCCTATCTGCTGTATTCGCGGCTGGGCGATCTGTACGTGGACAAACAGCGCTACCAGGATGCGGCCGGTGCCTACCGCGCCTTCGTCAACCGTGACTCGGACAATGTGCATGCACCGGATCTGGCCATGCAGGCCATCCAGGCCTATACCAAGGGCGGCTTCACCGACCTGGTGATCGATGGCAAGCGCGAATACGCGCAGCACTACGACTTCAATGCGCCGTTCTGGAAGGGACGCTCGCACGCGGACTACCCGGTGGTCGTCAAGGAGCTGCAGACCAATCTGAAGGACCTGGCGACGTACTATCACGCCGCCGCGCAGAAATCGAAGCTGCCGGCCGACTACCAGCAGGCGGCGCACTGGTATCGCGCCTATCTCACTTCCTTCCCGGACGAGCCTGACACGGCGGGCACCAACTACCTGCTCGCCGACGCATTGTTTGAAAGCCACCAGTACGGGGAGGCGGCGACCGAATACGAACACACCGCCTACGGTTATCCCAAGGATGCGAAGTCGGCCGCGGCTGCCTACGCGGCGCTGGTGTCCTACCAGAAGGCCGAGGAGAGCTTGAACGGGGAGGCGAAAAGCGCCTGGCACAGCCGCGCCATCGAGGCCAACATCAAGTTCGCGCAGAGCTTTCCGGAGCATCCCGAGAGCAGCGGCGTGCTGACCCGGGCCGCGGAGGACATCTTCGCCGCTCATGATCTGCCGCGTTCCATCCAGGTCTCGCAGCTGCTGCTGGCGCGCACGCCGCCCCCGGATGTGGCGCAGCAGCGCATCGCCTGGAACATCATCGGCCAGTCCCAGTATGACCTCGGTGTCTATGATCAGGCCGAGGCCGCATTCATCCAGGCGCGCGACCGGTCGGTGGGCAATGATCCGGCCAATGTGAAGGTGCGCGCCGACCTTACCGAACGCATCGCCGAGTCGGTGTATCGGCAGGGCGAGGCGCGCCGCAAGGCGGGCGATGACAGCGGCGCCGTGGCGGATTTCCTGCGGGTGGCGAAGGTCGCTCCGGATTCCAAGATCGTGGGCACCTCGCAATACGACGCCGCCGCGGGCCTCATCAACCTCAAGCAATGGGATCAGGCCATCGCGGTGCTGGAGCCGTACCGCAAGCAGTTCCCGAATGCCAACCCCGAGGACGTGACGCGCAAGCTCGCCGTCGCCTACGCCGAGGCCAACCGCCCGGCCGATGCGGCCGTGGAATTCGAGCGCATCTCCAGCAATTCGGGCGAAGAGACCGCCGTGCGCCACGAGGCCCTGACACGCGCCGCCGACCTGTACGGCAAAGCCGGAAACCAGGTCAAGACGGTCGCGATGCTGGAGCGCGAGGTCGCCGAATACCCGACGCCGATACCTGCGGCGATCGAGGTGCGCGAACAGCTGGCGCAGCTGGCCGCCAAGGGCGGCAACACGGCGCGCGAGGAGCAGTGGCTGCGCGACATCGTCCACGCCGATGCCCAGGCCGGGTCCGCGCGCACCGACCGCACCCGCTACCTGGCGGCCAACGCGCAGCTGAAACTGGCGCAGCCGCTGCGCGATGCCTTCCGTGACATCCGCCTGGTGATTCCGCTCAAGAAGAGTCTCATCGCCAAGCGCAAGTCCATGGAGGCGGCGCTCGCGGCCTACAAGACTGCCTCGGATTACAACGTGGCGGAGGTGACGACGGCCGCCACCTATGAAACGGCCGAACTGTACCGCAAGCTCGGCAAGGATGTGATGGACTCGGAGCGGCCCAAGAAGCTGAGCAAGGAGGAGCTGGAGCAGTATGAGTCATTGCTCGAGGACCAGTCCTTCCCCTTCGAGGAGCAGGCCATACAAATTCACGAAATCAACACCGCGCGCGCCCGCGATGGCATCTACGATGATTCGGTGAAGAAGAGCTTCGCGGCGCTCGCCGAACTGAAACCCGGTCGCTATGGCAAGACGGAGCTGAGCCAGGATGTGGTTACGACGCTGCAGTAACTGGAGCGTGCTGCTGGCAGTGGGCCTGCTCCAGGCCGCCTGCAGCACCTCCCACGCAGTCCGCAGCGACGCGGACCCGGCGCCCGTGCCTGCCGCTGCCGTGAGTGCAGCGCCTGCGGCTGCGGCATCCCCCGCCGCAAGCTCAGCTGCGCCCGCGCCCGTGCCGGCTGCCCCTGCCGCGCCGCCGCCCCCGGCACGCGCCATGGCGGATTTCGCCCGCGCCGTGGCCCTGGTCAAGGCCGGCAAGGATGAGGACGCGGAGCTGGAATTCCAGCTCATCGCCACCACCTATCCGAGCTACCCGGGTGCCCTGGTGAACCTCGGCATCCTCTATCGCAAGCACGGCGAGCTTGAAAAATCGGAGCAGTCGCTGCACTCGGCCGTGCAGCGCGATCCCAACGACGCCGAGGGCTGGTGCGAACTGGGCGTGACGCTGCGGCTGGAAGGCAAGTTCCACGAGGCGGTGGATGCCTATAACCAGGCCATCGGCGTGAATCCGGGCTTCGCTGCCGCCTACCGCAACCTGGCGATCGTGCTGGACCTGTACCTGGGTGACACCGCGGCGGCGCTGACCGCCATGGAGCACTACCAGCAACTGGCCGCGGATGACAAGGCGGTCACCGGTTGGGTCGCTGATCTCAAACAACGCGCGGGCAAGAATGCGGCACCGGCCGCATCCTCCGCGCCTGACAAGGCTGGAGGCTGATCATGCGAGCACTGTTGGTAGTGGTGGTGGCACTGGCCTGCGCGGCGCCGGCCTTCGGCCAGGCACCCGAGGATCTGCAGCCCGGGGTGAATACCTCCGACGTGGCGCCGCCGAGGGCGGCCCCCAGCAGCGCGCCCGCGGCCGCGAGCAGCACCAGCGCTGCGGCGCCGGCCCCCGCCGCCAGGGCGGCTGCACCGGCGGGCAAGACCGCCAAGGGCGGCAAGGCCATCGACCGCCTCGATCTGGACACGACGCAGATCACGGGCAACAAGGAACTGCCCAAGGTCATGTACGTGGTGCCGTGGAAGCATTCGGACCTGGGCGACCTCACCGGTAAGCCGGCGAACAGCCTGGTGGATGAGATCCTGCAACCGGTAGACCGTGACGTTTTCAACCGTGAAGAGCGGTACTACCACACAGTTGCACCACAAAAGAGCCCCTCAGACCCCCCGGCGGGGCCAGCGGCGGATCATTGAGGACGCGGCGGCGGGTGCCGCCGCGCGGTTTGAGAATTGGGTCGTAGCATTTTGCCGTTATGTCTTTAAGTTGAGACATTGGATAGGCGCGTTTGCTGTTTCGGGAGTTGCTGATGAATATCTTCGATAATCTGGTCAAATTCTTTCAGGGTGGCGGGACCTTCATGTTCCCCATCGCGATCGTGCTGGTGATCGGCCTGGCGATCGCGCTGGAACGCTACATCTACCTGGTGCGCGTCTCCACGCGCAACCGCCAGCTATGGAATCAGATCGTGCCCATGCTGTCGCAGGGCAACTTCCGGCAGGTGGTGCAGGTCACTTCCAAATCCGAGTCGGCCATCGCCCAGATCCTCAACTACGGACTGGCGCGCATCCAGGCCGCGCGCCGCCGCGAGGACATCGAAAAGGCCATGGAGGAGAGCCTCATGGAGGTGGTGCCGCGACTTGAGAAGCGCACCCACTATCTGGCGACCTTCGCCAACCTCGCGACTCTGCTTGGCCTGCTGGGCACCGTGATGGGCCTGATCAACGCCTTCCACGCGGTGGCCACGGTCAATCCGGCCGAGAAGGCCAATCTGCTGTCCGCCAGCATTTCGGTGGCCATGAACTGCACCGCCTTCGGATTGATGACGGCGGTGCCGCTGCTGTTCATCCATGCCTTCCTGCAGACCAAGACCACCGAGCTCATCGACAGCCTGGAGATGGCGTCGGTGAAATTCCTGAACGCCGTGACCGAGCGTCGCCCCGAAGCGCCGGCACCGGCCGCGGCCTGAAGCCCAAGCGGATAGGACGCACATGCGCCGTTCATACGATGCCCGCAAGCTCGCGCGCCGCAACCGCCGGCCCGCCGAGCTGCTGCTGGTCCCGATGATCGACATCTTCACCGTGCTGGTGACGTTCCTGCTGATGACCGCCGTGTTCTCCCGAACGGTGGTCCTGCAGCTGAACCTGCCCAGCGCCAGTGCTCAGATGCCGGATCTGCCCAAGGACCTGCAGCTGGAGGTGCTGGTGCGCGCCAACCTGCTGGAAGTGGCCGACCGCAACACCGGGCCGCTGAAGGATCTGCCCAACACCGCCCAGGGCTATGACTACGACGGTCTCACGGACTTTCTCAAGATGGTGAAGGCGAAGTTTCCCACCAAGACCGACGCCTCGGTGCTGCTGGAGAAGGACACCGCCTACGACACCCTGGTGCAGGTGATGGACCACGTGCGGGTATTCGAGGCCACGAATGGCTTTGCGACCACGCAGGCGGAATTGTTTCCGACCATTTCCGTGGGAGATGCCCCGCCATGATGTCCAAACGCGCCCGGCGCATGGCCGTGCATCATCAGCGCCACCAGGCCGGTTTCGAACTGAACCTGATCCCGCTCATCGACATCCTCTCGGTGATGGTGTCCTTCCTGCTGGTGTATTCCACGGAAGTGGAAATCATCCAGAACAGCAAGGGCATCGAAATTCCGCAGTCCATCGCGCAGATGGCGCCGGATCGTTCGGTGGTGGTGATGCTGACCAAGTCCGACCTGTTCGTGCAGGGCGAGCTGATCGAAAGCATCAAGGACGTGCAGGCCGAACCGGGGGCCACGCTGCCACCGCTGAGTGCGGCGCTGAAGCGGCCGCTGCTGGTCGGTCGCGATGTGTCCGAAACCGCGCTCGCCGCCCGGGAGATCACCATCATGGCCGACAAGTCTCTGCCCTATGAGGTTCTGAAGAAGGTAATGGCCACCTGTACCGATGCTGACTACGGCAAGATTTCCCTGGCCGTGCTGCAGAAAGAAAAGCCGGTGACGCTCGGCCGGGCGCCGGCGGCGTAGGCTCCATCATGCTGGCACCCTACTACCGTACTTTCGAGCTGCCCTGGGAAGGTGACGAGGAGTCGCAGGCGCGCTTTCAGCGCATCCTGCGCGTCGGCATCATTGTGCTGCTGGCGCTGGCGTTGCTGATCGCATTGTTGCCCGCGCCCCGCACCGCCCCCGGCGCGGTGAGCGTGCCTCCGCAGCTGGCCCGGGTCATGATCGAGGAGCAGCCCAAACCCCCGCCGCCACCGCCGCCACCGCCGAAGCAGGAGGTCAAACCGGTGCCGCAGGTGAAGCCGGTGCCCGTTCCGGTCCCGATCGACAAGGTGGCCGAGGCGCGCAAGAAGGCCGAGAAGGCCGTCAACCAGTTCAAGGATGCTCTGGCGGACCTGCGCGAGAAGACTCCCATCGAGGAGGGCCAGACCAAGAATCTGACCGGCGTGGTCGGCGCGGACTCGCATGCCGAGCGTTCCATGATCACCTCCAAGGTGGGCGTTGGCAGCGCCGGCATCACCTCCACCAGCAGCAGCGGCTTTGGCAGCGGCGCCGGCTCTCTCACCGGCCACCAAACCGCGACCGTGACCTCGGCAATTGCCCATTCCGGCCTGAATGGCGGTGCGGTGCGTACCGGCAGCAACGGCAAGGCGGAACGCAGCCGCGAGGAAATCGAGCTGGTGTTCGACCGCAACAAGGGCGGCATCTACTCGCTGTATGCCCGGGCGACGCGTGAACATCCCGAGCTTCAGGGTAAACTGGTGCTGGAATTCACCATCGCACCCTCCGGAGAGGTCACAATGTGCCGGGTGGTATCCTCCGAGCTGCATAATCCGGAGCTTGAGAGCAAAATCGTGGAGCGCGTGAAAGCCTATCGGTTCGAGGCCAAGGACGTGGATACGATCACCACCACCAAGCCGATCGAGTTCTTCCCCTCATAAGGCCAAGTGCCATGAACCTGCAGTCCGAAATCGAGTATTTCACCGAACTGCGGTTGATCGACAAGGCGCGCCTGCTGACCATGTTCCTGCACGAACTGGCCGAGGAAGCCCGTACCACCTACGGCCCGGGGAGCGAACAGGTGTTCGATACGGCGCACCTGCGCTTCGTGAACGAACTGGTGCATCGCCTGACGCGGGTCATCGAGCAGCTGATGGCCGAGGATGCCGCGCGCCCTCCGGATGACATCGTGCTGCGCATGCTGCTGTCCAACCGCGCCGACAAGGTTGCGGAACGCCTGGTATTCAATGCCTACAAGCGCGCCATTCAGGGCTTCGAGAGCTTCGATACCACCATTCTGATGAACAACTGATCCGCGCCGCGGACGGTGTTCCCTTGTTGATCGAGCAGCCGCTTACCCAGGTTCTGATGATGCTGGCGGCGTCGGTGTTCGTCGTGGCCCTGGCGCGGCGCATCGGCTGGCCCTCGATCCTGGGCTACCTGGTGGTCGGCATGGCGCTGGGGCCGCATGCGCTGCGGCTCATCACCGCGGCGGATACCACCCGTGACCTGGCCGAACTGGGCGTGGTGTTCCTGCTGTTCACCCTGGGGCTGGAGTTCTCCCTGCCGCGCATGATGGCGGTGCGCCGCGAGGTCTTTGGTCTGGGCGCGCTGCAGGTGGGCGCGACCATGGCGGTGATCGCGGTCATTGCCCACGGTTTCGGCCTGCCCTGGCTGATCGGTTCGCTGGTGGGTGGCGCCATCGCCATGAGCTCCACGGCCATCATCCTGCACACCCTCACCGATCGCGGTGAGATCAATCGCACCCACGGGCGGCTGGCGTTCAGCATGCTGCTGTTCCAGGACATCGCCTTCGTGCCGCTGCTGGCGCTGGCATCAGCGCTCGCCAGCGGCCATCACAGCGAGTTTTCGGCAGGGGCAGTGGCGGTGGCCGTGGCGGGAGGTGTGGCCGCGGTGGCCGCGGTGCTGGCCGCGGGCCACTGGCTGCTGCGGCCGCTGTTTCACGAGATCGCGCACAGCCGGCTGCGTGAACTGTTCACGCTGGCGGTGCTGCTGGTGGTTCTGGCCTCGGCCTGGACCTCGCACCTGGCGGGGTTGTCGCTGGGACTGGGCGCATTCCTGGCAGGCATGATGCTCGCCGAAACCGAATACCGGCACCACATCGAGAGCGTGATCCGGCCCTTCCGCGACATCCTGCTGGGCCTGTTCTTCATCAGCGTCGGCATGCTGCTGGACCTGGGACTGCTGGCAAGTGAATTCGTGCTGATTTCGGCGCTGCTCGCCAGTGTGCTGGTGATCAAGGCCGTAGTGGCGGCGCTTGC
>DATHMK010000046.1:0-5221 GCA_035487155.1 Steroidobacteraceae bacterium
CGGCGACAGGCCGAGCGTTCCACGCGGTACACGGCGATCATTCGCATCCGTACAGGCCGAGCGTTGATCCAGCAGGAGTACCGGACTTTTGCGCAGCGTTCGGCTGCGGCAAGTTGCGCCACGATTGCAAGATTGAACAACGCCAGCTCGCGTCTTCGCTCGCCGAGTTAACGCGGATTCGGATGGACCAAATGTCTTTGAGCTTGAACGGGGCTTTTTGCCCGACGACTTTACCCTTATTCCACGGTTCGCGGCGTGCGGCTCTGATGAACGGTGACCACACAGTAAGCTCCTTGGCATTTTGAAGGAGCCGAAAGCGTCGAGGTCACAGGAGATGGCGGCCTATCGCCTGCTCGACACTGTCAGCGGCGGAAGATAGCGACCGGCCCACAGGACGGCCGCTGTTGCACCCGAAGCAGTCCGTTGTGAACGGCTGCTAACGGGCGGCTGATTTCGGGGATGGCACGACGAGGTCACAGCTGTGGCGCAATGGTCTGAGCCGCTTCCGCCGACGTCACGACGGGAAAAATCTCGAAGTCGACGATGTCGCTCCAATTGGCGATCCACTGATTGAGTAAAGTCTGGTCAGGCGCTTCCATTAGTTGGAAGCAACGCTCGAATTTCTCATCCACCCAACTCGAAAGGTACTGAAGCCCTTCCGGCGCCATTCGACCGCGGTCGCGGAATCGACGATACACAGGCAGCGGGTCTCCATTCCGGAAGTGCTCAACGACCATGTATTTCATTGCGAATTCCCAATCTGTACGCCGCTACTTTCGGGCAGGTCGATCAAACCTAAGATCGCGTGTCCATGGAATTGTTACCCATTCATCAGATCCAGGGCAATGGCGCAATTTGCACCCTAAGCGGTCGATGGTAATGGCCGGTATCGGGACCAACTCTCGGTCCTGCGGCGAACCAAGCGCCTTTGCTAATTTGAAGATCGTCCCTCCTTACTCTGCCCTACGCTGCTCCCGGCGAACCTGCTCGACGACGCGCTTTACGGCATCGGCGACCACTGCCGGTTGCGAGATCATTATGAAATGACCGGTATTCGATACCACCACGTGCCGGCCTCGACTGGAAGAATGGGCGAGCGCCGCGCCAGCCTCAATCCACGCTGCAAAGGCGCGCAATTGATCGGTAGGACTCATTGAGTCGTCAGGATCGAACCACTGGTCCCGATTTAGAACTATAACCGGCTTGCTGCCAAAGGAAAGGACGCCCTTCGGGATTTCCGTGTCGTCCTGGGATAACACTCCGCCACTGGGCAGCATGCTGTCAAATTCGCGCTTGCGCGCGACCCAGTTTTTCGGACTTGAGTAGCGCCTAGTCAGCTCCGCTCGAAGAACGGGATCGAGGTCTTCAGGATACCAAGATGGATACGCGCATTGCTTTTGTTGTTCGCTTTTTGGATTTAGGAGCTGGCCCATTTTGGCTGCATCAAGGCAGTCCTTGATTTGACTAACCCATGCTGCCGGTTTCAAGAATTCGATCTTGCCTTCAGGCGAAAGCGCCTGCACTTCTAGCTTCCAAATGTAAGGCACGGCGGGATCAACAAATACCGCACCGGCGATGTCGCTCGGGTGCAGTCGTTCCAGCAAGCTGCCGTAGATCCCTGCTCCTGAGTGACCTACGTAGACGATTGGTACGGGGATCGAGGCGACCTGCAGCAATCTGTGAATGTCTTCAGCCGCGTTCCTGGCGTCCGAGGTACCCTCGGGGAGGTCACTGAACCCATAGCCGGCCCGGTCATAGGCACATGAACGGGTGAGGCGGCCAATCCTCCCCTGAACATGTCGCCACGTCATCATGTCGACGCCGGAGCCTGCGTCAAACAAGACGACAGGTGCACCACTTCCAATACAAAGGAGGTTGAGATGGCGCTTACCTTCGACCGGAATGAGATCGCCCGCGTGCGTGTATGATTCAGAGGGAATAGGATCTGCGCTGGAGCGTTCGTCTGTCGGCGCGCTCGCGCCCCATGCTTCAATGAAAATCAGGCAACTGGCAGCCGCTATCAAAGCCCGCACGGACGCATAACACAAGCTCTTGCGCGTCGAGTTGCCCCTATAAAGATGGTGCATTGTGCCTCCGCCGGAAACCGGTCATTTAACCACAGGCTTGCAGATGCCCGCCCATATGCTGCAAAAGGTCCTTACCGGCTCGGGCGAAGGTCTCCCCTGACGTGAGCCGTTTTGATGAGGGTGGTTGGCTCCCAGGGGCGGAGAACTTTCTGGAAGCAGACGTGGATGTAGAGTCGCCGCGCGCGGCCCCAAGGCCCTGGTGGAAGGTCTTTCCGTGATGCGATGACCGCCAACTCGAACCAATTGCCGACAGTGTTTGGCATTGAAAGCGAGAATACGACCGACAGTATGTACAGATTCGCCAGCTTGCAGCGCCAGAGCGAACGCGCCGCGAATTTGGAACGTCAGGCGGGATTTCGAGTGCCTCTAGTGAGCCGATGGTTCGTGTCAGCTTTTTTCCGGTTCCGAAAGCCGACATTCGTCAGTGACCGCTTCGGGTGCAGAACCAGCATCTCACGGGATATTTCGATGACCAGCAGCTATCAGGAACCGCATCTGGCGCTTCCCGGCCGGAAGCGGCCGGTCGCTCCCGCAAAATCGGCGTCACAAAGCGGACACCTGCAAGATGCGGATCGTCACATAGCGCCGCCTTGCCCTTGCAGCCGGTCCGGCCAACCCGGACACTGGGCATTCGATATTGGAGGGCACCCAGGAGTCGCTTGGCCATGATCATGGCGCTTCGACGACATTGCCTCAAGCAGCTCTTTGAGTTTCATCATCTCGATGTCTACCAGGCTGACCTGCTCATCGAAGAATGCGTCTGTGAACCCTGGCGGCTGGAAGAAAGTGATCATGAACTCCGTGCCGTCGCTATTGCGAACCACTCGCGCGGGTACCGTCCAGCTCGCCTGCGAGTCAACGAAATCGTGATCGAGAATGCCGTGGCGAGCGCAGGCGCGCATCCGTAGGCGTGCCGTCCCATGCGGGGTGACCATATCCCACCAGTCAGGATCGTCGGTGCGGCTGGTGGATTTGACATTCACGACGGCCCAGAGCGGCCAGTTGCCGAGATCAGCCAGGAAATCGAAGGCAGCCTGCGGGTCGCAGGCGATGCGCACAATCTTTGTGACGGAGCGGCCGGCGGCGTTCACGGGCTGACCGCCGACTGAGTTCCAGGGAAGTATTCGGTGTGGGTCTCCCCGGTGCGTCCGAAATAGAGCACACGGCGACCCGGGAAGGAGACAAGGTACCCCGCGCACCCCGCGCGCTTCACCTTGTCGCAAAAGCCCTTGTAGGTGTACCCAGGCACGAGCGCCTGCGCCTCGCGGATCGCCGTCCTTACTACCTCAATATTGAACGCAGCCGCGACTGCAACGTTAGTCACATGGGTCGGCAACTCAACGCCCATCCCGTCCGGCAGATAGTAGCTGGCCTGGTTGAGCCGCAGATCGACGAGATAGCCCTCGAAACCTGACGCCGTTAATGCACCCACGATTTGCGGGAAGGTCATTTTGCCGCTTTCAGCTCCTTCGAGGCACTGCCGAGCGACTTCCTTATGTTCGGTAACCATGGATTTGGCTCCTTATCGGTTGAGGGCCGTGTCAGGTCATGGGGATCGACTTCAATCCGTGGCGTGCGACCAGGCTTTTGAGCACGCGTTCAAGCGCGGCGCGTTCTTTGGCGGACATATCGCCAAAGAACTCGGCATCATTCTCGTCGGCCAGCGTGGCGAGGATCGGGACTAGTGCCGTGCCCGCAGATGTAAGTGTCAGAGTGTGCGCACGCAGATCGCTCGCGCTGTCCTCACGCGAGATCAACTTCTTCTGTATCAGGCGGTCCGCCAGTTTGCTGATGGCTCCGCGCGTAAGTCCGAGACGCTCCGCCAGGCTACTGGGGGCAACGGCCCTCTCGCCGTACAGTTCATGCATCACCACCCATTCCGCTGCCGTCACGTCCTTGTCCGCCAACTTGCGCGCGAAGGCGTAAGAAACATGGTTGGAGACGAAGCGCAGCCAATATCCCAAGTGGGCGCTTAGAGGTGGAAGGGGCGACTTCGGCGACATCACTGCACTCCTGGTTTCCTAGTAAACTATACGACTATAGTTTCCTTGTCAACCATATTGTGAGGTCGCCCTCCGGGGAAATCGATAAGCCCGTGCGGCATCCGGGAGTGAGAGCCAAAATGTGGTCATGTATTACAATGTTTGCTCGGCACAGCTCTACGACAGCCCTCGTGGTCGCGGCGGCGGATGCTGCCGGCTGCAGCGTCCTGCTTACCGAGGACTTGCACCACGGCCGAAAATTCGGCGGCTTAACGGTGGAAAATCCCTTCCGGGAGGCAACGTAAAGGCGCATCCGACGTCGGCCCTGAGCTGGGCCGGGCACTGCGAAGTCGAAAACCCGGCGCAGCGGGTCCGCCGGGTATCGACTCACCAAGATGTGGCTACTGCTGAAACTCCGGCGTCATGTCCTTGCAAGGCAGCTTCTGAAACGGTACTTCCGAGAGATACATGATGTCGTAACTCTCATAGGGAGCCGCCAGGTACACCGGATCCGTGACCGAATAGTCGCGCCGCAGCGAAGACTTCTGCGGATCGAACGTGAAGCGCTCGACGATATGCATCTGCTCGCTGTTAAGCGTGGGCGGCGAGAGCACGCCTGCCGTAAATCCCACAGTATCGACCACCAGCGTATTGCCTTCCCAGTGGCCGATCGAGTGGCCGGCGTAGCTCGGCGTGAGACGATCCGGGTGCTTGGCCATACCGATGTGGATACGGCGGTCGAAGTTGTACAGGCCGTACTGGATATCGATGACCATCTCGCCGCTCGCCGTGGTCTTTTGCTCGAACCGGTTGATCGGCCAGTCCGCAGTCCAGTCCCGGATGATGCTCGTGGGCTTGCAGGCGTACCACGGATTGTCCTTCGGCGCCCGGTTTCTGAAGGCGCCGGCCTCTTTCTGGCCCAGGGCCGTGTACACGGCTTTCGGCCGCGGCGGCTGCGTGGCCTGCACCTGCTGCAAAGTGATTGTGCCCGCCGCGAACGCCGGTGACATGCTCTTCGGAATCATGGAGCCGTTGCCGCCGCTCGGGGGAACGGTGAGCACGAGTTGCTCCACGGCCCAGTCGCCACTGATGTTCGGCTGGCCATCGGCGAGGCGCAACGGGCGTTTCGAGATATCGAGCGCCTTGGTCTGG
>DATHMK010000047.1:0-35928 GCA_035487155.1 Steroidobacteraceae bacterium
CGACGTCGAGTCGCTCCCAGTGCAAGCCGCCTCCGCGCCCGAGGACTTCAACGTCACGGATATAGCGGGGGTAGCGTGCTTGAGTTCCGGGATGAGCCGGATTGGAATTTGCAGCGTCACTCCGCTCGTAAGCTCGACCTCAAGTGCGGATATTCGAGACTGGTAGCGTGCGCTCGCAGCTCTGGGTTCTTGCCTGGCAGCCCGGCGACCAGTGAGTGAAGCCCGCGAGAAGTTCGGCGCAACTCGCTACGGATCCATGGCGGTGCAGGCGTCCGAATCACTATGGTCATCCTATGCAGCTGCCCCGATGGGTTGGGCCCTTTGGGGCGTGTGCGGCTGGCTGTCCCCAATCCGAACGAATAGAGCTGAAGAATCACATGCAAGTGATTGATTTTATGGTGGGCGGTACAGGGCTTGAACCTGTGACCCCTGCCGTGTGAAAGCAGTGCTCTACCGCTGAGCTAACCGCCCGCCAAAATGAGCGCGCAAGTGTAAGCATCCCTCGGCCGGGAGGCAATGGCAGCCTGCCAAGCTGCTACCATCCCGCCCTCCATGACTATCGTTACTCGCTTCGCGCCAAGCCCCACCGGGCTGCTGCATATTGGTGGCGTTCGTACGGCACTGTTCAGTTGGCTCTATGCCAGGCGTTATGGCGGACGCTTCATCCTCAGGATCGAAGACACCGACCGCGAACGCTCCACGCAGGAGGCCGTTCAGGTGATTCTGGATGGGATGCAGTGGCTGGACCTTGCGCATGATGAGGGTCCGTATTACCAGACCCGGCGTTTCGACCGCTATGCCGAGGTACTCCAACAACTGCTGGCGCAGGGCAAGGCCTATCACTGCTACTGCAGCAAGGAGGAACTGGAGGAGATGCGCAATGGCCAGCTGGCGCGCAAGGAGAAGCCGCGCTACGACGGCCGTTGCCGCCACCGACTCGCCCCAGTGCCCGGTGTGCAGCCTGTGGTGCGCTTCAAGAATCCCTTGGATGGCGAGGTCGTCGTGGAGGATCTGGTCCACGGTCCGGTGGTCTTTCAGAACTCCGAACTGGATGACCTGATCATCGCGCGCTCCGATGGCACGCCCACCTACAACTTCTGCGTGGTCGTCGATGACAGCGACATGCACATCACTCATGTGATACGCGGGGATGATCATCTGAACAACACACCGCGGCAGATCAATATGCTGCGCGCGATCGGTTTTACGCCGCCGACCTATGCCCACGTGGCGATGATACTGGGGCCGGATGGCGCCAAGCTTTCCAAGCGTCATGGCGCAGTGAGCGTGCTGCAGTACAAGGAGGAGGGGTACCTGCCGGAGGCGCTGCTCAACTACCTGGTGCGCCTGGGCTGGTCACATGGCGATCAGGAGATCTTCAGCATCGAGGAGCTGGTGCAGCTATTTGACATCAAGGATGTCAACAAGGCGGCTTCGGCGTTCAATCCGGAGAAGCTGCAGTGGGTGAACCAGCAGCACATGATGCGCGCGGCGCTGCCGTATCTGGCCGGGGTGCTGCGCGAGCAGCTGCAGCGCTTGGGGCTTGAAACTCAGGACCAGACACTGCTGGAGGGCATTGTTGCCGGGCAGCGCGAGCGCGCCAAGACCATGAAGGAAATGGCCGAGTCCAGCCGCTATTTTTTCGGTGCTGATGTGGAAATCGACGACAAGGCTGGTCGCAAGCATCTGGGAGGCGAGGGCGCGACCATGCTTGAGCGCCTGCGGGCCGGGTTTGCGTCACTGACGGATTGGTCCGCAGCCGGCATCCATGGCTTGCTCACGGACATTGCCGCGCAGTCGGGCGTGGGACTGGGGAAGGTCGCGCAACCGCTGCGCGTGGCGCTGACCGGCACTGCCGTGTCGCCACCGATTGACGCAACGGCGGCGCTGATCGGCAAGCAGCGGGTCCTGGCTCGGCTGGAGCGCGCGATAGTATGGCGTGCGGCGCTTAAGTAACCAGCGCACTGATCACCATGGTGCCGGTCAGCGCCAGCAGGAAGCACACCAGATAGGCGCAAGAGAGCGCCACGAATTTCGCCTGGATACGTGGCCAGCTGTGCCCATAGTAGCCGTGCAGGGCGCAGCAGGAGTACCAGAGCGCATACCAGAAGAGCACCACACCGACAATCGAGGCGACCGGCGCGAGCACCGGCCAGCAGCATCGTCACGATACTGATCAGGAACAGATTCGACTGCAGGTGGTGTCCGGGACGCTGGTGGTCAGGGAGCACCGTCCGAAGAACGCCCCGCTGATAACAAAGCACAGACGAAAAGGCGGTACGAAGCGCGCGCGATGATCGGCAAAATATTCCCTGGTCAGGAAGCCCGGCCGCAACAAGAGCGCCACCGGCGTGTGCCACACCCGTCCGTCCAGATGGGTGATGAGGTGCCAGGCATCGTGAAACAGGACGTGCAGCGAGCGCGCGCTCTCATGGGCGTGTTGGCCGCACTGCGCACAGTAGGGCCCGCTGAGCGCGGCCGAGCAGTTGCGGCGCACGGCGTCGTGGGCGGTCGGGCGGGTGGCGTCCATGGCTGGGCTCAGGCAAAGATTCCGGTATAGAGTGCCAGAGGGGCAAAACGCGTGCGTCCCGGGCAATTTCTGGTATTCTCCGCGCCCGTTGGGATGGGGCGGCCGGTCTTGTGGGGTACCATCCGTAACGCATCTTATCGGGTACGGGGCCATAGCTCAGCTGGGAGAGCGCTTGCATGGCATGCAAGAGGTCGACGGTTCGATCCCGTCTGGCTCCACCAATAAAATCAATACCTTAGTGGCCGGATACCCGCTTCTTACATAGTCGAGACTCTCACCGTGGCAAGCAGCTCCGACGCGGCCGAGCTCATCCCTGGCGCCGATCGGATGCAGCGACGACACATCGTGGCCGTCACCATGGGCAATGCCCTGGAATTCTACGATTTCGTCACCTACGCGTTCTTTTCCATCCAGATCGGCCACGCGTTTTTTCCCACCCAGAGTGCCTACGCCAGCCTGACGCTGTCGCTGGCGACGTTCGGCGCCGGGTTCCTGACCCGTCCCATCGGCGCTTTCGTGATCGGCAACTACGCGGATCGTGCCGGCCGTCGACCGGCCATGATGTTGTGTTTCCTGCTGATGGGCTGCGCCATTGTCGCCATGGCGGTGATTCCGAGCTACGCCACCATTGGCCTCGCCGCACCCATTCTTGCCGTCATTGCCCGCATGACGCAGGGGTTTTCCCTGGGGGGTGAGATCGGTTCCAACACCGCCTATCTGTCCGAGGCGGCATTGCCTGCCAATCGCGGCTTTGTGGTGTCCTGGCAGGGTGCCAGCCAGGGTGTCGCGGTCACCGCCGGCGGACTGATTGGCGTGGCGCTTACCAGCCTGCTGCCTGCGACTGCCCTGGATGCGTATGGCTGGCGTATCGCCTTCCTGCTGGGTGCCGTGACGGTGCCCTTCGGCCTGTGGTTGCGGATGAGTCTGCCGGAAACCTTGCACCGCTCCGAGACGGCTGCACCCGCCGCAGGGGCGGCGCCGGCTCCTTCACGGCTTGCGCAGGCGCGGCGGCACTGGCGCATTTTCGCCTGCGGCCTGGGTTATCTGGCCTCGGGGACCATCGGCACTTACATTTTCACCTACATCGTCACCTACGCTCAGGACTCGTTGCACTTTTCGGCCCGTGTCGGGTTCATTGCCTCCACCGGGGGCACCTTTCTGGGCATTCCAGTCACCCTGCTGGCCGGTTGGCTGTCGGACCGTCAGGGGCGCCGACCCCTCACAGTCTGGGGCAATCTGCTGTTTCTGGCGCTGATCTATCCCACGTTCGCCTGGATCGCAGCCAGCCGCTCCGTATTCGCATTCATTACCGGCATGATTTGCCTCAATGCCGTGTCCGGGATCGCGACCGGAGTCTTCTACGCGGCCCTGGCCGAGAGCCTGCCGAAGTCCATTCGCGGCAGTGGCTTCGGCATGATCTACTCCATCGCCATCGCAGCCTTTGGTGGCACGACGCAGCTGGTCGTGCACTGGCTCACCAATGTCACGGGCAACCCGGTAGCGCCGGCGTGGTACCTCACCGGCGCGGTGGCCATCGGGCAGGTTGCGCTGATTCTCATGCCCGAGAGTGCGCCGGTGAAGCTGGCTAAACTGGCTCAGCGGCCCCGCCAGTAAGGCCGGGGCGCCGGGGTGCACCCGGTCGCGGGATCCCTGGCGTATATAGGGTGTGACCCTGACATCACTACCGCTGCAACTGCCCGCCCTGCAGGCCGAGCCGCAGGCGAGCCCTGAAGCCGATGGGGACTTCGCTGCGGCGCGCGCCGGCGACACGCACGCCTTCGTACGGCTGGTTCGCCAACACCAGGCCCGGGTCTTCAGTCTGGGCTTGCGACTGACCGGGCGCCGCGAGGATGCCGAAGAGCTGGCACAGGATACTTTTCTGGGACTGCACCGCCAGCTGCGCAATCTTGAATCGGCGGCGCATGTACGGCACTGGGTGTGCCGGACCGTCACCCACCGGGCCATTGATCTGCTGCGCGCCCGCTCGCGCCGCCCGCAGCCCCAAGCCACGGATCCCATGATGCTTGCGGTTGCGGTGGAGGACACGAGCGGGGATCCGCTGCTGCACCGGACGCTGCGCGCCCTGCTGCTGCGCCTGCCCGAAATCCCGCGCGCGGTGGTGGTGCTGCGCTTCCAGGAGGACTTAGATCCGCTGGATATCGCGGCCACCCTGGATCTGCCCCTCAACACCGTCAAGAGCCATCTGCGCCGCTCCTTGGACTGGCTGCGCGCACAAGGACTGGAGATTTCCCGATGAACCTCGGTGACGCCAAGAGCATGGACCGCCTCGAGCGCGCGCTGCAGGCCAGCCTGCGGCCCATCGACCCGGGGGCGGATTTCACCGCGGCCCTCGTGGCGCGGCTGGCCGCCGCGCCTGCGGCTATGGGCGGCCCCGTCACCGTTGTCAGCGCCCGCCGGCGCCGGCTGCACTCGGCATCGCTGGGGCTTGCAGCCTCGGTACTGGTGGCACTGGCCGTCAGCTGGCAGCTGCTGGACGTTCGTGCGGTGCAGCGCGCCGAGCAGACCCGCATCCACGCGCAGCTGCTGCTGGCGTTGGAGATTACCAGCGAGCGCCTGGGGTTGGCGCAGCAGCGAATTGAACAGTACCAATCACAGGAGAAGAATCTATGAGTATTTCAGCAGTGCGTTGCGCCTGCATCATGGCTGGGCTGCTGCCGGTTCTGGCCATCGCTCAGGCCGGGAAACTGGCGATACCGGATTTCGGCGATCTGGCCAAGAAGGCCACCGAGTCGGTGGACATCACCCTGGACGGAGACATGCTCAAGTCGGCCAGTAGCATGATGGGGGCGGCTGCACGTAACAATTCCGCGGGCGGGGATCTGTCGAGCCTGGTGGACGGTCTGAAGGCCATCACGGTGCGCAGCTTCACTTTCGATAAGCCCGACATGTACTCCCAGCAGGAAGTGGCCGGCGTTCTGGCACAGGTGGATGCCCCGGGCTGGAAGAAGGTCATTTCCGTTCACGAAAAGGGCGAGCATGTGGAGATCCACATGCGGGAAAATTCAGCCGATGGTGGCCTGCTGATCGTCAGTGAGGAGCCCAAGGAACTGACCATCGTCAACATCGCGGGCAAGATCAACCTGGATCAGCTGCGTCAGCTGCAGGGTCATATGGGAGTGCCGAACATGCCGGGTCTCGTGGGCAATGGCGGCCCGCCGGCGACTCCGGCGGTCCCGGCAACTCCGGCCACTGCGCCCACGCCAGCAACGCCGGCGACTCCGGCAACCCCTGCGGCACCGGCTCGAGCCTATTCGGGTCCCGGGATCTAGCCTGACGCGCGGGCCTTGAACCCGGGCTGCGTTTCTCGGCGATTGCGCACCACAATGCGGTCCTGCCGCAGGCAGGCAAGGATCCGCGGACCTCGAATCAGGTAGCGTCGCGCGAGGCGCCGCGGATTCTGTAACAGCCGGTACAGCCATTCCAGGGTCAGACGCTGAACCCATTTCGGCGCGCGCTTCTCCGAGCCGGTGATGAAGTTCAGCGATGCACCAATGCACAGCCCCAGACCGCGCGCGCGGGCCCTCGATTTGATTTGCACCGCCAGTGATTCCTGCTGCGGCGAACCCACCGCGATAAAGCAGAAGCGAAACGGGCTGTGCGCCTCCACGAACTCCACGCATTCACGTACTGCGGCAGGGTCCTTGATGAACCCCATGGGCGGATTGAAGTGATGGATATTGGACAGCCCGTGGAGTTTCGCGAGCCGCTGCGACTGTTCATGCGTGCCGCCAATCAGCACGATGCTGTCTGCAGGCCGGATGACGCTTGAGAACAGAGTGGCGGTCAGGTCAGATCCCGTACACACCTGCAGCGCCAGACCCTTCGTCAAGCGCAGCAGGCGCGCCAGGAGCCTGCTGTCCAGAAGCACGTACTCCGCGGCGGCATAAGAATCGCGGAAGGCACCGTCATCGTGGTAGCGGATCAAGTGATCCACATTGGGTGTCACGACGAATCCGAAACTGTCCTGGCCGAACCCAGCGGCCACGGCGGTGAATTGCGCCAGGTCGTAGTCGTCCAGAAATAGAACGATCGCGTCCTTGGGGGCTGCTGAGGCTGGCGGAGCCATCACTTGACTCTCGCTAGTAGGCGTTCTTGTCGCGCGTGATAACCACAATGGTCTGGCAGATGATCTTCAGGTCCAGCCACGGTGACCAGTGGCTCAGATATTCCAGGTCGAAGCGTACTCGCTCGCGCATCTTCTCGATGGTTTCGGTTTCGCCCCGCAGCCCATTGACCTGCGCCAAACCGGTGATCCCCGGGCGCACCTTGTGCCGGATCATGTAGCCGCTGATGAGTTTACGATACAACTCGTTGTGCGCGACGGCGTGGGGTCGCGGGCCCACCACGCTCATTTTGCCTTCCAGGACGTTGAACAGCTGTGGGAGTTCATCCAGGGAGGTGCTGCGCAGGAAGCGCCCCAGACGGGTGATGCGCCGGTCGCCCTTGGTGGCCTGGGTAACCTCGCTGCCGTCCTCGCAGACGGTCATGCTGCGGTACTTGTAGACCAGAATCTCTTCGCCGTTCAGACCGTAACGTCGCTGGCGGAAAAGTACGGGACCCTTGGAAGTGAGTTTGACCGCCACAGCGATCAAGAGCATGGGCACCGCGAGCACCAGCAGGGCCGCGCAGGCCAGTACCAGGTCGGTCGCTCGCTTGCGGACGGCGTCCATGCCATAGAAGGGTGTATCGCACACTGCCAGGGCCGGCATGCCATTGATTTCCACCAGCCGTCCGTGCACCAGGTCGAAGGCAAACACATCCGGAACAAAATATATCGAGGCGGTGGTGTCGCGCAGTTCCTGAATCATCTCGCCGATGCGCGGTACGTTGCTCAAGGGCAGTGCAATGTAGATGGAGGTAACGCCATGCGTTCGGGCGAATTCGGCGATGTCCTTGCAATGACCGGCCAGCTGGCTGGGATCGATGAGAGTGGAAAGTCGATCCGAACTTCGGAAGTCAAAGAACCCCAGAAAACCGCTCTTCGGCATGCGTTTGAACAGCTCGAAGCCGGCATTATTGGCGCCCACGATGATATAACGCGGGGCATAGACACTGTCGGAGATGAGCCTGCGCGTGCGTTCGCGCATGACATGCGCGCCATACAATGCCACGGGAGTGGCTACCACCCAGGTCAGCATCATGGCCCGCGAGAATTGTCCGCTGACCTTGAAGGCGAAGCCGATGAAGAGCAGGACCGCGACGACGCCGGTCCATTGAATGATGATCCGAGAGAAGGTGGTGGTGAGGGGCTGGCCGCTCGCGTCATTCTGCCGCTCAGAGTGGGCGAAGACCCGACTCACGGTGATGAATGTCACCACGGCAACGGCGCCCAAAGCGGTGTCAAGACGTGCGCCCCACAGGGCGCCGCACAGCAGCAGCATCAGCACTGCGACCACCGGGTCAATATGCTTGAGCGCGGCCACGACGGCCGGCTCGACGCTGCCGAAGCGCATGGAATTCTGGGAGGACAGGCGCTTTGTCGACCCAGGAATCGAATCGAAAATGGCTGCCACCTTAGGTTTCCCCGATCTTCACAATGGGCACCGCGTCCTGCCGGTTTATCGGACCGAGCTTTTCGCAGCAGCGCCAGGCCGAGTTGCGATGGCGATTATCATCATCTGCGGGCATGACTTCAGCATGACTAGGTCTCAGGACTGCGCCATTTGCGCGAGATTGTGAATTCGCTCTCACATTGGCACCCGTCACTTCGCGGCGCGCCGGAGCGGCGATGAAACCTTGCAACCCTGCCACTGAAACCTCCTGCTCTGCCGTGAATGATCGGGGTCGTCTGACGAACCCAAGGACCTGATGCAACTAATATGCCCCGCGCTGTGACTCATCGAAGCATAGGACGAATGGCGCGTAAAATGATGATTTATCGGGATAATCGACATTTGCCCGGTGCCGCCGGCCAGAGGGGCATCATGCCTGGTCTGCGCCAAATGCGCCCCCTTAGCTCCGACACGCTGGGAATCTTACGGTGCACAGGAACTCAAAGCGCTTCAGCATGGTTCGTCCCAGTCATCCGCGATCTCAGTCACCGCGAGTCCTGTGTCGGGCGCCGTCTCGTTCATACACCTCACGCGAGAGGCGTTGAGGCAGGTGGCTGGCATGATGGTGCGAAGTCCTGGTCAAGCGTCACAGACCGCAACGGTCGCACGGTATCAGGGCAATCGCACAGGTAGAATCGCCCTAATTACTGCCGAGCTTCGGTGTTGAGTGGACCCGCGATCGACCGACATTTATTCCCCGGGAACCGTCCCCCAGAGCGGCGGGCCCCATGAAACCGGCCGCTAGTCGAATGGCGTTCGCGCGGCTCTTTGGCACGGCGGTCACGGCTCCCAGCCCGCCGCGGCATGAAACCATTGCGCCGCCGGACAGCCTGTATATCCCCTCCCTGGACGGGATACGGGCGGTCTCCTTCTTCCTGGTTTTCTTCGCTCACGCCGGCCTCGGGAGCATCATCATTCCCGGTGGCTTCGGCGTCACCATCTTCTTCCTGCTCAGTGGCTTCCTGATTACCACGCTGCTGCGCCTGGAATATGCGCGCTACCAGCGCATCAGTCTGGGTAGCTTTTACCTGCGTCGTGTGCTTCGCATCCTGCCGCCCCTGTATGTCACCTTGGCGCTGGCCGTGGTGCTATTCAAGATGAGCGCGGGGCACCCAGCAATTCCGCTCGCCGGAACGCTATCCCAAGTGCTGCAGGTCTCGAACTACTACCAGATCTTCGGCGACCCTGGGGTCATCATCCCCGGCACCGGAGTGCTTTGGTCGCTCGCCGTCGAAGAGCACTTCTACCTGCTGTTTCCACTCCTGTATGTCTGGATGTGCCCGAGGTTCACCGCAACGGTGCAGGCGGCGATTCTGCTGATGCTGTGCGCGGCCGTGTTGCTGTGGCGCTGCATCCTTAGTTTTCATTTTCATGCCGACATGCTCCGCACCTACTACGCCACCGACACGCGCTTCGATTCCATTTTGTTCGGCTGCGTATTCGCCATCATTGCCAGCCCCATACTGCGTGATCCGCTGCACGGCTGGATACTCAAACAGGTGAAGTGGCTTCTGCCGCTGTGCGTCCTGGTACTGCTAGGCACATTCCTGGACCGCGCCGAAGGTTTTCGCGATACCCTGCGCTACAGCTTGCAAGGGCTGGCACTCATACCGCTGTTCATCGCGGCCATTCACTATCAGAAGTCATGGCCCGTCGTTTTCCTGAACCTGCCCTTCGTGCGCTTCCTGGGAGTTCTGTCCTACACGCTCTACCTGTGTCATCACATCTTCATGGAAACCATCACCAATGCCTGGACCTTGAACCCGGTGCTCAGCGGAACGGTTTCCCTGGCCTGCGCGCTAGGCTTCGCCACTTTGGTTCATTATTGGATCGAACGTCCGTGCACCCGAATCCGCAAACGTCTGTCAAAGGCGCTCAAGGGATAGTGGAGCGGCCGAATTTGACCGCATCGCTTTAGTGAGCTGCGGCGCTGGTTCTCAGGTCGGATTTTCAAGACTGAAGGCGGCGTTCTCATCATCGTAGGCGAAGGCCTCGGCGTAACGGCCCCAGCTGATCATGGCCCGCAAGGTGCCCTCGGCGTCATCCTCGCTCATGTAGTCCTCGAGCTCGTCGGAGAAGCGGCTCTTGCGCGCCACATGGGTGGGGCGCTCATCCAGCACCCGGCGGATATGGGCCGCCAGCGGCACATAGTTCAAAAGCTGGCGCGAGAAAATGCGCTTGCGCTCGTCGGACTCGGAGTTGGCAAAGACATTGCCCACTTCGGTCAGGCGTATGTCACCGCCAGCGACCTCGGCGAAGCGCATCATCTGCAGCGTCTCGGCGACCGGGAACAGCTCATCGATTTCCATCTGCAGGTCCGAGGCGATCTTCGGCAGGTCAGCGGTGCCGTAGAAGGGCGCGCTGGCCACCGTTTCCATCAGACCGCTCAACAGGTTCGAGGACACATGCGGCAGCACGGTGCCGATCCCCAGGCCCGGAAAGCGCTCGTTGCGGGTATGCGCCTCCCCGGCCAGGCGCGTGGTCATCACCACATAGATGCTTTCCACCAGCGCCCGAAAGCTCGGGTCCAGGCGATTGCGCGGCTGGGGCAGGGTGACGCGGATTTCGGTAAGGATACGGCCCGGATTGCTGGCGAACACCAGGATCCGGTCGCACATCAGCACCGCCTCCTCGATGTTATGGGTCACCAGGATCACGCCCTTGATGGGCATGCGACCCTCGGTCCACAGGTCCAGGAAGTCGGTGCGTAAGGTCTCCGCCGTCAGCACGTCCAGCGCCGAGAACGGCTCGTCCATCAGCAGGATGTTCGGGTGCACGACCAGGGCGCGCGCGAAGCCCACGCGCTGGCGCATGCCGCCGGACAGTTCGCGCGGATAGGCGGATTCGAAGCCATCGAGCCCGATGAGGTCGATGGCCGCCAGCGCGCGGCGGCGGATCTCCGGCGGGGAGACGTGCAGCGCCTCCAGTCCCAATGCCACGTTCTCATACACCGTCAGCCAGGGAAAAATGGCAAAACTCTGGAACACCATCGAGATGCCGTGGGCCGGCCCATTGATGGGCTCACCGAGGTAGGACAGTGTTCCCCCGGTGGGCTCCGACAGGCCGGCGATACAGCGCAGCAGCGTCGATTTGCCCGAGCCGGAACGGCCCAGAAGGCCCACCACCTCGCCTTCGTTGATGGTGAGGTTCACGCCTTCCAGCACAATGTGCTGTCCCTCCCCGTCGGGCTTGGGGAAGGCCTTGCACACTTCTTTGACCTGCAGCAGGGGCGCGGTATTCATGGCAATTCTCTAAGCCAGCCGGAAGCGTCGCTCGGCGTAATAGTACAGGGGTCGCCAGAAAAAGCGGTTGATGACCACCACGAACAGACACATGGCCACGGTGCCGAGCACTATGCCGTGGAAGTCCCCTGCGGCGCTGGCCTCAGCGAGGTACGCCCCGATGCCATGGGCCTTCACCTGGGTGGATCCCCAACCGATGTATTCGGCCACGAAGGCGGCATTCCAGGAGCCGCCCGATGCGGTAATCGCCCCCGTCACGTAGTACGGGAACACGGCCGGCAGCGCCAGGGTCTTCCACCACTGCCAGCCGCGCAGGTTGAAGTTTTCCGCGGCATAGCGCAGTTCCCCGGGTATGGCCGAGGCGCCGGCGATCACATTGAACAGGATGTACCACTGTGTCCCCAGGATCATCAGCGGACTCAGCCAGATGTCGGGGGTGAGTTTCCAGCGCACGATGGAATAGACCACCAGGGGGAAGAGCAGATTGGTGGGGAACGCCGCCATGAACTGCGCCACGGGTTGCGCAATGGCCATCACCCGCGGCCGCAGGCCCACCCAGACTCCGATCGGCACCCAGATCAGGCTGGCGAGGGCGATGAACACGAAGACTCTCACCATGGTGATCAGGGACAGGCCGCAGACCTCCAGCGCCTCCTTCACCGTGGTGTTGGCGATGAGGTTGGCGGCGATGTGCCAAAGCCCCAGCACCACGATCGCTATGACCAGGACGATGAACAGCCGGTCGCGCAGGGTATTGTCGCGTTCACTGGCGCGCCGGGGTCCGCGCGGCTTGGCGATGGGGAGTTTGGAGCTGCTCCAGCGCACGGCGCCGAAAAACCCGTCCGTGATCAAGGACAGCAGTCGCGAGCGCTGCATCACCGTCAGCGCCCAGGAGGAGGGCGGGCGGCCGGTGGAGTCCTGCTCGAATTTCAGCCGATCCGCCCAGGCCACCAGCGGCCTGAACAGCAGCTGGTCATACAGCAGGATGACCACGAGCATGGCGGCGATGGCCCAGCCGATGGCGACCAGATTGCCCTGCTCGCTGGCCACAGCGATGTACGAGCCGATCCCGGGCAGCGCCAGGGAGGTGTGTCCCACCTGCAGGGCCTCGGAGGCCACCACGAAGAACCAGCCGCCGGACATGGACATCATGGTGTTCCAGATCAGACCTGGCAGGGCGAAGGGCACTTCCACCTGCCAGAATGTCATCCAGCCGGTGAGGTGGAAGGAGCGCGCCGCTTCACGCAGCTCGTGCGGCACGGTGCGCAGCGACTGATAGAAGCTGAAGGCCATGTTCCAGGCCTGACTGGTGAAGATCGCGAAAATGGCCGCGAACTCGGCGCCGACCACCCGGCCGGGCGCCAGCGACATGAAGAAGACCACGGTGATGGAGATGAAGCTGAGGATGGGCACCGACTGCAGGATGTCCAGGATGGGCACCAGGAGCTTGCCCGCGCGCGGGCTCTTCGCCGCCCAGGTGGCATAGGTAAAGGTAAACACCAGGGAAACGCCCAGCGCCGCGAACATGCGCAACGTGGTGCGCGCGGCATAGAAGGGCAGCTGCGAGGGGTCCAGCGACAGCGGGGTGGACTTGAGCTTGGCCAGGGGCTCGAGCAGGCCGCGGCTGGCCTCCCCGAGCGCGACCACCAGGCCCAGCACGATGACGAGCGCGACCGCGTCCCAGCGCGTGGCCAGGTCACGGACAAATGCAAAGGGCTCGATTCTTTTCATCGCGCAGGCTGGTCCCGTATTCCATGATCCGAACGGGTGTCAAACAGCCGCGCATTGGACCACTAACCTGTGACAATCGCTAGCTGAAAAGTTTCGGGAATGAAGGCCTTGGGATCGGCGGCGTGGGATGGTTCCGACTTCAGCGGCACGAATAACCCTGATTTCGTCGCACTTTGACGACTGTTATACAACCCTGGCGAGCTCTGCAATCCTGGGCTGAATCTCATTGCCGGTGACGCCATTGTTCCAACGCTGCGACTGCATTGCGCCGTCAAAACCGCTGCGCCTGGGGGTCCTGGCCCTGTTCGCAGCGTTGTGTGCCTGTGGCGGGGGCGGCGGGTCCTCCTCGGGCGGCGCCACGACCACCCCGACGACCCCCACCACCCCGAGCGCCGGCACGGACGTGACGACCTACAAGAATGATGTGCAGCGCACCGGCCAGAACCTCACCGAATCGGTGTTGACGACGAGCAATGTCGCCTCATCGACCTTCGGTCTGCTGCGCAATCTGGCGGTGGATGGCAAGGTCGATGCGCAGCCCCTGTACCTCTCGAAGCTCGCGGTGGCCGGCAGCAACCATAATGTGGTCTACGTGGCGACCGAGAATAATTCGGTCTACGCCTTTGACTCCGATACCGGCGCGACCCTATGGCAGGTCTCCCTGACGGGCTCGGGAGAGACCACCAGCGACACCCACAGCTGCAGCCAGGTCACCCCTCAGATCGGGATCACCTCCACGCCCGTGATCGATCGCAACGCCGGCGCACATGGAACCGTGTTCGCGGTCGCCATGACCAAGGATGCCTCGGGCAACTATCACCAGCGACTGCACGCACTGGATGTGACCACCGGCGCTGAGATGACCGGCAGTCCCAAGGAAATCACCGCCACATACCTGGCGACCAGCTTCGCGCCCGGCCAGTACGAGGAGCGTGCCGCTCTGCTGCTGGTGAATGGCACGATCTACACCAGTTGGACCTCGCACTGCGACGATGCGCCGTATGGCGGCTGGCTGTTGGCGTACAGTGAAAGCACGCTGGCGCAAACGGGGGTGCTCAATGTGGCGCCGGGCGCAAGCGGTTCGGGCTACTCAAGCCAGGGACCGGCAATCTGGATGAGCGGTGGCGGCCCGGCGGCGGATGCCGCCGGAAACGTCTATGTCCTCACCGGCAATGGCCGTTTCGAGACCACGATGGACGCCAATGGTTTTCCCAGCGGCGGGGACTACGGAAACTCCTTCGTGAAGATCTCCAGCAGCGGCGGGGTACTGGCGGTATCCGACTATTTCGCGCTGACCAACGGGGTGACCGAGTCCGCCAACGACGAGGATCTGGGCTCCGGCGGGATCCTGCTGCTCCCCGACCTGACCGATGCCAACAGCATGGTGCACCATCTGGCGGTCGGCGCGGGCAAGGACGGCAACTTGTACGTGGTCAGTCGCGACTCGCTGGGTAAGTTCAACGCCACCGCCAACACTATCTGGCAGGAACTGGATGGCGCCCTGCCGGGCGGCATCTGGTCGACACCGGCGTACTTCAACGGCTCGGTCTACTACGGGACCAGCGGCGGCACCCTGAGGGCCTTCTCAGTGACCAATGCGCAGCTGTCCAGCTCGGCGGTGTCACAGACCGCGATGCAATTCACCTATCCGGGAACCGCCCCGGTGGCCTCGGCAAACGGAACCAGCAACGGGATCATCTGGGCGTACGAGAATACGACGCCCGCCGTGCTGCACGCATTCGATGCCTCCAACCTGGCCCATGAGTTGTACAACAGCAACCAGGCGGCCAATGCCCGGGATCAGTTTGGAGCGGGCAACAAGTACATTGCGCCGACCGTGGCGGACGGCAAGGTATTCGTCGCCAGCACCAACAGTGTCGGGGTGTTCGGGCTGCTGAAATAAGGCGCTGCCGGGCCAGCGGCGACCCGCTGAAGTGTGACCTTCTTCACGCGGATTCACGTCCGGGGCGCGGGCGATGTCAAACCGCTGCCTTTCTGCGCGGCGTGCACGAGGATCAGGCAAACTAAGGGCCTACCGGAGGACCTCGTTGCCATGTGCGGAATCGTCGGGGCAATTGCCGAGCGCAATATCGTTCCCATACTGATGGAGGGGCTGCGGCGCCTGGAATACCGGGGGTACGACTCCGCCGGCATCGCCGTCCTGAATGGTTCCGGTGGCCTGGTGCGCCTCAGAGCCGTGGGCAAGGTCCGCGCCCTGGAGGAGGCCATCGAACAGTCGCCCACCCGCGGCAAGGTGGGCATCGCTCATACCCGCTGGGCCACCCACGGTGTCCCAAGCGAGCGCAATGCCCATCCGCATGTCTCGCATGACGGACTGGCCATCGTCCATAACGGCATCATCGAAAACCATGCGGAACTGCGCGCCGACCTGATCCAGGCGGGCTACAAGTTCATGTCCGAGACGGACACCGAGGTCATTGCCCACCGCGTCCACTACCACCTGCGCACGGTGAAGGATCTGTTCAAGGCGGTGCGCGCCACCGTCGCTGAACTGGAGGGAGCCTATGCCTTGGTGGTGGTGAGTGAACAGGATCCGGAGCGCCTGATCGCGGCTCGCGAGGGCTGTCCGGTGGTCCTGGGACTGGGAGTGGAAGAGAACTTCATCGCCTCCGATGTGGCGGCCCTGCTGCCGGTGACACGGCGGTTTGTATTCCTGGAAGAGGGCGACATCGCCGAAGTACGGCGCAATGGCTACCGGGTCCTGGACCGCGAGGGCAATGGCGTGGAACGCCAGGCCCGCGACAGCGAGCTATCGGCCGATGCCGCCGACAAGGGGCAATACCGACACTTCATGCTCAAGGAAATCCACGAGCAGCCGCGCGCCGTGGCCGACACGCTGCAGGAGCGGGTCGCCAACGGCAGGTTGCTCGAAGCCGCCTTCGGCGTGGCTGCCACTGAGATGTTCAAGCGTACCGAGCATGTTCACATCGTGGCGTGTGGCACCAGCTTTCATGCGGGCCTGGTCGCACGCTACCTAATCGAACAGATCTGCAAGATCCCCTGCACCGTGGAAGTGGCCAGTGAATATCGCTACCGCAATCCGGTGGTGCCGCGCGGTTCGCTGTTCGTGACGCTCTCGCAGTCCGGTGAGACCGCGGACACCCTGGCGGCACTGAGCCTGGCGCGACAGGCGGGTTACCTGTCCACACTGGCGATCTGCAACGCTCCGGAGAGCTCACTGGTGCGCGACTCGACACTGGTGATGCTGACGCGCGCTGGCCCGGAGATCGGAGTGGCCTCGACCAAGGCCTTCACCACCCAGCTGACGGCGCTGGGAATGCTGGTGGTGGCCCTGGCCAAGCATCACGGTGCGGATGCCGAACGTGAGCGCGGCCTGGTTACACGGCTGGTGGAGCTGCCGTCGCTGATCGAGAAGACACTGACCCTGGATCCGGTCATCCACAAGCTCGCCGAGAGGTTCGCCGACAAGCAGCACACGCTGTTCCTGGGTCGCGGCGCAACCTACCCCATCGCCATGGAGGGCGCGCTGAAGCTCAAGGAGATCTCGTACATTCACGCCGAGGCCTACCCCGCCGGCGAGCTCAAGCATGGCCCGCTGGCACTCGTCGATGATGACATGCCGGTGATCGCCGTTGCTCCCAGCAACGAACTGCTCGGGAAGCTCAAGTCGAACCTCATGGAGGTGCGCGCACGGGGTGGTGAGCTGATCGTATTCGCCGATCCTGAGGCGGGCCTCCAGGACGCCGACGGCGTCACGGTCATCAACATGCCCCGCCATGTCACCTACTTCCAGGAACCCATCATCTACACCATTCCCCTGCAGCTGCTGGCCTACCATGTCGCCATTCTGAAGGGCACCGATGTGGATCAGCCCAGGAACCTGGCGAAAAGCGTAACGGTGGAATGAGACCTTGGTGAGCAAGCTTCTGGTCACTGGCGGCGCCGGGTTCATCGGTTCAAACTTTGTGCACCACTGGCTGCGGCGTCATCCTGCAGACAAGGTGGTCGTCCTGGACGCGCTGACCTATGCCGGCAACCGGGCCAACCTTGATTCGGTGCAGTCCAATCCGCAGCTCACCTTCGTGGTAGGCAGCATCGCCGATAGCTCGCAGGTCGAGGAGCTGCTGCGCCGTGAGCAGCTCGACACCGTGGTGCATTTTGCGGCCGAGTCGCATGTGGATCGTTCCATTCATGGGCCGGATGCATTCATTGAGACCAATGTCGTGGGCACGCATGCGCTGCTGAAGGCCGCCCGCAAGGTGTGGATGCTGGAAGGAGCGGCGCCGCAGCACCGCTTTCACCATGTGTCGACCGACGAGGTGTACGGCTCGCTGGGGCCGCAGGACCCGGCTTTCACCGAGAACACCGCCTACGCGCCCAATTCACCGTATTCGGCCAGCAAGGCCGCATCGGACCATCTGGTGCGCGCCTATCACCACACCTACGGGTTGCAGGTCACCACCAGCAATTGCTCCAACAACTACGGGCCGTATCATTTTCCCGAGAAACTGATCCCGCTGATGATGGTCAACATCCTCCACGGCCATTCCCTGCCCGTGTACGGGGATGGCCGCAATGTACGCGATTGGCTGCATGTCAGCGATCATTGCCGCGGCATCGAACTCATCCTGACTCGGGGCCGAGTGGGTGAGGTCTACAATATCGGTGGCGGGTCAGAGTGCGAAAATATCCAGCTGGTGCAATCCCTGTGCCGCATCGCCGATGAGCTGTTCGCGGCCAATCCGCAATTGCGCAGCCAGTATCCGAACTGTCCGGCAGCACGCGGCGCGCCTGCCGCCGGTCTGATCACCCATGTCACGGATCGCGCCGGGCATGACCGTCGCTATGCCATCGATTGTCGCAAGATCAAGGCAGAGCTCGGCTACGAGCCATCGGTCATGCTCGAGGCTGGGTTGCGCGCCACGTTCGACTGGTATCTGGCAAATCCCACGTGGTGGCAGGCCGTCATGGACGGCAGCTACCGAAACTGGATCAGGAAGAACTACTCGCCTTGAGCATTAAGGTGGCGTGTGGAGAGGATTGACCGGGTCGTCATTGGGGCGGGGGTGGTGGGCCTGGCGGTCGCCGGCGCCCTGGCCCGCGCTGGGTTTCAGACCCTGGTGCTCGAAGCCGAAGGATCATTCGGCACCGGCATCAGCTCGCGCAACAGCGAAGTGATTCACGCCGGCATCTACTATGAGCAAGGCTCATTGAAGGCGCGATTCTGCACCGCCGGCCGCGATCGGCTGTACGAATTCTGCACCCGCTACGGAGTGCCGCATCGCCGCTGTGGCAAGCTCATAGTCGCCACCTCGCTCGCTCAGGAGTCGAACCTTCAGGCCATTCAGCAAGCCGCGGCGGCCAATGGCGTGACGCTGACCCCGCTGGATGGCAAGCAGGTTGCGCGGCTGGAACCCGAGGTTGTCGCCAGCGCCGGGTTGCTCTCACCCCTGACCGGCATCATCGACTCGCATGCCTATATGTTTGCCCTGATCGGCGTGCTCGAGAGTCATGGCGGCACCGTGGTCTACGGCAGCAGGGTCAGTCGCATGTGGCTGCAGGAGGATGGCATTGCGATCAGTGTGAACGGCGAGCCGCCTGAGCTGCTGGCAGGGGCGGTGGTCAATTGTGCCGGTCTCGCAGCCACCGCCGTGGCGGCCTGCGTAGAGGGCTTGCCGACGGCCGGCTTGCCGACCAGCTATCTGGCCAAGGGCAACTATTTCACCGTTGATGGCCGTACGGCCTTCACGCATCTTGTCTATCCCATCCCAGAGCCGGGTGGACTGGGGATTCATCTGACGCTTGATCTGGCAGGCCGCGCCCGCTTCGGACCGGATGTGCAGTGGATTCAGACCCTGGACTATGCGGTGGACCAGCGGCGAGGGGATGCCTTCTATGCCGCCGTGCGCCGCTACTGGCCGGGACTGCCGGATGGCAGCCTGCGTGCCGCCTATGCGGGCGTGCGTCCGAAGATCTCCGGGCCAGGTCAGCCGGCGGCTGATTTTCGGATCGACGGACCACCCGGGCCGGATGTGCCACTGGTCAACCTGTTCGGCATTGAGTCGCCGGGGCTGACGGCCTCGCTGGCGATCGCAGAGCATGTCACGGAACTGCTGCAAAGCGCGGGCTTCGGGCCCAAAATGTGATCGCAAGTTCTTGATTTAATTGGCGTCCCCAACGAGATTCGAACTCGTGTTACCGCCGTGAAAGGGCGATGTCCTGGGCCTCTAGACGATGGGGACGCGAGAGGGGCCGGCAAGAGTACACGGGCCGCGCAACCCGGACAACGCTAGTAGGCGTTCTTACTGCCGCTCACGAGTGTCCACACGGTCTTGAAGAGAATGACGATGTCCAGCCAGGGGGACCAGTGGCGCAGGTACTCGAGGTCGATGCGGACACGTTCGGCCATTTTGTCCAGCGTGTCGGTCTCGCCACGCTGACCGTGCACCTGTGCCAGACCGGTGATTCCGGGGCGCACCTTGTGGCGGATCATGTAGCCGCTGATGAGCTTGCGGTACTCCTCGTTGTGCGCGACCGCATGAGGCCGGGGTCCCACCAGACTCATCGTGCCCTGGAGCACATTGAACAGCTGGGGCAACTCATCGAGCGAGGTCTTGCGGATGAAGCGTCCCACCGGTGTTACCCGCGAATCCGAGCGCGTGGCCTGCCTGATCACCGTGCCATCGTCGGTGGTTATCATGGACCGGAACTTGTAGACCATGATCTCCTCGCCGTTCAGGCCATAGCGCCGTTGGCGGAAGATCGCAGGGCCCTTGGAGGTGAGCTTCACGGCGGCCGCGACCGCCAGCATGACCGGGCTGAGTAGCACCACAGCAAGGCCCGCGAGGGCCAGATCCATGCTGCGCTTGAGCACCGCGTCCATGCCATGGAAGGGCGTGTCACAGATCGACAGCGCCGGCATGCCGTCGATCTCCACCAGCCGGCCCTGGATCAGATCGAACGCGAAGGCATCCGGCACGAAATAGACCGAAGCCGTCGTGTCACGCAGTGCATTGATCAGCTCGCACATCCGCGGCACATTGGAGATTGGCAGCGCGATGTACACCACGTTGACGTTGTGCGCCCGCACGAAATTGGCGACGTCCTTGCAATGGCCGCGCAGTCCGTCCGGCTCCAGCGTATGCGCCAGGCGATCGAAGCTGCGGAAGTCGAAGTAGCCGAGAAAGCCATGGGCGGGCAGACGCTTGGCCAGTTCGAAACCCACTTGATTGACGCCGACGATGATGTGCCGCGGCGCCTTCGCGCCGTGCACGGCGAACCAGCTGGCGCGCCGCCGTACGGCCTGGGCGGTCGAGAGGGCGATGGGAGTTGCGATGAACCAGGTCAGCACTACGCGGCGCGACAGGTCGGCACTGACCTTGAAGGCAAATGCGCCAAACAGCAGGATGGCAACCACCGTGCCCCACTGCACCAGCACCCGCGCATAGGTGCGTGAGAAGTCCGAGAACGATTCCTTGGCCGAGTGGATGTCGAGCAGGTTGAAGAAGTGGCGGACGACGACGAAGGCCAGGGTCGCGTAGGCGCCGAGAGCCGGCGTGTAGCGGTCGCGGTAGGCGAACTCGCAGATGAACAGGCACAACAGGACGATGAGCGGGTCAAGCTGCCGCAGTAGCGCCACGGCGGCGGGCTCGACGTTGCCGAGCCGAACGCGTCGATGCGCAAAGGATTCCGCGGCACTCGCCATGACGATAAACGACCCCGGACGCATTGCGTCCAAAGCAAAGGCACTAGACCCCGGAGGACCTGGGCTTAGAATTGCTTGTCGCAACCCAGCCGACCGGTGCTTCTAGTCTGGCCATAACGTCTCTGCTAGGCAAGGGTGTACGCGCCGTGGCACGAAAACTGCGATCGCGCGCACAGAGGGCCCGTTCCCGGCGCCCCCAGCCGCTGAACCTCACCTATGGGGATGTGTGTAATATGTTAATGCATACAGCCATCCCGGGTCCGGCCGACAGCAGGTTGCGCCAGGGGCTGACAGAAATTGACACGAGGAAGCTCCAGCTTTTGCACGTTACACTAGGTCAAAACCCAGGGTGCCGGTGCTAGGGCGGTAACCCGTGCTCACTAACGCAGGACAGAATAAATGGCAGGGAGTTACATGCCGCTCGATAGGCCGATGCGAGCTGGGGCAACGATTACGCTGTTGGCTATGGCTGTCTGCCTGGGCCCCCGCGCGGCGCATGCCGCGGACCCGGGTTACGAGGTCCAGGTCGGGGTGGCCGAGTCGGACAACATCCAGCGTGTGCCCTCCGGGGGCACCGATGAGACCATCGCCTTCGAGGAGCTGGACCTGACCTGGCACGACAAACGACCGTGGTATGACGTCGATATCGATTCTGACCTCAGCCATGTGAGCTATCTGCAGCACACATATGGCGACCAGTTCGTCGGCGATTTTATCGGTACCTCCAAGATCAACCTCGCCGCGGATTTGCTGTCCTGGAACATCTCGGACAATTTCGGGCAAGCCCCATTGAATCCGATTGCGCCGATCACGCCCGGCAATCGCGAGAACATCAATTACTTCAGCACCGGTCCGGTGCTGACGCTGCCCCTGGGGCGGGAACTGCAGCTGATTGCCAGCGGTGAATACGGCAGAGTGGACTACCAGCAATCCCCGCTTGACAGCAATCGCATCACGGGCATCGTCGGCCTGGCGCACGAGATTTCCAAGGCCACCACTATTTCCATCAATGCCAAGGATGAGCGCATCGATTTCGAGGATGATGCGCTCAATCCCGATTACGACATGCAGGAAGCCTATGCGCGCTTCGACACCAAGGGCAGTCGTACCGAGATCGCAACCGATGTGGGATACGGTCGCGTGCAAATGCCCGGACTGAACGGCGGTAACTTTATCGCGCGTCTGGACATCACCCGACGGATTTCGCCCACCTCAACTATCGGGCTGTCATTCGGTCGCGACTACTCCGACGGCGCGGATTCGTTTCTGCTCATTCAAACCGTGGGCGGCGCAACCCTCAACACCCCGACGGCGGTCCAGGCGGCGGCTCCTTTCCTGGTCACTTACGGAACCCTGGCATGGAACTACCAGCTCGATCGGACGATGATCGGTCTGATGGCAGCCTATTTTCGCGATGACTACCAGATCGACGAAGCCTTGAACAACAACCTGACGATGGGCAGCATACGCGCGACCCGCCAGATAAGCCCCGTGCTGCAGCTGGCGCTGACTGAGTACGTGGACAGCGAGCATTTCGACACCGGGGGTGTAACCGCCACCGAAGCCGACACGGGTTTGCAGCTGACCTGGCGCGCGGGCAGAAATCTCTCGGTTTTCTTTGCGTACTATCTGGCCAAGGGCCTCAGCGATGTCGAGGCGGATAAATTCACCGAAAACCGTGTCTGGCTGTCGGTCGGATACGGCCGTGCCGCGGTGGTGCCTGCAGGACCTGCACCCGTGAGATTGCCCGGAAACATGTGAAATTGCCCGGCAGCAACTGATCCCCGCGACCCCGTCGGCGCCCCTGGAGCCCGCCCGCCCCATGTTGCCGATGGTATCTTTTGCGATAGATTTGGCATATTTAGCCGCGGACGCCTGTTATCTTGGGTCCCCCGCACCCAACGCGGGCAGAACTATGCACGAAGTGAGGATCCATGGATTCGACAGCTGACGGCGGCCGACCCGCGCCCAGGTGCCGGTTCTGCGCTGCGGAACTGCGCACCACGTTCGTTGACCTTGGCATGTCGCCGCTGTGTCAGACTCACATCGAGCCCGCGGATCTGAACTCAATGGAGCGGTTCTATCCGCTGCACGCCTGGGTGTGCGAGTCATGCTTTCTGGTGCAGCTGGAGGAATACGTCTCTCCGGATCAGATTTTCAGTGACTATGCCTACTTCTCCTCATATTCGGACAGTTGGGTGGACCACGCGCGACGCTACACGGACATGGTCACGCAGCGCTTCGGTCTAAACGACCAATCGCTTGTCAATGAAATCGCCAGCAACGACGGCTACCTGCTGCAACACTTTGTGGCGAAAAAGATTCCCTGTCTCGGAATCGAGCCCGCCGCCAATGTCGCCAAGGTGGCGGTGGAACGCGGTATCCGAACCACGGTTCGCTTCTTCGGCGTGCAAAGCGCGCGGGCGATAGCCGCCGAGTTTGGTCGTCCGAACCTGCTGCTCGGCAACAACGTGCTGGCGCACGTACCGGACATCAATGATTTTGTCTCCGGCATGAAAGCGCTGCTGGCCCCGGGTGGTGTGATCACCATGGAGTTCCCGCACTTGTTGCGGTTGATGGACGAGAACCAGTTCGACACCATCTACCACGAGCATTTCTCGTATCTGTCGTTCTATTCAGTGGAGAAGATCTTCGCGCACCACGGACTGCGCCTGTTCGACGTGGAGCAGATTCCGACGCACGGTGGCTCGCTGCGCATCTTCGGCTGTCACGCCGAGGACATCAGTCATCCAAGCGGACCGGCAGTGGCTGCGCTGCGCAGCGAGGAAATCGCGCGCGGCCTTACCAACGCTGCGACCTACAGAGAGTTTGAGGCGCGCGTCAAGGACACCAAGCGCAAGCTGCTGGCGTTCCTCATCGAGGCCCGCAACGCCGGCAAGACCGTGGTGGGCTATGGCGCGCCCGGCAAAGGCAACACGCTGCTGAACTACTGCGGCATACGCACCGATTTCCTCGATTTCACCGTCGATCGCAGCCCGCACAAGCATGGGCGTTATACCCCTGGCACACACATCCCAATCCTGCCACCAGAGCGGCTGCGCGAGATGCGTCCGGACTATGTGCTGATATTGCCGTGGAACCTGAAGCAGGAAATTACCCAGCAGCATGCCTACGTAAGAGAGTGGGGCGGCCGCTTCGTGGTGCCGATTCCGACCGTCACCGTGCTTGATCCGTGAGGAGCGTGTCTTGAAAGTACTTGTTACGGGGACCAATGGCTATATCGGCAGCATTCTTGGCCCCTATCTCATCGAACGCGGCATCCAGGTCATCGGCCTTGATACCGGTTTTTACCGCGACGGCTGGCTGTACAGCGACAACAAAGCAAGTCCCCGCACACCGCAGACGATCAACAAGGACCTGCGTGAGGTCTGCCGCGAGGACCTGGACGGCGTGGATGCCGTGGCGCACCTGGCCGAACTCTCCAACGATCCACTGGGTCAGAACGATCCGAAGATCACCTTCGAAATCAATCACAAGGGTTCGGTAAAGCTGGCCGAACTGGCGCGCAAGGCGGGAATCCGTCGTTTCGTCTACACCTCATCTTGCAGCGTGTACGGCGCAGGCACCGGCGACTTCCTCAATGAGAGTTCGCCACCGAATCCGCAGACTGCCTATGCGGAGTGCAAGACACTGGTCGAGCGCGACGTCGGCAAGATGGCCGGCGATGATTTCTGCCCGGTCTTCCTGCGCAATGCCACGGCCTACGGTCCGTCGCCGCGCATGCGCTTCGACATCGTGATCAACGACCTCTCCGCCCTGGCCTGGACCACCAAGCGCATCGCCATGGTCAGCGATGGCAGTCCCTGGCGCCCGGTGGTGCACGTGGATGACATTTGCGAGGCGATCTATCGCAGTCTTGTCGCACCGGAAGAGGCGGTGTGCGGGCAGATCTTCAACGTCGGTCAGAACTCCGAGAACTATCGCGTGCGCGAGCTCGCCGCCATCATCGCCGCGGAGTTTCCGGGCTGCGAAGTGACCACCGGACCCAGCGGCGGCGACAACCGCAGTTATCGCGTGAACTTCGACAAGATCCATAACCAGCTGCCCGGCTTTCGCTGTCACTACACGGCCCAAGACGGTGCCCGACAGCTGCATGCGCTTTTCGGCCGCATCGGATTTACCGACGAGGTCTACAAGTTCCGCGCCTTCACCCGATTGAAACAATTGCAGTATTTGCAAAGAACCAAACAAGTCGACTCGGAACTGTTCTGGTGTTGAGATGCGCTTCGAGCCACTCACCCTCCCAGGCGCCTGGCTGATCACTCCAGAACAGGTCGAGGATGAGCGCGGCTTCTTCGCACGGACCATCTGCGTAAGGGAGTTTGCCGCGCGGGATCTGAACGGCACTTTTGTGCAGTCCAGCATCTCCTTCAACCGGCGCCGCGCGACCTTCCGTGGCATGCACTTCCAGTGGCCGCCCTCACGCGAGGCCAAGCTCGTGCGCTGCCTGCGGGGCAGCGTCTGCGACATTTTGCTGGACCTGCGACCCGACTCCACTACATATCTGCGGCACATTCAGGTTACGCTGGACGATTCTTCCAGGAACTCGGTCTATATCCCCTCAGGCTTTGGCCACGGATTTCAGACGCTCGCCGATGACGCGGAAGTGCAATACCACATGACCGACGAGTTCCGCCCGGACCTCAGCGGCGGCTTCCGCTGGGACGACCCGGCGTTCGCCATCCCGCTGCCGCTGCCGATCAGCGTCATGGCACCTCGTGACGCGAGCTATCCGCTGTTCGACCGCAATGGCTACGAGGCGAGGTTCAGAAGCGCACTGGTTCAATCCTCCCGCACATGAACACGCTGGCCTCAGATGCGGAGCTGATGGGGCTGGCCACGCGCCTGTATCCGATTTGCCGCAGCATCACCGGCGCCGGGCTGCGCCAGACGCTGCGCATCCTCGGGCAGAGCATTCCGCTGCAGCTGGTGGAAACGCCCTCAGGTACCGCGGTATTCGACTGGGAGGTGCCGCTGGAATGGAACATCGAGTCCGCGCGCCTGCGAGCACCCGATGGCAGCACGGTCGTGGACTTCGCCGACCACAATCTGCACCTCGTCAACTACTCTGAACCAGTGTCGGTGACACTGCCGTTTGGGGAATTGAAGACCCGACTGCATACCAGCCCCCGTAATCCCGACTGGATCCCGTATAAAACGAGCTACTACCGGCGCAATTGGGGGTTCTGCCTGCGCGAACGCGATTTGCAACGGCTTGCTCCGGGCAATTACCGCGTGGAGATTGCAAGCTCGCTTGAGCCCGGTTCGCTGACCTATGGCGAGCTGCTGTTGCCCGGCGCCAGCGCTCGCGAGGTGCTGGTATTCACCCATGCCTGCCATCCTTCGCTCGCCAATGACAATGTCAGCGGCCTCGTTATTGCCACGGCGCTGGCGCAATGGCTCGGCGACCGCCCACGCCGGTTCAGCTGGCGCTTCGTGTTCGCGCCGGGCACGATCGGCTCGCTGTGCTGGCTGCGTAACAACGAGCAGAACCTCGGTCGGGTCGAACACGGTCTGGTGCTGGGTCTGCTCGGCGACCCGGCGCCCTGGACCTACAAGCGCAGTCGCCGCGGCGACGCCGCCATTGATGCCATCGTGCCGCACGTCCTGCACGAACTGGACCCGCACAGCCGGTCGGTGGACTTCGAGCCTTACGGCTATGATGAGCGCCAGCTGTGTTCACCCGGCTTCAATCTTCCGGTGGGCAGGCTTACCCGGTCGGTGAACGATGGCTACCCCGAATACCACAGTTCGGCCGACAATCTGTCGCTGATATCCTCGGCGGCGATTGCCGGCAGCCTCAATGCCTGCAAGGCCATTGCCGAGGTGATCGAAGGCAACCGCCGGTATATCAATCTGCATCCCAAGGGCGAGCCACGTCTGGGCAAGCGCGGGCTATACGGCGCGATGGGTGGCAATTCACCCGCCAGTACGGAAATGGCAATGCTCTGGGTGCTCAATCAGTCCGACGGCGAGCGGTCGTTGCTGGATATCGCGAAGCGTTCGGGCCTGGATTTCGGGATGATCCGAACGGTGGCGCAGTCCCTGGAAGCTGCCGGACTGCTGGCCGAACATTCAATTGGGAGTAGCGATCAATGAAGGTTGTAATATTCTGCGGCGGTCTGGGAACGCGGCTGCGCGAGCACTCGGACACAATACCCAAGCCGCTCGTGAGCATCGGTTACCGGCCCATCGTCTGGCACCTGATGCGTTATTACGCCCATCACGGCCACAAGGACTTCATCCTTTGTCTGGGCTATCGTGGCGATCTGATCCGCGAGTACTTCCTGAACTATCGGGAGGAGATGACCAATGATTTCACGCTCAATGGCCGTGACCGGTCCGTGGCGCTGCATTCTGACGACATCAGCGACTGGAAGATCACTTTCGTCGATACCGGACTGCATAGCAACATCGGGCAACGGCTGCTGCGCGCGAGGAAATACCTGAAGGGGGAGGAGATGTTCCTCGCCAACTATGCGGATGGTCTCTCCAACGTGCCTATCGACCGCCAGATCGCGGAATTCTCCGCCGCCAAGGCGGTCGGCAGTTTCGTCGCCATACACAGTTCGCAAAGCTTCCACGCAGTGCAGATGGAGCCCGGTGGCCTCGTCACCGCCATGGGCGCCATGCCTGACCAGGCGCTACTGATCAACGGCGGATTCTTCGTGCTCAGAAATGAGATCTTCTCGCACATCGAAGAGGGCGAAGAGCTGGTCGAGAAGCCCTTTTCAAGGCTGATTGCCCAGAAGCGCCTGATTGCGTTTCGCTGGGATGGCTTCTGGCAGTGCATGGACACGTTCAAGGACAAAATCACCTTCGACCGCATGGAAGCCAGCGGCAAGTGCCCCTGGAAGGTGTGGAGTTCCGGCGCCGATCCGCTGTCGGGTTCGGTCTGATGCACGGGCTGACGCTTCCGGCCGGTGGTGAAGCGCGGCGTGTGCTGTGCATCGGTGCCCATTGCGACGACATCGAAATCGGCTGCGGGGGCGCGCTGCTGCAAATGCAGAAGAACGGCGGCAAACTCACTATCGACTGGGTGGTACTGACCGGCGAGGAGGCGCGCCGTGCCGAAGCTACCGCAGCGATGCAGCTGCTGGTGGAACCTAAGTTTCGTGGTGAATTGGTCTTCGGCAGTTTCCCTGATTCCCGTCTGCCCTCCATGTACGGTGAACTGAAGCAGTTCTTCGGTACGCTGCGCGCTCGTTGCCAGCCGGATTTTGTCTTCTGTCACCAAAGAGATGACGCTCACCAGGACCACCGGCTGGTCAACGAGATGGTTTGGGGCGCGTTTCGCGATCACTTGATCCTGGAATACGAGATCGTGAAGTGGGATGGCGACCTCGGGGCGCCCAATGCCTACGTGTCGCTGGACAGGGATGTATTGGAACGGAAAGTCCAGGTACTGATGCAAACCTATGGCAGCCAGCGCAGCAAGGACTGGTTCACGCCGGAAACCTTCCAGTCGATCGCGCGCATCAGGGGCGTGGAATGCCGCGCGCGCCAGGGTTATGCCGAGGCCTTCTACCTCAGGAAGGTTGTCCTGGAAGCCGGTGGATGAATTCTCTGCAGGGTAAACGAGCGTTGGTAACCGGCGGCAGCGCCGGAATCGGTCGTGCAATCGCCGCGCAGCTGGTGGCAGGCGGGGCGCAAGTCGCCATAGCGGCCCGCACCCAGTCGGTGCTTGAATCCGCGGCGCTGGAGCTCGGCGCTACCCCAATTGTCGCGGACCTGTCCTCGGCGCAAGCCGCATCGCAATTGGCGGCGGAGGCGCTTGATAAGCTGGGTGGCCTTGATGTCCTGGTGTTGTCATCCGGCATCTATCTTGAAGGCAACATCACGGCACTCGCGGCGCGCGATCTGTCGGATCTGCTTGGCGCCAATGTGATTGGACCCACCGCGCTGGCCAAAAACCTGGTCCCTGCACTGGTTGCCTCGCAGGGAGATGTGCTGATCATTAATTCCTCAATCGTACGTGCGCAGAACATCGCCGGACGTGCTTACTATGCGGCCGGGGAGCAGGCGATGAAGGCCATCGCCGATGGTCTGCGGGATGAGATCAATGCGTTGGGCGTACGTGTGACCAGCATTTACCCTGGCACCACTGCAACGCCACGCCAGGAACGCCGGCATCGGACGGCAGGCAAGCAGTATCAACCTGAGCGGCTTCTACAGCCCTCAGACGTTGCGCTCATGGCACTCGCCGCACTTTGCCTGCCAAGCACCGCTGAAGCGACCGATATCTACGTTCGACCACGCCTGAAATCCTAGGCCGAGAGATTATGTAGCGGCATTCAGCGCGGCTCCTGCCCTCGGCAAACAGTAGCTTGGGAGATCGAGGAGATGGTATTCTTTAAGTAACAGAAGAAAGCAAGTTGAAAGGTGCGCTCTTCTGTTGAGGATTCGGAGCTCCACTCCACGGCCATTCAGATTACACGCCGACGTCTCCGCTCAATGGCGTGCTCCGCCCGATTCCGCGGAACCTGGTGCGCCACTGCGCGCATTTTGGCCACAGAAATTTTCACTTTAGGCTCGATTGCCGTGGCGATATGATTCGCAAGAATATCCTTAAGAACAACGACGCACTGTCCCACGGCTTCATACTCAGCAACGGTGGTCGCGGCATCAAGCTGCACCAGCGGCGCCAAGCGCAGCTTGCAGGCTGCGTGAGCGGGCAACGGTGCCTCTTATGGGCGTCCAGCGCTTGCGCATCAACCGTTTTCCCTACCTGCTGATGCCGGGCATGGTTCTAATGCACATATGAGAGTCAGCTTTTACGGAAACTTTGGCGCCGGCAATCTCGGCAATGAGTGCACGCTTCAGGCGATCATCGAACAGATATTGCACTACCAACCCGATGCCCAGATGCTGTGCTTCTGCACCGATCCAAAGGACGTCCAGTCGCGCCATCACATTGCGGCGCTGCCGTGCGCGGTGGTACGGACGGGTTCGTGGGGGGGAAGCAGCCTGAGGAGATTCCTGCGTATTGTGTTTCGCTGGATACCTCTGGAGATTGCGCACTGGATCAGATGCATCGGGCCCCTGAACCGTTCCGACATGTTTATCGTCGCAGGCACCGGGATCGTTAACGACTACCTGACCGGACCGCTGGGTTGGCCGTACGAAATGTTCCGGCTGTCCGTCCTAGGGGGCATCCTTCGTACCAAGGTCGTATTCCTAAGCGTTGGTGTCGGACCCATCCACCATCCCTTGAGCCGCTGGATCATCAAGCGCAGCCTCGCGGCCGCCAGCTTTCGCAGCTATCGCGATCAGGCGTCCCGGGATTATGTGGAGAAGATTGGTTTCGATACCAGCCGCGATCACGTGTATCCGGACGTGGTTTTCGGTCTCTCCCAGGAAAATCTGCCGCCGCAGATCGCCGCCGCTGGTGAGCGGCGCATCGTCGGGCTCGGACTCAAGGATTACTACGGCTCACCGGATAGCCCTGATGCGGGTACCCACCGGCAGTACCTGCGCACGACGGCAGAATTCATCTCGTGGCTCCATGCCCATGGGTACAGCGTTCGGCTGCTGATCGGGGACATGCAGTACGACAACCCGGTGATCAGCGAATTCGTCAGGCTGCTGGGAGAGCTCGGCATCGCGACGCAAGAGCCGCTATTGATGGTCGAGTCGGCGCATACCGTCGCAGATGTGTTGCGCCAGATTGCGCAAACCGAGGCGGTGATTTCGGCGCGCTACCACAACCTCGTCATGGCGCTCATCCAGGGCAAGCCTGTCATAGCGCTGTCCGATCACGCCAAGCTGGATTCGGTGGTGGGGGATTTCGGCCTGGCGAAGTACCGCCTGCCACTGGAAAACCTGCGAATCGATGCTTTGATCGAGCGGTTCCGGGAGCTGGAAAGTGAACGCGACCGACTCAAGCCCTATGTGCGCGCGGGTGTGGACAGGTATCGGCACGAACTTGACCAGCAGTACGCAGCGCTGTTCGGCGAGCGGCGCGTTGCCGTACCAACCGCCCCGCTCACCCGCTAGGTTCTGCGCGGTTGAGGAAATAGAGATCCTTTGACAAATACTTGTTTATCAAAGAGTTGCAAGCTATTTCGCATTAAGCACCGCGTATGATGCCAGCTTCCTGGAACTCAGGGGACTCGTATCGCCAGCCGACTCTGCGAGGGCTCGCAGGCGTTCATCGCGTCTGAGCAGCGCTTCGGTCGGAGACAGGCCCAGCGTCGCCAGCACGGTCTGGAACCGATGGCTCCAGTCGTGACGCAGGGCGGATTGGCGGATGTTCTCGCTGCGCGCGCGCTCCACTCGCTGCGGATCTGTGTTCAACTCGGCCAGGATCCGCTCGATGTCGGGGGAATCGAATGGCAAGGGGATTACGGCGTCCCGCCAGTTGAATTGCTGTGCGAAATCCTCAGACCGTGGCGCCTCGCCGAGCACCACCGTCCCGGCGGCGGCGCCTTCATAGAAGCGACTCGAGATGACTTCCTGCACCGCGAGGTCGGCTTCGTTCACGCGGCTGCGATTGGCGATGAAGTATTGGCTGCGCTGCAGGAGACCGGCCAGCAGCAGCCGATGCTCGGTCGCACTGTCTACGTGGAACGTGCGTTGCTTCAGACCGGGGCCGCTGGCGGCGATCGTGTCATAGTAGTAAAAGATGCGCCGCTCGCGCGCCAGCGTCATGAGTGCCTCATGCGTGACCGGCGACCGGCGCCCGATGTTGCAGACGTCAATCATCCGCGGCGGTGGCTGTGGCAGGGGTGCGAATCGCAGCACGTCGGTAGCCAGCGGCAGGTAGCTGCAGGGACGCCCGACCAATTTCTGCACCTGCTCAGCACAGGGGCGTGAGCCCAGGAAGACATGGTCGAAGTCCGTCAGCAACTCGAGCAGTTCCGTGGGCCATAGGTGCGCCCAGATCTCGTTGATGAAACACGCGGCGAGTCGGCAGCGCCGGCGCCAGTCCGGCACCGTCGCCAGCGCATACAACTCGTGCGGATTGTTGAAGATGGGGAAGAACAGATCGTAGTCTTGCGCGAGCCGTAGCGTAGAGGGACCAGGGGCCCACGCACGCGCCAGCCGTCGCGAGCGTGATCCGACGCGCAGCACCTTGTAGGCGCGTCGTGAGAACTCAAGCGCGCGGGTATCGTCGGCCTCGACGCGATCGGCGCCGGTTGCGGCGGTGACCACGTCCTCAAATTCGTATTGTCCGCAATATGCGGCCAGTGTCGATAGCCGCCGCATCGACAGCACCAGGACGCGCCCACCGGATCCTGGAATCAAGCACGTCTTGCCCGCCGACGTTCGGTCTCGCATGTGCAATGATAGCTGCTATCCCGGGGAGCGCACAAACCAGCGCCTGTCAATCAGGATGTGCGAACTTGCACGGGCAGCACAAACGGCGGCCCTACTGGTGGCGCGCCACGCTTGCGGGTTGCGGCCGCGAATGCCAAAACCGCTTCAGCTGCAGGAAGAATTTCTCGAAATACTCGAAACTCAGCCACGCAATACCCATTGAGGCGGCGATTCCGCCGACCGCCAGAATTCCCAAGGCGGCCAGCCGGGAGCCGATCAGCGAACCCAGGGCCACGTCGGTGGCATGGGCCGTGAAATAATGCGAGAAGAAATGGTGGTAGACATACAGTCCATAGCTGTACTTGCCGAGCGTGATCATTGGCCTGCTGCAGAAAAAGCGCGACCAGCCTGATGTGGGTGGTGCCAGCAGGGCCTTGAGCAGCAGGGCGGTCAGCAACAGGTGGAAAGCTCCGCTCCTCACCGACTCCACCGCGTTGCCCGACGTGGTGAAGTGTCGCAGAGCGAATTGCACAAGCATCACGGCGATACCGGCCAGCGTCAATGGCAGGACCGCGCGGCGCGCGCCGGCGGCTGCGTGCGGATCCCGCAGGTATACGGCAAGAAATCCGCCGATCGCGAGTGCATCAAGTTCAAAGGGCGTGAGTACGGTGGTTGCGACTGAGCTGACACCCATCAGCGAGGCCACGATCCGGCCACCGAAAGACGCCAGCGCCGTCGCGAGCGAAAATACCAGGAACACGCGTCGGTTGGCCGCGAGCAACCAGACCATGAAGGGCCAAACGAAGTAGAACTGCTCCTCCACCGCCAGCGACCAGAAGTGTTCGATATACGACAGCACCCAGCCGTTGTGTATCGCCAGATAGATGTTGACGCAATACAGCCATGCCCATGCCTGGTGGCTCCTCAGCTGCCCAATTTCCGAATCCCGAAGGGCGGGAATTGCCGGCACGACAAAGAACACGATGATCAGGACGCCGTAGTACAGCGGGAAAATGCGCAGCACGCGGCGCATGTAGAAGTTGCGGAAATAACCGGGGTCGTTGCGCGAGTCGTAAAGAATCCCGGTTATCAGAAAGCCGGAAAGGATAAAGAATAGATCGACCCCCAGGGCGCCGTAGGCGAACAGCCAGGTTATGGCTCGGTCGGCGAGCCCCGTCGGGTTCGTCGGGGCAAGAAAGTGAAACAGCAGGACAGCGAGGATTGCGAGACCGCGCACGCCATCAAGTGCCGGCAGGTGACCACTGATGATCGAGCCGGGCCGCTGCTTGGCGCTATCGACCCTGGGAATGGCGGCTGGCGGGGTTGGGTCAGTGCTCGAGATCTGGATGGCTGCCTCCGGAACTGTAGACACGAGCGGTCCTTCCCCTGATTATGATCAATTGATTGTAATTGACCCTGGCAACCGGACAGGGCCATCGTGCTTGTCGGTGAAGACCTGCGCCGAACCATACCCGAGCGCGCCTACAGGCGCTATGCAAATGCAACAAAATCCGGTCGGCGAGGTGTTCGCGCAGGGTTGGGGAGACGCCGGGCGGCATTCGCCCCGGGGGAATCCCACGCCGGGGCATTCCCCATGTTCACTTGGTGTGCCGCGCTAGCTGGCGGCACACCAAGCCGTTGACCACTTTCTTAGGGGACTACGTTCGGCGTACCTGCGGCATAGCGGGCCTTGGCCGGCAGAGTGTACGTATTGCCCGTTGTCGGATCGACCCACGGCCAGGTGTTCGAACCGAAGAAGGCTGGTGTGCTCGTCAGATAGAGTGAACTTGGCAGCGTGGCTGCGCTGCCCGTCAGCCAGGTTTGCTTCCCGAGGAACGAGTCCCAGTTCCCGTCACGGACTGCCGTAGTCGTTACCTGTGTGTCCACTGTGTAGGGAGGCGCAGCATTCCACCCCAGCAGCCATATGCAAGGAACCCAAGGAAGAGTCGTCCCCTGAGCGTCCACATAGCCGTTGGCGGCGGTTGTGAGGCCGGGCTGACCCAGAACATTCCCCAGATAGGTCATCCAGTAGCTGTAACCCATGGCACCGGCAGCCCGCTTCGGGCCGTTGCTGCCCGGGACCATGCTGACATCATTGATCGTATCGCCGCTGTAATCGCTCTGGAATGTGCTGCGCACGGTAGTCGTGTAGTTGCGGAAATACACCATGTAGGTGGAGTTGCCGTGCGTATCGTCGCTGTCGATGTTGAAGGACTGATTGCCCTCGAACAGCACCATATGCGACCCGGCCATGTGCGAGGCATTCAGACCGATCTCGTCCCACGCTTCGTCGGTGGCGATGTATCCGTCATCCATATAGTTGTAGCCGACCACCGATCCCGCTCCCGATGAGCGCGCGACCATCACCTTGTTCGCCTTAACCGAGATATTGTTCTCTATGAGGATCTCGGAGGAGGCAAAAGCCAGGCTGATGGCATAACCGGCGCCGCCCGGTTCGGCCCAGGAGGCATCGTGGATGTAGGAGTCGCGCAGTTCATCCCGGAAGCCGCCCTCGATGGCAATGCCCTCGCCGTACCATTCCGTGATCTCGATGTTCTTGGCCCATGAGTACCTGGTGTTTTCGAAGCGAATCGCGCCATCGCCGCCGCCCACCACGGTCAGATTCTCCAGGCCTGCATTCTCGACCGGGGCATTCGACCCGGTGTAGGTGGTGACCTCCGCGTAATGGCTGGCTCGATAAGCCTTGGTCAAGGGCGAGGTGAAGGTGATCGTATTGCCGCTGACGCTGGCAATTTCCTTGATCTCGTTTTGCGGGCGATCCTGCCGCGAGAACCAGCACGCCGCATCGCTGCCGGTGCCCGAAGCCGAATAGTTGTTGGACGCGGCCGGGGTTACCCCGGTCTGGATGGGGTCATCGCCCCCTAAATTCGGGTTATGGCGGTCCCATTCCACGGCGTAATCCGGGGAAGCCCAGACGGAAGTGGCAAGCTTTGCGACATCCGGCTGCCACCCGGCACCGGAGGTCTCATCCACCAGCACCATCTGGCCTGCTGAAAATATGGCCCCATTGGCCACGGTGACCGAAGAGGACCCCTGGGCGCCATCCGCACTGAGCAACTGCATGTATGCGGTCTGGTAGGTCGTCAGACCCTGGCAGCGCCCGTCGCCGTCCGGATTGACCCAGCGTCCGGCTCCCACAATGACGATCGGAGTGGAGTCCGCGGCCACCTGAACGGAGGCGGTGGCGAATACGTTGCGGGGATTCTTGAGGATCGTGCTACCGGCTCCGGCGCCGCGGACGACCACGCCTTTGTTGACGTTGACGTAGTCGCCCGAGCCCATGAGAAAGGTACCGGCTCCGAGCTGGACTACCGTTCCGGGCGCGCACGCCGTGATTTCGGCATTGATCTGGGCGCTGTCATCACTGCCGCCGCTGGGTTTAAGGGGGCTCGAATTGCACACTGGCCAGCCGGCCGATGGGATTCCTCCCTTCGACATCAGGCCGGGATTCCAGGCCGTAGTCCGGGTCGCGGGCAGGGCGTAGGTGGAGCCGCTGGCAGCCGCATTGACTTGCACGGAAAACGCCGCCAGCGAGGCAGACTTGTTGCCGTCGGTGACGCTGATCACGATGTTGGAGGTCGTACCCACGCTGGCGCTGGAGGGGGTGCCGTAGAGCATGCCGGTCTGGGTGCTGAATGACGCCCAGGCTGGCTTATTCGAGACGGCGAAAGTCAGCGTCGCGGTAGCCGAGGTATCCGACGCCGTCGGCTGGAACGAGTAATTATTGCCCACTGTTACGGAAGCGCCCGGCGTGCCGCCGATCGAGGGAGTCGACGAGGTTGAGCCGGTGGACCCTGAGCCGGAGGAGCCTGAGCCGGAGGAGCCTGAGCCGGAGGAGCCTGAGCCGGAGGAGCCTGAGCCGGA
>DATHMK010000048.1:0-13946 GCA_035487155.1 Steroidobacteraceae bacterium
CGCTCTGGTCAAGCTTTTATACATAAGCCCCAAGAACTGCAAGCGACTCAGATCCAGTAGGCCGTCCCCGTCATGACCTTTGCAGTCCCTCTCATCAACTCCCGGACCACCCCCGGCAGCTCGACCGCGCCCGCCGCACGCGCCGCATCCGCATGCGCCATTTCATCGCCGCGCATGGCCGCCACGATGGCGCGACTGGTGGCATCCGCAGTCGGCAGGCGCCGCAGGTGCTCATTCAAATGTCCCTCCACCTGGCGCTCGGTCTCCGCGACGAAGCCCAGACTGGCGCGATCGCCAAAGGTCGCGGCCAGCGCGCCGAGGGCAAAGGATCCGGCATACCACAGGGGATTGAGCAGGCTCGGGCCGGACCCCAGCTCCCGCAATCGCTGTTCACACCACCCCAGGTGATCGGCCTCTTCAGCGGCGGACTTGAGCAGCAATTCACGGGTGGCCGGTGAGCGCGCCACCAGGGCCTGGCCGTGATACAGGGCCTGCGCCGCCACCTCCCCCGCGTGGTTCACGCGCATGAGTGCGGCCGATTCGCGGCGCAGAGCATCGTTCAGAGGGGGGGCGGCTGAGGCAGCCGGGGACGCCGGGGAGGCCCCGGGACAGGGGCGGGAAGCGTGAGCTGGGGCGGCGATCGCCCGCAACGCCCGGTCGGCGGCGGCGATAAGCGGATCGAGGAGGCGCTCAGAACCCATCGGCAGGCCGCAACCCTGTAAGCATGTCCGCACTATAACAGCCGTACGGGTCATAATGCCGCCCGAAGCGCGACGAGCTCAGCCAGATCCAGGCTTCTGCGTTACTGTGCGCTGCACCAATACTCCGGGATTCGTCCCCGGAGCCGCCGGTCCTGCGGAATCAGGCACTTTGCAATGCCAGGGCTGCTTGAGTACACTTGCCGGCCTTTTTTGGCACGGTCCAGACGCCTTCGGCGGAGTTAGAGAAATGCTTACGACATCAACGGTTTTCGCCAATTCCAGCACGGTCCGTGGTGACTGGTTCCTGGTGGATGCCAGCGGCAAGACCTTGGGTAGGTTGTCCTCCCAGATTGCCCACCGCCTCAAGGGCAAGCACAAGGCGGATTATTCCCCCCATGTGGACATGGGCGACCATATCGTCGTGATCAATGCCGAGAAGGTTCGCGTCACCGGCCGCAAGCTCTCGGACAAGATGTACTACCATCACACCGGCGCCATCGGCGGCATCAAGTCCATCGCGCTGGACAAATTGCTGCAGGAGCACCCCGAACGTGCGATCGAGTTCGCCGTGAAGGGTATGCTGCCGAAGAACCCGCTGGGCCGCCGTATGTACAAGAAGCTGCATGTGTTCGCCGGGGGCAAGCACCCGCATAGCGCGCAGCAGCCGAAACCTCTCGAGATTCAGGAAGCTTAATACTCATGGCCATCAGCACCAACTACGGCACCGGCCGCCGCAAGACCGCCACCGCCCGGGTCTACATGACCCCCGGCACCGGCAACATCACCGTCAACGGTCGCGCGCTGGACGAGTTTTTCGGGCGCGTCACCGGACGCATGATCGTCCGGCAGCCGCTGGAGACGACTGAAATGCTGAACCGTTTCGATTTCACGGTGCACGTTGCCGGCGGTGGCATCACCGGCCAGGCCGGCGCCATCCGCCACGGCATCACCCGCGCGCTCATCCAGTACGATGAGAACCTGCGCAAGCCGCTGCGCGTTGCCGGATTCGTGACTCGCGATGCACGTGAGGTCGAGCGTAAGAAGGTCGGCCATCGCAAGGCCCGCCGCGGAACCCAGTACTCCAAGCGCTAAGGGCAACGGCCGCGAGAGGTCCTGTTTTGGGGGATCGTCTAGTGGTAGGACAACGGACTCTGACTCCGTTTACCTAGGTTCGAATCCTAGTCCCCCAGCCAATGAAAACAGCCAGTTAGCGGAAACCTGCTAACTGGCTGTTTGCTTTTTGCCGTACCCCCACCCGCAACGCTCCCTGGAAGCGCGTCGGTCTCGACCCTGAACCCGGTCCACCGGGAAGCGCCGTAGCGGTCGTCCTGGCAATGCAGCCATCGGTCTTTCCGAGGCGGATACACCGGCACATAATTGACTCGAATCGGGAAGCCGCAAGCGACACCAACCTGAAAGTGGCGTACTACCCGTCACCATAGGAATGCGCGTTTCAAACGTCGTGCTCGGGTAGCCCGCAGGGATCCAACCGGTGAGGGTAGAGGGTGGCATCCGGAGCCGCGTTCCACCGTAGCGACGGCAGCAAAAACAAATATAGGCAAACCTCGGGTGCGCGGGAATGCTGATGTACGCGCGTGGCATTACAGATTTCACTGGCCGAAGCTGCCGCAGTTCTGCGGCCTTTGATTGCTGCGTTTAGGCGTCCTAGTTGCTAGTTGGAGCGCCACCTCGATGTACGCCCGAAAAATAGTCCTGAACTGCCCGTCCGGGTATACGCCCGCCCTTGCTGCCATGGTTGAGGACTTCATCAAAGACGGTGTCGCCTACGTTGGGGTAGTGGGGAGTGACTGTGCCCGCATCGAGGACATCATTGACGAACTTGTTGTTGGGGATGGATCAGGCGATTCCCGCTACATCCTTACGGCAAGCCATCCCGGTGAGTCCCTTGATGGCGCAGTGGAAATCGCGGAATCACTTACCGGAGAATATGAGGGTGCGGTGCAGGTCGTGGAGCTCTAGCATGGGTTTGAGAAGACGCGCTATGAATAAATTGCCTGTTGTGCTGTTGCGGCACGCCGCTCAATTTTGGCGTTAGCGTTCATTTTGTTCGCAGTGGCAATGTCAATGTTGGGCATTTACCTCGCGAGCTTCTTTTGCCTCCTCGGCGTGTTCGCGATTGTGCAAGGCCGCTTTGTATTGAGGCTTAAATCGAATCACCGCGATTTGTGGATACAGCTCGGTAAACCGAAGCCACTCATGGGTTTTGATCGCTTCCCTCAGTGGGCAACAAATCTCGACGCATATTTGCGGCTTCGCCAGTATCTTTCCACGGATGATCTGACGCTTCACCTTATGGGCGACCGGACGCTCCGCTTTCGACAATTACCTTTGCGTTTTGGATTAATAGGCGGAGGCATTATGGCCGCCGTAATGCTGGTGGCGCACCACTACGACCCCTAAAATTCGTTCGAAAAAATCCGGGCGACGTATAAGGACAAATCAGCTGCAGGTCTAAAATGGTTTGTCCCCCAGCCAAACCTCAAGGGTCGCCTCGAGGCGACCCTTTTCATTTCAGGCATGCCGGATCACGCTCAGCGACCAGGGTGCGATTCCCACCGCCATCAATGGCAGTACAGTCGCTGCCAGTGACAGCGCCACCAGCACCGCGGCGGCATTCATCATGCCCTCGGTCCGCAGCAGATCGACGCTGAGGACCGCAAACAGCAACCAGGCGAGCACTGCCGCAGCCACCTGACGCGCTGTCAGGATTCCACCGGCAAGCGCCTTGCCCAGAATGATCACGGTTGCTGCCGGCATGACAATGACCAGCCCCCACAGGTGCACGTCGATCACGATTGCATCGATCCACCCTTGGGCCACTGCGACTATCACAACGACGATATAGAGCACCACGCACAGCGCCCCTATGAGGGTGCGCACTCCATTCGAGCTGGCGAATGCCCGGACTGCCGCGAGCAACGCAATGATGGTGGCGAGCAATGTGAAGCCCACGATCGCCCCGGTCAGCAGGCGGATGCCGTATTGGTGTATGAGCTCCAGGGCGCGCGCGGCTGGGGAGCCGTTCTGGTGCAGGTCCGTGAGCAACGGCAGCGATAGCCAGGCGCTCGCCGCCATGAGAACCCATGCCGCAAAGATGCACAGGGTGGTGACGAGCACCTGCAACCCGATGAGTTCGGCCGTCCCGATGGGGCGTGCCGCTTCGAACGCGGGTACCTTCTCGCGCGACGAACTGCGCCGGTTCCAGATCGAAGCACCGACCCCGGCCAGGAATGGGGCGCAGAAGCTGCACGCCGCGATGACCAGCGGAATTGCGCTGTGGCTTCCGTTGGCCCACTGGATCAGCACCGGGATGCACAGGGCCAGCAGCGCGCCGATCACCAGCACCGGGATGCCGTAGTACTGCATCTCGAACCAGATCTCGGCTGATGTCGGGGAGGAAACCGGGCAACGCCAGCGCAGCACCTGCACGCAGCTGCTGCGAATCGACTCCAGGATGTCGCCGCGCTCCGATGCCGAACGACCAGGGCTCGGATCCGCGCAGGACGGTTCGTCCTCACCACCGCGTTGCCGCGCGACCATGAATGAGATCCACAGGTAGATGACGGCAAGCAAAAGCAATACGGCCAGATAGTCCAGCGCCGACAACACGCACAGCTGCGGGCTCGCCACTTTGACGGAAAAGGCCCTGGTGACCTTGGCGGCATACCTGAACGGACCCAGAAACTTCAGCATCAGGCCCGCCACGACATAGGCGCCGATCGCCAGGCCCGTCCGGTCCGTCGCATTGCGCGTCACCCAGCTGCCGCCCGCCACCAGCACCGCCAGCGCGCCGACCAGGGTGGCGGCGGGGAACAAGGGCAGCGGCGCGCCGGTCGCAACGCGCAGGACGGCGGCCGGCAGAAGATAGGACGCCGCCGCGGCGGCGAACACGTAGGCCAGCGGCGTGCCGACCAGCACCGAAGTGCGTATCGGCCGGGCGAACGACTTGGATAAAGGGAAGGCGGGGCGCGTGCCGAACAACGGCAGCGACAGCGCCATGCCCGTGGCCGCGGCGAACAGGATGATGAAGGTGAGCAGACTCACGCCGTTTCTCGCCAACAGCCAGCCGCAGAGGGTGGCGAGCGCCGGGACCAGCAACAATCGCCGGCGCGTCAGCCGCCAAGATTCCCACAGGGTCGCAACGGCGGGAGTCCACATGCTCTAGGCCGCCTGCCGCTGCCGGTTCGAGCGCCTGACGCGCGCGATCAGGATCTCCTCGAGGGTCGCGGTTCGCGATTCGATGATCTCGCCCCGCGACTGCGCCACAGCCTCGCGCAGCGACTCGAGCGCACTGGTGTGAATGATGCTCCACGAACGGCCATCACCGGCGATCGACAGGGCGCCTTCGACATGGGGTGTGGACTCCAGAGGTTTCGGGAAACGCACCTGGCTCACCCGATGCGTGGCGCGCACCTCATCGACCGGTCCCTGGACGGCCACGCGGCCCTCGTGCAGCACGGTGACGTGATCGCACATCCGCTCCACCTCATCGAGCAGGTGGGAGGAGAAGATCACGGTGCGACCGTCCTCGACCACGGTGCGCACGATGGCATCCAGAATGTCCTGGCGAACCACCACATCCAGGCCGCTGGAGGGTTCATCGAGCACCAGCAGCTCGGGTCGGTGGGCGACGGCCACGACCAGACCGGCCTGTGCGCGCATGCCCTGCGACAGATCTGAGAACTTCTTGCCACGGTCCAGGCCGAAGTCCTCGAGCAGTCGCTCGGCATAGGCCTGATCCCAGCTCGGATGGTAGGCCTGCGTGTAACGCAGCAGCTCCTCGAGCCGCATCCATTCGGGAAGGTCGCGCTGTTCTGACAGATAGCCGACACGCCGCAGCACCGCCACGGGATCGCGCACCGGATCCAGCCCGAATACGCGCACCGTGCCCCGATGCGGGCGCAGCAGCCCCAGAAGATGCTTGATCAGCGTGGTCTTGCCCGCCCCGTTTGCGCCGACCAGGCCATACACCAGCCCCACCTCAGCCTGCAGGCTGACGTTGTCCAGGGCCAGCGTCGAGCCGTAGCGGCGCGACAGGGCCTCAATTTCTACCAGAATGGTCATGATCCGCTCGCATCGGCTGCCTGGTTTTGTGTCCTGCCGTCCGCCATCAGCGCCTGCCGGCGGCGGATCAGCTTGAACAATTCCTCAACCGAGAAATCCAGCTGATGGGCCTCGGTCAGCAGCGCATCGATGCGCTGCTCGACGATGCGCCGGCGCTCCCAGTCCGCAAGCCGTGTGCGTTCCGCCGACACGAAGGTGCCCGAGCCATGTCGCTTCTGGACGATGCCGGCGCTTTCAAGCTCCTCGTAGGCCTTCACGATGGTGTTCGGCGTAACCTTCAGGCGTAACGCGAACGCCCTGATGGTGGGCAATTCATCGCCGGGCTCGAGCAGGCCCGAGGCCACCGAATAGCGGATCTGATTGACGATCTGCCGGTAGATCGGCACGCCATCGGCGGGGTCGATTTTTATTTCCACCATGCCTGCAAACTGTTCAAGTGTACCCGTAGACTGATACACATTGAGGGCGCTTGTCAACCGGCACTACGGATTGCACACCTCATTGCCCTTGTCGAACACGATGCGCCAGGTGCGGGGTGCCTCGAGCCGCCATATCGAGCTGAAGGTGCCAATGAGCTTGCCGGAGGGATCCTTGACCGGACCTGAGCTCAGTGCCAGGTTTCCCGATTCAAGCACCTCGACCTGTGAGGGTTCCCAGGAGAATGGCGCCTGAGGATTCTTGAAGTACTTGGACCACCCCGCGACCACCGCAGGCTTGCCCCGCAGCGGCGTCGGGCCCGAGAGGAACACCGCCTCGGCGGAGATGAACCGGGAAAACATCGACTGATCCCGATCCGCCATGCTCCTGGCGAAAGCACGCTCAGTGGCCATCACCTGTTCCCTCACCGATGCGGCGGCTTGCGCGCGCGCCTCGCGGCAGACTCCGGCAACGCTGATGCACAGGATCAATGGCAGGATCGTCGAAAATCGGTGTCGCATGGGCTGATCGCTCGATGGATGATTCGCACCAGTGTATCGTGCGGGCGCGTCCGAGGGAGTCACGGCAATGCACAAGCTCATCGCGGTCCTGACCTTATTCGCGGTTGCGCTGCCGGCGGCTGCCCAGGCTCCGCCGAGCTCGGGCCCCACGGCCGAGCAGGATCATCAGCAGATGATGGATCAGCTCGGCATCACAAAGCTGCGGCACGGCCGGGTCAACGATGTGAACGCGCCCGTCAATGCGGTCAACTACGACGAAGCCAAGGCCAACCCCTATCCGGTTTATCCGGATCCGCTGACCTACGCCAAGGGCGGCAAGGTCACCTCGGCCAGCGACTGGTGGAGCAAGCGCCGCCCGGAACTCGTGACCCTCTTCGAGCAGGAGATCTACGGGCGCATCCCCGCCACCGCACCCAAGGTGACCTGGGTGGTGCAGACCGTCGATCATGAGTCTCTGGGGTTCACGCCGATCACGGCCACAAAACTCGTCGGCCACGTTGATAATTCGGCCGACCCCGATATCAACGTCGACATTCAGATGATGCTGGTGAAGCCGGCCCGCGCCAGGCAGCCCCTGCCCGTGCTCATCATCTTCCAGTACGGTTCATTGGCCTTTCCGGCGCCCAATCCACCCGCCCCGGCCGAACTTGCGCGCATGAACGAGGTGTGGAAGGCGCAGATGGTGCAGAGCGATCCGTCGCTGCAGGCGGTCTTTCAGGCGCACCCCGCATGGCAGCCCATCAGTGCGCCACGGCCCGGCCCGCCGCCGCTGGACGTGGATGGCAACCCACCGCCGCTGCAGCAGCTGATTGCCGATGGCTGGGCCGTCGCGATGCTCGAACCCAACAGCATTCAAGCCGACAGCGGCGCCGGCCTGACCCGCGGCGTGATCGGCCTATCGAACAAGGGCCAATGGCGCAAGCCCGATGACTGGGGAGTGCTGCGCGCCTGGGCCTGGGGGGCCAGTCGCACGCTGGACTACATCCAGACCGATCCGGAACTGGACAGCCATCATGTCGGCATCGATGGCGTGTCGCGCTACGGCAAGGCGGCGCTGGTGACCATGGCCTTCGATACCCGCTTCGCCATGGCGCTGGTGGCCTCCTCGGGGGAGAGCGGCACCAAACCGCATCGCCGCGTGTTCGGTGAAACGGTGGAAAATCAGACCGCCTTTGATGCCTATCACTGGATGGCCGGCAACTTCATCAAGTACGGCGCCGCCGAGGCCAGCTTCGGCGCCAGGACTGCGAACGACATTCCGATCGATGCCGGTGAGCTGATCGCGCTGTGCGCGCCACGCATGGTGTTCGTGAGCTATGGGAGCCCTGCCGCCGGGGATCCGGGCTGGGTGGACCAGCATGGCGGCTACATGGCCACGGTCCAGGCGGGCGCCGTATACCGGCTATTGGGGGCGAGGGATCTGGGCGTCGGGGATGACTACCAGCATGCGCAATTGCCGCCGGTCGGGACGGGGTTGCTGGACGGGCCGCTGGCCTGGCGTCAGCACGACGGCGGCCATACCGATGCGCCGAACGTGAAGTACTTCATCAGCTGGGCCGATCGGCTGATCGGCCACCGTCCTTGAGTTATTCGAAGGGGCGGGTGATGTTGTGTTTCAGGAACTCGACCACGCGCTCCACCGGGGCGTCGCGAAAGAAGGGCCCGGCGTCATGGTCCACGCCGTGCAGAATCAGCACTTCGGCGTGCCGCCCGGCCTGCTCATAGGCCCACTGCATTTCGTAGACCTGATTCAGGGGCATCTGTGTGTCCTGATCACCGTGCAGCAGCAGGATGGGCGGAGCATTGCGGTTCACGTGAAAGATCGGACTGGCGAGCTTCGCCAGTGCCGGTGCCTGGTCCGGGGTCGCGCCCAGCAGCCGTTTCAATGCCGGTTCGCGCACCGCCAGGCCCGCCGGGGTGGACTGCGCCAGGATGGTGGTCAGGTCGCTGGCACCGAAATAGCTGACGATGGCCTGCACGGCCGAGGACTCGCTGAGGTATTCGCCCTCGGTCCCCTCCAGTGCCGCTTCCCCATTGCTCACCCCGACCAGGGTCGCCAGATGTCCCCCCGAGGAGGCGCCGATGATGGCGATCCGATTCGAGCGGTAGCCGTAATAGCCGGCCTTGGCGCGCAGGTAGCGGATCCCCGCCTTGATGTCGAACACATCGGCTGGAAAAGGCGCCTCGTTGGAGGAGCGGAAGTCGAGGCTGGCCACCGCAAACCCACGCTGCAGCAGGAAGGTCGGGTACTGCGCCTTGCTGCCGGTGGTCCACGCGCCGCCATGGACGAAGACCAGCAGTGAGGGGTGGCGTACCCCTGCCGGCAGATGCAGATCCAGGGCGAGGTTCTTGCCCCCGACCGTGGCATAGACCAGATCGGTGACATGGCGCGCCGCTTCCGGCTTATCGGCCGCGCCGGCCGCGGGAACCTGCGCCACGGCCACTGCCAGGCAGGTGAGCGCCAGATTCCGGCGCAGGATCCTCAACATATCCATATAACCCCCTGGTAGAGGCGCAGCTTATCCGTCGCCGCGAAGCGTCTCCAGCGCTTCAAGGGCACCGGCAGGATCCACCGCCACTCGAAACTCAATGGGCTGGCAGCACACCTGGCAGTCTTCGACATAGGCCTGCGAGCCGCCGCTCAGATCGATCAGCGTCTCGAACGGCTCACCGCAATAAGGGCAGTGCACGAGGTGGAACTCGGTGCCACCGGGCGTACCGGCCGAGCCCGCGGTGTCGGCGGGCTCGAACACCGGCTCCAGGCCGTACACCGCATCGATCTCACGGTCGCTGGTGCGCGACTTCATGGCGGCTGCCCCTTCCAGGCCTTGATCGCCTCGCTGTTGTCGCTGGCATAGCCCAGCGCATCGCGGGCCTGATCGAAGCGGGCGCTGACCAGTCGCACCAGTGGTGCATCGAAATCCAAATCGCGGGTCAGGTCCGCCGCGATCTTCACATCCTTGGCCAGCAGGCCCAGCGTGAAGCCGGTGGCGAACTTGCCGCCGATGACATGCTCGCGCAGCACCATGTCGGTGTGAAAGTTGCGGCCGGTGGAGACGTTGAGGATCTCCACCATCCGCCCCGGGTCCAGACCAAAGCGCTCCCCGGCGATGAGGGCCTCGGCGCAGGCCGCGTAACCGGCGGCGGCAACGAAGTTGTTCAGGGCCTTCATGGCGTGGCCGGTACCCAGGCCACCGGTATCAAACAGCCGATCACCCATGGTGCGCAGCAGCGGCCGGGCACGCTCGATGGCCGCCGCGTCATCGCCACCGATCATGATCGCCAGGGTGCCCAGCACCGCCCGCGGCACGCCTCCGGACACCGGGGCATCGAGCAACACGATGCCCTGGGGCGTCAGCGCGGCACCGAGCCTGCGGGTACCCGAGGGCTCCGCCGAACTCATGTCGATGGCAATGGTGCCGGGCCGCAGATGCCCCGCCAGGCCATCGCGCAGGTACAGGTCAGTGACGACCTGGCCCGTCGGCAGCATGGTCACGACGTATTCGGCGCCGGCCAGATCCTGGAGGGAGGCGGCGGCATGGCAGCCATGCGCGGCCGCGACCTGTTGCGCGCGTGCCTGGGAGCTGTCGAACACCATGACATCATGCCCGGCGCGCGCGATGCAGGCGGCCATCGGGCCGCCCATGTTGCCGACGCCGACGACCGCGACCTTCATGGTTTGCCGGCCGCGGCGTGCCGCGCAAGAACCTCCGCCGCGGCATTGAAGGCTTCGACACCGCAGGGCACCCCTGCATAGACCATGGTGTGCAGGAAAGTTTCGCGGATCTCCTCGACACTGCAGCCGTTGGCCAGTGCCCCGACAACATGGACCTTGATCTGGTTGGGCTTGCTCAGCGCCGTCAGGGTCGCCAGGGTGAGCAGGCTGCGCGTCTTGCGATCCAGGCCCGGCCGGGTCCAGGTCTCCCCGAAGCAGTAACGGGTGACGATTTCCTCCAGGGGCCGGTTGAAGTCAGTGGCCGCTGCATAGCGCTCTTCGGCCCCGCCCGGGCCGAACATTTCGCGCCGGACCTGCATGCCGGCGCGAAATGCCTTGTCGTTGCTGTCAGTCATGGTGCCCCCATTGTTCGTAGAGATAGTCGGTGACGTCGCTGATGCTCTGCTCATTGAGCAAATCCGGATACATCTTCGGCATCGGCAGTTTCGGACTCTTGATGTAGGCGATGGTAGCTGCCTTGCCCATGCGCGCGACTGCCGCGCTGAGACTGTGGTCGGGCACGAGATTGCCCTCAGGCCCATGGCAGGCCACGCATACCTGGCTGTACAGCCTGCGACCCGCCGCCGCACCCGGCGCCGCGCTGGGCGCGCCGGCCACGCCAGCCGGGGTCCCGAGGCTCTTGGGGTTCAGCGCCATGATGACGACACTGGGCAGGCCCAAAGCGCCGAAGGCATTGCGCGACACATTGCCATCCGCGAAAGCGACGTACTGATGGCCGCCGGCCTCATAGGTCACGAGGCCCCCGGCCAGTGAGCCACCGGTCTGGACCTTGTTCACGACGGCGCCGGTCCTGCTGTCGAAGACAAAGAGAGTGCCACCCAGGTCGCCCGCGAAGGTCACGCCACCGGCGGTGGGCGTGATGCCGGCGACCACCGGTTTCTCGGTGTGGTACTTCCAGCGCAGCGCACCGGTGACCTGATCGATGGCGGTGATCCAGCCGGTGGTGGGTCCGACCGGTTCGACCGAGCCACCGAAGTTCATGCCCGCCGGTGCATAGCTGGCCTTGCCGAGCTTGACCGTGAAACAGGCATCCACCGCTCCGGTCACCAAGGAGTGATTGAGCCGATCGAAGGCCGGACCATTCCATTCGACGCCGCCCGCATAGCCTGGGCACATGCGCATGCCCTCCTTGGTGGGCAGCTTCGGCATGTGCTCGATCGTCGTCACCGGCACGCGGAACAGCTGCCGGTGGGTGTCGCGGTCGACGGCGGTCACATAGCCATCCTTGCCACCGAAGACCAGGTAGTCACGGCCGCCCGCGACTCTATAGATCACCGGCGGTGCGACCATATCAAGGTCCATCCAGTCCTCCGGGGTGCCCTGGTGCCACCATTTGAGTGCGCCGGTGCGGGCATCCAGTACCACGATGGAATCCGTGAACAGGTTCGCACCCGGGCGATAGGCCTTGTCGATGTCAGGCCATGGATTGCCCACCGGCACGAACAGCTCGCCGGCCGCCACGTCCAGTGTCATCGCACCCCACACGCCCCCACCGCCGGTCTTGGCGGTGCCGGGTCGCAGCCAGGTGTTCGCCCCGACCTCCTTGCCCATCGGTATTGTGTTGAAGCGCCACAGTTCGCGGCCCGTCTGCGCATCGAAGGCCATGACACGGCCTCGCGCACCCAGTTCACTGCCGCTGATGCCCATGTAGACGACGCCACCCCAGGCCAATGGCGCCGCCGCCGAGGACTCCCCCAGGGCCGGGGTACCGATCACGGTCTTCCACAGGAGTTTGCCGCTGGCCGCGTCCAGCGCGATCAGCCGGTCATCTCCCGTGCCGCGGAATACGCGACCGTTCATCACCGCAACGCCGCGGGTCGAAGGTGAATTGCGGTCATCGTCAGGGGTGTAGCTGAAGCGCCAGAGCAGGGCGCAGGTGGTGGCATTGAGCGCAACGGTCTCGCGGCCGGTACCGGTATAGATGACGCCGTCGACCACGATGAGGTCCGAGTGCAGCGACGTCGGGCCATCGATCTGCACCCGGCACACCTCACCCAGCTGTGTGGCGTTGGCCGGGGTGATCTCCTTCAACGGTGAGAAGCGCTGGCCGTCCAGATGGTTGTTGTAGGTGAGCCATTGCGCACCGGGACTCGTGTCCTGCGCGCCACAGACGCTGAGGGCAGCCAGTGCAAGTATCGAGGCAAGACCGCGAGTGACGAACGAAGGCTGCGACATGAATCCCCCTGCCCAGTAGTTATTACGGACAGGTGCCATTAAACCGCCCTTTAGAGCTGTTTTACACCTGTGTCGCTGCCGATCAGCAGCACATCGGCGGGCCGCTTGGCGAACAGGCCGACGGTGACCACGCCCGGTATCTGGTTCAACGCGGACTCGAGCGCAACCGGGTCACCGATGCTCAGGCCGTGCACATCCAGAATGTGATTGCCGTTGTCGGTGGTGAAGCCGGCGCGCAGCACCGGTCGGCCGCCGATGGCGGTGAGCCTGGCGCTCACCAGCGTGCGCGCCATGGGGATGATCTCCACCGGCAGCGCAAAGCTGCCCAGGGTGTCGACCAGCTTGCTGGCATCGGCTATGCAGACGAAGACCTTGGAGACTTCCGCGATGATCTTCTCGCGGGTGAGCGCTCCGCCCCCGCCCTTGATCAGCTGGCGGGCGGCGTTGGTCTGGTCGGCCCCATCCACATACAGGGGCAGCTCCCCGACTTCGTTAAGGTCCAGCACCGGTATGCCGGCCGCCCGCAGCAGTCGGGTGGACTGATCGGAGCTTGAGACCACCGCCTTCAGGTTGCCCCGATCGGCCGCCAGAAATTCGATGAAGGGTGCCACGGTGGTGCCGGTACCAATGCCTATGACCTCATGGCGGGCCAGCCATGGCAGGGCGGCCTGTGCGGCGCGACGCTTGTTTTCCTGGGTATTCATCATCGATCGCTCACTCACCAATGCTACATCCGGCGGACCCCAGAAACGACTGTGCCCGCTTTCGCGGGCACACAGTCGCTCGATCTTCGGTCCGGGGACGCGGCATTGCTGCCGCGTCCACCGGTTGCAGCTACTTCTTCTTCGCTGCTTTCTTCTTGGCCTTCTTTTTTGCCTTAGCCATGATAGATCTCCAGTTAGGGTTAGTCCGAGGTCGGAGTATACGCACGCGAATTGAAATTACAAGCAAGAAGGAGTAGGCGCGCGAGACGCATCACTCATTTCGTGAGGGTCAGACCATTGAAGTGATGAACTTCCAATGCGCCGCAGTGATCGGCATGACCGACAATCGATTGCCTGGACGCAGCAGCACCATCCCCGCAAGTTCCTGCTTCGCATGCTCGCGCAACTCATCCAAGGTGATCACTCGCGGCAACTTTCGCACCAGCTTCACGTCCACCAGGTACCAGCGCGGATTCTTCGGATCACTGTCGGGATCATGGTGATGATGCTTCGCATCGAAGGCGGTCGCATCGGGGTACCCGGGCTTCACCACCTCTACGATGCCGGCAATTCCAGGGGTTTCGCAGCTGGAGTGATACAGGAATGC
>DATHMK010000049.1:0-43282 GCA_035487155.1 Steroidobacteraceae bacterium
AATACCTGTGGGTTGCGCCGCAGCAAACGCCAGTTTTCACTGCGCAGCACCCGGTTCAGATAGCCCAGGTTGCGCTCGATCATGTCCATATAGGGATTATGACCGCCGTACAGGGCCTCGACATGGTGGTAGGCACCCCCGAACGCCCCGTCCAGGCGCTTGGAGCGGGTTTCGGCCACGAATTCAGGGGTTTGCCGCAACACATCAAGCCCCGAGGCGTACCGGACCTGGCGCCCGCCGTTGGAGCTTATGGGCAGCGCCATGCCGCCGAGCACGAATTCCGGGTAGAGCCGGTCCCGGCACTTTTCCAGGTAACACCGGTCCGCCATCTGGCCGATCATGTCCGCGGTCCCGATCAGATGCCCCAGGGTCTTATCCTTGGGGTCTGCCACGACGATGCGGTCGAAAGGCACCTCGTAGCCGGTGTAGTGAATGATCTCCCGGGCGACCGGAGCCCAGCCGGACAGCTGGATGCGGGGCAGGTAGTCCGCCAGGAACTCCGCGCCACGGGAGACATGGATGCGCGTCAGCTCGGCGCCGTGGCGGTACACCCCGTCATCCCGGCGGCGCAGGTACCCCACATCGTGGAACAGGCCGATGATCAGACCGGCCGCCGCGCGTTCCGCGCCCAGTCGCTCGAGCGGCACTCGGGTACGGTCGTGGCCGGCCATCAGCCGCGCCAGGGCCAGGGTCACATCCAGGGTGTGCTGGCGGTCGTGATAGACGGTGTCGACGCCGAAGTAATCGGGGACTTCACCGGCGAACATGCGCTCAAATTGCTCGAACGCGAGGCTAACGGGTTCAAACGGGAAATCCTGCCAGGTGCTCTGGCAAAGGTCCTCAACGGCCTCCCGCACGGCCGTGGGTGAGCTCACCTGCACGGTGCCGGTTACGTCGAAGTCGTTGAGCCGTGCTGTACCCATGGTCCGATCGGCGGTGAATGAATGTTGCAGTCTAGGCATCGGCATCAAGAGTGACCAGCGAAGCTGCGCACAGTTCTCCTCATCCGGCATTTCCCGGAGGCAGGTCACACATTCGATGCTCCATATGTCAAAGCTACCGCGTTCAGGCGGCGATGCCGGCCTGGCGCAGCAGCGGCCGCACGTCCGGCTTGCGGCCGCGGAACGCCACGAAAGCATCCAGTGCGTCGCGGCTGCCACCCTGGGAGAGGATGCAATCCAGAAAGCGCCGCGCGGTGTCCGGATCAAACACGTCGGTCTCTTCAAACGCCGAGAAGGCATCGGCGGCCAGCACCTCGGCCCATTTGTAGCTGTAATACCCGGCCGCGTAACCGCCCGCGAAGATGTGCGAAAAGCTGTGCGCGAATCGGTTCCAGGCCGGCACCGCCAGCACCGATACCCGCGCGCGCACCTCGGCGAGCACCTCGGCGACGCGCGCGCCGCGCGCCGGGTCGTAGCCGGCGTGCAGGCTGAAATCAAACAGCGCCAGTTCCAGCTGGCGCAGCATCTGCAGCCCGGCTTGAAAGCTGCGCGTCGTGATCAGCTTCTGCAGCAGCACCTCGGGCAGCGGTTCGCCGCTGCCGACATGGCAGGCCATGCGCCGGATCACCGACGGATGCCAGGCATAGTTCTCCATGAACTGGCTGGGCAGCTCCACCGCATCCCAGGCGACCCCATTGATGCCGGCGAGCGTCGGATATCCGACCCGGGTCAGAAGGTGGTGCAGGCCATGTCCGAACTCATGAAACAGCGTCACCACATCATCGTGCGTCAGCTGCGCGGATTCACCGGGCGCGGCCTCGAGAAAATTGCACACCAGGTAGGCCGCCGGCAGCACGGTGGGACCGCTCATGCTCTTGCGGCCCACGCATTCATCCATCCAGGCACCGCTTTGCTTGTTGGCGCGCGCGCACGGGTCCAGGTAGAAGCTGCCGCAATGCGCACCGGCTGCATCATGGATCTCGAAATAGCGGACATCCGGGTGCCAGACGGGCGCCCCGGGACGCTCCAGGATGCGCACGCCGAACAGCCGCTGGGCGACTTCGAACAGCGCTTCAAGCACGCGTGGCAGTGAAAAATACGGCCGCAGTTCTTCCTGCGATACGCTGTAGCGCTCGCGCTGCAAGCGCTCGGACCAGTAGCTCAGGTCCCAGGGCGCAAGCTTCTGACCCGCGAACTGTTCCAGTTCGCGCAATTCCTGTTCCGCTGCCGCGCGACTCGCCAGCAGCAGCTGCTCGAGGAAGGCGAACACCTCGGCGGTGCTCTTGGCCATGCGCGTCGCGAGCGCGTAGTCCGCGTAGTTGGCGAACTCCAGCAGCTGCGCCAGCTCATGGCGCACCCGCAGGATGTCGGCCATCACCGTGGAATTGTCCCACTGCGCCCCCTGCGTGCCACGGTCCGAGGCACGCGTGGTCCAGGCCTCGTAGAAGGTGCGGCGCAGGGCGCCGGAGTGCGCATCAGACATCACCGCCACATACACCGGTTGTTCGAGCTTCAGGGTGTATCCGCCCTGCTCACCGGCCGCCTGGCGCGCCCGCTCGATGATGGCAGGGTTGACCCCGGCGACCTGCGCCGCATCGCTCACGTGATGCGACCAGGCGTTGGTCGCATCCAGGACATTCTCGCCATACTTGGCGCTCAGGGCGGTGAGCTGCTGCATGAGCTCCTTGAAGCGCGCCTTGCGCTGAGGATCCAGCGCCACCCCTGCCAGCCGGAACTCGCGCAGGCGGTGTTCCAGAACCCGGCGCTGCGTGGCATCCAGGGCGTCATCGGTATCGGCGATGCGCTGGCAGGCGGCGCACAGGGCCTCATTCTGCGCCAGGTCGGTCTGCCACGCCGACAGCAGCGGCAGGCAGGTGTTGTAGGCCTCGCGCAGGTCCGGAGCATTCATCACGGCATTGAGGTGGTTCACCTGCGACCACACGCAGGCCAGTTCGTGCTGGGCGTCCTCCAGGGGTTCCACCAGGGACTTGAAAGTGGCCACCGGCGCCGCCAGCAGGGCATCAAGCTGGGCGCGATTGCGCTCCAGCAGGCCGCTGATGGCGGGTACCACATGGGCGGCGCGGATCTCGCCGAAACGCGGCAGCGGGTTGCGCAGCAGCAGGGGGTTGTCGATTGGCATGGTGGCTCCTTATGCCCCTGGGATTCTACCCGTCGATTGCCCTCTCAAGTGCCTGTAACATGCGCCGATACAATTTGCACAAGTGCGCTGCAGGGAATGCGGCCACGGGATTGAATTGCAATGAGCGACCAGTATGACCTGATCGTGATCGGCGGGGGCAGCGGCGGCATGGCCTGCGCGCAGCGTGCCGTCGAATACGGCGCGCGGGTGCTGCTGGCCGAATCCGGGCGGCTGGGGGGCACCTGCGTCAATGTGGGCTGCGTACCCAAAAAGGTGATGTGGAACGCGGCGGAGATCGCCGCCGCGGCCGAGGATCGCGCCGGCTACGGCTTTCACTTCGGCGCGGTGACCCACGACTGGGCGATGCTCAAGACCGGGCGCGACGCCTACGTCCACCGCCTGAACGGCATCTATGAGCGCAATCTGGGCCATCGCAAGATCCAGCTGGCACGCGGCCATGCCCGGATCTCCGGCACCCACAGCGTGGAGATCGATGACTGGCATGTGACCGCACCCCACATCGTGGTGGCGACCGGCGGCTATCCGGTGGTCCCGCAGCTGCCGGGCGCCGACCTCGGCATCACCTCCGATGGCTTCTTCGAGCTCGAGGAGCGGCCCGAGCGGGTCGCGATCGTGGGCAGTGGCTACATTGCCGTCGAGATTGCCGGCATCATGCAGGAGCTGGGCAGCCAGGTGACGCTGGTGGTGCGCGGTGAGACCGTCATGCGGCACTTCGATGCGCTGCTGGGCGCCTCGTGGGTGGAAATCGCGCGCGACATGGGCATCCAGATCGCGCACCACGCCCTGACCGAATCCGTCACCAGACTCGACGATGGCACGCTGCAGCTGAACATGGCCGATGGCCGTCACGTCGGCCCCGTGAACACGCTGATCTGGGCCGTCGGGCGGGCGCCGCGCACCCGCGACCTGGGTCTGGAGAGCGTCGGGGTGAAGCTCGATGACCACGGCCATGTGCTCACCGACAAGTTCCAGAACACCAATGTGCCGACCATTCATGCCATCGGGGATGTCACCGGTCGCTGGCAACTGACGCCGGTCGCGATCGCCGCCGGCCGGCGCCTTAGCGATCGCATCTGGGGCGGCCAGCAGGATCGCTTCCTTGATTACGAGAACATTCCCACCGTGGTCTTCGGCCATCCGCCGATGGGCACCGTGGGACTGACCGAGGCCGAGGCGCGCAAGAAGTACGGCGGCACCGTCACGGTGTACCTGTCGGCCTTCGTGCCCATGTATAACGCGCTCACGACGCGCAAGCCGCGCACCCACATGAAGCTGATCTGCGCGGGCCCGAAGCAGCAGGTGGTGGGCGTGCATGTCATCGGCGCGGGCGCCGACGAGATGATGCAGGGGTTTGCCGTGGCGGTGCGCATGGGTGCCACCAAGGCGGACTTCGATGACACGGTGGCGATCCATCCGACCAGCGCCGAGGAGCTGGTGACGATGCGTTAGCTTCAGGCCCCGCAGATCAGCGCATCGAGGACCGGGGCGGTGAGCGGGCGCACGCCGCGCCACAGTTCGAACGATTCGGCCGCCTGTTCCACCAGCATCCCCCAGCCATGGGCGCTGCGCCGGCAGCCGTGTCGGCGCGCCCAGGCGACGAAGGCCGTCCCGGCCCTGGCATAGGACATGTCGTAGCAGAAGCTGTCCGGCCCGATCACCCCCAGGGGCAGCGCCGGCACCTGCCCGGACAAACCCGCGGAGGTGGCATTGATGATGAGGTCGAAGGCCATCTCCGGAATGGCATCCAGTGCGCAGCCGGCGACCGGACCCAAGGCCTCGAACTGGGCCGCCAGTTCAGCGGCGCGCGCCGCGGAGCGCCCCGCGATGACGATCAGCCCCGGTGATTCATTAAGCAAGGGGCCGATGACGCCGCGCGCGGCCCCGCCGGAGCCGACCAGCAGGATGCGTGCACCGTTCAAGCTGACTTTGAGGTTGATGGTCAGATCGCGCACCAGCCCGGTGCCGTCGGTGTTGTCGCCGCTGATGCCGTGCGCATCCATCAGCAGGGTATTCACGGCGCCGGCGCGGCTGGCACGTTCGCTCGTGGCGCGCACCAGGGCGCTGGCGCTGACCTTGTGCGGCACGGTCACATTCAGTCCCCGGCCGCCGCGCTTCCAGAACTCGATCACAAAGGCCTCGAGCCGCTCCGGGTGCACGTCGTGCATCCGGTAGATCATGTTCTGCCCGGTCTGACGGGCAAACATTCCATGGATGAAGGGCGAGCGGCTGTGTGCCACGGGGTGACCGATCACACCATATTCCGCGGGTGAGTCCTGCAACTGAGTCACTCCTGCGCTTCCACCAGGCAGCCGCCGGTTGCGGCGGCATCGAGCATCCCGACCAGCTGCGGCAACCATACGCGCATGCGCTGCGCCAGCTGGTAGGGCGGATGGATGATAATCAGTCCGGACCCGTTCAGTGCGATACGTGAGTCACAAGGATGCACCCAAAGTTCGCTGACCAGGTCCGGTTGCTGCAGGCCGGCGCGCAGTCGCCGGCGCCATGTCTGGGTGTCCCGGGCGTCCTTGATCGGATACCAGAGCATGACGACGGCGGTGGCGAAGCGCTGCAGCACCTCGCCGATGGCGGTGCGCGCCAGCTCGAAGTCGCGACTGGTTTGCTCATAGGGCGGGTCGATCAGCACCAGGCCGCGCCGTTCCACCGGCGGCAGGTGCGCGCGCAGCAGCTCGTAACCGTCCCCGATCTCGACGCGGACATTGGCCTGATGCGCCAGCGCGCGCTCCAGCGCATGGGCCTCGGGTGGCTGGACCTCGATCAGGATGGCGCGATCCTGGCGGCGCAGCGCATCGGCGGCGAGCAGGGGTGATCCCGGATAGGCGTTGCGGTCCCTGACCCGTTCGCGATAGTGGCGAACCGCCTGGCCGTAGGCCTGGATCTCCAGAGCCTCGCCCGGTTCGCTGAGGATGCGGCTCAGCCCGGCGCGCGAGGCGCGGCTGCCGGCGGACTCGTTGAGGTCATAGGCGCCGCGTCCGGCATGGGATTCGAGGTACAGGAACCCTTTGTCCTTGCGCTGCAGGCTGGCGATGAGCGCCAGCAGCGCAATGTGTTTGTGGACATCGGCGAAGTTGCCGGCGTGAAAACTGTGGCGGTATTTCACGCAGGTGCGGTTGCTGCCTTTTTCTTCGCAGGTTTGCCCGCGGCCTTGCTGGCCGCCTTGGTCTTCGGGCGCGCGGCAGCGGCCTTGGCGGCAACCTTGAGGTCCGCGCCGTTGCCCCCAGGCGCGGGCGCCTTGGAGTTCGCGGCCTTGGATTTCCCGACCCTGGGTTTGGCCGACTTGGCGGCAACCGGGGCGGGCGCGCCGCGTTTGCCGCGGCCAAAACGATTGCCACGGACCGGCGCCGCGGCCAGCAGCTCGCGGCACTCCTGCAGCGTCAGGGTCTTCGGATCGCGCTCCTTGGGGATCCTGGCGTTCTTGAGCTTGTCGGAGATGTACGGTCCGTAGCGGCCGTTGAGCACCTGGATGTTGTCGACGCCGAAGTCCTGGATGATGCGATTGGCATCCGCCTCCTGCTTCAGACGGATCACCTCGAGAGCGCGCTCCAGGCTTACGGTGTAGGGATCATCGTCCTTCAGCGATACGTACTTGTCGCCGAACTTGATGTAGGGGCCGAAGCGCCCGATGTTGGTGACAATGGCATGGCCGTCGGCCGTGGCACCCAGGGTACGCGGCAGCTTGAACAGCTCGAGCGCCTGTTCGTGCGTGATGCTGTCCATCTTCTGGCCCGGACGCAGCCCGGCAAATTTCGGCTTCTCCTCATCGTCCTTGGTGCCGATCTGCACAAACGGACCAAAGCGGCCCATGCGCACCGTCATGGGCTTGCCGGACTTGGGGTCCACTCCGATCTCGCGGGCCTGGGCCACCTCATCGCGCGACACCGTCTTCTCGATGGTCCGCACCTGCTTGATGAAGGGTTTCCAGAACTTGCTCAGCGGCTGGGTCCATTCCTCCTCGCCGCGCGAGACCGCATCCAGTTCATCCTCCATGTCGGCCGTGAAGCTGTACTGCACGTACTGCGTGAAGTGCAGGGTCAGGAAGCGGTTGACGATCTTGCCGATGTCGGTGGGTATGAAACGCCGATTGTCCATTTCCACGTACTCGCGGTCCTGCAGCGTGGAGATGATGGAGGCATAGGTGGAAGGCCGGCCGATGCCGTGCTCCTCCAGCGCCTTGACCAGCGACGCCTCCGAATAGCGCGGCGGCGGCTCGGTGAAATGCTGTTCGGCATGGATGGCGTTCAGGCCGACGGTGTCGCCTTGGTCCATGGGCGGCAGCACATGGTCGGAGTCATCGACCTTGGCATCATCATCGCCCTCCTGGTAGACGGCGATGTATCCGGGCTTGATGAGCGTGGAACCGTTGGCGCGCAGCAGGTGCCGCCTGGGCCCGTCGGGGCCGGCCAGCATGTCAACGGCGACGGTGTCGAAGGTGGCGTGCGTCATCTGACAGGCCACGGCGCGCCGCCAGATCAGTGAATACAGTTTGAACTGATCCGGATCCAGGTAGCGTTCGATGTCGGCCGGCACGATGGCGGCGGAAGTTGGCCGCACCGCCTCGTGCGCCTCCTGGGCATTCTTCGACTTGGTCTTGTAGAAGCGCGGCTCCGCATCGATGGCCTCCGGACCGTACAGCTTCACGGCGACCTGGCGTATCTCGCTGATCGCCTCGGCCGCCAGCGACACCGAGTCGGTACGCATGTAGGTGATGAGCCCGACGCTGCCTTCGCCGATGTCGACACCTTCGTACAGCTGCTGCGCCAGGCGCATGGTGCGCCGGGCGTTGAAACCCAGCTTGCGCGCCGCTTCCTGCTGCAGCGTCGAGGTGGTGAAGGGCGGCGCCGGATTGCGGCGCCGCTGCTTGCGGTCGATGCTCAGGACCTTGAGCGAACCGCTGCCTTTGACGTCGCTGCCGGCGGCGAGCTTGATGGTGCGCTCGACCTCGCGCGCCACCGTCTCGTTGGTGAAGCTGAACTGCTCGACCTTGACGCCGCCGTATTCGATGAGCTTCAACGGAAAGGGCTGCCGGGAGTGTTCGCCTTCGCCATCGATGGTCCAGTACTCCTGGGCGTTGAAGGCTTCGATTTCAGCCTCGCGCTCGCAGATCATGCGCAGCGCCGGACTTTGCACCCGGCCGGCGGACAGGCCGCGGCGTACTTTCTTCCACAGCAGCGGTGACAGATTGAAGCCCACCAGGTAGTCCAGCGCGCGGCGTGCCTGCTGGGCATTCACCAGCGGCGCGGACACTTCGCGGGGCTCGGCCACGGCGGCGCGGATGGCGTTCTTGGTGATCTCGTAGAACGCCACCCGGTGCACGGCGCGTGTGCCGATCTCACCGCGTTCCTTGAGCATCTCCAGAAGATGCCAGGCAATGGCCTCGCCCTCCCGATCAGGGTCGGTCGCCAGGTACAGCGCCTTGGCCTTGCGCAGCGCCCTGGAGATCGCCTCGACATGCCGTTCGTTCTTCTCCAAGGGCTGGTAGCGCATGGCGAAACCATGCTCGGTGTCGACCGCACCTTCCTTGGGCACCAGATCGCGCACATGGCCGTACGAGGCCAGCACCTCGAAGTCCTTGCCCAGGTACTTCTTGATGGTGCGCGCCTTGGCCGGCGATTCGACGATGACCAGATTTTCTGCCATGCGCTGAGGTCTGCCCCGTTAGACGAAAAACCGCGGACCAGGCCGCGGATTGATGATGGTGACGTGGAACCTGAGGGTCATGCGTTAGTGGGGGGCCTGTGCCGTGGTGTCGGCCACGAGATCCTCCATGCGGGCAAACGCCTGTTCCTGCCCAGGCTGACTGGAGAGCACCATGAGCACGACCCACTTGATCTGCTCGATATCCAGTTCCTCCGAATCCAGCGCCAGAAGGCGATCCAGGACCACCTCACGCTGCAGCGGGGTCAGGATGCCGTGCCGTTCCAGATACATCAGAAAGCCACGTGATTCGGTGGAGAGCCGCGTCAGTTCCCCCTCGCTGTACAGGCGCACGCTGGCAACGCCACGACGCGGCTCCTCGGCAGATTGCAGCCGCACATCTGCCAGGTCGGCCAGCCAATCAAGGGCACGTTCGACGCTTGCGGATCCGAAACCCATCAGTTCCAAATCGCGAGCCAGAGCGTCGCGTTCAGGAACCTCGGAGGTGTCCTCCAGCATGTAGCGGTCAAAGACGTAAATCAGGATATCGAGGACGCTGGTCGTCATGAGGCGTGGACTTATGACAGGCGGCAGTACCGGCCGCCAGGCTGGGGCGCGATCCGCCCCCGTAGTTCAAGCAACAGCAACATTGACGCCACGGTGCCCGGACCAGCCGGTCCGAAACGCCAGAACATCGATGTCCACCGGCTCGAAGCCTGCGGCATCTAACAGCATTTCGTATTTGTTGTCCAATGGCGGGGCCGCGCTGCAGGGCCTTGGACGGGGCTTGGGTAACGGTGTAACTCTTTGATAAGCATCATTAATGCCAAGATCCTGCAGAATCTCGCAAGGGTGCTGTACCCGCTCTGCACCGCCACGTGTGAGCGGGTTGCAGCGCCCGGCCAGCCTGGCACGCAGGGGTCCAGGCTCCATGATCTGGAGCCTGAACCATTCACCGCCGAGGCGGCGCGGGCGGGACTACGGGTTGCGGACGACGTCGGCGACGCGCATCGGGGTCGAGGCACCCACCACCAGCCCGAAGCTCATGTCATCGTACGACTTGAAGACCAGCAGCGTACCGGCGCGCTCGGCCGGCAGGCGCACGGATTTGGTGAAGCCGAAAATGTTCCGGTCGGTGTCCGCATAGGAGGCCGGGCCGCGATCCGGCACCACATCGCCCGCCTCATCGATGGCCAGGACCGTGCCCGGACCGACCCCGTCGCGCGCGCCGCGATTGATGGCGACGATGTCGTACTGGCCGATCAGTTCGACATTGTCGATCACCGAGATGATCTGGCCCCTGACGTTCTGGCTGGGAGCGCGCGGGGAGAAGGTCAGCGGCGTGGTGTTGGAGTCCGGCACCATGCAGTCCCCGCGCAGGGTCTCGCGGGCGGCATCCACCAGCACCGTACGGGTCACCGCAGCCGGGCGCTGGACCACCGCGGTGGCCGCATAGATGCCCTCATAGCCCAGGGTCTTGCCGCTTTCCGGATCCACCAGCGGGTCACCGATGTGCATGACGCTGTAGCGCGCGCCGGTGGCCGAATCCGCCAGGCCCCTGGCGTAGACGACCTGGTTGTCGCCGGCGGCCTGGTGTTCGTCCGGGAACGCCAGCACATAGGGGGCCTTCTTGACCTCCTCGCGCGACAGCACGGCCGGACGTGACAGGAAGGCGGCGATCGAGGCGTAGGGAATGGTCGGAATCGCATCATCCAGAGGAGTGCTGCGCAGCGACGGATTCAGGTGCAGCGCGCCGGCCATGCCGATGGTGATCTGGGGATGCCCGCCCCTGTCATAGGCCAGTACCAGGACATCGCCCGGGTAGATGCGGTGCGGGTTCTGGATCTTCGGATTCACGTACCAGATTTCGGGCCATTCCCAGGGGTTCTTCAGGAACACATTGGAAATGCCCCACAGCGTATCGCCGCGCTTGACGGTGTACTCGCTGGGCGCCGACGCCTTGATCGCCTCGGCGGTGGGGGCCGGCGTGGTGACGGCCTGGCCTTCGGAGCGCTCATCCGCCTGGATGGCGGCCTCGGTGGCCGTCAGCTGAACCTCAGGCGCGGCAGTAGAGGTCGTCGCGGCGGCCGGATACACCGGTTCCTCGACGGGATGGGAGCGATGGAAAAGCGTGGCGCAGCCGCACAGCGACAGCGCGGCGGCGGCGAGCGTTACGGACCGAGCGGTTCTAAAGGCGTGGTTGAAAGTCATTCTCCCCTCCTCAACCATGGGGGTGGGGCAGCAGCACGGCTGTTATAATCGGCTGCCGCGGTCGGCACACGACGTAACGTCAAGTTTGTGCGCTGGATCACGTGCCGGCAAGGCCCACCCGTAGGGATTCCCCCACACTAGAGCATGAAACTGATGTCGCGTCTAACCATTCTGGAATACCCGGACCCACGCCTGCGGACCCGCGCCAGGCCGGTGGAGAAGTTCGATGCGGCCCTGGGGAAGCTCATCGATGACCTGTTCGAGACCATGTACTCGGCTCCGGGGATCGGCCTGGCGGCCACCCAGGTGGACGTTCACCGGCGCCTGATCGTCATGGATGTCTCCGAGGACCGTTCCGCGCCCCTGGTGTTCATCAACCCGGAAATCCTGGAGCGCGAAGGGGTGGCCAAGACCGAGGAAGGCTGTCTGTCGGTGCCCGGAATATTCGACGACATCCAGCGTGCCGCCAAGGTCAGGGTTCGGGCGCAGGATAAGACCGGCGCCGTGTTCGAACAGGAACTGGATGGGGTGGTGGGGGTATGCCTGCAGCATGAGATGGACCATCTGGAGGGCAAGCTGTTCGTCGATTACCTGTCCGACATGAAGCGTGACCGGATCCGCAAGAAACTGGAAAAGGAACGCAAGGAACGTATTGCAGCGCAGCATCGCGATGGCGCGACGCGCACTGCCGGCGCGCGCTAGCGCACCAGGCCGGTGGCGATGACCGAACCCAGCCCGCTGCGGGTGGCCTTTGCCGGCACCCCGCAATTCGCAGTTCCCGCCCTCGAGGCACTGCTGGCCTCGCCGCACACCGTGGTCGGGGTTCTGACCCAGCCGGATCGCCCGAAGGGCCGCGGACGGCAGCTCACGCCCAGTCCCATCAAACAACTCGCACTCACCCATGGGCTGCAGCTGGCCCAGCCCGCCAGACTTGCCGGCGAGACGGTCGCGGTACTCGCAGCGTGGGCGCCGGATGTGATGGTGGTGGTGGCCTACGGCCAGATCCTGCCGCGCGAGGTGCTGCGGCTGCCGCGACTGGGCTGCATCAACATCCATGCCTCCCTGCTGCCGCGCTGGCGCGGCGCGGCGCCCATACAGCGCGCCATCCTGGCCGGTGATGAGACCACCGGCGTGACCATCATGCAGATGGATGCGGGCCTGGATACCGGGGGCGTGCTGGCCATGCGACCGGTGGCCATCGGCGCGCGCGATACCAGTGAGTCGCTGCACCAGGTGCTGGGCCAGCTGGGCGCCCGCGCCTTGCTGGAGGTGCTGGAAGGCCTGGCGGCGCAGCGCCTGCGGCCACAACCGCAGTCTGAAGTCGGGGTCAGCTATGCCCACAAGATCGCCAAGGCCGAAGCGCACATCAACTGGAGCGAATCGGCCGCGCTGATCTCACGCCAGGTGCGCGCCTTCACCCCCTGGCCGGTGGCCGAGACGGTATTCGAGGGTGAGCCGCTGCGCATTCATGGCGCGTATGCCCAGCAGGCCGCTGCGGCGCCGGCGGCCGCGGCGGCACCGGGCACCTGGCTGGGCCTGGCTGCGCATGGCGAGTCGCTGCGCGTGGCCTGCGGCAGTGGCGAACTGCACGTGACACGGGTGCAGCGCGCCGGACGCAGGGTGGTCGCGGCGCGCGAATTCGTGAACGCCTCGGAGTCGGCCGCCGGGAAGTTCGGATGAGCGGTGCCCGCACCGCGGTGCTGGCCAGCGCCGCGCGCGTCATCGCCGCGGTGGTTGACCAGGGCGCTTCGGCCGATGCGGCGCTCGCCAGCGCGCCGGCCGCTGAACGCGCCGCGGTGCGCGCCGTGGTGCTGGGCAGCGTGCGCTGGTATCTGCGCCTGCAGCCGGCGCTGCAGCGCCTGCTGGAGCGCAAGTCCGGAAGGCTCGACCCGCAGATCGATGCGCTGCTGGTCGCCGCCGTGCATCAGATCGAGTACTCGCGCAATCCGGCGCAGCTGACGGTCAATGCCGCCGTCAATGCGGCGCGCACCCTGGGTCAGGCAAGGGCCGCGGGACTGGTGAATGCCATCCTGCGCCGCTGGGTGCGCGAGCGTGCGGCACTGTGCGCGGCGGTGGATGCTGATCCGGTCGCCGCCGCGGCCCATCCGGCCTGGCTCGCCGCGGCCCTGCGACGCGCCTGGCCGGCGCAGGCCACCGCCGTCATGGCGGCCAACAATGCCCATCCGCCGCTGACGCTGCGCGTGGATCTGACACGAATCGACCGCGACGGCTATGTGCAGCTGCTGCATGAGGCCGGCATCGAAGCGCGCGCCTGCGCCTGGGCTGCCGCCGCCGTGCAGCTGGCCGCGCCGGTTCCGGTCGTCGCCCTGCCGCACTTTGCCGACGGCTGGGTGTCGGTCCAGGACGCCGGGGCGCAACTGGCCGCCGCGCTGCTGGACGCCGGCAGCACGATGCGCGTGCTGGATGCCTGCGCGGCGCCGGGTGGCAAGACCCTGCACATCCTGGAGCGGACCGCGGACTGTGAAGTGGTGGCGGCCGATGCCGATGCGAACCGACTGCAGCGCGTGCGCGACAATCTGGAGCGTTGTCGACGCAACGCCACGCTGGTGGTGGCCGACCTCGCCACCGGCCGCGCGCCGGACGGGTCGATTCCCGCGCCGCTGGCGGCCGGTGGTTTTGATCGCATACTGCTGGATGCGCCGTGTTCGGCCACCGGGGTCATACGGCGCCACCCGGACATCCGGCTGCTGCGTCGTGAGACGGATATCGCCGCTTTCGCCGACACGCAGCTGGCGCTGCTGGAATATGCGGCTACGCGCCTGGTGACGGGCGGCAGGCTGCTGTACTGCACCTGCTCGGTACTGCCGCAGGAGAACGATGACGTCATCACTCGTTTCAGCGCGGCCCATGGCGCGAAGCTGCGGGTCCTTGCGCCGCAGCGACTGCTGGCGCAGGCCGGCCTGCACGTTCCGGGCGCCCTGATCTGCGGCCACGGGGTGCAGCTGTTGCCCGGAGGCGAGGCGGGCACGGACGGCTTCTATTATGCTTGTCTTGAGAAAGACACATCCGGACCGCACTGAAATGTACCCTGCACCTCGCTCCCCGTGGGTGACGCTGGCCGCGGCCTGGCTGGCGCTGGGCAGCGTGGCCGTGCTCGCCGATGCGCTGGATGGTGTACTGCAGGTGCGCTCGGCCTTCGTCGACCTGGACCACTCGGTGTTCCAGCTGCACGCGCGCATCGACTATCCCATGAGCCCTGCCATAAGCGATGCCCTGCGCGACGGCGTGGACCTGCTGTTTGACGTCGATGCGCGCGTGGAACGCGCCCGTCGCTTCTGGTTCGACAGCACCGTGATCGATGTCACGCTGCGTCGCGAGCTGGCCTACCACACCGTCGCCGACCGCTACGTGGTGCGCGATCCGGACTCCGGGGATCAGCAGACTTTTGCAACCCTCGATGCGGCGCTGGAGTACCTGGGTACCGTGGACGGCTGGCCGATCCTGGTGGCGCCACAGCTGGAGACCGGCGCGCAGTACCAGATCAGCGTCCGCGCCGGCATCCACCGCGGACATCTTTCCTCTTCGCTGCGCGCGTTGCTGTTCTGGACCGACAACTGGAGCCGCGTCAGCAGCTGGTACACATGGTCACTGACAACCTGAAGCCACCACGCCGTCCCTGGGGCGCCTACGCCCAGGGACTGCTGTGGGCGACCGTCGGCGCCAGCGCGCTGCTGATGCTCGCCAAGAGCGTGCAGAATTCCTCGGAGTTCGATCGGCTGCGCGCCTGGATACTGCTGCTGAACGTGATCGGCGTGATCGGCCTGACCGCGCTGATCGCGCGCAAGATCTGGCAGCTGGTCAGTGACTACCGGGCCAATGTTCCCGGCTCGCGCCTGACCGCCCGCACCGTCAGCACCTTCGGTGCCCTGGTGATCGCACCGCTGGTGATCGTTTATCTGTTTTCGCTGGACTTCCTGAACCGCGGCATCGACAGCTGGTTCCGCATCGAGGTCAAGCAGGGCCTGAACGACGCGCTGCTGCTGTCGCGTGCGGCGATCGACGTGCGCATGCGCGAATTCGGGCGGCGCACCGAGGATTTTGCCGCCGCCCTGGCGGTCGCGCCGCGCGAGCAGCTGGTGCTGCGCATGAACGCCGAGCTGCATGCCACCGATGCCAACGAAATGGTGCTGTTCGATTCGGACAAGCACGTGCTGGCCTTCAGCAGCGACAATTCCGCGGAGATGTCGCCCGCGCCGCCGCCGGCGGAGGTGCTGCGCCAGATCAGTCAGCACCAGCTGTATGTCGGCCTTGATCCGCAGGTCGGCGGCCGCTACCAGATACGGGTCGCCGCACCCTTGTCCGAGAACCGCGATTCGAGCGACCGGCGCTACGTCTATGCCGTATACGAGGTGCCGCAGCAGCTGGCCAAGCTGTCCGAAGCCGTGCAGCAGACCTACTCCCAGTACGGCGACCTGGCCGCCCTGCGCGAACCGCTGAAGGACAGTTTCCGCCTGACACTGACCCTGGTGCTGCTGCTGGCCATGTTCGCGGCCATCTACGGTGCCATCTATTCCGCCCAGCGCCTGATAAGGCCGGTACAGGACCTGATTGCCGGTACCCGAGCGGTGGGCAAGGGCGATTTCGCAACCCGTCTGGCGCTGCCATCGCGTGACGAGCTGGGCTACCTGGTGCATTCCTTCAACGACATGACCAAGCGGCTGCGGCGGGCGCGCGAAGAGACCTGGCGCAGCCAGGAAGCCGTGGAGCGCGAGCGCGGCCGTCTGGCGGTCATCCTGGCGCGCCTGTCCACGGGCGTCCTGGCGGTCGACCGCGAACTGATGGTCAGGATCGCGAACGACGCGGCCGGCCAGATCATGGGCCTGGACCTGACGCAGGCCACAGGCTCCTCGCTGTCGCAGCTGGCGGCCGGCAAGGAGCGCTTCAGCCAGTTCGTGGCCGCCTTGGTGGTGCGCTTCGCGGCCGGCCGCGAGGAGTGGCGCGAACAGATCGACCTGGATGGCGGCTCCGACCGCAGGGTGCTGATGTGCGCCTGTACGCCCATCGGGGTGGAGGGCGTGGAGGGCACGGAGCGCGGCTACGTCATTGTGTTTGATGACATTACGGCCTTGCTTCAGGCCCAGCGGGATGCGGCCTGGGGCGAGGTGGCCCGGCGCCTGGCGCACGAGATCAAGAATCCGCTCACCCCCATACAGCTCTCGGCCGAACGCATGCGCCGCAAGTTCCTCGCCAGCATGGGCAAGGAGGACGCCGAACTGCTGCAACGCTCCACCGACACCATCGTGCAGCAGGTGGAGACCATGAAGCAGATGGTCAACGCCTTCAGCGAATATGCCCGCGCGCCGGATATGAAGGTGACCGGATTTCGCCTCAATGACCTGGTCGCCGAAGTGGTGGAGCTGTACCGCTCGCCGGACAGCCAGGTGCAGATCCGGCTGGACCTGGACCCGCAGCTGGGAATCATCGAGGCTGACCGTGGTCGGGTGAGACAGATTCTCAATAATCTGCTCGTCAATGCGCTCGAAGCCCTGGAGGGTTATGATTTGCGCGAGAAGACCGGCGACAAGTCAAGCGCTGCGACCGGTCCGAGGGGGGTCGTAGATATCTCAACACGGTTGCGGGCCCAGGGTGCCGATTGGGCCCACGGCGTGGTTACAGTTTGTGATAATGGGCCCGGCTTTCCGCGCGAGCTGATCGGTCGGGTCTTTGATCCCTACGTGACCAGCAAGCCCAGGGGAACCGGTCTGGGGCTGGCGATCGTCAAGAAGATCGTCGAAGAGCACGGCGGTCGCATCGAAGCGGAGAACCGGCCCGAAGGCGGAGCCAGCGTACGCGTGACGCTGCCCTTGCGCGACAGCACGCGGGCGGCCAACGCATACCGGGAGCGTCGTCCGGCACTACGGAAGGAGAGCTTGGGATGAGCGCGATGCGGATTCTGGTGGTCGATGACGAGGCTGACATACGCGGCCTTTTGAAGGAGATTCTCTCCGAGGAAGGCTATTCGGTGGAGGTGGCGGCCGACGCCGAGCAGGCGCGCGCAGCACGTGCCAAGCAGACTCCGGATCTGGTGCTGCTGGACATCTGGATGCCCGGCGTCGACGGCATCACGCTGTTGCGCGAGTGGTCCCAGTCCGCCTCCGATGGGGTCCAGGTGGTCATGATGTCCGGCCACGGCACCATCGAGACCGCCGTCGAGGCAACCCGGCTGGGGGCTTTTGATTTCGTCGAAAAGCCGCTGTCGATCGCGAAACTGCTGCGCACCGTGGAGCGGGCGCTGGAGGCCGGCAAGCGCAAGCGCCAGCCGGCGCGCATGGCACCCAGCCAGATGCAGATCCCGGCCGGCAAGAGCCGGGTGATACAGCAGCTGCGCACCGACCTGCAGCAGCTGGCGTCAAACCGCTCCGCGGTGCTGCTGATCGGGGAATCCGGATCGGGCCGCGAGGCGTTCGCCCGCTACCTGCATGCCGAGAGCCCGCGCGCCGCCTCGCCCTTTGTCATGCTCATCGCCAGCACCCTGCGCGAAACCGATGCCGAGGCGCTGCTGCTGGGCAGCGGCGATACCAAGGGCCTGCTCGAACAGGCCGGTGACGGCTCTCTGTTCATCAACGAGATCGAGGATCTGCCGCAGATCGCGCAGCGGGTGCTGATGGGCGTGCTCGAATCGGGCACCTTCTCGCGCTTGAAGTCGGCGGCCGTGCAGCGCTTCGACGCCCGCGTGCTGTCCTCGGCCCAACCGGGCATCGAAGGCCGCGCCGGCACCTTGGGTTCGGAGTTCCGCCGCGATCTTCTGGGCCATCTGAATACCCTGATCGTGCGCATTCCGCCGCTGCGCGACTACGCCGAGGATGTCCCGGAACTGCTGCGGCACTATGTCGATCGGGCGGTCGATGCCGAGGGCCTGCCGTTCCGCCGCTTCAGCGTGGCGGCGCAGAACCGCATGCGCAACTACCCCTGGCCCGACAATCTTCGCGAACTGAAGAACCTGGTGCAGCGCCTGTTGATACAGGGCGGACCGGAGGACATCCGCCTGGAGGAGATCGAGCACGAGCTGTCCATGCAGACCGTGCCGGGCGAGCCGCTGGTCAAGCAGGACCTGCTGGCATTGCCGCTGCGCGAAGCACGCGAGCAGTTCGAGCGCGCCTATCTGCAGCAGCAGCTGCTGCTGTGCAACGGCAAGGTCGGCCGCCTCGCCAAGCGCGTTGGCATGGAGCGCACCCATCTGTACCGCAAGCTGCGCTCGCTGGGAGTGGATTTCCGGGCGACGGCCGACGATTGATGAGCGAGCTGCTGGTTCGTCTGCTGGAGTCAGGGGACTTGCGGCAGCTGCCAGACCTGTACGCAGAGCAGGAGGTGTTCACCAACACTCTGCAGCTGCCCTATCCGGCCCCTGAGCAATGGCGGGACCTGCTGAGCCGGACGGGCCACACCAGTCTGGTCGCGGTGCGCGATGGGGAGGTCCTTGGGCACACCGGCATCGACATGACGGCGCGCCCGCGCCGACGCCACGTCGCGACCTTCGGCATTGCCGTCAGGCAGACGGCTCGCGGCCAGGGTGTCGGGACGGCTCTGGTCAAAGCAGCCGTGAATCTCTGCGACAACTGGGCCAACATCACCCGCATCGAACTGCAGGTCTATACCGACAACCGCGCGGCCATCGCGCTCTACCAGAAGTTCGGCTTCGTGCTCGAGGGCACCCATCGGCAATATGCCATCCGCGACGGCGCATTCGTGGATGCGCATTTCATGGCCAGGATCAGGCCGTTCAGTAATCCACTCCCTTGATGTACTGGCTCGGCGGAACTTCCTGAAACCGATTCGGATCGGCCTGGGTCAGCGCATCCGCCAGATTGTCCGATACCAGTCCATGCGCGCTGAAGTCGCGATCACGGACGACGGTATTGCCGAGCAGGGCGTAATCGTCTGCCGCAAAACTGCGTTGTGAGGCATCGGCCATGCGCTGGCTGTTGGCCATGTAGCTGCTGGTGATCTGCTGAGTCTGGGCGTTCCCGGCCGCCAACTCGGCCGTCGCCCGCTGCGTGTCGGCGTGGTAGCTGGCGAAGAACGCCCTGACCGCCGCATTGCCTTGATCGGTGCTCAGGCTTTGCGGCAGCAGCACCTGGTACAGGGTCAGATAGTAGGTGCCCGCGGCGCTCAAGGGGCTGACCAGGATCTGGGTCCAGGCCCGAAACGGAACCGAACCATCCCCGGGGGTGACATCGTCGATGATCAGATAGTTGTTGGGCGCATCCTGATGCGTGCCCACGAGTTTCACCGTGGGCGGCGCCCTGTTCTGCAGCTGCGCATTCTGCGTGGCAATCAGGTTCAGCTTGGACACGATATCGGCGTCATAGGCAATGGCATGCGTGCCCTTGCCAAGCTGCATCCTGCCACTGGCGGTGAGTCGGCTCGGGTCATAGGCATTCACCACCAGGTCAAAATGCAGCTGCGCGGGCGGCGGCCCCTGGGCAATCACCTCGGCCGCATGGGCCGCGACGATCTTCCAGCCGTCCGGCAAACCAACCGTCCCGGAACCGTCCGGGAATGCGGTGGCATGCAGCGGCCCGATCGGTGTCGCTGCCGCGGTGGAGGCGGCCGTGGGCGCCGCGCTCTTGGGGGCCGCGGTGGCGGTGCTGGTCGCGGGGGACGGTCCGGGTGCGCGCGCGGGTGCGACCGATGATGCCATTGCGGTCGTTGCGCTCGAGCCGGGTGCCACCTGCTCCATCTGCTGCAGCATGTCGCCGACGGTGGTGCCAAAGCGGCTGGACTGATCGCTCAAGACCGCGCCTTTACCGGGGCCGGCGGCGCTGACGGCCACCAGCGCAAGCCCGGTCATATCCCCGGGGCTCTCGATGGTCGCTTTGATGGTAAAGGTCACAGCCAACGAGTTGCCGTCCTTGCTTTTCAGTACATGACTGACCATTGGCGTGCCGCCAAAGCGGGCCGTCACGTACTGCATGACCTTGTTGATGGCGCCTTGCGCGGTGTGCTGCTGCGGCATGATGGCATAGGCAATGGTGCCGCCCCCCTGGTGGTTCAGAACCGTCACACCGGGATAGGTTTGCGTTGCCGCCAGAGGTGGCGCAGCCGCCAGAAGCGAGAGGATGCCAAGCGCACGACCAATCATGATCACCCCGTTCCCCTTGCAGATGCGTTGCCGCAATAGAGCACCTGGCGCCGGGCTCGTCAAACCTGGGACGAAGGGCCGCGGTCAGTCCCCGACGCGTATCACCAGCGCATCCACATCCGCGGCCTGCAGCTGGCGGCGCACCCTGTTCAACTGTGCCAGATCGCTGATCGGACCCACGCGCACCCGGAACCAGACGTCGGCATCCAGCGCCACGCGCTGCACCTTGGCATCGATGCCCTGCAGGTTCAGCTGGCGCGCCACCCGGTCGGCATCGCCCTCATTGCGGTACGAGCCGGCCTGCAGCACATAGGCCCCGGGCTTCTCGATCTTGGCCGCCGGCAGGTCGCGCTTGACCGCCGTTTCCTTCTCCGGCACCACCACCTCGAAGTTGGGCAGCATGGAATAGAAGTCGTAGTGCTGGGGCGCCGAACCCATGCCCTCGGCGCGCGCTTCGGGCGGCGGCTTGTGCGCCTCGGGCTTCGGCGCATCCAGCGCCACCGGGGTGTGCTGGCCCTGGTGGCTGAACGCCCAGCCCATCGCGCCCACGACGACCCCGGCCACCAGTCCCATGGCGAAGTCCTGCCAGCGCGCCGCGCCGTCGCGGCGCGGGCGTGCGGACTTGAAGTCGCGGGCGCTGTGCCGCCTCACATGCTCTCGGGGGCGGAAACGCCCAGCAACGTCAGACCGTTGCGGATCACCTGCTGCGCGGCACTCACCAGCACCAGACGCGCGTTGCGCAGCGGCGCCTGCGGGACGATGAACTGCTCGGCGTTGTAATAGGTATGGAAGGCATTGGCGAGCTCGCGCAGGTAGTACACCAGGGCGTGCGGTGCACGCTGGGCCGAGGCGCTGGCCAGCGCCTCCGGATAGCGCGACAGCGCCTGCACCACGGCCTGCTCGTGCAAACCGGTGAGCAGCGTCGCGTTTGCCAGTCCCTCGCTGCGATCAAACTGCAGCCCCTTGGCGCCAAGCTGTTTGAGCACGCTGGTGACGCGCGCGTGCGCGTACTGGATGTAGTACACCGGGTTCTCATTGGTGCGCGACTTGGCCAGCTCCAGATCGAAATCCAGAGGCTGGTCGTGACTGCGCATCAGGTAGAAGAACCGGCAAGCATCGTTGCCCACCTCCTCGCGCAGCTGTCGCAGGGTCACGAACTGCGCTTCGCGTTTGCCCATGGCGATTTTTTCGCCACCGCGGAACAGGCTCACGAACTGAATCAGCGTGACTTCAAGGCTCTCGGCCGGCTCGCCCATGGCGGCGAGTCCGGCGCGCACCCGCGCCACATAGCCGTGGTGATCGGCGCCGAGCACATCGAACAGCTTGCTGAAACCGCGCTCGCGCTTTTCAAGGTGGTAGGCGATATCGGAGGCAAAGTAGGTCGGCACCCCGTTCTCGCGCACCACGACGCGATCCTTCTCATCGCCGAACTGCGCGGCGGCGAACCACTGCGCACCATCCTTGAGGTAGATCTGGTGCTGCGCGCGCAGCCGCTCGAGCGCGCGCTCGATCGCCCCGGAGGTGGCGAGCGTCGCCTCCGAGTACCAGCGGTCGAACTCGACGCCAAAGGCCGCGAGGTCATCGCGGATGTCGGCGATCATCATCTCCAGCGCCAGCCCCAGCACCTCGCCGAAGCCGCCCGCGCCGATGAGTTCCCGACAGCGCGCGATCAGCGCATCGATGTGCAGTTCCTTGTCGCCCTCCGGTGCATCCGCCGGCAGCCCCGCCATGACCGTGGCGAGCGGCGCGCGCAGTCTCTCGCCGGCCAGGTCGCGCAGGCGCTGCGCCAGGGGGCGCACATAGTCGCCGCGATAGCCATTGCTCGGAAACGGCAGCGCCTCGCCGCACAGCTGCAGGTACCGGATCCAGGTGCTGACGGCGAGAATGTCCATCTGCCGCCCGGCATCGTTGATGTAGTACTCGCGCTGCACCTCGTAACCGGTGGCGGCCAGGATATTGGCCAGCGTCGCGCCGTAGGCGGCCTGCCGGCCATGGCCCACATGCAGCGGGCCGGTGGGATTGGCGGACACGAATTCGACCAGCACGCGCTCCCCGGCGCCGGCGTTGCTGCGGCCATAGGCGGCGCCGCGTTCCAGGATGCGCGCCAGCTCCTGGGTGCTGGCGGCGATCTTCAGGTGGAAATTGATGAAGCCCGCGCCCGCGACCTCGGTGCGAGCGATGAGCTCGTTGGCCGGCAGCGCCGCGGCGATCGCCTGCGCCAGCTCGCGCGGACTGCGGCGTGCCGCCTTCGCCAGGCGCAGGGCGACATTGCTGGCAAAGTCACCGTGCTGCGCGTCGCGGGTGCGCTCGACGGTGATCTGGGAAACATCGGGGGCGGTCGGTAGCAGGCCGCCGACCAGGCCGTTCACGGCCTGCTGCAGCAGCTGCTCGAGCTGTGATTTCAAAGGAAGCACTTCCACAGATGGAGGCCCTGCAGTTTAGAACAGATCGATGGGATCCACATCGAGCGCCCAGCGCACCCGCCGCCCTTCGGGCAGCTGCGCCACCTGTTCCAGCCAGCCGCCAAGCAGCCGATGCAGGGCCGCCCGCTCGGTGCTCTCCAGCAGCAGCTGCGAGTGGTAACGTCCGGCACGGCGGGCCATCGCGGCCGGTGCCGGCCCCAGCAGCCGCACGCCCCGCGGTGCGCCCGCCGCATGGCGTGCCGCGCTCAGAAAATCCAGCGCCGCCGCCGCGCTGAGCGCCGAAGCGCGCACCACCGCCAGGCGGCTGAAGGGCGGCCATGCCGCGGCCGCCCGCTCCGCCAGGGCGGTGCGCGCGAAGCCGTCATAACCCTCGCTGAGCAGGGTTTGCAGCAGGGGGTGCTCCGGGTACGCCGTCTGGATGAGCACCTCGCCGGGGCGATTGCCCCGTCCGGCGCGACCTGCGACCTGGACGATGGTCTGTGCCAGGCGCTCCGCGGCGCGAAAATCGGTGCTGAACAGTCCCTGGTCCGCATTGAGCACGACCACCAGCGTCATGTTCTGGAAGTCATGACCCTTGGTGATCATCTGGGTGCCGATCAGGATGCGTGCGGCGCCGCTGTTGATACTGTGCATGGCGGCATCCATGTCACCCTGGGCGCGCACGACGTCCCGGTCCACGCGTACCAGCGGGGATTGCGGAAACAGTTCGCGCAGCCGCTCCTCGACCCGCTCGGTGCCCTGTCCCACCGGACGCAACTCGAAGCCGCATTGCGGACAGCTCTTGGGCAGCGGCGAATCGGCGCCGCAGTGATGGCAGCGCAGGCGCCCGGAACGCTGATGCACGGTCAGGCGTGCATCACAGTCGCGGCAGGGCGCGATCCAGCCGCAGGCGCTGCACAGCAGCGTCGGTGCGTAGCCGCGCCGGTTCAGGAACACCAGCACCTGGCCGGCGGCGGCCAGATGCCGCTCGATGGCCTGCACCACAGGCGTCGCAAGCCCGGCGCTGACGGCATGCGCGCGCAGGTCGACGACTGCCAGCCGCGGCGCGGCGGCCTGTCCGGCACGGCGTGGCAAGAGCAGTCGTTGATAGCGTCCGCTGGCGACATTGTGCAGAGTTTCCAATGAGGGTGTGGCCGAGCCGAGCACTACCGGGACCTGCGCCCGCTGCGCGCGCACCAGCGCCAGGTCACGCGCCGAGTAGTGAAAGCCTCCCTCGTGCTGCTTGAGCGAGCTGTCGTGCTCCTCGTCCACGATGATGACACCCAGGTCGGGCAGCGGTGCGAACACCGCCGAGCGCGTGCCCACCACGATGCGTGCGGCGCCACTGGCCGCGGCGCGCCACGCGGCAAGCCGGTCCGCGTCGCTGAGCGCGGAGTGCAGCACCGCCAGCGAAGTGTTCAGGCGCGCGGCGAAACGCTGCACCAGCTGCGGCGTGAGGCCGATCTCAGGCACCAGCACCAGCGCGCGACGGCCGGATGCGAGCACCTGCTGGATCACCTTCAGGTACACCTCGGTCTTGCCGCTGCCAGTCAGTCCATGCAGCACGAAGGTTGCGAAACCATGCAAGGAGGCGCCGATGGCGGCGATGGCCTGAGCCTGTTCGGGTGTCGGGTCGGGGGCGCCGGCTATGGGCGCGACGGCCGGCGCGGGCGTCGGCGCCGCGGCCGCCACCGCTTCGCACTGCGCCCAGCCCTGCTTGCGCAGCGCGCCCGCCGCGGCGCGCCAGCGCGGCAGCTGCTGGGCCAGCGCCACCTGGCGCACCCCTTCCCCGGCGAGCAGCAGTTCCAGCAGCTGCCGCTGCGCCGGTGCGCGCGCGAGTTTGCCGGCACTCAGCGCCGCGCGCCCCTGCGGCGTCGGCCGCCAGATCTCCTCCAGCGCGATGCAGCTGGCGCCGCTGCGCAAGGCTTTGGGCAGCGCGCTGGCGATGACCTCGCCGATGGGATGGTGGTAGTAGTCACTGGCCCAGCGCACCAGCTCCAGCACCTCCGCGGCCAGCACCGGCACGGTATCCACGATGGCGCCGATGGGCTTGAGCCGCTCCGGCGGCAAGGCGGACTGCGCGGCATGCTCGATGACCACGCCGATGAGGGTCTGCCGGCCAAAGGGCACCCGCACGCGCGAGCCGGGCGCCAATGCTGCGCTGCCCTCAGGGAGCCGATAGTCGAAAAGACGGCGCAGCGGCACATCCAGGGCGATGCGGGCGATGCTTGAAATGTCGCCCGGAAGCGCTGCCATGGTCATGCCGAAAGTCCGATAGGTTTAGTCAAATCAATGGGTTGCGCGATGTCGGCAAATCGCGCCGAATGGGTCAACCCCGGGCCAAGTCCACGCGTTGTTATACGCATGGGTGCCTTTGCTACTCTTGCTTCGCCTTATAACATGCCGGCCACATCGCGCGGCGACACCCTATTGAATGACACTGCCGAGGCCAGATCGCGAGCGCTCAACCAGTTTCTGGCAAGCGTCGAGCTGAAGGCCTACAAGATCGCGCAGGCCGGCCTGCGACACCAGGACGATGCGCTGGATGCGGTGCAGGACGCCATGCTGCAACTTGCGCGCGCGTATTCGAATCGTCCGGAAGAGGAGTGGAAGCCGCTTTTCTACCGGATTCTGGAAAATCGGATTCGCGACATGCAGCGCCGCCGTACGGTGCGCGGTCGCGTCATGGCATGGCTGCCATTCCGCCGCGACGAGGACGAGGAGGACGTCGACCCCATCGCGCAGGCGCCCAGCCCCGATCTGCCCCCGGTGGCGCGTCTGGAGCTCGACGAGGCCATGACTGCCCTGGATGGGGCGCTGGAGCAACTGCCCGACCGGCAGCGGCAGGCGTTCCTGCTGCGCAATCTGGAGGGCCTGGACGTGGCGCAGACCGCCAAGGCCATGGGTTGCTCTGAGGGCAGCGTCAAGACACACTATTTTCGCGCCCTGCAGGCGCTGCGACAGAAACTCGGAGAATTCGAACAATGAACGCCGGTGAAGGCGATCCGGGCCGGACCACCCAGCTGCCAAGCGGGCTGGAGGTGCGTTCGCGCCTGATACTTGAAGAGGGACTGTCGCGCATCGACGCGCCCACGCGCTCGCGGCTGAATCAGGCGCGGCAGGCCGCGGTCGCCGCGGCGGCCAGGCCCTCCTTGCTGGCGCGGTGGCTGGGACCGATGGGCCGTCAGGCGCTGATGCCGGCGGGTGCCGCGGCGGTGGCCGTGCTGGTGGCCGTGTTTGTGCTCAGCGGCGGGCATCAGCTGACCGCCTCGGTGGCCGATAATCCGGCCAGTGCGCTGGACGTGCTGGACCTGGTCACGGACGACGATGCCATGAACCTCATGGAAGACAACGACAGTTCCTTCTACGAGTGGGCGGCGGCGCAGGGTGACGGCAGCACTCAAAGCGGCGGCCAAGCTGCTGGCGGGGCGACGACCTGATGACAACGCCCGGCGGGCCAAGGCCCGTCCGTGCCTGGGCGTGCCTGGGAGTCCTGCTCGGGGTGGCCTGGCAGCCCGTGCTGTTGCGCGCGGGTGAGCCGCCGGCGAAAACGGTAGAGCCCGCCGATGCGGATTTGATCGAGTTTCTGGGATCCGTGGATTCCGACGACGAGGGATGGAAACAGTATTTGGCGCGCACCGGAGCGCAGCGGCCAGTGGTGAAGAAAACGCCACCGCCGCCTGCGCCCTCCAGCAGTGCGCCTGGGAAAGATGGTGCGAAAAGTGAGAGCTAAGCCGGGTCTGAGCGCGGGATTGCTGCTGACAGCACTGCTGTCGGTGAGCCTGTGCCTGCCGCTTGCCGCGCAGGTGCCCGCGCCCGCCGTGACCGCGCCGCAGCCCGGCGCCGCGGTGCCCTGGAACTCCTTGTCGCCGGATCAGCAGCGGCTGCTGTCGCGCATGTCCGGCCAGTGGGACCAGCTGCCGGCGCAGCGCCAGCAGGCCCTGGCCAGTGGCAGCCAGCGCTGGCTGGGCATGTCCCCGGACCAGCGCAATCAGGCCCGCCAGCGCTTCAATCAGTTCCAGCAGCTGCCCCCGCAGCGTCGCGAGCAGCTGCGCCAGCGTTGGGAGGAATTCCGCGCCCTGCCGCCCGCGCGCCAGCAGGCGGCGCGCGAGAATTTCCGCAAGTTCCAGCAGCTGCCCCAGCAGCGCCGCCAGCAGCTGCGCAAGCGCTGGCAGAGCGCCTCCCCCTCGGAGCGCCAGGACATGATCCAGCGCGCCCGCGACCGTCGCGAGCGCAATCCGAAACTGCGCTGAGGATCCTCAACTCGGCGGCGGCAGTTTCCAGCGCCGGTGCGACCACAGCCAGTCCGCCGGCGCCGCAATCACCTGCCGTTCCACCGCCCGTGCATAGCGCTCCGTGATCTGCCCGGCGGAGGCTCGTTCACCCGCCGCGGCGAGCGGTTCGCAGAGCACTTCATAGTGGCCGCGCGCAATGCGCCGCATGCCGGCGAAGATCACCGCGAAGCGCGTGGCCTGCGCGATTTTCTCCGGCCCCATGTAGAACGCCGTGGCCTGCTCCAGGAAGCCGGTCCAATGCTTGAAGTCGCTGCTGACCGGCGCCTGGTCGGCGACCATGGCGATGATGCGCGCATCGCGCCGTTTCAGCAGAGTGCCCAGCAGTTCCTTCGCCGGCACCAGTTCGGCGCCGAAGCGCGAGCGCAGGGTGCGCATCAGGCGCTCGCCAAGGGCGCCCCGCAGCGGTTTGTAGGCCGCCTGCACCGGCACCTGGAGCTGTCCTGACAGCGCCAGCAGCTGCCACTCCCAGTTGCACTGGTGGGCACACAGCAACAGCACGCTGTGGCCTGCAGCCGTCAGGTCGCGCAGCAGTTGCGGATTGGAATAGCGCACGCGCCGCTGCAGATCGCCGCGCTGCATGGTGCCCATCTTGAGCACCTCGGCCAGAACCTGCGACAGATTGCGGTAGTAACCGTGTTCAATGGCGCGCCGCTGGTGCAGCGGCAGGTGGGGGAAACTGCGCTCAATGTTGGTGCGAACCGTCGCGCCACGGTGGCGAACGACGCGCCGCATCACCCACACGGCGAGCGCCGCCAATGCATACAGGAACCACAGCGGTAGGCGGGACAGCATCCTCAGCCACCAGGGCAGGGGGAGTGCCGTGGGCCGGGACAGCCCCGTGGCGTACAACGGTGCTGACATCCGACCGGATTGTAGGATATCTGCCCGTGACCGGGTGCTGCCAGGCGTCGTATCATCTGCGACCCCAACGAAATGCATTCCAACGAATCCGCGGAGGCGCCCATGACCAAGTATGTACTGCCCGATCTTGCCTATGACTACAACGCTCTTGAGCCGCACATTTCGGCGCGCATCATGGAGTTGCATCACAGCAAGCATCACAAGGCCTATGTGGATGGCGCCAACAAGACCCTCGAGCAGCTGGCCGAGGCGCGCCAGAAGGGCGCGCTGGATGGCGCCGGGGTGCTGGAGCGCACGCTGGCCTTCCACATCTCAGGCCATGTCATGCACAGCATTTTCTGGCAGAACTTGAGTCCCAAGGGCGGCGGTAAGCCCAGCGGGGACCTGGCCGCGGCCATCGACCGGGACTTCGGCAACTTCGACTCTTTCAAATTGCAGCTGAACAAGACGGCGGCCACCATCCAGGGATCGGGTTGGGCGGCGTTGTATCTTGAGCCGCTGACGCAGCAGTTGATCATCGGCTCGGTGCATGATCACCAGCAAAGCGTGTTCCAGGGATCGCTGCCGCTGATGGTGGTGGATGCCTGGGAGCATGCCTTCTATCTGCAGTACGTCAACGAGAAGGTGAAGTTCTTCGATGCGCTGTGGAACCTCTGGAACTGGAGCGACATCGGCCAGCGCTATGCGTCCGCCAAGAGCGCCAACCTGAGCCTCAAGGGCGCGGTCGGCTGAAGCTCAAGGATCCTGAGCCGGCGGCTAGAGAATGTACCGGCTCAGATCCTCATCCTTGACCAGGTCCCCGAGGTGGCTGTCGACGTAGGCGGCATCCACCGTCAGCTCGCGCAGTTCGGCGCTGTTCGCATCGTAGGAGACGCTCTCCAGCAGTCTTTCCATCACGGTGTGCAGACGTCGCGCGCCGATGTTCTCGGTGCGCTCATTCACATGGTGCGCGATCTGCGCGAGCCGGCGCACGCCCTCGGCGGCGAACTGCACCGTGACGCCTTCGGTGGCGAGCAATGCCCGGTACTGCGCGGTCAGCGACGCATCAGGCTCGGTGAGGATGCGCATGAAGTCATCCACCGTGAGCGACTGCAGTTCGACGCGTATCGGCAAGCGCCCCTGCAGCTCCGGAATCAGGTCCGAAGGCTTGGACAGATGGAAGGCGCCCGAGGCGATGAACAGCACGTGATCGGTCTTCAGGGGCCCGTACTTGGTGGACACGGTCGAGCCTTCAACCAGCGGCAGCAGGTCGCGCTGCACGCCCTCGCGTGAGACGTCCGCACCAAGGGTTTCGCCGCGCCGGGAGACCTTGTCGATCTCGTCGATGAACACGATGCCGTTCTGCTCGGCATTGTGCAGCGCGCGAACCTTGAGTTCCTCCTCATTGATCATGCGACCGGCCTCGTCCTCGACCAGCAGCTTCACGGCTTCCTTCACCCTGACCTTGCGCGGCCGGCTGCGCTGCCCGCCAAGATTGGCGAACATGGATTGCAGCTGCTGCTGCATCTCCTCCATGCCAGGGGGGGCCATGATCTCCACTCCCGCCGGCAGCGAGCGCAGCTCGATCTCGATTTCACGCTCGTCAAGATCGCCTTCGCGCAGCCGCTTGCGAAGCTTCTGGCGGGTCTCCGCATCGCGTGGCTGCGGCGGCTCGTCGGTGGAAAAGCCCATCACCCGCGCCTTGGGCAGCAGCGCGTCCAGCACCCGCTCCTCGGCGGCCTCGGCGGCCCGTTCGCGCACCTTGCCCAGCTCCTGTTCGCGGGTCATCTTGACCGCCACGTCGGCGAGGTCCTTGACGATGGATTCCACGTCGCGCCCGACGTAGCCGACTTCCGTGAACTTGGTGGCTTCCACCTTGACGAACGGTGCATTGACCAGGCGCGCCAGGCGCCTTGCAATCTCGGTCTTGCCCACGCCGGTTGGACCGATCATCAGGATGTTCTTCGGCGTGATCTCGTGGCGCATGGGTTCGGGAATCTGCATCCGGCGCCAGCGGTTGCGCAGCGCGATGGCCACCGCCCGCTTGGCCGCCTGCTGGCCGACGATGTGCTTGTCCAGTTCCTTGACGATCTCCTGCGGTGTCATGGCGTGCGCACCGACCGGGTCGCTGTCCTTGGCAGGGCTCTCCATTTACTTGATCTCGTCGATGAGCAGGTTGCGGTTGGTATAGATGCAGATGTCGGCGGCGATGTTGAGCGAACGCTCGACAATGGCGCGCGCATCCAGCTCCGAGGACTCCAGCAGCGCGCGCGCCGCGGCCAGCGCATAGGAGCCGCCCGAGCCGATGGCCGCGACATCGTATTCAGGCTCGATGACATCGCCATTGCCTGAGATCACGAAGATCTTTTCCTTGTCCCCGACCAGCAGCAGCGCCTCCAGGCGCCGCAGATAGCGGTCCGAGCGCCAGTCCTTGGCCAGCTCGATGGCGGCGCGGGTGAGGTTGCCGTGCTTTTCCAGTTTGCCCTCGAAGCGTTCGAACAGCGTGAAGGCATCGGCGGTACCGCCGGCAAACCCGGCCAGCACCTTGTCGCCGTACAGGCGGCGAACCTTGCGGGCGTTGCCCTTCATGACGGTGTTGCCGAGGGTGACCTGGCCATCGCCGCCGATGGCGACGGCACCGTTGCGGCGCACCGCGAGGATGGTTGTTCCGTGGGGATCGAAGGAGTTGTTCATGCGTCCTGTCCGGGGTTACCCCCCAAAGCGCATTACGCTTTTCTGCGTGCGCGGGGATGGCTAGCGTCGTAGATGCGGGCCAGGTGCTGGAAATCAAGGTGCGTGTAGACCTGGGTGGTGGAGATGTCCGCGTGCCCCAGAAGCTCCTGGACGGCGCGTAATTGTCCACTGGATTCAAGCAGATGCGAGGCAAAAGAGTGCCGGAACAGGTGCGGATGCACGTGCATCGGCAGCCCCTGGCGCAAGGCCCAGTAGGCCACTCGCTTCTGGATGGCCCGCGGGCCCAGCCGCCGCCCGGTCGCCCCGACGAATACGGCCTGGCTGTCCGCCTTGACCAGGCCGGAGCGAAGCTCCAGCCAGGCCGACAGCGCGGCCAGGGCCTTGCGGCCCACGGGCAGCACCCGGGTCTTGCTGCCCTTGCCCAGCACCCGAACCGTACGATCGGCGACATTCAGATCCTGCAGCTGCAGGCCCACCAGCTCCGCCAGCCGCAGGCCCGAGGAATACAGCAGTTCCATCAGGGCCCGATCCCGTACCGCAAGCGCGTCCTGCCCGGGGATCTGCAGCAGCCGCGCCATGGAGTCGGCGTCCAGGGTGCCGGGCAGCCGGCGCGCGCCCTTGGGCGCGCGTACCTCTACGGCGCAGTTACGCTTCAGGATGCCTTCGCGGATGAGGAAGGTCAGAAAGCTGCGCACCGCCGACAGGCGCCGCTGGACGCTGCGCGGGGCGAGACCTGCCGCATGGGAGCGCGCGGCGAACAGCCGCACCTGGTCATGCTCCAGCGCGGCCCACTGGGCGATGCCCTGCTGGTCGCAGAAGCGCACCAGCGCTTTCAGATCGCGTGCGTAGTTGCTGTCGGTATGGCTGGAGAGGCGCCGTTCCCGGGTCAGGTACTGGCGAAAGCGCGCCAGCGCATCGAGGGCGGCCGGATTCACAACCGGCCGCCGCCCTGGTTAGGGGCGCGACAACACATCCGATATCAGATCGGCCAGGCGCGCCAGAAAATCGGTGCTCATGCCCGGATGGAAGCGGTCCCGATCGGTGCTGCCCAGGGCCAGCAGGCCCAGTGACCCATGCTCACCCAGGGGCACCAGGGCCACCGAGCCGATGTCGGGGGCATCGGCGGCGAACAGGAATTCGCGCTGCGAGTCGCGCGCCTGACCGCAGCGCGGCTTGCCGCTGGTGAACAGTGACTCGAAGGACTTGAGGTTCACATCCTCGCGCTCCACCAGGCGCACGAAACGCTGCGGCACCACCGCGTCCTGTTCACCGACCAGCACCAGCACCGAGTGAAAGGAGTCGAAGTCCTCGCGCAGGCTGGCCTCCAGCTGCTCGATGGCGCTTTGCCGGGACTGAGCCCGCAGCAGCCGGCGCGTGAAGCGGTGCAGTTTTTCCGCCACGGCATCGTTGGCCCGCGCCACCGTGACGAAGTCGGCCAGCTTCTGCTCGAGGCTGGCGTGCCGCTCGCGCAGCACCTCGACCTGGCGTTCCACCAGGGAAATGGTGGAGCTGCCGCGCGCATGCGGCAGGCGCAGGCGTGCCAGCAGCGGCAGGTGACTTTCAAAGAATTCCGGATTCTGCTGCAGGTAGTGAGCGACGGTTTCCTCTTCGCTCTGCTGCGCCTGGATTCCCCGAGCCTCTCTAGTGCTCATGTGACTGCTTCCCTCAGTTCAAATTGACCTTCGAAGGCGATCTCGGCCGGACCCGTCAGCCACACCGGCTCGCCCGGGCCGGCCCAGTCTACGCGCAACTCACCGCCGGGGAGGTGTACCCGCACCTGCCGGTCGAGCAGTCCGCGCTGGCGGCCGACGATCACGGCGGCACAGGCGCCGGTGCCGCAGGCCAGCGTCTCGCCGGCGCCGCGCTCGTAGACCCGCAGGCGGATGTCGGAACGATCCACCACTTCCATGAAGCCGACATTGACCCGGCGCGGAAAGCGCCGATGACCCTCGATGGCCGGTCCGAGCCGCTCCACCGGTGCCGAATCCACCGCGGCCACCTGCACCACGGCGTGCGGGTTGCCGATCGAGACCGCGCCGATTTCCACGGTGTCGTTGCCGGCCTTGAGCGCATAGCGCTCCTGGCGCTCCGCGGCGTCGAAGGGCAGGGCGGCTGGCTCGAACGAGGGCACGCCCATGTCCACGGAGACGAGTTCCTCGGAGGCCACGCGCGCGCGCACCAGTCCCCCGGGGCTGTCCATCACGAACTCGCCGGCCGGCGCGCGGCCCTGGCGGTACAGCAGCGAGGCGATGCAGCGGGCACCGTTGCCGCACTGCTCGACCTCTGCGCCATCGCTGTTGAAGATCTGGTAGTAGATGCTGGTGCCGGCGCGGCGCGGCGGATGCAGGACCAGAGCCTGATCGAAGCCGATGCCGGTGAAGCGATTGCCCAGGGCGCGAAACTGCGCGGCAGTGGGCAACGGCGACGCGCGCGGCGCATCGAAGATGATGAAGTCATTGCCGGCGCCGTGCATCTTCGTGAAGGGGATGCGCATTGCACCCAAGAATAGCGCAATCCGGAGGAGTAATCTGCGGCGCAAATGACGGCAAACCACACCGTACGCATCATTCCGCAAGGGCACAGCATCAGCGTTCCGGAGGATCTTCCGGTGCTGGCGGCGGCGCAGCGGGCCGGACTGCCGCTGCCTCACAGCTGCCGTTCCGGGCGCTGCGGTTCATGTCGCGCCCGGCTGATGAGCGGGCGAATCGAGTATCCGGCCGGGCCGCCGCCGGGGCTGTCGGCACTGGAAAGCCGGCAGGGCTACGTGCTGTTGTGCCAGGCGCTGGCCCGCAGCGACCTGGTGGTGGAGGCGCGCCCGGTGCAAAGCGCCGCCACCGCGGAGATCAAGACCCTGCCCAGCCGCATTGCCCGGCGCGTGCCGCTGGCGCCGGATGTCATGCAGCTGGTGCTGCGCGTGCCGGCGGTGGAGTCCATGGAGTTTCTGGCAGGGCAGTACCTGGACGTGCTGCTGGATGGCGGCCAGCGGCGCAGCTATTCGGTGGCCAATGCGCCGCATGCCGGCAGCCAGTTCGAACTGCATGTCAGGCATGTTCCGGGCGGCGCCTTCAGTGAACCGGTGTTCAGCACCTTGAAGGAGGGCGCGCTGCTCAGGATCGAAGGGCCGCTGGGGCGCTTCATCTACCAGGGCGGTCCCGGACCGGTGCTGTTCATCGCCGGTGGCACCGGCTTCGCGCCCATCAAGGCCATGCTCGGCCAGGCGCTTGCGGAAACCTCCACTGCCGATCTGCACCTGTACTGGGGCGCGCGCGATGGGGCCGGTATCTATGAAGAGGCGCTGGTGCGCGAGTGGGCCGCGCGCCATCCGCGCTTCAAGCTCCACACGGTGCTGTCGGATGCGCCGCTGGCGGGCCCGGCGCACCGGGCTGGCTGGGTGCACGAGGCGGTGCTGCAGGATCATCCACAGCTTGGCGCATTCGCCATCTATGCGGCCGGCCCGCCGGCGCTGATCGATGCCATCCGCCACACCTTTCCCGACCGGGGCGCAGACCCGGAGCGGCTATACCTGGACTCATTCGACTACGCCACGCCCTCATGAGTCGTACCATTCCACCATGCGCATCCTGGTCGTAGAGGACAATGATCTGGTGGCCGATGCCATCACCCTGGGGCTGAGCACGGCCGGCTTCGCCGTGGATCGCAGCGCCAGTGCCGAGGCCGCCGGCACGGCCCTGGCCACCGAGCATTTCGATCTGCTGGTGGTGGACGTGGGCCTGCCGGGCGAGGACGGGCTGTCACTGGTGCGGCGCCTGCGCAGTCGCGGCGCCACCCAGCCGGTGCTGATCCTGACGGCCCGGGACACCCTGGCCATCAAAGTCCAGGCGTTGAACCTGGGAGCCGATGATTTCCTGTTGAAGCCGTTCGAACAGGACGAACTCGTGGCGCGCTGTCGGGCGCTGATACGCCGCGCCAATCTGTACGCCGGCGAGCAGGTCAACCTCGGGCGCATGCGGCTGGATGTCGCCGGGCGCATGCTGCGCATCGATGAGGCGGCGGTGGAACTCACCGGGCGCGAATGGCTGGTGCTGGAATGCCTGGCGCTGAACGCGGGCCGCGTTGTCTCCAAGGAGCGCCTGCAGCAGGCCATCGCCACCTTCGATCAGGCACTCACCCCGAATGCCGTGGAAGTCTATATCTCAAGGGTGCGCGCCAAGGTCGGCGACGCCGCCGTCATCCGCACCGTCCGTGGCCTGGGATACCGGTTGGATGAACCGCGCAACTGAATCGGCACCCTCCGTACAGCGCCGCCTGCTGTGGTTCCTGCTGCCGTCACTGGCAGCACTGATGCTGGCCGGCGTCTACGCCAACTACCGCGCGGCCACCGCATTCGTGGAGTCCGCGTACGACCAGCGGCTGGGCGATGCCGCCGTATCACTGGCCGGCAGCCTGATCAGGGACGGCCAGCGGCTGCGGGTGGACCCGGGGGCCGTACCGGCGACGGCGCGTCACGCCGATCACCTCGTGGCCCTGCGCTACGCCATCATCAATGCCAACGGCGAGCTGCTGGCCGGTGCGCGTGAGGTGCCGGCTGCCGCCGCTTCGATGACCACCAATCCCACTTTCGCCGACGCCATCGTCGCCGGCGAGCGCCTGCGCGTCGCCAGCTACCGGATCAGCCTCAACCGCGATTCGGCGGTGATCAGCGTGGCGGAGTCCGCCGCGCAGCGCGCGGTGCCGGGGCGCTTCATCCTCGCGAGCACCTGGCTGATGGACTTCATACAGCTGGACGTGACGCTGCTCATCGTGTGGCTGGGGGTGCATTTCGCGCTCAAGCCGCTGCTGGCCCTGCGCCGGCAGATCGAGGCCGGTTCGCCGCGCGAACTCAATCACCTGGATGCCACGACGGTGCCAGCCGAGGTCAAACCCCTGGTGGAGGCGCTGAACCTGCTGTTTGACGTGCTGGCCGAGGCGGCGCGCTCGCAGCGCCGCTTCGTGGCCGATACCGCCCACCAGCTGCGCACGCCCATCACCGGCCTGCTGGGCAATCTGCAGCTGCTGATGAAGGAGCCGGCGGCCGCCGCGCTGCGGCCGCGGCTCGAGGCGCTGCATGCGGGCATGGAGAACCTGGCGCGCTCGGCGAACCAGCTGCTGGCGCTGGCGCGCGCCGATCCGTCCACCAGCTTCACCGAACAGTTCGAGGCGGTGGATCTGCGCGCCCTGGCGGGGCGCATGGTCGAAGGCAACGTGGACCGGGCCTTGCACGCCGGATTGGATCTGGGCCTGGAGGCCGCAGCGGTGGCGGTGCGCGGCAATGTTCGCCTGCTCGAGGATCTGCTGGGGAACCTCATCGACAACGCCATCCATTACACCCCGGGCGGCGGTCATGTGACCGTGCGGGCGGGGCTGCGCGATGGCCGACCATTCCTGGAGGTCGAGGATGATGGCCCGGGGATCCCGGAAGATCAGCGCGGCCGGGTCCGGGAGCGCTTTTACCGTATTCCAGGCACGAGCGGTCATGGCTGCGGCCTGGGGCTTGCCATAGTGTCGGAGATCGCCGAGGCGCATGGCGCGCAATTCACCCTGGAGGCAGCCACCGCGGTGGGGGGCACCCGGGCGCGGGTGCTGTTTCGCTCGCCGCTGCCGGCGCAAGTGTGACGCAGTTATCAGTTTGAGAGGCCGGGACGCCGCGGCGGCATGCCCGGCGGGGTCGTCAGATTCACGCAAGCTTACGTGCTTACTGTCGCCCACCATGTATACCGCCGCCCCAGCCCGATTTCTTGCCGTGCGCCCCCGCCGGATGGCAGGCGTCTCCCTGATTGAGCTGCTGGCGGTGGTGGCCATCGTGGCGATCCTGATGGGCATCGGCATGAGCTCCTATAAGAACATCACGACCTCGTACCGGATGTCAGGCGAGATCAACGGCCTGCTGGGCGACATGCAGTACGCGCGCTCCGAGGCCATCAAGCAGGGCCAGAATGTCACGGTCTGCGTCTCCATCACGGGCACGGATTGCAGCGCCAACAACTACAACTGGAATCTCGGCTGGATCGTATTCATCGATGCCAACAACGCCAAGTCGACCGGCGGCAATAGCGCGCTGGTGATGCGTGCGCAGCCGGCCTTCACGAGCACCGACACGCTCACCGACGGGGTGACCTGGAACATCTCCTTCGATCGCGAGGGCCTGGCCCTGGGGCTCACCACGACGATGAGTGGCAATGGGGGTGCGGTCATCCCGCTGCATGATGCGACCGACAACGCCACCCGGACGCGCTGTCTTGAGATCACCAACATCGGCAACCTTTCCGTACAACAGCCCACAACCCTCGCGACGTGCACATGAAGACTCACAGCACCCTGCTTGCGCCACGGGCGGCGCGTGCGCGCGGCTTCAGCCTCGTTGAGGTCATGGTCGCGCTGATCATCATCGCGGTCGGCATGCTGGGCATTGCCAAGATGCAGGCACTGGGCCTGTCAACCACCGAATCCTCGGGCACGCGCTCGCTGGTGGCCATCGAGACCGCCAGCCTCGCCGCCTCCATGCATGCCAATCGCGACTACTGGGTGGCCGGCCCGCCGCCGCCGAGTTTCACGGTGACCTTTGGCCCCGGCGCGCCGCCGGTCATCAACGATCCCACCGGGGTCCTGTCCGCCGTGCCGACCTGCGGGACGACCTTGGCGTGCGGCACGGGCCAGGCGTCGCAGATTGCCGCCTATGACGTGCAGCAGTGGGCGACGGCGCTCGCCGAAGTGGTACCGGCGGCGCAGGCGACGGTCAACTGCAACAACACCGCAATACCGGTGAGCTGCACCATCACCATCGTGTGGGCGGAAAACGTGGTCAACGCCAGCAACACCGTGGCGGCGGCTGCCAGCTCCGGCGCCAACGTGCTCAATTCGCCCGCCTACACCCTGTACGTGGAGCCCTAAGCCATGCCGCGCCAGTTCCAGTCAGCAAGGGTGAGCAACGGCCAGCGCGGCTTCAGCATGGTGGAGCTGTCGATCGCGATGCTGATCGCGCTGTTCCTGCTCGGCGGTCTGCTCACCCTGGTGATGGGCACGCGGCGCACCAGCTCCACCCAGACCGCGCTGTCGCAGTTGCAGGACAACCAGCGCATCGCCATGACGCTGATCACCAATGTCGTGCAGAAGGCGGGATATTTCGCCAATCCGACCACCCAGGCGCTCAACAGTGCGTCGTTCCCCCCCGAGCCAGCGCTCGCCGGCGTGACGCTGCCCGGCGGCCAGGTGCTGGGCGGGCTGTACAATGCGGCGGCGCCGGGAGACACCCTGGTGGTGCGCTTCATCGCCCCGGCCAACGACAGCTCCGCCAATCCGGTCATCGTCAACTGCGCCGGCCAGAGCAACACCGGCAGCGGCACCGGTGTCTGGTACACCAACGCGTTCACGATCGGGACCGATGCCAGCGGCAACCCCTGGCTGCAGTGCCTGGTGCGGACCAGCGGCGCCGGCACCCCGCTCACCATCAACCTGATCCCCAATGTCACCCAGATGACGGTGCTGTACGGAGTGGCCTCGAGTGCCAACGGTGACGACTACAGCGTGGTGCAGTACATGAATGCCAGCCAGGTAACCACCAGCGGCAACTGGCTCAACATCACATCGGTCAAGGTGACACTGACTTTCCAGCTGCCCGCATACGGGACCACCGGCGGGCAGATGACCAATTGCGCGACCACACCGCAGTGCACCTCGGTGTTCACGCGCGTCATTCCCATCATGAGCCGCGCCGGGGTGGACACATGAACCAGCCCATGAATCGCCGGACCCGTCAGCGCGGCCTGGTGCTGGTCTCGAGCCTGCTGCTGCTGCTGGTCGTCACCATGCTGGCGCTGGCCATGTTCCGCAGCATGGGCCTGGCCGAAAAGATCGCCGGCAACGTACGCGAGAAGCAGCGCGCCCTGCATGCCGCCGTGGTCGCCGAGCAGTATGCGGAGTTCTGGCTGAGCAGCAGCGGCAATTCGTCGCAGGCTCCTGTGACCTGCAACGCCACGGCGAGCGCGCTGACGACACCGGTGCTGATCTGCAATCCCGGCAGCGCGCTCAGCAATCCCGCCTCGCTCCCCTGGACGACGCTCGGTGGTGCATCGGTCGGCTACACCTATTACCCGGCCTCCGGATCGGCACAGATGTACCTCGCGGCGAACACCGCGCAGGGCTCGAACACCTACATCTACGCGCCATCGTTCTACATCCAATACGTGGGCATCGCCGAGGACGGCGGCGGCAGCGTGTACAAGATCGACGCAGTGGGCTACGGCGGCAGTGCTCTGTCAGTCGCCGTGGTCGAGAGCATGTATGAGATCGGCTCAGGCGTTAACAATCTCGGAGGCTTGTAATGAACTCTTCCAAACGTCTGCTGGCGCTGTGCGCGCTGGTGCTGGGTCTGGCAGTGGCACCGGCCACCTTTGCCCAGACCCTGCTGAGTGAGGATTTCACCGGAGCCACCAGCAGCAACAGCGGCGGTGTCGGCAACTGGCTGTTCTTCAACGGCGCCTGTCTGACCGCCGGCAACCAGACCAGCCTGGTCTCACCGGCCACCTCCATCCCGGCCTGTACCTCCGTGCTCAACTCCTACTACATCAACTCGGCCGACCACGATCAGTACCTGATGGGCGGCGCGAACGGTTTTCTGGGCGGCACGACCGCCCCCAGCGCACCCAGCAATCAGGTTGCCGACCCCGTGGGCAGCGGTGCACTGCGCTTCACCAATGGCAAGCCCTACGGCAACCAGCAGCGCGGCGCCATCGTCTCCACCAATGCCTATTCCACCAGCGCCGGCATTCAGGTCACGTTCAAGACCGTGACCTACGGTGGCACCGGTGCTGACGGCATCAGTTTCTACCTGATGGACGGTTGCGTGCCCGTGTCCGGCGCCGTCATGCCCTCGGGCTGCTCGCCGACTGCGATCTATCCGACCGGCGCCGCCAACGTGCCCGCCATCGGCGCCACGGGCGGCAGCCTGGCGTACACCTGCTCGAACACCAACGGTCCGGGCAGCGGCTCGGGCGTCACCTATGACGGTCTGACCAGCGGCTATCTGGGTCTGGGCATCGACGAGTACGGCAACTTCCTCAACCAGGGCGACAACACCGCGGCCGGCTACGGCTTCCAACCGGGCCGCATCGGTCTGCGCGGCGCCGGCGCCATTTCCTGGCCGGCACTGAACAATGCCTACGGCACCAATCCCGGCAGTCCCACCAAGCCCTTCTATCCGGCCTGGCTGAGCGCCACCTGCGCCACCGGCACCTTCGACAACGCGACCGGCACCTGCGGCGTGTGTCCGACCGTGGCGACCACCACCACCTTGGTGGGGGATGTGACGACCGTGGCCGTCACCACCACGACCTACGCCAATGGCATCTGCACCAACACCACCGTTGCGACCCCCACGACGGACTCCGGATGCTCGAGCAGCGGCTATTCATTCGCCAGCCCCGGCGGCGTGGCGATCTGCGAAAAGTGTGCGGCTACCGATACGTATCACGCGGCCACCGATAGCACCTACCCCGAGGGGGTGTGCTCCAACAAGCCGTATTCGGCCACCAACCCCGGCAATTGCGGGGGAACTCATCCCTACGACATGACGATTGGTTACTGCTCCAAGGCACCGGCCACCAATAGCAATTTCACGGGCTCGGCGGGAACGCCCACGACCACCATCACCACCAATGCGCCGAGCAGCACGCCGCCCTACACCCCGAACGTGACGGCGATACAGAATGCGATCCAGCACACCTGCAGTACCGGGCACCTCTACAATTACGGCACCGGCTCGGCCGTGGACGCAGGTCCGGCGACGCTGACCACCGATCCGACCAATCCGAACACCAACAACACCGCGAACATCCTCGACTACGCGCCGATTCCCGGTGCCTACACCATTCTGCCCGGCAGCACGCCGCTGTTTAACGGCAGTGCCACCAAGCGCAGCCAGGGCACGACCATCTTCTACAACCTGAAGATCACCAGCGATGGGCATCTGAGCCTGTCGTACGCCTATGGCGGCGGCGCCTACCAGGCGGTGCTCACCAACCAGAACATACAGGCCTCCAACGGCCTGCTGCCCAACTACGTTCGGTTCGGTTTTGCCGGCTCCACCGGCGGCGCCACCAACGTGCACGAAATCATGTGCTTCAAGTCAGCGCCGGTGAACACCTCATCGAGCTCCGCCGGCGTCAACGAGAAGCAATCCGCCAAAGTGGAGTCGGGTACCTTCGCCTACTTCGCCTACTACGACCAGACCAACTGGGTCGGTCGCGTGACCGCGAACTCATTGGCATCCGACCCGACCACCGGAGTGGTCTCGGTCGCCACCACGCCCACCTGGGACGCCTCCTGCGTGCTCACCGGCGAGTTGGCCACCCAGACCTGCTCCACCGGAGTGGCCGGACCCACCCCGGCAATGGCCCCGGCCACTCGCACCATCCTCACCTACAACGCCGGTGGCGTGCCGTTTGAATGGGGCAATCTGAGCGCGGCCCAGCAGGCGGCGCTGACCACCGGTGACCCCAGCCAGACACCCTACCGTCTGAATTACCTGCGCGGTGATCGCAGCAACGAAATCACCACCGGCTTCACCTGCACGGGCGGCTCGCCGGTGTGCTTCAGGGCGCGTACCAGCGTCCTGGGCGACATCGTGGATTCCAGCCCCACCTGGGTCGGCCCGCCGCAATCCCCGTACACGGCGACCTGGCAGGACAAGCTGTTCCCCACGGCCGCGCCCCAGGAAAACTCCGGTACCCAGAACTACCAGCAGTTCATCACCGCCGAGCAGACCCGGCCCAATGTCGTCTATGTAGGCTCCAACGACGGCATGCTCCACGGCTTCCGCAGCGGCTCGTTTGATTCGACCAATAATTTCACGACGGCGACCACGCCCAATGACGGCCAGGAAGTCATCGCCTACGTGCCAGGCTCGCTGCTGCTCAGTGCCAGCACCGGCGGCGCCTGCGCCACCTTTGCGACCACCGGCTCGCAGGTGCAGAACATCCATGGCGTGACGCCCGCCTTCACCCCCACCACCGGTCCGGTGCAGGCGGCCTGCGTCTCGAACGCGCTGGATTTTTCAAGCCCGCAGTACGGCCATAACTTCTTCGTCGACCAGACCCCGGGGACCGGCGACCTGTATTACAACGGTGGCTGGCACACCTGGCTGGTGGGCGGCCTGGGCGCAGGTGGCGCGGCGATCTTCGCGCTGGATGTGACCAATCCCACGACCAGCAACTTCGCCGAGAGCAATGCCTCGAGCCTGGTCATCGGCGAGTGGACGCCCGCGAACATCAGCTGCGTCAACAGCACCACCTGCGCCAACAACCTGGGCAACACTTACGGCCAGCCGATCATCCGGCGCCTGCACGATGGCAAGTGGGCCGTCATTTTCGGCAACGGCTTTGGCAGCACCAGTGGCGATGCCGGCATCTACGTGATGACCGTCGACAGCACCGGCAACACATTGTTCTACTACCTGACCACCGGCAACAGCGGCACTGCCAACAACAACGGCATCGCCTATGTCACCAGCGCCGACCTGGATGGTGATCACATCACCGACTATGTGTACGCCGGTGACCTGATGGGCAATGTGTGGCGCTTCGATCTGACCAGCGCCACCGAGAACCTCTGGGCAGTGAGCGCCGGGCCGCTGTTCACGACCCCGACCGGCCAGCCCATCACCACCGCGGTGACGGTGTCCTCGGGTGCCACGCCGGCCGGCGGCAACACCATCGTCATCGCCTTCGGCACCGGCCAGCGCAACCAGTTCACCAACGCCGGGCCGGTATCCTTCCCGACCGCGACCCAGAGTCTCTATGGTGTCTGGGACTGGAACATGACCAGTTGGAACTCCAAATCCACCACCCAGTATGCGGCGCTGAGTCCGACCGGCAGCGGTCTCACCGGCCCGAACTACACGCTGCATCAGACCAATCTGCAGCAGCAGGTCTTCACCTTGAACTCGGATGGCTCGACCCGCGACATCACCGGCACCAGCACCATCTGCTGGGCGGGTTCGGCCACCTGCACCTCGACCCCGCAGTTCGGCTGGTATCTGAACCTGATCGGCACGCTGGAAAACATCATCTACAACCCGCAGCTGCTGCAGGGTGTGTTCACGGTGAACTCGATCGTGCCGGCCAACAACCAGGTGAACTCCTGTACCACCAACACGGACACGGGCTTCACCTATGCGATCTCGATTCTGACGGGGCTTGCGCCGCCTAACTTCTTCGTGAGCTATCACGATACGGCGGCGGCGGGCATTCAGACCAACGCCGTGGGTACTTCCTTCCCGGTGACGTCCGCCACCGGATCGCTATGGCTGGTGTCGCAGACCGTCACCAACCAGCCGATCGTCACCCATATCAATCCGGGCGCCAACGGCAAGGGCCGACGGCTGACCTGGGTGCAGCTGCGCTGAGGACCACATCATGAATCGCTCACCTTCTGCCGGTTTCACGCTCATCGAACTGATGGTGGTCATCGTGATCACCGCGATACTCGCGAGCATCGCGGTGCCGGCCTACACCAACTCGGTGCGCAAGTCGCGGCGCACCGAGGCGAAGACGGCCCTCTTGGACCTGGCGGCGCGCGAGGAGCGCTACTTCGCCACTCAGAACATCTATTCGTCGAGCCCGTCCGCACTTGCGTATGGCTCGGGTGCCGTGCCCATATCGGTCGGCAGCTATTATTCGATCACCAGCATCTCCAGCAGCCCGGCATCGGCCACGACGCCCGGCGGCTATGTGCTGCAAATCCAGCCCTCGGCCGGCAGTCCGCAGCTGCAGGACACCTCCTGTCAGACTTTCCAGCTGGACCAGACCGGCAAGCAGTCATCGCTGGACAGTAGCAGCAATGATTCGAGCACGACCTGCTGGCCGTGACGCATCGGCCTCAGGACTTGAACAACTGGTCCTTGAGGCGGAAGCAGGTGGAGATGTCCTCATCGCCGTGACCCTGCGCGATGAGCTGCGCATACTCGGACAGCATGCGCTCGACCACCGGCA